>QCCB01000008.1 GCA_003278955.1 Prochlorococcus sp. AG-347-K10
TTTATCCTTTTTGCGAATTATTAATTGGAATAAGTTTTCTTAATTCTGCTCCACCCTCTTTAATTATTTTTATTGCCCTAATTTTAGGAATTTCTGGAATGATTTCAGTTTTTAAGGCTGTTTATTTGGATAAATTAAAATTAAATTGTGCATGTATTGGTGGATATGCAAAAACTCCTTTGGGAATTATTAGTTTTATCGAAAATCTTTTAATGGCAATTATGAGTGTCTTAATTTTAATTAAATAGCAATTTAATAAATTTTCATTTATGGTTAATTTACATATTAAATTTAATCATCGTAATTAGTATGGCATTTAATAAAATATTTAAGAAAAGAGGACTTTTAAATTATTTAATTTTTTCTGGAATTCTTTTTACAAATACAATTTATCCAAATAAGAGTATTGCTTTAACTCAAGAAAATATAGATATACCAAAAGTTTTTTCTTACAGATCAGCATCATGTGGTTGTTGCAAAAAATGGATAAATCATTTAAGAGATAATGGATTAAAAGTTATTGATAATATAGTTGAGGATGTTTCAGTAATTAAAAACCAATATCAAATTCCCAATAACCTGAGATCATGTCACTCTGCTCAAATAGCTTACTATACGATTGAAGGACATGTCCCGATTGAATCAATCAACAAACTTTTTAGAGAAAAACCAAATATCAATGGGATAGCAGTTCCGGGCATGCCACTTGGCTCTCCAGGTATGGAAATGCATTCTCACCACTCGCACTCTCATGATTATGAGAACTACAAAGTAGTTTCATTTAGTAAAAATGGCAAAACAAAAATATTTGATAAAATCTCTCCTTAATACAAATACTTATTTGAAATAATGCATATTTTTCTTAGAAATTTTAAATTTTTTATTTTTTTATTTTCCTTATCTCTAAATTTCAATAGTTATTCACATGCACATATGAGGGGTACATTTCTTTCTGAAGAGGACGCCGAAAATAGATCTTTAGAACTTGGTTGCGAAGGAATACATAAGAATCAAGATAAATGGATGCCATGCAAAAACGAAAAAGAATTACATATCTATTTGAGGAAATAGATGGAAAAATTAAAAACAAATCAAAGAAAAATTCACAGAAAAATAACCGCAATTTCAGCAATCCCCTTACTAATCACTATTGTATCTGGGACTATTTATAGTATTCTTCAACCATTAGGAGTAGATGCTTTTTGGTTAATAAAATGGCATACGGGTAATTTTAGCATTATTAATTTGCAACCTTTTTACTCGATATTTCTTGGTATAGCCTCAATAATCTCAATAATATCTGGCGTTAAACTTTTACAAAAAAAATCTTAGATATATTCTAAGCCAAGCCAAAATCTAACTAATTAATACTATTTGCGCCTCCACTTACTAAGAAAATTATCGCTCCTAGTGCCATTGTTGCTACACCCATGTAAGGGTATTTCTTAATTCTTGATTTATTAATTGGAAGCCATGAAAAGTATCTATCAGATTTATTTAATTTATTTTTTTGTCTAGGTGGCAATCCTAATTCTTCTCTTCTTTTGGCTTCGCCCATAATCTTAAATTTGTTTATGTATCAATATTAAAAATTATGTTCTACACCTGCGAGTTAACTTTATTAAAAACAGAGGTCCTATATAGATAAACAAATTATTTAAAATTTATTTAGCCTTCTTTAAATATAGATTCTTTGTATTTGCCTGATCCGATGTAAATAACAAAATCAAGATGGTTCCAACTAGAAATGAAAAAATCATTGTCAAACCAACAACTTCAACCATTTCACTAGGCAGATAATTTAGAAACATTAATGGATAGATCTCTTATCTTAAACTTAGCAATTGTATTTTTTATGTAAAGTAAGTATTCTTCCTTAAATTTCGAAAAGAACTTTCTGAGACTTTTTAATCTTTAATTATTTTTATTTGCGGGATAAATATAGTTCTAGCCGATCACAATTTTCTTACTTAGCTATTCCTATTTTCTTAAGCAATTTCAGGTAAGGCAAGGCCCAATTACCAAAGGTAAAAGAGATTGTCGTATTTTTTGTAGTTGGTAATAATGTTTTAGAACGTGTAGAGGCTAATTTAGAAAATATTTTAATAGTCTCTGCTTCTAGATTATCCATATACAATTTTTTTTGAACACCTCTATCTTTCTTTTGGGGCAAATAATTTTCTATAAACCATAAAACTTGATCTAAATTTGATTTATTGGGTGAGGTTTTAATTTGTTTATTTTTCTTTTTAAACATATTTATTTACCTCTTAATTACTGAATTAAATTTGCCATTTATATAAATTAAATCAATAGTAAAAGCATCAAAATTATGTTCTTTTTAATAATCGATAATCGAAAAAATAAATTAATAATTACGTTGTTTTTGTAAAAATAAAAAAAGAGGGATAAACCCCTCTTAATTGATCAGTTTCAAAAAAGAATTTAATTTTTTGAGTCTTTCAATTTCATTTCTTTTTGTGTTTTCCTGATTCTTTCTTCAAAGACAGATCTTCTGTATGGAGTAACTTCTCCACTTTTAGTTGCCAAAAGTTGGGCTTCATATAGCCTGTTGGCTCTTTTGATTTTTTCTCTTATTTGTAAGAGGTTATTCATGATCTTTTGCAGTTAATGAGAATCCCGTTCCCTACTCCCATATCATGCGTCCAGAGATATAAACTTGGATGAACGTTAATGAACGATAACATCTTCAAAAAAATTCCGCGAGAGTAATTTTTACTAATTTTTCTCAAAAAAATAAACTTTGCATAAAAAGTATAAATAAGCTTTTAATAATTCGTAAATTAAGATAAGAAAATTGTTTGCGACCCATCATTATTATCATGAATCATTATTTTTTTATTTGGGAATATATCTGATAGTATTCTTTTCAAATTTGAATTATCTGAAGGAATTATATTACTCATATTTTTTGAATTAATTTTCCAATTTTCATCTACAAATAGTTCTTTATCATCACCTTTTTTATTCTCCAGTGATGTCTTATTTAGAATCTTAAGTAACAGTTCTGAATCATAATCTTTAAATTCTTCAGGGCTATCTTTTAAATTTTCAATCATTATTTAAAATCTAATGTTTCTAAATCTTGCATGAGAAATTTGAAGAATACAAGGTATTAATTACCTAGAAATTTCTCTCAAGATAAAAATCCGGATTCAATTATAATAATTTTCTTCAGAAAATTTAATTCCAAAATAGCCAAACAATGATATTTAAAAAAGATTAAGTAATCATTTACAGCATTTATTTACTTGTTAAGTTGCAATTAAGGGATTCAGAAAAGATGCCCAGAGTAATAAACAAAAAAATTAGACTTTTAAGATGGTTAAACTCAGGCATGATACTACCATTTATCATTATGGCTGCATCCTCATCAATCATTCTTTATGGAATTTTATTTATCCTAATAAAATAGTTTTCTAACTTAAGCAGCTAAGTTTTCCTCAGATTTAGACATTATCATTGCAGCTTTTTTTAATAAACTAACTACTTCTTTTCTTCCAACTGCATTATCAGCTTGACGCATTATTTCAGCATATTTTTTATTTATTTTTTTCATAAATAGTATTAATTTAATCTAAAATTACAGCACCTCAAGATTGTGTCAATCGTAAATAATTATCATCTATTATTTTTTCATCATTCATTGCACATTTATTTTTGATAATTTAATATCTTTAAAGTTTTTTTAAAAAATGGTTATAAAGAGTGATCAATATCAAAATTCACTATCCTCATAATTAAGCAATATTAAAGGATTTGAAAACATAAAATAAACCTCCGATTAGGATAACTATGGCAGCTCCATAAAAGAGAAAGGGGATAATTGGATATTTATATAGTGTAGACCTAACTTTTTGCTGTATGGCTTTTTTATCGAGTTGGGGCAGCTTTATCTCTTCATTTTTTTCTCTAGGTGGAATACCTAAATTTTTTCTTCTCTTTGCCTCTCCCATAATTAATACTGAGGTATGCCCATACATTTTAAATAATTGTTATCAGCTAAATCTAAAATTTGATTCCATTCTTCATAAGATGTTCCCAACTGATTTTTAAAATCTTTTTCAAATTTAAGAATACATCTTTTTTCTATATTTTCTAAAGAATTATAATTTCTTAAAAAACTAATACTCAAATAAGATAATAATGAAAAAACTATAATTGCTTTAGCAATTCTAAAAAGATTCATATCCAAGATGATTCTTCCATACTAGAGAAATCAACTTTGTGACTTTTTATCCATTCACTATTTGCTTGAACAAACTTTTGAATATTTCCCTCTGGAGCCTGATGTATACAAATTACTTTTTTAGGATCATCTTTACTAAATCCTCTAAATAGTGGTTTAATATCAAATTCAGAATGTCTTAGATCTGCTTCTTTACTATCAAAAATTTTTACCCATTCTTCAAATGAACTTTCAATTTTAAAAGAAATTACGGTTGTTATTTTTCTAGACATTAAAGAATAAGCTATTCTTTTTTATATTAAAAGGTATGTCAAACATTCTCAATTATTTAAACCATCTAATTTTGAAAATAAAATAACTCTAAGATAAAAATTTTATCTTAATCTTTTAAGTAATTTTCAATAGAACTTTTAAAGAAAAATAATATAATTTTAGTTATCCTAAAAATTAAAGATTTGATCTTAGAAATACTTAATTAAAAGGTGCAGTGTTATTAGTAGGAGCTATTAATAGGATTTCAAAAACTATCCCAGTTATGGCAATTGGTAAAACCCAAATACCAATAAATCTATGATCAAAAAATCTCAAATGATCTTCACCCTTAAAAACATTCCTCAAAGTAGTAAATAGTGTTTCTGGTTGTTTATATGATGGACCATTTTCAGAGGGAGAATATGGTTTAACAAAAGCGGATGAGGAAGAAAACTTTGCAAACTTTCTAATTAAATAAATTGGCAAAACCCATATAGCAACAAATCTTCCTCCTAACCATTGCCTAGCATTAGGAAGGGCGTACTCCTTTATAGATTTATTCTCTGGCATCCCAGATTCTAAATCTCTATAAATATTCTCTAAAGTATCTTTTTTATTTAATTCATTAATCATTAAATTCACCTATGGATGAGATAAATTCTCTAAAATTTTAATATTTAATAAAAATATTCCTAACTACTAAAATAACTAAAACGTAGTTAAGAATATTTTTTTGGCTAGGTTCATAAAGACGGATTTTAAACCGTTGCAGATGCGCCAAATATCTACATATTCTTTATAAATAAAAAACTATTTTTTTAAAAGTAAATAATATACAAAGGCATAGATATTTTTTAATTGAAAGAGTTTATTTTTGATACTTAACTTTAACCTTATATTATTTTCTTTTCTAAGAATATTTAAACCTCATTTTCTAAGATTGCGAAAAAGAAAATGAGGTTAAAGGGAGGTTCTCATTACAAACCGTACTTATCAAAGCTATCGGCTAGTAGATTGCCCTAATATCTACTTTTATATTTATATAATGATTTTCTTAATTTAGAAAGATTAATTTTATACAAATAAGTGTTTTATATTTTATCTAATTTTTATTTAGGAAAAACTAATTAATACACTTACTATTCTTATTGAAAGATGAAAAAAAGCGTAAAGAGAAACTGCAAAAAATAAATACTGTTCTATTGGAATCATGAAAATTTTATAAATAAAAATAAGTGAATTTAATTTAATTTTTTGTTAAAAAGATATTTTCCAAAATATAACTTTGCTCTGCTGATTGATTTTTTAAAGTCATTTTTTTTGACAAATTATCATCAGGAAATTTAAAAGCACCCCATTTTCTGAGCCAAAATAAGGTATAGAAAAAGGCAATTACGAAGGGGGCTCCAACAATAAAAAATCTTATATCCATCAAAGTACCTAATTAATAAGATTTGAACTGCATTGCCAAAATTGCTCCTAGAAAGAAAACAGTTGGAATTCCTAAAGCGTTTACAGCTGCAGTTCTTACTGTAAACACAGGATAACCTTCTGCTGGTCTGCCTTTATCCGGAATTAGTGCAGAATCTTCCCATACTTGATAGTTTTCAAAAGGAGCAACTCCCTTCTTGGGTAGTCCAAGTGGTGTCAATCTAAATACATCCCATCTACCTAACCAAAAAACTGTAAATATCCATGAAAATACTATTGGTGTAATAACAAGTAAAACTCTAAAATCCATTTTTATAAAGTAATAGTAAATTTGGTAATTATTTTGACCTTTTAAAATTAATAATTGATTAAATCATTAACTTATATTTATACAAAAACTCTTAATAACATTATTTTTAATCATTAATCACAACTAATTATGATTAATTGAATTTTTTTAAGTATATTTTTTAAATAAAAATATTTGAATATTTAGTTTGATGTAGATTTAATTTAATTAAAAATTAAAAAAAAATATGGAAAATTTTAGATTTTTACTTTTTGGAATCGCAGGCGTAAGCGTTGTTTTTTGGGTTGCAGTAATAACATTGTGGCACACTTATATGTTCCCAAAATTCTTTAATGAAGATAAAGGTTTAAATTCAGTTATTAATCAAGGATTGAATGTCTCAACCGAACCCATTTTAGGCAGCTTTGTTAAAAGTAGCAATTTCAAAAGTAGGGATAAATATTCAATGAAAAATTTAGTTGTGGCTGATTTTTCATCAAGTAATAATTTCACATTAAATAAACTCTATACAACGGTAATGATTGGAGTAACATTTGCAAGTTTTATATTTCTCACTTATGGATTAAGTAGCTCTATTACATCGATTAGTTAAATGGATTCTATATATGTAATTGTTTTCTTAATTTGCTTCCTTTATTTTATTTTCGACTCTTTAAAAAATACAGGTATCAAATAAATTGCTAATGCTTTTCACCCTGCAATAAAATTTTTCTCCTTATATAAAAGAAAACTAATGTAGTTATTATCATCACCGGGGGATGAAATGAGATTGAATTAAGATATTCATAATAACTAAAGTTTTCCAAATCCTTAAAAACAATCTCTAAAAACTATATCCTTTTTCCCAATATCAAATTGATATAAATAAATCACTTTCATGTATAAAATGTTTATTTAATTTATATATTTATTAAAAGTTTTTTTTAAACAAAGTTTTTAAATAGGATGATAATCTCATCCTTCTCTTAAAAGAACTCAAATAAAGTAAAAAACCAATAAGTAAATAATTCTCTATCTGGGTTTATAATTTTTTAATCTATTATTTAAAATAATCAAATGATTAGTTCTGTTAATTTAAAAGATTTACCTATTCAGGATTTGGTTATCTCAGGGTTAATAATATTTATTATGTCGACAATTATTGCCAATATTTATGACCCTTTATTAGGAATAACTTATGCATTTGGTAATATACTCACTCTTACTTTTTTGAGTTGGTTATACAAAGAGACCTGGAGTGATCCGAGGAAATAAATCTAATTAAGACAAAAGATAGATAAAAAACTACTTCTGTATTTTTAATTTTGAAGAAAACTTTAAATTAACAATGTACGTTGCAAGAAGAGAAAGTATCAAAAAAAATAATAAGCTTTCCAAGGTAGATTGTGGCATAACCATGATTAGTACCAAAAATGTTATATCTTTAAAGAAACGAATTCTGAAAAAAAATCAACCCTTTCATTATTTTTTATTCTTAAACTTACAAATTTAATTTGTTTTATAAAAACTCTAAGATTTAAATTTATTTTAATTTAAAAAATATTTTTCTGCCCTCCTAAAGGCTTTTATTGCGCCTTTATAATCATTACTTTTTAATTTTTCCTTACTTTTTTGTTCCAGCATTTTTACTATTTTATTTCTCTTTATTTCATCAATTTTCAGCTTATGATCAAATATAAGATCAAATTTTGAGAAATATAATCTAGATAATTCTTTTCTATATTTTTCAATAATTTTTTCATCACAAGATTTGGATTTCAATATTGCATTAGCCTTCATTTTGTCATCTATTGCCCCTTTAAAGTTTCCTAGTTTAAATTTCTTTTCACTTGATCTAGTTAGCTTAATAATATTTCCTAATATCAATTCATGAGAATCTTTCATTTATTTATCTGAACATAAGATAATGCTAACAAAATAAAGAAAAAATAACTTATTTTTTAAACCTCAAATAATTAGATAATTAACCAATAACAAGTCCTTTTTCAAGAAGTAAATCGAAAACCTCCACGCTTTTCGTTTTCCCAAATTTGGGGGGCTTATGTAAATCTAATATTTCAGCAAGGCACATAATCCAATAAGTATCTTTTTTTAAATTTAGACCTTCGCAAATATGGGTGGGGGCCGATTTAAAACAGCCAAAATCTGTTGATATATTAATGTTCATGATTTGAGTTTCAAGTTCCAGAATTAAAAGTTCTATTTCTTGCTCAGAAAGGGATGTACCAAAAGCATATGATTCAATTAAAAGTTGATAATTCATAAAAGATTTATTTTTCAAGAAATCCATCGAGTTATTTTTGTCCCCGCATAAATATGCCCTGAAGCTTCAACAATAGGTTTTGTTTCAGGATTCATAAAAATATCATATAGAACATTTTCTGGTCCTTGAAAAATTACAGTTGCCCTTTGAGGATCATCTAATGATTTACCAATATAAAATGTTTTAACTCCCATTTCTTTAAACATCGATTGCTGTTCCTCAGCATTCATATGAGATTCATATTGTTCGAACGTATTACTTAGTTGAAAATCTAGAATAGTCGTTTCAATGGTCATAGCAGTAATAAGATGTTTTTTGATTTTAAATCTTTTTGCAAAAAAAAAGAATTCAATAAAGATTAGTTTTTATTAAGCAATGTATTAACTAATTTTTATTTATGGGTTATAAATCAACTATAAAAAACAGATTTTAATTTTGGACTCAAAAAATTCTCCAAGAGAGCAATGGACTAGTAAGTTGGGATTCATTCTTGCTGCTGCTGGAAGCGCAGTAGGTCTTGGTAACCTTTGGGGTTTCGCCTACAGAGCCTCTCAAGGTGGAGGTGCTGCTTTTGTACTTTTATACATACTAATAGTTTTAATTGTATGCCTTCCGGTATTTGTTGCTGAAATGGCTTTAGGAAGAAACGCTACTGTAAGCACATTGCTTGCACCAGTAAAGTTAGCTGGGAAAAATTGGTATCCATTAGGAATTCTTTTCTTTATAGCTCCCTTGGGAATAGCATCATATTATTCAGTCATAATGGGGTGGACCGCAGATACCTTGTTCCATTCATTATTTTTTGGATTACCAAAAAATTTAAGTGAAGCAGAAGCTTTCTTTGGCTCAATTAGTAGTGGTAGCAGTGTTTTGTTGGGACACCTACTAAGTCTTGTTCTTACAGCCATAATAGTTTCATCAGGGATAAAAAAAGGAATCGAAAAGGTGACACGATTCTTTATGCCTATACTTTTTATAATTCTTCTATCGCTAGCAATATGGGCCACTTCACTTTCAGGCGCATGGGAAGGATACAAAACATTTTTGTTTAAGTTTAACTTTGATGAATTGAGGAACCCTCAAACAATAAGAAATGCTTTTACACAAGCTTTCTTCTCTTTAAGTTTAGGAATTGGAGTTATGGTGACTTATGCTTCCTATTTAAATAAAAAGAGTAATCTTCCAAAACTAAGTATTGGAGTTGCATCATTGGATACTTTGGTGGGTCTGATGGCAGGACTAATTACTTTTCCTATTGTTTTAACATTTGGTTTAAGTGATGCTATTTCTGAATCAACAGTTGGCGCATTATTTATATCGATTCCTACGGGCCTTGGTTCATATGGAGCGGTTGGAAGAATTGTAGCTGTTGCATTTTTTGCACTAGCTTATATTGCAGCAATAACTTCCTCTGTTTCATTATTGGAAGTTCCAGTTTCCTCTTTAATGGATAAATTTGGTTTTAAAAGAGAAAAATCTGTTTGGCTGATAACTCTTTTCCTATTCTTAGCAGGCATTCCTTCTGCATTGAACTTGAACATTCTTGGAACTATTGATTCGATTTTTGGAGGGGTATTACTTATCTTTGGTGGATTCTTGGTTACTTTCTTTATGGGGTGGGTAGTACCTGGAAAGTTTAATGAAGAACTTAGTGATTCAAAAGTAGGAATCAAAACGACACGTTATATGAAATTTATGACAAGATGGGTTGCGCCTCCAATTATTGGTTTTGGACTATTTATTAGTGTGTTTGATTTACTGAAAGGCTGGGTAAGTTAGAAAATTTTTGCAAATAATATAGTGCGGAAATAAGGGGTAGGGTGCAAGTCAAAAAAAAATTAAATAGTTTAACTTTTTCGCATTATTTTTGAGCAAACTCAAAAAAAATACTAGTCAATAATTTAGTATTTGCAATGGTTATTAATTAAAAAATTGATATGAAGGCTAAGTGCTTTGTTTTATTTTTAAAGTCTAAATATTTTTCTCAAGAAAATGTTTTACTGCGAAACCTTATTCAGTAAATATTAAATTTTAACTATTATTTAATCTCAAACTTATCGGCAAAAACCATCAATAATAGAATCTATATAAAATATATAAAGGTATTTAATTTTAAGAAATTAGAAAACCTTCAAGAATAGATAACAAATTTGATGTCAACCAAATCTGATTCATTAAAGGGAAAGCTTACAGAAAATTTTTCTGAATTTTCTCAACTATCTGATTATTCTTTTATGGATTCTCTTAAAGCTGATCCTCAATCAACAAAAGATGGGAATGATCATAAACCGCGTTCAGTATATTCGGGTCATTACGTACCTGTTGTTCCAACTGCTATTCCAGAACCAGAATATATTTCCCATAGCAACAAACTTTTTAAGGAACTAAGGCTAAGTTCAGAACTTACTAAAGACAAGAATTTTTGTCGTTTTTTCTCAGGTGATATTTCTGTTGCTAATTATCCAATGAGTCCTGTTGGTTGGGCAACAGGTTATGCATTATCAATTTACGGGACTGAATATACCCAACAATGTCCCTTTGGCACTGGGAATGGTTATGGCGATGGCAGAGCAATTTCTGTTTTTGAAGGTCTATTCAATGGGAAAAGAATGGAAATGCAACTTAAAGGAGGAGGTCCAACTCCCTACTGTCGTGGAGCAGATGGTAGAGCTGTCTTAAGGTCTAGCGTACGAGAATTTCTTGCACAGGAATTAATGGATGCCTTGGGAATCCCTACCTCAAGATCTTTAACACTTTATGTCTCACGTTCAGAAATAGTTAGAAGACCGTGGTATTCGAAAGGGTCAAGCTATTTTGAACCTGACATCATGATTGATAATCTAGCGGCAATTACTACGAGAGTCGCTCCATCTTTTTTACGTGTAGGCCAGATTGAACTTTTTGCAAGACGAGTTCGGGATAATGCGCATGTTGAGGCCCTCAATGAACTAAAGATGATAGTTAAACATCTTATTGATAGAAATTATAAAGATGAAATTGAATATGAGATTTCAATTGAAAGTAAGGTAATAAAACTGGCATCTTTATACAGATCAAGACTGATATCACTTGTAGCCAACTGGATGCGAGTTGGTTATTGTCAGGGCAACTTCAATAGTGATAATTGTGCTGCTGGAGGTTATACATTGGATTATGGCCCCTTTGGATTCTGTGAATTATTTGATCCAAGATTTCAACCATGGACAGGTGGTGGTGAACATTTCTCATTTTTCAACCAACCTTCTGCTGCAGCAATCAACTTTAAAACATTCTGTTCCTCTCTTAGTCCGTTACTTTCAGGAAACAAACAAGATCAAGTAAAGTTAGATCAAATCGAAAAGGATTTTTCGGAATTGATGAACAAAGAGTTGAAGAAAATGTGGGCAAACAAGCTTGGTTTAGAACATTTCAACGAAACTCTAATAAATGAATTTTTTAATCTCATGGTCATTTCAAAAGCAGACTATACAATTTTGTTACGTAAACTCTCTGAAATGCCTGATAACTTAGATTCTTTAAAAGAAAGTTTCTATTTTCCAATTGATGATGAGCTCAATAATAGGTGGGAAGTATGGCTTAAAAACTGGCAATCAATCTTGAAGAAAGAGGGAAATATTAAAGCGAAATCAGCATCAATGAAATCCCTTAATCCAGTTTATACTTGGCGCGAATGGATGGTCGTTCCCGCATATGAAGAAGCTGAAAAAGGAAATTACAAAAAAATAAAAGAGTTACAGGATGTCTTTAGCAATCCATATATTAAACAACCCCCAGAAATAGATCAAAAATACAATCGACTAAAGCCAAGCCAGTATTTTAACTATGGAGGAGTATCTCACTACAGTTGTTCTTCATAAAAGTTTAATCCTCATACTGAAAGAACAACTTTGAGAAAAATCTTATTTATTTATGGCCGTAGGCATTCCAACTACTGATACAACTCCCACATGAAGTATGGCCGGCTTCTTTCCAACGCTTTTAACATAGTGGGCGCCACCATTGTTACTCTCTATGAATGCATCACCCGCTCTAAAAAAATTAATTTCTTCACCCCTCACATGCTTTAATCTTCCTCTAGTAACATGAATCAACATTGGGGAAGGATGAGTATGAATTGGAGTTTTCAAGCCAACTGGAATTTTTACTTTTAAGAGTCTTAATTCAGGCTTACCCTCGAGATAATTAAAATTTTTACCACTTAGTCCTTTTGAACTTTGAATAATAGGTATAACTTCAATCTTTTCTTCAGCAAGAGAAGGTTGTGGTAAAGCTAAAGTCCAAATAAAAAGGGAGCAAAATGGAATAAATTTTTTTAATTTCATTAGATATTTGAGTTTCACTAATAATAGGTAGTTTGCAACAATAATAAACTAATTTATTTTTTGTATAACTTTTCTAATTGCTTAATTTCCTCTCTTAAATCCTTACCTCTATTATTTAATTTATTGTTCTTAATAACTATTGGGATAATCCACCAGGCTTGAAGACCTAAAAAGATAAATACTAGGATCAATAATTCAAAAGTACCAGGCTGCATTTGAAAAATAATCCTTCTTTGTTAATACTATTATTCTAAAAGTTATTAACCATTCATGAGATATTCAATATTTCTAGGCTGCCTCTAATTCAATGTTAAGTTCAATTCCCTTTGAAATGATTGCTTCTTTAAATTCAATAAGTTTGGAAATTATTCTTTGCTTCTCAGGATCAGTTTTATGGATATCATCTACAACTTCCTGCATTGCAAGTGTTACTTTTTGTAGTTTGATTTCTAAATCTTCCCTGTAATTCATAAGCTTAAAGAAATTATCTTATTTATGAAAAACAAAATAATTATTAGTAAATAAGTACTTAGCCTTAAAAGGATTGACAGCAAAACAAGGAGGATATAATTTATAGTACAAATGTATTAAAAATCTACCTAGCCTATTAAGGGAAAGCATGGAGTCTAAGTACTTATTTGGTTGTAGCACTAGCAAGCCAAGCGGATGCCTACTAAATCCCGAAGGCAGCAGAATTATCTTTTTTGAAGAATGCAAAAATTCCCCTAAACCTAATTTTAAAATTTATACGCATCTTTTCTATACAAATCACCTTGGAGAACCAGGAGGGTACAAATCCTCTGAAAAACTCAATATAGATTCAGCCTGGGAAAAGTGGCACGAACTTCACCAAAAAGGATGGACAGAAGTATCGCACAATTACGGATAAGAGATCCCTCCAATAAAAAGTATTTTTGTTTATTAGAAAATTTTTAATCCTATTTATGGACAACTACAAATTAAATCAGGGTTTGGAAACAATGTAATCGTAGATACCAACAGCTTTTTAATTAATTGACTATAAATTAAAACACGAGTTAACCCGTTCCAATTTGTTTACTCTGAGGCTTCAACCGTTGACTCCTTATCTACTTCTAGTTTTGACTCACTAGATTCAAGATTCAAAAACGGTATTTATGTAACTTTAATCATGAAAAAAAAAATCGCAAAGAAATACGCCGATCTTATAGTCCAGGCTAATAATTCAACTGGCAGAAAAGAAGCTTTGTCATTATTTAAACAAGCAACAAAATTAAAAACCAAACTTGATCAATACGAAATGATGTAGTTTCTTAATTATCGATAGGAGTTTCAAGATGAGGTAGAAACTAGCTCCTTTTTTTTTATCTTGCTATACAAATACTAAGAGATGATTTAACTTCTCTGCTTTAATAAAATATCGTGGAATTAACTGAGCTAATTAAGGATTACATTGCTACAGAATTATTATCAAGTATTGAAATTGACTTTCTAGAAGGAGAATTATGGGAAACTACTCAACATATTGCAGAAATAAATACAGTTATCAAAGCTCCAAAAAATATATGTAAGAAATTAGGACTAGATGAAAATTCTTGTTGGCAATTATGTTCTGCAGCCGTACTTGACGCCTCAAGACCATTAAAGAATGGACAAAAAAGAGTTGATGATTTTAAAAAATTAATTAATCGATATGAAATTAACTACATATAAACCAAAAAACTCAATGATACGTTTACTTATTGCATCAATTCTTTTTTTTATTCCACTAGGAGGTTTTGCTGATGAAAAGCAAAGAGAAATTGAGAATGAAGCTTTAAATCTTGTTATTATAAAATATGGAAAAGGCTTAGAAAATAGTTTAAAAGGAACGGGAGTAACTCCCAGTTATCGAAGTTGGTATGAAAATGATTGTTTTGTAAGTATTGCAGCAGGTACTTACCAAGAAGATACTTGGTCGGCAATGAAGTGGTTTAGCGTTAATGTCTGTTCTGAATCAGCTGAAATAATGGAAAGTGAATGAAGGAAATAAGACGCCTATTAGTTCTTCAGCATTTAGAAATAGAGGGGCCAGGTCTTTTTGAACAATTCGCTAAAGAAAGAGATTTAAAAATAGAAATTATTCGTTTAGATAACAAAAATTCTCTGCCGCAAACAAAAAAAGGTGACTTAATTTTAATTATGGGTGGACCAATGGGAGTTAAAGATATTGGAAGCGAAAGATATCCATGGCTTAAGTTAGAAAGAGATTTTATAAAAAAAGAATTAGAAAATGAGAGACCTATAATCGGTGTTTGCTTAGGTGCTCAGTTACTTGCGAGTGCTGCTGGAGGTGATGTAGAAATTCTTAAATGTGGATCACCTCCAAAAGCATTACCAGAAATTGGATGGTCTCAAATTTTTATTAATAAATCAAATAAAGACTTTAAAACACTGTTTGAAGAACCTTTTCATGTACTGCATTGGCATGGAGATAGGATTTTATTACCTGATAAAGCAGAACTCATTGCTAGTAGTGCGCGTTGTATGGAACAGTTTTTTAGGATTGGTAATTTTGCTTACGGATTACAATTCCATATAGAGACGACGGGGAGAATGATAAATAACTGGATTAAAGAAGATAAAGAGTTTGTCCTTAAGGGATTAGGCTCAAATGGTCATGAAATTTTAAAAGAAGAGAATAAAAAATATATTGATAAAACTTTTTTAAAAAGAAAGCTTATAATAAGTAGATTATTTGAATTATTAGATAATTAAAAAGGGAATAATTAATCATCCAGTAAAAAAGGGCTGATAAAGCCCTGAAAAAAATTTAAAAAGGATTTTTACTAGAAAATACCTGGAAGAATTTGACCAGTAAAATAATAAGCTCCTACAAGAGCAAACATTCCAAGCATTGCCGCTTTACCATTAAGCTTTTCAGCTTTTTCGGTCATGATTTTTTTTGCGAATTCCATAATAAAGTGAAATAGTTAATATATAAAAACTAATAATTCAAATTTTAGAATGATGTAGTTTTTCCTACCAAATTGATATCTATCTAAAGATTTAAAAATAAATACTTAAAAACCGCATTGAACTCTTAATAGTTTGCGAACCAATCTGTAAAGCGTAGCGAGCCCAAAAACAACTATTTAACAAAATATGTCACGTTTTTGCTACAGTTATGCAATAAATATCTTGAATGTAACTTAATTTCGGCTTAATACTTTACATTTGTTAATAGTAGTGTTACATTAATTAACAATTACATAACTTCAATGGCTAATTCAAACGTTACTACTGAATCAGGTGGCAGACAGAACATGTTTCCTACTGAAACACGTCCATATATAGATGAATCTGTTTCATACGACAGCTACCCACAAAATGCAGAAAAAGTTAATGGTCGTTGGGCAATGATTGGCCTTGTTGCACTAGTAGGTGCTTACGTTTCAACTGGACAAATTATTCCTGGCATTTTTTAATGAGTCCACTTTCAGGTTTTTTAGCCGTAATTGTATTCTTTACAGCCACCCTCGTTGCTTATCTAACCAAGCAATTTCAAAATGAAAATTCAAACTATTCATCTTCTAATCAAATGAAAAACACAAACACAAAAGTCAAAACAATCGAAAAAGAAAAAGTTGTTGCTGAAACTCTCAACGGCAGATTCGCAATGCTTGGATTAATTGCTGCTGTTGGAGCATACCTAACAACAGGTCAAATAATTCCTGGTTTCGTTTAAAAACCTACTATTTAACATTATTACAAATCAGAAAAATGGAAAATTCAAAAACAACTTATTGGCAAAACGCCGAGAGAACAAATGGAAGAATGGCAATGATGGGCTTATTTGCATTAGTTGTAAATTATGGCTTATTCGGATGGATAATCCCAGGAATTTTTTAAAATGAATTTAGGCTTACTTTTTCTTAAAGTAAATACTTTGGGAGTTATAACTCTTTCTGAACTTGATTGGATAACTAACCATCAATCTGAATTTTCAAGGCTTGATATGGCTTTAGTTATTAAAATCGGCCGTCTTATGGATTCTGGAGCAGTGGAAATTGATAATAGATTGCCTGTTTAATTTTAAAAAATGATCGTCATGAGTGTTTGTCAATAGGGATACTGACAAACACTTTTTTATGAGAAAAAACATTTGTAAAAAAAAAGAGATTCTTTCTTAGCTAAAAACAATCTCTCAATTACCTAATTCTTACATGAAAATTTCAAGTAAGCTTTCAGATCTTAACTGATTTGTTTTTATAGTAAATCCGTAAAAAATTCTTTTGTAATTTATCTTTTTAAACCATCTCTTTTTATCCAAAGGAACCATGTAACCCAAATAGGAGGAAGGAATCTGAATAAAAAAGAAATTTTATATATATAAAATGGAGCATTTTCACTTTGAAATAAACGCATCAAAAAGGAAGATATAGTTACCCAAAGTAAAATTATTAATATATTTGCTCCCAACAAAGCTAACTTATTTTGTTTGAATATTTTAGGCATAAAATAAATTTTTTATATTCTAAATTTTAAATAATCTCGGGAAATAAACTATACATTTTCAAAAAAACTTCAAATTTAAAATCCATATCCAAATAAAAAAAGTACTGAATTTCAATCCCTCTCCAAATAACAATCCAAAAGCGATAGGAGGAGAAAATATTAAAAAAAGAATAGAGAATAAACTAAGTAACGCAAATGATCCTCTAAGAAAAAAATTCTTTCTTTTTGTTCTTCTTAGATTTTTTAAAGTATTCCACTCCCATTCGATAAACTTATAGAACTTTTCTGATAATAAAAAAAAATACTTCATTAATATTATTAATTTCTATCGGCTTTTCTTATTTATAAAATTAATTTCACCTGTTAGCAATAAACCTTATCCCCTTCTTCAGAAAGATAGTAAATTTTATTTTCTGAACTTACGAAGAAAGTTAATCCCTTATATTGTGATCTTTTAAATTTATCTAATCTAAGTTTGTGTAAATCCCAATTATCAGTACTTATGTCAGGATTAAATTCTTGTTCTTTTAAGAAAGGTACATAAGTTGGACTAATTGTTGTTTTTTGGGCTAACCCTCTATTTCGTTTTGAATAAAAAAGTAATAAAAATAAAAGTACAAAAAAAAGAATTAATAATATATTTGTCATTGTGAATTTTTCTAATTTGAAAAAACTTTATTTGGAGAATTAAGAACTTTTCACAATAAATTTCTTAGTAAGTAAAAAATCCTATTTTTATATTCTTGTATTTTTGAATACTTATCAAGGGTTTACCTAAATCAGATTATAAAATGAGTCGCATTTTCAACATGACTCAAAATTCCATGAATACTCCTTATGCAAAAAGAGTAGCTGAAAAATTTAGAGAGGCTCAAAACTATTTAAAAACTAATGGTTTTAGTAGATCAACTAAACATTTACTGGAAGATATTGAAAATTCTGTTGAAAAATAATGTCAATACCCCCTCACTTACCACAACTACAATATGGCTACGATGATGGCTTTACAACCATCGTTTTTGGGTTAATAGGAAGTTGCTTAGGATGTATCTTAATTTTATTAATTTCATTTTTTGAATTTAAATTCAAAAAGCAAAATAGTAAGCCTTAAGAGACTTACTAAACGTTAAATAAGAACTCCATTACATCACCTTCGTTAACAATATATTCCTTACCTTCACTTCTTAAAAGACCTTTAGTTTTTGCATTGGCAATTGAACCTGAATCAATTAAATTTTGATACGAAATAGTATGAGCTCTTATAAATCCTTTTTCAAAATCAGTATGAATTACTCCTGCTGCCTGTGGCGCAGTCATCCCATCTTTTATTGTCCAAGCTTTTGTCTCCTTTTCTCCGGTAGTGAAATAAGTTTTTAATCCCAATAATTTATATGTTGATCTAATTAAAGAACTTAATCCCCCTTCTTCTACTCCTAAGCCAATAAGGTAGTCTTTTTTATCTTCTGGTTCTAACTCTATTAATTCAGATTCGACTTGCGCAGATATTTTTATACATTCTGTATTTTCATTACTTGCAAAACTCTGAACTGTTGATGAAAAATCATTACCTTCAGCTAAATCATTTTCATTCAAATTAGTTGCGTAAATAATTGGTTTAGCCGTAAGGAAGCCTAATTGCTTAATTATTAAATTTTCTTCTTCATTCAAAGATATTGATCTAACTGAAAGGCCTTTCTCTAGCTCTTCTTCAATTTTTTCTAGTAAGGTATCTTCTTTAGCTGCCTCTTTACTAGTTCTAACCTGTTTTTTAATTCTTTCTCTTCTTTTTTGGAGTTGAGATAAATCAGCTAAATTCAATTCCAGATTAATTATCTCAATATCATCCAGGGGATCTACCTTTCCAGAAACATGAATTACATTACTATCTTCAAAGCACCTTACCACATGAACTATTGCATCAACCTCCCTAATATTTGATAAAAATTTATTTCCCAAACCTTCGCCTCTACTAGCTCCTTTTACTAGTCCTGCGATATCTACAAATTCAATTTTTGTTGGGATAATATTTTGGCTAGAACTTAAATTACCTAACTCTTGCAACCTTTGATCTGGGACTGAAACTATGCCTTTATTAGGTTCTATAGTACAAAAGGGAAAATTAGCCGCTTGGGCCTTAGCATTTTCTACAAGTGCATTAAATAGAGTTGATTTTCCAACATTTGGTAATCCAATAATACCTGCTTTTAACATTTGAAAAAACTTATGGAAAAATTATCAAGAAAACATCTTCTAGTAATATAGTATTTACTTAACCAATCTTGGATAAGTTAATTATAATCGTCTTGATTATTTATTTAGTTCCTAAATATTCTCTAATTCTGCTTTTAAAAAGAAATGTTTGATTTAATAAAAAAAAATATAAATCTAAGAAGTGGAATTATATTGCTTTCTCTAGCTATATTTTTCGTTTTTATAACCAATTCCTTCAAGAAAAATAAGTCAAAAGATATTTCTGATTTTGTAGTTCAAGTTGAAAAAGGAATCCTCTCAGATTCAATTAATACTAGTGGTGAAGTAAAAGCAATAAGGACAAGCAATATTGGGCCTCGGAAGCAAGGCGTAATAAAAGAAATCAAAGTAGATGAGGGCGATCTTGTAAAAAAAGATCAGGTTTTAGCTTCTCTTGATGATGAAGACTTTATCTATAAAATTGAAGAACTTGAATTAAATGTAGAAAAACAAAAATCTGAATTTTCAAGAAGGGAATATTTATATCAAGAAGGCGCGGTAAGTAAAGAAGACTATGAAAGTTATAAAAATAACTACAACATTAGTAGCGCAAAACTTAATGATGCAAAAGCTGAAAAAAGTTTCTATCTAATTAAAGCTCCTTATGGAGGAAAGATAACTGCAAAATATGCTGAGATAGGATCTTATGTCACACCAAGTACAAACTTAAGTTCAGACCCTAAAACCAAAAACTTTATTTTTGAACTATCAGAGGGCCTAGAAATTGTTGCTAAAGTTCCTGAGAGTGACATTGGCAGAATAAAAATAGGTCAAGAAGCCTCAGTAAGAATTGAGGCTTATCCCTCAAAAAAATATAGTGCCATAGTTAAAAAAATAGCTACAAGAGCTGTAAAAGATAATAATGTAACCTCATTCGAAGTAACTTTAAATTTTAAAGATATTTTTGAAGAAATTAAAATTGGAATGACTGCAGATCTTGAATTTAGAGTAGAAGGTAATGAAGAAAAAATCTTAGTACCAACAGTTTCTATTGTCACTGAAAAAGGCGAAAAAGGAATTTTGAAAGTTGATAAAAACAATTCTCCCAAATTTGAAAAAATCGAGATTGGTATTAGTAGTGGAAATAAAACTGCAGTCATTGATGGATTAGAACCTGGAGAGCAAATCTTTATTGATATTCCACCTTGGGCTAAGAAGAGAAAATGAGTTTAAAATCTGAAAACTCTAAAAAACCAATTTTACTTTTAGTCGATGGCCACTCACTTGCTTTTAGAAGCTTCTATGCATTTAGCAAAGGGATTGATGGAGGTTTAACTACCAAAGAGGGATTTCCAACAAGTGTCACTTATGGATTCCTAAAAAGTCTTCTGGATAATTGCAAAAATATTAGTCCTGAGGGTGTTTGTATTACATTTGATACGGAAAAACCAACTTTCAGACATGAATTAGATCCGAATTATAAGGCCAATAGAGATGTAGCACCAGATGTTTTTTTTCAGGATATTGAACAACTAGAAATTATCTTAGAAGAAAGCCTTAATTTACCAATTTTTAAATCTCCAGGATACGAAGCAGATGATCTCCTAGGCACACTTGCAAATGATGCTTCTTCTAAAGGATGGTGCGTGAATATTCTTTCTGGAGATAGGGACTTATTTCAATTAGTAGATGATCAAAAAGATATTTATGTACTTTATATGGGTGGTGGTCCATATGCGAAAAGTGGAAATCCAACTCTTATGAATGAAAATGGAGTAAAAGAAAAATTAGGTGTTGCGCCAGAAAGAGTAGTTGATCTTAAAGCCCTAACTGGCGATAGTTCTGATAATATTCCAGGTATTAAAGGGGTAGGTCCAAAAACTGCAATTAATCTACTAAAAGAGAATGACACGCTTGATGGAATCTATCAGGCTTTGGACAAGATTCAGCAGAACAACGATAAGAAATATAAAGGATTCATCAAAGGTTCAGTTATAGAAAAGCTAAGAAACGATAAACATAATGCTTTTCTTTCCAGGGATTTAGCAAAAATAAATACTGAGGTGCCTTTAATTTTAAGTAACGGTTATGAATTAAAAAATATAAATCAAGAACTACTTTCAGAGTCACTGAAAAAATTAGAACTATCAACACTACTTAGACAAATTGATATTTTCAATTCAACTTTCAGCAAAGGTGGTTTTGACAAAAATAATTTAGCTAAAGAGGAGGAGAAGGCACCAAAAGTCGCAGGAAATAATGAATTAGAAAATAGTGAAAATAAAATCCCTAAAATCAAAGTAACTGTTGTAAATGATTACGAATTACTTAATAAATTAATTCAAAGATTAGAAAAGACTAATCAAATAGTTTCTTTAGATACAGAGACCAATAGTTTGAATCCAATCGATGCTGAACTTGTTGGGATAGGGTTATGTCTTGGAGAAGAAAATGATGATTTATTTTATATACCTCTTAGTCATCAAACAAAAAAGGAGACCTCCAATCAATTATCAATTGAAGATGTTTTCTCAAAGCTAAGAAATTGGATAGAAGATCCAAAAAAAGAAAAGGCTCTCCAAAATTCTAAATTTGATAGGCAAATATTTTTTAATCATGGACTTGATCTTAAAGGCGTAACCTTTGACACCTTGTTAGCAGACTATCTTCTTAATAATCAGGAGAAACATGGGTTAAGTGAAATTAGTTTTAGATTATTTGGATTTAAGCCTCCTTCATTTAAGGAGACAGTTGGAAAAAATAAAGACTTTTCATTTGTTGATATTGATGAAGCAAGTATTTACTGCGGTTATGATGTTTTTCTAACTTTTAAGATTGTCAAAATTTTTAAAGAAAGTTTTTCAAAGGAAAAAGATGAATTAATCAAATTGTTCGAAGAAATCGAGCTACCTTTAGAGCCGGTATTGTCCCAAATGGAAATGAATGGCATAACCATCGACATCCCTTATTTAGATAAACTCTCAAAAGAATTAAAAAGTACCTTAGAAGATATTGAAAGTAAAGTTTATGAATTAGCCGAGGAAAGTTTCAATCTATCTTCACCAAAACAACTTGGTGAGATCTTGTTTGAAAAATTAAATTTGGATAAGAAAAAATCACGGAAAACAAAAACAGGATGGAGTACAGATGCAGTAGTTCTGGAAAGATTAGTCGACGAACATGAAATAATCCAACATTTAATAAAACATAGAACTCTTAGCAAATTACTTAGCACCTATATTGATGCTCTTCCAAATCTTATTAACGAAAAGACAGGAAGAGTTCATACAAACTTTAATCAAGCTGCTACAGCGACTGGGAGACTAAGTAGTAGCAATCCTAATCTTCAAAATATCCCGGTTAGGACTGAATTTAGTAGGAGAATCAGAAAAGCATTCTTGCCTGAAAAAAATTGGAAACTTTTATCAGCTGATTATTCTCAGATCGAATTAAGAATACTCGCTCACTTAGCGAATGAAGAAATACTAATAAATGCATTTCATAAAAATGATGACATTCACTCTTTGACTGCAAGATTAATTTTTGAAAAAGAAGAAATTTCTTCTGATGAGAGGAGAGTTGGGAAAACAATAAATTTCGGAGTTATCTATGGTATGGGAATTAAAAAGTTTGCACGTTCTACAGGAGTTAGTACTCCAGAAGCAAAAGAATTCCTAATAAAATACAAAGAAAGATATTCAAAAATTTTCAAATTTCTTGAACTCCAAGAAAGGCTTGCCTTATCAAAAGGTTATGTAAAAACAATTTTTGGTCGAAAAAGAGAATTTAAGTTTGATAAAAATGGACTTGGAAGATTAATAGGGAAAGATCCTTACGAAATTGACCTGCAATCTGCAAGAAGGGCTGGCATGGAAGCACAGTCATTAAGAGCCGCAGCTAATGCACCAATTCAGGGTTCAAGTGCAGACATTATTAAAATTGCAATGGTTCAACTAAATAAGAAATTCATTGAAATGAATGTTCCCGCAAAAATGCTTTTACAAGTACATGATGAATTATTGTTTGAAGTTGAACCAGATTCTTTGGAAATTACGACGAAATTAGTAAAGAAGACTATGGAAGATTGTGTAAAATTAAATGTGCCTCTTTTAGTTGATATTGGTATTGGAGACAATTGGATGGAGACAAAATAAACCTTATGAAATACTTAATTTAAGATGATCAAACTTTTTAATACTTTAAGCAAAAGAGTTGAGGTTTTTAAGCCTATTGATGATGTTGTTAAAATTTATTGTTGTGGAGTTACTGTTTATGATTTATGTCATCTTGGTCATGCCAGAAGTTATATAGCTTGGGATGTATTGAGAAGATTTTTAATTTACAGTGATTTCAAAGTAAAGTATGTTCAAAATTTTACAGATATTGATGACAAGATTTTAAAAAGAGCTAAAGAAGAAAGCAGTTCAATGAAGGAAGTATCTGAAAAAAATATTATTGAATTTCATAAAGATATGGATTCTTTAGGAATAATGCGTCCGGACAGTATGCCAAGAGCAACGAATCATATATGCAATATCTGCTCCTTCATAACAATCCTTGAGGACAAAGGTTATGCATACTCTAGGGATGGAGATGTTTATTATTCTGTTTTTAAAAATAAAAATTATGGAAAGCTAAGTAATCAAAATATACAAGAACAAAATATTAATGAGCAAGGAAGAATGGCTAATGATGAAAATAGTAAAAAACTTAATCCGCAAGATTTTGCACTATGGAAAAAAGCCAAAGATGAAGAACCATTTTTTGATTCGCCATGGGGTAAAGGTAGGCCAGGATGGCATATTGAATGTTCAGCGATGGTTAAAGATGAATTAGGAGATACTATTGATATCCATTTAGGTGGTTCTGATTTGATTTTTCCACATCATGAGAATGAAATCGCCCAATCAGAAGCAGCCAATGGCAAAAAGCTAGCTAACTATTGGTTACACAATGGGATGGTCAATGTAAATGGACAAAAGATGAGTAAATCCCTTAAAAATTTTAAAACTATCAGAGAGCTAATTAAGTCAGGAATAAGCCCTATGACTTTGCGATATTTTGTTATGACTGTGAATTATAGAAAACCACTTGATTTTACTGAAGAAGCTTTAAGGAGTGCTTCAGAAGCTTGGAAAAACATTAATGTAGCCCTTTCTCTTATGGATCTTACAAAAGGTGCTTTTAGATCTATTAATAAAAATGAATCTATCGAAGAAGAATATAAAGAGAAAATAAGCTTTGAATTATCTCAAAAAAAGCTTAAATTTTCTGAGGCTTTGGGAAATGACCTTAATACAGCAGGTGCTATTGCAATTATTTACGATTTAGCAAAGCCATTAAAAAACTTTTTAAACCAATTTCAAAGAGTCGAAGGTTTTAAAATAGATCTAAATGAAGAATTCTTTCTACTTGAGAATTTTAAAACTCTTGAAAAGTTGACTGAGGTACTTGGTCTTAAAAAAGAGGTTTTAGTAAAAGAAAGTAAAATAAAAGAAGAAGAAATATCAACGCTTATTAATGAAAGATTGAAAGCAAAAAAGGAAAAGAATTTTACGAAGGCCGATGAAATTAGGAATTTGTTAAAAGAAAAAGGTATTGAACTTATTGATCAATCAAAGGAAATAACAACATGGATAAGGATCTAAATTTTAAGAAAAAAACCAATTTGAAATTTTTGTTTTTTAAATACACCTTTAAATGGGAAGATATTAGAAATATCAGAGAAAATTGAAATACATTACTGTGCTCGGTTCTACTGGTTCAATTGGGACTCAAACTCTCGAAATAGCTAGTGAGCAGCCTGATAAGTTTAAAGCAGTAGCTCTTTCAGCAGGAAGAAATATTAATTTATTAACAGAACAAGTTAAAACACATAAACCAGAAGTAGTTGCGATTGAGGATGAAAATCTTATAGAAGATTTAAAAGATAATATTAATAACTTAGATTTGGATAGTGCTCCCTTGATTTTGAGTGGAAAGGAGGGGATTAACGCCGTTGCAGCATGGGATAAGGCAGATACTGTGGTTACAGGGATAGTAGGATGTGCAGGCTTAATCCCAACAATGTCAGCAATTAATGCGGGGAAGAATATTGCACTTGCTAACAAAGAAACTTTAATTGCGGCAGGACCAATTGTTATTCCTGCATTAAAGAAAAATAATAGTAGACTTTTACCTGCTGATTCAGAACATTCTGCTATCTTTCAATGTTTACAAGGATTACCCAATTATGAAAATGCAGATTTTTCAACAGGAGAGATACCTAAAGGTTTAAAAGCCATACATTTAACAGCTTCTGGTGGTGCTTTCAGAGATTGGGCCGTTGAGGATTTAAAGCATGTCACAGTGGAAGATGCAACTTCACATCCTAATTGGGATATGGGAAAAAAAATAACTGTAGATTCTGCAACTCTTATGAATAAGGGATTAGAAGTTATAGAAGCTCATTATTTATTTGGGACCTCCTACGAAAATATCGAAATAGTTATCCACCCTCAAAGTATTATTCATTCAATGATTGAGATGGAAGATTCTTCAGTATTAGCTCAATTAGGTTGGCCAGATATGAAACTACCCATTTTATATGCGATGAGTTGGCCTGAAAGATTTAAAACAAATTGGAAAAGATTAAATCTAAGTGAAATTGGAAAATTAACTTTTAAAGAGCCAGACGAGTTTAAATATCCATGCATGGGACTTGCCTATGCCGCAGGAAAATCTTCTGGGACTATGCCTGCAGTCTTAAATGCTGCTAATGAAATGGCTGTTGAACAATTCCTTAAAGAAAAAATTTCTTTTCAAGAAATTCCAACTTTTATAAGTAAAGCATGTGAATCACATATGGAGAATTTGAATTTGAGTCCCGAATTGGAGGATATTCTTGAAGTAGACAATTGGGCCAGACTTTTTGTTGAGCAAGAAATTAAAAAAGGGAAAAAATACGTAAGTATTGGATAAAGTGAATATTAAAAAGCATCTTCTGCTATGCGCAACACCCACAAAACAGAAATGCTTTAAAGGCAATGAAGGTCAAAAAACATGGGAATACCTGAAAAAGACTTTAAAAAAATTTGAGAATGATCCCTGTATAAAAAACGTTCATATATTGAGATCAAAAGCTGACTGTTTAAGGATATGTAAGAACGGCCCAATTCTTCTTGTGTGGCCTGATGGTATTTGGTACGAGAAAGTTTCTCCAGAAAAAATTTCAGAAATTTTTACCTCACATATTATTAACGGTAAGCCAATAGAAAAATGGATTTTTAAAAAAACACCATTTTCAAACAGTCCTAGATATTAATAAACCAGTTCTTTACTACTTCGTCTGACCAGCAGCCATTAATAGAGTGAAAACCATTATGACCTCCTTTTTCAGTTATAAAAATAGTAAATTTATCAATAAATTTCCCTCTTAAATCTAAAGTTGCATTATATGGAACCCAAGGATCATCCTTGGCATGAATAAAAAGCATTTGAGGTAATTTTTTTATTGAGTTTTGGATTCTAAATATTGGAGAAGCTTTAACATAATAATCTTCTAAAGAATCAAATCCCCAACTTGGAGCTGTAAATTTCTGATCAAATTCCCTTATACTTTTTAAAGCTCTAATTTTCTTTCTTAATTTCTCATTATTAAGAATTTTGCCTTCATCATTAAATCCGTCCCATAACTGATTTTTTAAGCGATGAAGTAACCATTTTTGGTAGACATAATTTCTAGATTTTTCAATACAGAGACTACATGATGATAAATCTAAAGGGCTACTCACGCAGGCTAGGCCATCTAAAAGTTTTTCTCCTTTGTTTTCATCGTAATCTAAGCAGGCATTTAAAAGAATTGTTCCCCCTAAAGATAATCCAACTCCGTAAATTGGAAGATAATTCATCTTAATGAGATCTTTAAACTCTAAATTAATGAATTTTTTAAAATAATTAATTGCTGAAATAACATCACTGGAGCATCTAGCACAATAATTTCCTTTAGCTAAATATCTCGCAGATCCAGATCCTCTCAGATTTAATTTAAGAACTCCAAAACCATTATTTGCTAATTTCCTAGAAATTCTTCTTAAACCAAACCGTTTAGTTGAACCCCCTAAACCGTGAGTAACGATTACAAAACCCCTAAGTGAATCTAAGTTATCAGGTAATTCTAAAAACCCTAGAAGATAATCAAATTCAAATTTTTTAGAAAGAATTTTATTAATCGGAAAGAATATTTTTTTATTTTTTTTTGATTTACTAAAATCAATAACAAAAGTATCTCTCAAAGTTTGTAAGTCGCCACCTATCCAAGGTAAGACTTCTCGAAATGGCTTATTTTTTACATAATCTGAAAAACTAAAAGATATACTATTATTTCTCCCCAACTCCAAGATCCTTTAATTCTCCAATTAGATCATTTAATACCCTCTTTGCATCGCCAAAAACCATTGAAGTATTTGGCAGATCAAATAAATCATTTTTTATTCCGGAGTAACCTGCACTCATACCACGTTTAATTACAAATACCGTTCTTGCTTCCTGGACATCAAGAACTGGCATACCATATAAAGGAGAAGAGCTATCATTTTTAGCTTGAGGATTAACCACATCATTTGCTCCTAAAACTAAAACAACATCCGTTGCTGGAAAATCAGGATTTACAACGTCCATCTCTTTAAGTTGTTCGTAAGGAACATCTGCTTCTGCTAAAAGTACATTCATATGTCCAGGCATCCTCCCTGCTACAGGATGAATTGCGTAAACAACTTCAATACCGTTTTGCTCTAGTTTTTTTGTCACTTCCCTTAAAGTATGTTGAGCTTGAGCTACCGCTAGACCATAACCAGGAACTATAATTACCTTGTTGGCTGCCTCTAAAGTCAATGCACATTCTTCAACACTGCAAGAAGTTATATTTGTATATTCTCCTGAACCAGAAGAGGCTGTACTTTGTGCAGATAAAGATCCTCCAAAAAGAACTGAGACCAATGATCTATTCATACCCTTGCACATTACTTGAGTAAGTATTAGGCCTGCTGCTCCAACCATTGCGCCTGCTACTATCAAAAGCTGACTATCTACAACGAAACCTGCTGCTGCGGCTGCAATCCCTGAATAGCTATTTAATAAAGATATAACGACTGGCATATCAGCTCCACCAATTGGTAAAGTAACTCCAATACCTAATAAAGAAGAAACTATAACTAAAAGCCAAATAGAACTTGTATTGCCGTTTATCAAATCAAAAAAGGCTATCAAGGAAGCAACTGCAAAAACAATATTTACAAAATGTCTAACTTTGCTCTGAGTCCATCCTGGAGTTGACAACCAACCCTGTAACTTTGCCATTGCCACAATTGAACCTGTGAAAGTTATGGCACCAACAAATATAGAAACAGATATTGAAACTTCGTTAATCAGTGACTTAAAGAAATCAAAATTTTCTTGGCCACCTGATATAGGAAAAATAGCTACTCCTAAGGCCACTAAAAGTGATGACATTCCTCCACAACCATTGAACAATGCCACTGTTTCAGGCATGGAGGTCATAGGCACTTTTTTTGCAAGAATTGCTCCGAATAAACTACCTATGATTGATCCAATTATTATCCAAATCCAAGACTGAATAGCAATTCCAGAAGTGCCTAAATAATAAGAAAGTAATCCTACTACTGATAGCGACATTGCAAATGCAGCTAATCTATTGGCATCCCTTGCTGATTTTACTTTTGACAATCCTTTTATTCCCAAAGCCAGTAAAAGTACTGCTAGAAGGTCAATAACGAATTTAATGATTACAGGTAGATTCATGTTAAAATTTACTTCTTATTTAATGGTTTACGACTAAACATCGCGAGCATTCGATCAGTTACAAAGAAACCGCCTACAACGTTGAAAAGAGCAAATCCAAGAGAAACTGAACCAATGATTAAAAGTGGTACGTTATCTTCTGCTTTTACAATTAAAGTCAAGGCTGCAAGCATTGTTATTCCTGAAATTGCATTTGCACCACTCATTAGAGGTGTGTGAAGAGTAGGAGGAACTTTTCCAATTAACTCGAGGCCTAACAAACTACCAAGTAAAAGAACCCAAAGAAGACTTATAAAAGACATAATTTTAAAACCTCAATTTTCAAAAACTTTATTTTGAAGAACAACTCCTTCATCGCTTAATAAACATCCAGAAATGAGTTCATCCTCTTTATCTAATTTAATTACACCATCTTTTATAAATGGTGTAATCAAAGATGTTAAGTTCTTAGCATAAAGTGAACTTGCATCATAAGGAACTGAAGAGGGTAATTCGCCCGCTCCTATAAGTTTTACCCCATCTTTGATAATAGTTTCATTTGATTTTGATCCTTCGCAGTTCCCTCCCTGAGAAACTGCTAAATCAATAACTACTGCACCAGACCTCATTTTTTCAATCATGGGAGAGTCTATTAAAACAGGGGCCTTTTTACCTAGAACTTGCGCAGTACATATAGCAACATCAGCTTCAGATAAATATTTAGTTAAAGTTGCCTTCTGTTTAGAGAGGAATTCGGGTGTTACAGCTTTTGCATAACCTCCTGCCTCTCCTGGCTTTTCCTCAACTTCAGGAAGTTCTATAAATCTTGCTCCGAGGGACTCTACTTGTTCTTTAACAGCAGGTCTAATATCAGATACAAATACTATTGCTCCAAGTCTTTTTGCTGTCGCAACTGCCTGTAATCCTGCAACGCCTCCACCAAGAACCACTACTTTGGCAGGTTGGACTGTCCCAGCTGCAGTCATAAGCATTGGGAAATATCTATCTAACTCACTTGCAGCCAAAAGAACTGCTTTATATCCAGCAATATTAGCCTGTGAAGAAAGAACATCAGAAGATTGAGCTCTACTAATCCTAGGAAGCAACTCTAGTGATAAAGCTGAAATCTTCTTACTATTTATAATCCTCAGAAGCTCCTTATTACCATATGGGTTAAGAAGACCGAGAAGAACAGCGCCTTTCTTTAACTTATTTAAATTATCCTCTGATGGAGTTTGAACACAAAATATTAAGTCCGCTTCACCCCAAATTTTTTGATCTAAATTGTTTATTATTATTCCCCCCGATTTTTCATATGATAAGTCACTAAATCCTGATAATTTCCCTGCTGAACTTTCAATATAAACATCACATCCAAGGCTTTTTAATTTCTTTACCGCTTCTGGTGTAGCTGAAACTCTCCTTTCACCAGAGCTTGTTTCGGAAGGAATAAGTATCTTTGTCAATTTATTTATTTTTTTTAACATACTAAATATAAATTGAAGAAAGTCAAAAGTCTTGGATTTTTGTTAAAAATATATTTTCTTTTCTATAAAAAATAGCTATCTAGAATATATAAGTACTAAATAATCCAATGAGTATAAAAGCAATCGAATGTCCTGATGGAGTGTGCCACAGTCATCATGGTGGTCATGCTGTTCCAAGGCAAGCTATGCAGAAAAATCTAGAAAAGCATGGTAAAGACTGGTGCGAGAAATTAGCAGAGAGAATTTATGAAATGTCAGTTGATACTTATTCACAGACAGTCATGCCCAGTCTCCACTCGGCAGGTTGGCAAAGAAGACATTTAGATTGGGAATTTAAGCTGGCAGAAAATGATTCTGAACCTGATGAAGCTCTTGTTGAAGGAATTATTAATGCCACAGAAAGTTTTCTAAGGAGTAGTGAGGTGCATCGATTATTTATTCAAGAATTAGTTCAGGGGACATTCGAGGAAGCAAATGATAAAAAAATAATTTCTAAAGCAATAAAATCTATCATTGAAGAAGAAATTGTTAGCTCACTAAGAGAAAAGAAAGAAACTCTTTTAAAGAAAATATCCGCAAAATTAATATCAGAAGAAAAAGTTAGCGAGGAACTTGCAATAAATTCAGCTAAAGAGGGTTTTGAGGAAGTTGAAAGGCTACTTGCAAATCACAGCGAGGCAGTCTAACTCTATTTCTTTATATTTTCTTTATATTTCACCCTAAAATTGGCTCAAATATTAATTAAAAATTAAATTATTGTTTGGAAGTACAAAGTTGTAACTTATTAGACAATACATAGGTTCTCTGATGTGTTTACCTATATACAACTTAAATCTTTCAATGGACAATTTCATTAGAAAAAGGATCGACATAGCGACCTGTTGGGCGACCAATAGAATTTCGGCAATGGACACTTTAGAAAGGTATGAAGACAGTTATGCAATAGCAGAAGAATTTAGAGAGTGGATATTACATATTGGAGAAAAGAACGAAAATTTAAAAGATTCTGTTTTAAACTTCCCAAAGGAATTAAAAAAGTTATTAGACCAAAAAGTCAACGATTGAATAATAAATCTATCGAGTGAAATCCGCCCTACATTATTTGGGTTAGTTTATTATCATTAATAGTGAAATTAGCAAATAAATGGAAAATAAAGAGAAGATTTCAAACGTAGAAAATGTTGTAATTATAGGTTCGGGACCTGCAGGTTACACCGCTGCAATATATGCCGCACGAGCAAATCTTCAACCATTACTTGTAACAGGATTTAATTCTGGTGGAATACCTGGTGGGCAATTAATGACTACAACATTTGTTGAAAATTATCCAGGTTTCCCAGATGGAGTACTGGGGCCTGAATTGATGGATCTAATGAAGGCTCAAGCAGAAAGATGGGGCACTAATTTATACGAAAGTGATGTAGTCTCAATTAATACCGATTCACATCCCTTTGAATTAAAAACTTTAGAAGGAACTATAAAATCTAATTCAATTATTATTGCAACTGGAGCAAGTGCAAATAGATTAGGCGTAATTAATGAAGATAAATTCTGGAGTAAAGGAATAAGTGCTTGTGCAATATGTGATGGAGCCACCCCACAGTTTAGAGATGAAGAATTAGCTGTTATTGGAGGGGGCGACTCTGCATGTGAAGAAGCAGCATATCTCACAAAGTATGGAAGCAAAGTGCATTTGATTGTTCGATCAGAAAAATTAAGGGCTAGCGCAGCAATGGTTGATAGAGTAAAAGCTAATCCAAAGATAGAAATTCATTGGAATACAAAAGTTGATAAAGCGGATGGCACTGAATGGCTTGAGAGAATCGAAACTATTCACTCTCAAGAAGGTAAAGGGGAAATCAATATAAAAGGTCTTTTTTACGCGATAGGGCATACTCCTAATACGAAATTCTTGGGCAACAAAATTGATTTAGATAATAAAGGCTATATTGCTTGCAAATCAGGAAGGCCAGAAACATCTATTGAAGGCATCTTCGCTGCAGGTGATGTTGTTGATTCTGAGTGGAGACAAGGAGTTACCGCCGCGGGAACTGGATGCATGGCAGCATTAGCTACTGAAAGATGGTTAGCCGAGAAAAACTTAGCAAAAACTATAGTCAGAGAAACACCAGAACCAGCAAAAAAGCTTAATTCATCAGATTTTAATGAAGAAGAAGTTAATGAAGATACTTTCGATTCAAATTCTGAATGGCAAAAAGGCAGTTATGCATTAAGGAAACTATATCACGAGAGTAAAAAACCTATCTTAGTAATTTTTAGTTCCCCTAGCTGCGGTCCATGTCATGTTTTGAAACCTCAGTTAAAAAGGGTAATTAAAGAACTTGATGGTGCAGTTCTTGGCGTTGAAATAGATATTGATAAAGATCAAGATATTGCAAAACAAGCTGGTATCAATGGCACACCAACAGTTCAACTTTTTAAGGAAAAATTATTAAAAAAACAATGGCAAGGTGTTAAACAAAGAAGTGAGTTTAAAGAAGCGATAAAAAATATTATCTAAATTAATTTTTTATTTATTATTTCTCTTGGGATTATTTTTATTAGTAGTAGGTCTAGCACCGCCTGCATTCCTCTCTCTATAAGTTATCCTCCCTCTAGAAAGATCATAAGGACTTATCTCAACTAACACCTTATCTCCAGCTAATAATTTAATTCTAAATTTAGTCAATTTACCTGCAGCTCTACATAAACATTGATGTCCTTCAGGTTGTTCTAAGGTAACCAAATAAAATCCATTCCCCTGTTCTTTTTCTATTACACCTGAAGTTTCAATCATTAATTAATCTTTTACTAAGTACATATTATCAGAAAAAGATTGGCCAAAATTGATTTAAAAAAATTACATACGTAATAATATGCAATTCAATTCAAATTGAAAATTTAATTTCATTAATTATTTGAAGTTGTCCATAGTAAAAATTTGCTTTCGCAATTTTTTCAGAATCTTCTAATTGATCAAAAAAAACAAACCCAAGGCTTTCCCATAATGTAGATCCGCAAACATTATTCAATTCATTTTTTGCTTCTTTTGCAAAATTATCTAGTTTTCGTTCAAGGTTTTTAGACTTAGAAACAGACATAGGTCAATGATATTTAATATAGTACAAATATACTATCTGATTCTAAAATTGCAATATTAAAAAGGTAATCTCTTTTTTTCTTCAATATTAAGATCTGCTTCCATTTCCCTTAATCTTTTAAGTATTTGTTGATAGTACTCCTTTATATAACTCTCTAGTGAGGTCATATCCTCTTTTTTAAGTTCCAATATTTCGTAAGTTTTGCTCATGTCAGCATCTAATGATTCACCACTACTAGTTACTTCAGCAAAAGCCAATCGCTCAGCAACATTAAGAGAATCTTGGAAAAAGGAAACTACTTTTTGAGTGACACTAATAAGGAAGGGGGAAACTCTAAAAATTTTCGCCTTTTTTTCACTAAATTTTTCACATAAAGATATAACTTCATTTGAATCCCATGCTTTGGGGCCTACTAATGGCAATGATGTTCTGTGAGTTTTTGGATTATTTACTGTTGCTACAACAACTTTCGCCATATCTTGAGTATTCATATAAGCAATTTTAGTTGGAGTCCCACTCATCCACACTGCTTGACTATCCAAGATTGGGATTGCGAATTGACCAATGATTCCTTGCATAAAAGCTGCACATTTGAAGATTGTATAGTCTAAATCAGATTTTTCAAGAAGTTTTTCAGTGCAAAATTTAATGTCCATTAAAGGAACATTTCTAAACTTTTCTGTTAGGAGGATAGAAAGGAATATTACCCTTTTTACATTTAAAGATTCGCAAGCATTGAATAAGTTAAGTTTTCCATCCCAATCAATTTCATAAATACTTTTAGGATCATCTGGTCTACTAGTCGCTGCATCAATAACCACTTCAATATCTTGCAATGCATATTTGATATCAGAAGAATTTAATAAGTTACCTTTTGTTAGCTCACAACCCCATTCTTGTAGAAAGGAAGCTTTTCTTGGATTTCTTACAAAGCATCTCACTTCATGTTCCTCTTCTATAGCTTGCTTTGCTATTTGTCTACCAAGTGTCCCTGTTGCTCCTACTAAAAGAATCTTCATACTTAAGATTTACTTAACTTTAAGACCATAACTCAAATTGTGATGTATCCGTGAGAATCAGTCACCCTGAAACTTTAATAACAAAGCACCTCCAACTAATCCTATTGGTATCAATATCCAAAAAACTGCTGCAATACTAAAAATTTCTTTAGCCATAGTAAAATTGAATGATTAATATAATTTACATTTAAAATACATTAATTTGTTAAAAATGTAGATAATTCAAATATCTTGAAAATTTTTGTATATATGAATAATAAATTTAAAAAAAATATAAACATTCCTAATTACTGGAATTGGAATGGTTTTAAAATTTGTTGGAGTGTTACAGGCGAAGAAAATGAGATTCCAATTATCTTTCTTCATGGATTTGGAGCAAGTCGAAAACATTGGAGAAACAATTTAGAGTATTTTGCGAAAAAGAATTTTGCCTCTTATTCTTTGGATTTAATAGGATTTGGGGATTCCGAGCAACCTGGGATTAGACAAATTGGAAAATTAAATAATGAGATTTGGTGTGATCAAGTGAGAGACTTTATTGCACAGGTAATAAGACCAAAGAATTCTGGGAAAGTAATTCTTATTGGCAATTCCCTTGGATCATTAGTTGCTTTAACATGTGCTGTTTCATTAGAGGATCAGATTGCAACAGTTATTGCATCGCCTTTGCCAGATCAAATTCAAGAAAATAAAAAATCCATAATAAAAAAATCATCATTTAAGAAATTTCAAGATAGATTCATAACGATATTTTTTTTGTTTTTCCCTTTGGAGATTATTTTATTTTTAATTACTAAATTAGGGGTTATTAAACTGGGATTAAATTCTGCCTATTTCAAAAAAGATAATATTGATCGCGAACTAATAGATTTGGTAACAAAACCAGTTTTAAGGAGAACTTCAGCTAGATCATTAAGAGCAATGTGTATTGGAATGTCTTCTAGAGATGAAAATTTTAAAGCTTCTCACCTTTTGAGAAAACTTAGCGCCTCAAAAAAAGTTCCTTTTTTATTGATTTGGGGAGAAAAAGATAATTTCATACCTTTGTTTGTTGGTAAAAAGATTGCAAATTTCCATAGATGGGTAAAATTAAAAATAATATCCAATTCAGGGCATTGTATCCATGATGAAGACCCTTCAGTATTCAATAGAATTTCTTATGAATGGATTAGAGATTTAAAAACCTTTTAAAATATGAAACATACATTATCAGTTCTTGTAGAAGATGAATCTGGAGCCTTGAGTAGAATATCAGGTCTCTTCGCTAGAAGGGGGTTCAACATAGATAGCCTTGCAGTAGGACCTGCAGAATCTAAAGGAATTTCAAGGTTAACAATGGTAGTAGAGGGTGATAATGAAACTCTTCAACAGATGACTAAGCAACTGAATAAGTTATTTAATGTTCTGGGAGTTGTAGATTTTACTAATCTCGCAGCTGTTGAGAGGGAATTGATGTTACTAAAAGTTTCATCGAAAGAAGATACTAGGAGTAATATTCTTGATATAGTACAGATTTTCCGTGCAAAAGTTGTTGATGTATCAGATATGGCCCTAACTCTCGAGGTAGTTGGAGATCCTGGGAAGTTAGTTGCTCTAGAGAAATTACTCGAGCCATACGGCATCCTTGAAATAGCGAGGACTGGGAAGGTAGCTCTTAAACGCTCTTCAGGAGTTAATACAGAAATGTTGAAAATAAATAAATATTCTCTAGAAATTTAATTAGATATCTGGACTGCCTTGATGTAGTCTTCTTTATTGATTTTTTCGAGTACGTCTAATCCTTTAATTATCTTTCCAAAAATCGAATATCTTCCATCTAGTTCTGGGATCTTAGTAGTTACAAAAAAAAATTCAGTAGATGAAGACTTATTCTTACCGCTTTTAACCATAGCGATTGATCCACTCTCAAAAGTATTAACTATATTAACTGTTTCACTAGGATTTTTTATTTGATAGTTATATCTTGGTTTTCTTTCTTCTTTAAATTTTATTTCTAAAGGTATTGTTGAACTTGTCTTATTCAGGTTTTGTTTTCGTTCTGTATAAGATTTATTTTCTGGATTAACGCCGCCATGTATAAACCTTATTTGGGGATAATTTATTATTTTATAAAATTTTTTATTTTCATATATATCGTTGTCTATGTTTTCAAGAAAATTTGATACTGTTACTGGGTTATCTTTACCAAATAATTTTACCTCAAAATCACCTTTTGAAGTTTTAAAAATAACTACTTTATTACTCTTAATACAACTAAATTTAAGTTTTTGGCAGTAATAATTTGAATCAATCTTACTTTTATAAATACAAGCTTGAACCAAAAACAAAACCTGAATAAAAGATAATGTTTTTAAAAAATACTTTTTTTTTATTTTAGGCCCTCCAAATTAACATCTAAAAATTTAGCTAGACGAGCTCCTTCTTCTTCAACCTGAAGCAGTGGTTTAAGTTCACCTGCTCCGCTTAAGGGGAGAGGTTTTTTTCTACCTTTTAATACTAAAGCAATTCTTCTTCTAGGATTAAATCCCTCACTTATATCCAACTTAACAGATTTAATTTCATCAAAATTTAATTTAACTTCAACATCTTTAAATAATCCCTTTCTTTTTATTTCAACAGATTTTGAGGATTTATCAAAATAATTACTTCCTGAACCAAAGTTTATAAAAACCAAATACCACAAGTAAAAATTTAATAAATTGGCTATTACTCCGTATGCTCCCATTATTATTCCTTGAGGGATAAACAACAAAGTTGAGGGATTACCTAAAGGTAATAAATCCCTTCCTGTGTAGCTAGATATAGAGGCCAAAAGAAAGCCAATACCTCCTATAGTCAACATTCCTCCAATAATATAATTTGAAATTTTTCTTGATCCACCAATTTTTTGTTCGATTTTATCGAATGACGTGAGGTCTGAATTCATTTTTATCTTTTTTAGAGCCTAATTCAGATAATTTAACAAACTAAGGGAGTATTCTTACCTAATTTTTAATAAAAAAGTCAGGAAAGCTTTACAAGGCATTTCAGATATCCAAATATTTCCCCACATTACTCTCAATCTTTGTTACAGTCACTGCGTATCCCGAAGCTAAAAACGATTTCTCATGACGATCGCAGTTGGTAGCGCCCCACAAAGAGGATGGTTTGATGTCCTCGATGATTGGTTGAAGCGCGACCGCTTTGTATTTATTGGTTGGTCCGGACTACTTCTACTTCCTTGTGCATATCTTGCTATAGGTGGTTGGTTCGTCGGAACAACATTTGTTACCTCATGGTACACACATGGAGTTGCAAGCTCATACCTTGAAGGTTGTAACTTTTTAACAGCAGCTGTAAGCACCCCTGGTGATGCCATGGGACACAGTCTTCTATTTTTATGGGGTCCTGAAGCCCAAGGTAGCTTTGTAAGATGGCTACAACTTGGTGGACTTTGGAACTTCGTTGCATTACATGGAGTATTTGGCCTAATTGGTTTTATGCTTCGTCAGTTTGAAATTGCTGGCCTTGTTGGAATTAGACCATACAACGCTTTAGCATTCTCAGCAGTAATTGCAGTATTCACAAGTATTTTCCTTATTTATCCTTTAGGACAGCATAGTTGGTTCTTCGCACCTTCATTCGGTGTTGCAGCAATTTTCCGTTACATTCTGTTCATTCAAGGTTTTCACAATATTACTTTAAATCCATTTCACATGATGGGTGTCGCTGGAATTCTTGGTGGTGCTCTACTTTGTGCTATCCATGGAGCTACAGTACAAAATACATTGTATGAAGATACAAGTATTTATACAGATGGTAAGGTTCAAAGTTCAACATTTAGAGCTTTTGACCCAACTCAAGAAGAAGAAACTTATTCAATGATTACAGCGAATAGATTCTGGAGTCAAATCTTCGGTATTGCTTTCTCAAACAAGCGTTTCTTACACTTCTTGATGCTATTTGTTCCTGTTATGGGTATGTGGACGTCTTCAATTGGTATTGTAGGCTTAGCACTAAACCTAAGAGCTTATGATTTCGTAAGCCAAGAAATCCGTGCAGCAGAAGATCCAGAATTTGAAACTTTCTATACAAAGAATATACTTTTGAATGAAGGTATGCGAGCATGGATGTCTTCTGTGGATCAACCACACGAAAACTTTGTATTCCCTGAGGAGGTTCTTCCACGTGGAAACGCCCTTTAATAATTTATTAAGAGCTCCAAACCAAAGTATTGAGGAAACTGGTTATGCCTGGTATGTAGGTAACGCTAGATTAATCAATTTATCTGGACGTTTATTAGGAGCTCACATTGCTCACTCTGGACTAATAGTCTTTTGGGCGGGAGCAATGATGCTCTTTGAGGTTAATCATTTTACTTTCGATAAACCAATGTGGGAGCAAGGTTTAATCTGTATGCCACACGTTGCAATGTTTGGATATGGGATAGGCCCAGGTGGTGAAGTTACTGATATCATGCCTTTCTTCCAGGCAGGCGTGGTTCACTTGATAGCATCCGCTGTACTTGGTTTTGGTGGTATTTACCATTCATTAGCAGGTCCAGAAAAACTTGAAGAAGATTTTCCATTTTTCTCAACCGATTGGAGAGATAAAAATCAAATGACAAATATCCTCGGATATCATTTGATTGTTCTGGGTGTAGGTGCATTAGCGTGGTCAATAAACTGGTGTTTTATTGGCGGTGCATATGACACATGGGCACCAGGTGGTGGTGAAGTCAGACTTGTAAACCCAACCTTAGATCCAAGAGTTATTCTTGGTTATCTATTCAGATCTCCATGGGGAGGAGCTGGTTCGATAATCGGTGTTAACTCCATTGAAGATATTGTTGGTGGACATGTCTACGTGGGTATTACTGCAATTATTGGAGGAATATTCCATATCTTTACCAAACCTTTTGGATGGGCAAGAAGAGCTTTTATCTGGAATGGTGAAGGTCTATTAAGTTACGCTCTTGGTGGAATTTGTGTGGCAAGTTTTATTGCTTCAACTTTCATTTGGTTTAACAACACTGCTTACCCTTCAGAGTTTTATGGTCCAACAAATGCTGAAGCTTCACAGGCTCAAAGCTTTACTTTCCTAGTGAGAGATCAAAGAATTGGAGCTAATGTAGGTTCAACAATGGGTCCAACAGGTCTAGGTAAGTATCTCATGAGATCTCCTACTGGTGAAATTATATTTGGTGGTGAAACAATGAGATTTTGGGATTTCAGAGGCCCATGGTTAGAACCTTTAAGAGGACCTAATGGATTGAGCCTTGAGAAAATCCAAAATGATATTCAGCCTTGGCAAGTAAGAAGAGCAGCTGAATATATGACTCATGCTCCAAACGCTTCTATCAACTCTGTTGGTGGAATCATTACAGAGCCTAATGCTGTTAACTTCGTCAACTTAAGACAATGGTTAGCTGCAGCTCAATTCTTCCTAGGATGGTTTACATTCATTGGTCATCTTTGGCATGCTGGTCGTGCTAGAGCAGCCGCTGCTGGTTTCGAAAAAGGAATCGACAGAAAGAGTGAACCAGCTCTAGAAATGCCTGATTTAGATTAATTTCTATCTCAATTAAAAAATCCCTATCTTCGGATAGGGTTTTTTTTGCTCAATTTTATTATCTATATAAATTTTTTCTAAGCCATGGCAAACTTAATCCCATTACATTACTAAAGCAACCTTCTATTTTTTCTATATATTTACCGCCTATACCTTCCAAGGCGAATCCTCCGGCGCAGTATAAAGGTTCATTTGTATTTACATAACTCTTAATTTCCCAATCTTCCAAATTAGAAAAATAAACTTTTGAACTTACTGTTTTTTTTATTATTTCAGTCATTTTAAAAATTTTGGAAATTGAATCAAAATTCCCAATTATTAGAGTATGACCAGTGTGTAAAAATCCAAATTCTCCAGACATTTTTTTCCATCTAATAAATGCCTCCTCTTTATTAGATGGTTTTCCATAAGCTTCTCCTCTAAATTCAAAAATTGAATCGCACCCAAGTATTTCCAAAGGACCATAATTAAATTCATCGGGCAATGATATATTTTGAATATTTTCAGATAAACTATTAGCCTTTTGAAAAGATAATTCCAAAGCTAAATTAAATATATTCTTTTCTTGAATTGTAGTTTCATCAAAGTCACTTGATATTTGGATAAATTCGATTTGACAATTTTCTAGTAATTTCTTTCTAGATTGAGAAGCAGAGGCTAGAATTAACACAAATTTTTTACCAAATTATAATTCAATTTAATAATTAATTTTTAAAATTAATATAAATTACTAATGGAGTTAGAAGCAAAATTACACGAAATAAGGAAACCAATAATGGTCCTAGGCACTTCCAGTGGGGCAGGTAAATCGTTAACTGTTACTGCTATTTGCAGGATTCTCAAAAATTTAGGAGAAGAACCAATACCTTTTAAAGGACAAAATATGAGTAACAACGCTTGGGTTGATTGGGAAGGTGGAGAGATGGCATATTCACAAGCACTTCAAGCTTTTGCTTGTGGTATTAATCCCTCTGCAGTGATGAATCCTATTTTATTAAAACCACAAGGAAACTCAATAAGCGAGGTTATTCACCTTGGCAAAAGCATAGGGACCACAACCGCACAGAATTACTATAAAGATTGGTTTGTTCCAGGCTGGGAAGTAATCAAAAAAAGTTTAAAGTCTATTTACGAAGGGAATCCGAATTGCCGTTTAATTATCGAAGGGGCTGGGAGTCCGGTAGAGGTGAATTTAATTCATAGAGATCTAACTAATTTAAGAGTTGCTAAATATTTAAATGCAAATTGTATTTTAGTTACTGATATTGAGAGGGGAGGCGTATTTGCACAAATAATTGGTACCCTTGCATTAATGAAGCCTGAAGAAAAGAAGCTTATTAAGGGAATTATTATAAATAGATTCAGAGGAGACCTTTCATTATTTGAAGATGGAAAAAAATGGATAGAGAATGAGACTCAAATCCCTGTTATTGGAATTATTCCATGGTTAAATGATTCATTTCCTCCAGAGGATTCTTTGGATTTAATAGAAAAAAAATCAATTTCTAAAAATCCTGAAATCACAGTTGGAATTATAAAATTACCATCTATTAGTAACTTCTCAGATTTTGATCCACTAGAAAATGAAGAAACAATATTTATTGAATGGATTAGAAAATCACAAAACCTAAGTAAGTATGACTTTATTATTCTGCCAGGCAGTAAACAAACGATTAAAGATCAAATATTTCTAGAGAATTCTGGCTTATCTAAGGATATAAGGGATTATTCAAAAAACGAAGGAAATATTATTGGAATATGTGGAGGTTTACAAATGTTAGGGACTACACTTGAAGATCCGTATTTTAAAGAGGGTTCCAAAAATTATTCTGAACAAAAAATTAAAGGTATTGGATTACTACCTTTAAAAACGACTTTCTTTAAAAAAAAATTAACACGTCAAGTTAACTCTAAATCTAAATGGCCATGCCAATCAGAAATTAATGGATTTGAAATTCATAGTGGGCAAACTGTATTAGAGGACTTCAAAAGTTCATTAAAGATTAATCCTATTTTTGAAGATTCAGATCTTGGTTGGTACAAAGAAAATAATAACGGAGGAACTCTTGCCGGAACATACATACATGGGATCTTTGAAAATGACAGTTGGAGAATGCAATATATTAATTTAATAAGGAAGAGTAAAAATCTACCAATATTAAATAAAAAATCAATATCTTATAAAGAGAAGAGACAATCCATTATTGATAATCTTGCGAATGAATTCAACAAACATTTAAATCTTAAATCATTTTTAAGTTGAAAGAAACAAAAAATATAAAAGTAATATGGCCAAACAACAAAGAAACATTTGTTTCAGACGGTGATGACTGGTTTTCTTCTGCTGAAAAAGCAGGTTTGGAAATCCCTACTGGCTGCCTCACAGGAAGTTGTGGAGCCTGCGAAATTGATGTAAATGGTGAAACAGTAAGGGCTTGTATAAGTGAAATTAAAAATAATAAAAAATGTACGTTACAGGTTTCTTTAACTACAGACCCATTTTGGGAAAAATAAATTTCACTAAACATTACCTATTATTAGATAAAGGGAAAAATAGTAAAAAAATGATCCCAATAATGTGTTTATTAGAATAACCTTCTTTTTGATTTTTGACGAGGCAATAATATAGCTACCCAAAACATGAGGCAGGATCGGGAAAGATCTAATGATTAAAATATAAAAAGATCTAAAAGTAATATTGTCAAAAAATTTATAAAGATTATTTTTTTCTGGTTTTTTTAAAAATAAAATATTTCTAGAAAATTTAAATTTAATTTTTCTCAGAATAAGAACTTGAATTACACTTAAAGTTGTCAAAGCAGGAGAAAATAATAAAACATAATTAAACCCAAAAATCTTCAATAACATAAAATCAAAAATAATTGATAATGGGAGGCCTAAAAATATAGAAACTATATTTAAAGCAATCAAATATTTGTATTGAATATTATTAAATAAGGACTCAAGATCATAGGTATACTTAAAAATTAGAGCAAAAAAATAAACCCCTAAATAGGTAAAAAATATTTTAAAAATTACTGATTTGAAATTTAGATCTTTCTTATTCATATGAGATAAACACTAATAAGCATTATCAAAAACATATAGGGCAAATAACATCTTTTCCTACAGGGGGAATTATAGAACCAAACAGGAAATATTTAGAAAGTAACTCATTTTATCTGCTATCAAATTTTTTATAGGAAAACCTTGGAACTATACAGGAAAGTAAATAGAAGCAAAGAATTTGCATAAAAAAAGGCCACTATAACGGGGCCTTTTAAGGTTCAACCAAAACAAGTGTTTCCTTGTTTCCACTGCTTCAGAAAACCACTCCTTCACACACATTTAGAATATGCCATTAAATTCTATTTCGTGGAAGCGCTGGATGGAATGTTACTTAACTGTCACATGTGACAGTTTTCCATTTCTGAACATAAAGAAAAAACCCCTAATTCGGAGAAAAGGATTTAATTATAAAAGATTAACGTGTGAAGAGTTTCTATTTTGTAAAACTTACTTGAAAAAGGAATAAATTATCTACAGTATTGTTTGTTGTTTCTTTTCCCAAAATAAATAAAGATTTGAAAAAAGGTTTTTAGTATCTACTATTGCAGTGCTTGTTGAGATCAACTTCCATCCTGCAGAATTGCGTTTTTTCATAATTGCTGCAAGTTCGTTTTCTTGTCTTTGAGTATTTGCATTTCCAACTGCGTAATATATATCAAGATCATTTTCTACTTTTGCCATTTTTTAAGGTAATGCTTTATTCAAAATTAATATTACTCAATCTTTCTTAGTAACTGGAAAAGATTCGCTGAGGTTATTATAAATAAGACTAATATGGTATTACCCTCCCCCAAAATTGGGATTTGATTACTGCTTATAAGTACTGGGATAATAGTCACTTTTGATATCAAAAATGATCAATTTAAAAGTAAAGAATAAAAGAAAAAAGTTAACTATCTTGCGAAATATCTTCATTAATTTGATCAAATAATAACAAAACATAATTAAATTAAGAATAAAAAACAGCCTGCAATAAATCCAGTTAAATGACCTAATAAACTTACCCCTGGGAAAAAAGAGAAAATCAAACCTAAAATACATATTGTCTTTGACATTTTCTGAACTTCAAAATTGGAATTAAAGCCAATTTGTTTACCTAAAAAATATTTTTTTCCATAAAAAGAAGTTAATAGTAAGAATCCAAATAAAGCATAAATTATCCCACTAAATCCTAAAACAGCATAGTTAGGAAAGATATTAAAATAGGAAAGGATCCTTTCGTAAACCCAGATAATAAAGAAATTAAAAAAAGAACAAATTAAAATAAATTTCAGATAAAAGAATCTGCTTTCGATTCCAAGTCTCATCAAAAAATTTCTAGTGATGATTATTCCTCCAAGATTACTTAATAAATGATTTAAATCTGCATGGATTAAGATTGATGTGAAAATCCTATGGGGTTGATTACTAATTAGTCTTGGTATAAAGTAAAAATATTCTTTGTCAATAACTCCAATTAAATCTGTAAAAATAAAAACTGAGATTAAAAAAAATCCTGTTATAAGATACTGCCAATCATATTTAGATATTGAATTATTAATATTCATATTTTCATAAGTTTTATACTAAAAGTTAATCTACTTAATTACAAGAAAAGACCCTAAAAAGGGTCTTTTCAATGTGTTGAATTTATATTACTTTTAGTAAACTTTGCAATGAGAACTTGTTGGATGATCTATACATTCTTTTTCCCAATAATCTTGTCTTTGATCTTTTGGTAGTTGATAATTAAAATCATGCATTCTCCAAATATCTGAAGTTGCATTTCTAAGGGCAGTAAATGGAATGGTGAGATTCATTAACATAAAACCTCCTATATCTCTACCTCTCAATTATCCTCCTATTCAGTTGTAATTAATAGAGTATTAATACCCGAGTATCTGTGCTTTGTAGTTGTCAAATCTATCTTTTCCCATTCAGTAGGATTAGAAACAATTTAAGAGTCAAAAGCACTTCATCCACATTGTGGACAGCGAGGTGCATAAGACTCGAAGAGGACAAATAAATGCCCTCTTATTTATGTTTATGACTTCCAGAAACTATAAATTAACGGAGAGGGTGTTAGTTGAGATGAATCCATGAGACACTCTCAGACACATACTGGCACTAGCATTTTTGTAAATCATTAAAATTCCCCCAACACTTCCCCCAACACTTTTTTGTCATTGACAAGATATCTAAAATTAGGAGAAAGAGTAACGGTATGACTAAGTGGGATGATAATTCTTGGCAGAATGAATTCTTGAACATGAAATCTCATTCTACTTCAGATGCAAAACTCTTAATGGGAGGTGTAAAAGGTTTGAAAGATGCTTGGCGATTAGGTGTTCTGCATGTTGAATACGAAAGACTGAAGAAAAAACAGGAAGAACAGCAACAGCAATGAAAGAAAAAATAAACTGGCAAAAAGAACTAATTGAAAGTGAAAGATTTAACGATAAATTTTCCAAGAATCTATTAGAGCATGGTGCAAAGAATTTTATGCAAGGTATCTATCTTGGATATATGTATTCCAGATGGAGAAAGATTAGATGTTTAGACAAGGATGATCCAGTAGAAAATAAAGGGCAAATGCAATCTTCATTTAAAGAGTTTGAGAAGAAAATCAAATAAAAACTTGAGAAGTTCGAAACATAAAAAAGTTGGAGAATAATTATTTTGGCAAAATATTATTAAATAAACAAAGGGAAAAGTTGGCAACAATTAAACAAATTGGGAACTTATTAGATAAATCATTCTCAAAGTGGGACTATAACAAAGCAATTAAACTTAGCGAAAACGAGTCTCAGACTAGAGATTATTTAATTGAACCATTTTTTAACCTGCTTGGTTACAACAAAATGGAACACTATTCGCATGAATTCAGTCTGAAATTTGATAAAGGAAGTGTAAAAAAAGTTGATATGGTTATATCCTTAAATCGAAGAACACCAATAATGTTGATTGAATGTAAAAGATCAACCTCAAATTTAACAGATAGGAATAGACAACAATTAGCAGAGTATTTTCATAATCATAAAGAGTCGAAAGTAGGAATTTTAACTAACGGAATTGTCTATGAGTTTTATTCAGTAATGTGGAATGAACCTAAGAAACTTAGTAATTATCCTTTTATGATTTTTGACTTAAGAGATTTCACAAGAGCGGATCTTGAAGATATTGCAAATTTCCATATACAGGTTTTTAATCCTACAGAAATTCTCAAAATATCTGAGGAAAAATATTTTTTAGATGATTTTAATAATGCATTAACTCAGACACTCTATCCAGTGGGAGATGATTTGATAAAACTTGTCTTTCAAAAGATGAATGGAAAGAGAATTACTGAAAAAATCTCTAACAAAATATCTAACCTGATAAATTCTGTTTCATTACAAAACTCAATAGAAAAGATCAAGGTTCTTGAGGGTGAAAAATCATCAACTGGAATCTATACAACTGCTGAAGAATTAAAAGCATTTCAAATCATAAAAACAATGTTGGTTATGAATCCCAATATTAAGAATCATGATGAGCGTATTGGATTCAAAGACTATAAAAGTCAATTTAAAATTGTTTTAGATAATATGCCTTCCAAAGAGATTTGTAATCTGATATTGACGAATACAACTAAAAGATTAGTGATCGATAAAGTTAATTATGAATTACTTTCAGTCTCCACTTTAGAATTAAGTAAATATAGGAAAAAATTAGTTGATTCTGCTCTGGAAATTATTTCCTAAAATATTTTTAATATCAATCAAAAAATTCATTTTAAAAGTCGAACCCATTCCCCCAACACTTTCAAAATTCCCCCAACACTTCCCCCAACACTTTTAGATATTAAAGGGTTGATCATCTCTGAATTAACCTGACATTATCCGACACTGTTTTTAATAAGAAAATACAATAATTATTGCCATAGCGGGAATTTACAAAATTTTTGACTTTAACAGAATGCCTCTGACACTGTCAGACACTAAAAAAATCCGGAGAGGGTGGGATTCGAACCCACGAATAGTTTCTTTCCTATTAAACGATTTCGAGTCGTTCGCTTTCGACCACTCAGCCACCTCTCCGTATGTTTATAAGTATGCACACAATAAAGAAAAAATTATGAACTATATAATTATCTTAATTTTTAATTCCACCCGGCATCTTTCATCAATTTAATAGCTAGAGAATTTTTTTCTCCAAGGTCTTCTACAGTGACACTATCAGGTATAAATTCTCCAAAGTTCTTTACTATTTCATTCTGATTAACTTCCTTCAAAGGATGTTCAAAAGTTGGAGCAGCTAAACCTTTACTTCCTTCTGGAGATGCTAAGAATTCAAGCAACTGAATAGCTTCATTTTTATTTGTTGCATATTTTGCAACACCACCGGCACTAATATTTACATGTGCAGGATTAGGCGTAAGGACCTTCGTTTTTTTTGCATACAAAGCATCTCTTCTTCCATTAACACCCGCTAACATTCTTGCGACATAATAATGATTAACAATTCCTACTCCACATTTTTTCTTAGAAACTGCTCTAATAATTGAAATATCCCCTGGGAAGAATGGTTGGGAAACATTTGAAATCATTCCGGATAACCAAGCTTTAGTTTCTGATTCGCCTTTGTTAATTATTTGATTGGCAACTAAAGATTGATTATATGGACTTTTTCTATTTCTTAAACATACTTTCCCTTTAAAAGACGGATCAGCCAAATCAGTGTAATCATTAATCTTGCTAACATCTACGACTTTTGGATTGGCTATCATAACTCTTACTCTTCTTGTTAAGGCGTACCATTCCTTATTTGGGTCTTTCAATCCAATTGGAACATCATTTTCTAAATCAGAAGATCCTATTGGTTGAAGTAAACCAGCTTTTGCTGCATTAGTAATTCTTGCGGCATCTACAAGTAATATTAAATCTGCTTGAGAATTCTTTCCTTCTCGTTTCAATCTTTCAATTAAAGATATTCCTGCTGCTTCTATAAGCCTAACTTTAATTCCTGTTTCTTCTGCAAACTTTTTATAAACACTTCTATCAGTGTTGTAATGCCTACCCGAATAAACTCTGACTTCTTTTTCAGTTGAATTAACAGGAATATTTACATTCATTAAAAATGTACATGTTAGTGCTGTATAAAATAGTTTTTTAAGTTTTTGCACTTTTTCAAAATAGTATCTATGGTTACTTTATACTTATCAAAACTGTAAATTCTTTAAAAGCTATCTTCTATACACAAAGATGTATCATTTTTTATATTGCACATGAATTATTTAACTCATCAGTTACTAAATGCTGAAGAAATCAATCTTATAAAGAGAGAATTAGAAGAAGCAACTCAAGATTGGGAGGATGGAAAAAAAACTGCTGGCAGTCATGCCTCAAAGGTAAAAAATAATTTGCAATTAAATAGAAATTCTGAAGTATCAAAAAACAACGCTCAATTAGTTAATAAAAAGATCCTCTCCAGCCAATTAATAAAAAGTTTTTCTTTGCCAAAAAAAATACATGGAATAATGTTTACAAAATCTTCAAATAATATGCGTTATGGGAGACATATTGACAATCCTTACATGTCTTCCGGCAGATCAGATTTGTCTTTTACTCTCTCATTAACAAATAAAGAATCTTATGAAGGTGGAGAATTAATTGTTGAAACAATGAATTCAGAAGAGAGATTCAAATTAAATGCTGGAGAGATAATTTTATATCCAAGTTCTTATTTGCATGCAGTGAATGCAGTAAATAATGGTGAAAGATTAGTATGCGTGGGTTGGATAGAAAGTTATGTTAAATCAACTGAAATAAGGGAATATTTATTTGATTTAGACGCAGGTGCAAGGAGTTTATTGGCAAAGCATGGTAGATCTGATGAACTTGATCTTATTTTTAAATCTTATTCAAATCTTTTAAGAGTTATGGGTGATTAAAAAGAATCATTTTATACAAACAAAAGAATATTAATCTGAAATTGATTAATATTATAAAAAGCTTATTTATCGAATGCAAAAAAAGAGTTCAATTGCAATTTTTATAGCAGCTACAAGCGCATTAGCTATTTCAACAGCAGATACTAATTCAGTTAAATCAGGTGAAAATGATTTAGGTGGATTAAAAGAATGGAATACTGATATGCCTTTAGATGCGGATTTCAAATTAGACACCGAAGCTCAAAGAATAGCCGATGAAGCAGCTAAATCATCTGCATGTATCCCTATTGGCGAAGGAGAAAACTGTTGGTGATTATAAAAAGATTTAAAAAATCAATTTTTTATTTAATGAATAATTCAAATACATCTAATTTTCAATAGACACTTCTAAAATTCTTGATAAATTTATATTTTATAATTATTGTTCAACCTGAGTAAATAAATTACCTCAATCTAGATATTTATAAGCAAAAAAAAAGCCCCTTTATAGGGGCATTTTTTATTCCAAAAACAATTTAGAATTTGAATGTGGTTTGCAAAAGATAACCTGTCATGTCAGTTTCAACATTACTTTCATTTTTAGAAGTTCCACCAAATATTGTAGGAGTTACTGAAATTGAATCATTTACTTGGTACTTATAATAAAGTTCGTACAAGAAAGGTTCAATTGTCTCTCCTTCAACCATTTGAGGCTGACCAAATGCTAAGCCAATTTTGTCATCTGCATTGAATACGTCAGTCCAATTAAGTCCAACAAAATAAGCAGTCGTATTTGAATTTGATGAAGCATCTGTTTCTGAGGTGTCATAACCAACTGAAATAGAAGGTATAGCAGTTTCTGCGTCTGTTGGCCTCCACCAAGCTCTTAAACCAACGTTAGTACTGTTCCCATCGCCAGATCTAGCTTTCCCATCGGTAGTCATAAAATAAGAATCAGTCCAACCATTATATTTCATGTTAACTAAAGCAGAAACAGAATAATTAGGCTGTGTATAACCAATTTGTGTTGCCCAACTTTGTTTAGCTTCATCAGTAAATACAGGGTTTTTAGATGTAATATTAGAGCTCATTGCAAAACCGTTATCTGCAGTATAAGCCCAACCAACTCCTGGGCTAGTACTTGCACCATAACCTGCTGCATTACCTCCTAGAGTAAATGCCTTCAGTACTGGTTGGTATATTGAAGGAGTTGTTGCATGCATATAATAATTTTCAATCTTTGGACCGATAGTTACTGTATGATTGCTATCCCCAACAGGAGTTGTGTACCAAAGTTTATCAACCTCGAGTACATCGCCATTACCGTTGCCAGAACTTAGATAAGTATTGTAAACGGATTTTGTTTTGGACCAAGAAGTATGATTTCCAGTTTTAATTCTAGTGTAAAGATTGTCATCACCATTAAAACTAGTATTTAAGTTCAATGTGTATGTATACATGAACTGAGTGGTGCCATCATAAGTGTCGTCATCAGTATCGACACTTCCTACATCAAAAATTGCTTTACCATCTAATACGGTTGTATCCGAAAAGCCGCCAGCTTCGAATTCATTAAATTTAGATTCAATGTTATCAACTCTCTCATTAATTTTTACAATTTCTTTAGAGAAAGTTTTACTATCGAGTTGTTTTTTTGAAGATTTGGTACTACGAGTGTAGCTATCCATTTCTTCAAGATTAACATCGGATGCTTGTGCAACAATTGGAGTTAATAAACTCAAAGAAGCACCTGCAACCAACATTTGTTGGAAGAGTTTCATTTTACCTCACACTAAAATTACCCATAGAAATGGGTAAACAAATTGTATCTAAGACAACTTTTTTAGGTAGGCAAATTAGATTCAGTTACATGTATCAATTTTTACATAGAATCAATCTAAAAAACTCACTTAAAAGTTTTTATTTTTTTAATAACGGAAAATTCAAAGCATTTCTCTCTTCAATCCAGGATGATGCAACTTCTCTTGCTAATTTTCTAATTTTTTCTATGTATTGTGCACGATCTGTCACAGAGATAACTCCTCTTGCATCAAGTAAATTAAAGGTATGACTACATTTCAGAACAAAATCAAGGGCTGGATAAGTTAATTTCTTTTTGATTAGATTATTTGCCTCATCTTGGTAAATTTCAAATAATTTTCTTAGATTGTCAGAACTAGATTCATTGAAATTATAAGAGCATTGACTTTTTTCAAATTGAAGCCAAATATCGCTATATCTCAAATTTTTGTTCCAATTCAAGTCCCAGATACTTTCCTTATCCTGCAAAAACATTGCAATCCTTTCTAATCCATAAGTAATTTCAATTGGGATTGGATTACAATCTATACCCCCGCATTGTTGGAAATAAGTAAATTGAGTAACTTCCATTCCGTCCAACCAAATTTCCCAACCTACACCCCAGGCTCCAAGAGTTGGCGACTCCCAATTATCTTCTACAAATCTTATATCATGATTTCTAGGATTAATTCCAAGAGATTCTAGAGATGTCAAATATTTTTCCTGGATTCCTTCCGGTGAAGGTTTAATTATTACTTGATATTGAAAATAATGCTGCGCTCTATTTGGATTATCTCCAAAACGTCCATCTGTAGGTCTTCTGCATGGTTCTGCATATGCTACACTCCAGGGCTCTGGTCCAATAGCTCTTAAAAAAGTATGCGGATTCATTGTTCCAGCACCTTTTTCGGTATCATACGGCTGCATTATTAAACAACCTTCTTCTGACCAGAAATTATTTAAATTTTGAATTATATCCTGAAAAAACATTAAATTAATAAGTGGAAAAGTTTAGACCAATGCCAGTAGACATAATAACAAAGCTTTAAAGTAAAAAATATTTTATAATCCAAGTCCTCAAAAATATCATCCTATAAAAAGTTGTCATTTAATTAGATCCTTGAAAAAAATAAATTAGGAATTAATTATGTAAAAAAATCTAATGGCAATGGTCCAAAAGTATTAGATTTTTTAGCATCTTCTTCATACTGACATGTTATTAAAATTCCTTCTCCAAGACCATTTTCAGATCTTACAAAAACATTACCAGTTTTTTGATTAGCTTTTAAAAAAACGCTTCCATCAGCATGAAGAGAACCTAGATTCCCAAACTTAATTAAGGAATATTTCTTAGAAACTGATTGTAATGCTTCAATAGCCTTATTATCGCAAGGTGCCATTATGCCTATTGTTATCCAATCGGCATTAAAAATATTTGCTTCTAGTTCCTCTAAAAGTTTTTTTTCTTGACTATTACTTAATTGAGGCGCAGTTCTAAAATTATTTAAATCGACTAATTTATTTATTTCCACTAGCTTAGTACCAAAAAAAATTTTTATCCAAATGTTCTTCCATTCCAAGCCCACAATGAAGCTGGCACATCCTCAAAAGAAATATAAATCCTATTAGCAGGGATCCCCATTTTCTCATATACAAAATCTGATATTGGCTTTGCCATTTCTGAAGGATTTAGAGAACCTATTGATTTGATTTCTAAAAAGCAAGAAGGTGTCTCATCATCAAAATATATTTGGCAATTATCATCTATTTTTACCATAACAAAACTTCTTGATTTGTTAGTTAAAGATGAAATAAGAATTGAAATTTCTTCGAGTAATTTAGCTTTATCTTTTATTTTTGCTGAAGTCGAAACATTAATATAAGGCATGTCTATGCAGCAAGATAATCTTTCTTAGAATCTTTTTGTAGATAAGCAGTTTTATTTTTAAAATTTCTTTTTGATGAAAGATATGCCATATCGTATGAACTTATTCCATTTTTATAAGGATTGAAAAGAGCATTTTTAGACCTGTTTTTTTTGCTCTTCTTGAACTCAATCATCATTATTTAATCATTAATTAATAATTTAACTTTTTTTGGATAGATGTCTAGTTTTTTTGAGAATATTTAATCTATTAAATTATAATAAATTTCTTTTACACAATTAGAATTTCTTTTTACTAGATTTGAAATGTGGATTCAAAATTATTTGCTTTGGAAGTCTTAAATAATTATCAAAGAAAAAAAATTGATGAGAGTAATGATGAAGAATTTTATTCTGATCCAAAATTTGTTTATCATCTAGATGCAAATTTCAGGCAAAATTTATCAGATTTATATGAAAGAGAAATTGATAATTATTCAACCGTTCTTGATTTAATGTCCAGTTGGGATAGTTACTTACCTAGAGGGAAAAAATATAAAAAAGTTATTGGACATGGTTTAAACAAACAAGAACTTGAAAAAAACAAAATTTTTGATTATTTTTGGATACAAAATTTTAATTTAAGTCAACAAATTCCCCTAGAGAAAGAAAGCGTTGATTATTGCTTGATGGTAGCCGCATGGCAATATTTACAATATCCAGAGAATTTAACTAAAGAAATTGCAAGAATATTGAGTAGAAATGGCAAAATTATTATTGCTTTTTCAAACAGAGCATTTTGGCATAAAGCTCCTAACATATGGACATCATCTACTGAAGGAGAAAGGATTAAATATGTAAGAAAAGTATTAATCTCAAACGGATTTAATGAGCCAAAAATTATCAAAAAGTTTACTGAACCAGCACTTAATATCTTTAATTTTTTAAATAAAGACCCATTTTATTGTTTAATCGCAACCAGAAAGTAAATTTTTAATTTCATTACATTAAACAACAACTCTATGAAAAAGTTATCAACTATTTTTCATAGCCATAATTTTAAATTTTTACTAATATTGGGTAGTTAAAATTAATCATATGGGTTCTAAAAGAGAAAAATATCCTGAAAAATGTCCATGGGACCTTGGCCCCAATCAACATTTAGCAAAAGAAGAGAACTGGACTTTAAGATTAGGAGAAGCAAATGTATGCTTTAGCAAAAATAAATTAGATAATAATTATTTTCATGTAATTAGTAATGAAAATGAAGAGCAAATTCTAGCTTTTAGAGCAAGACTTTTATATCAAAAACTACTTGATAAAGGTTTTAGATTGGTTGAATAAAAAAACCTAATTTAATAAGCATAGGTCCTTGAAGATAAACTTTTGTGTTTCTTCTTCTTGATTTTGGTTTAAGTATTTTATTGTCCTCGAATTTAATATCCAATAATCGTCTTTACCCATATTTAGAAATTCATCCTCATATTCCAATTTTTGAGAATTTGTCTCAAATGTATCAGGATCAATTTGTTGGCTACTATATTTTTTACTAAGGGAACCTGTTCCTGTATCTAAAAATTCTTCAACAAAAATTTCTATTATAGTTCCATGAATTTTTCTGTAGACCATATTAATACAGTTATTTTTAACTCTATATTTATCACCATGATTCTTACCTGAAACACTCATTTCAATCCCACTTTCAGAATTTTTAAGTAAATTAAAATTATTTTCTGAGTGCACTGATTCAAATTCTCTCTTTACCCTATGTATACACACTTCAAATAACTGAGAGGCAATACTTTTAACTACTTTTTCATCTTCTATATTTTGAATATTTGGTTTAAAATCCTTTCCTAATAAGAAGTTACCTTTATGAATATTATTATTAGTCAAGAAAATACATTTACCTTGGTAACCATGAAAATCATTCTTCCAGGTGTAACGATTTTCATAAGCCTTTTTAAAAATCTCCTTACAATTAATTTCTTTTAGATTATCCATTAATTTTTTGAAAACGTCAGATAATTATACAAAAAAAACCTCCCTGTTATTGGAGAGGTTTTTTGTTAGTTTAAATTAGTTTTGAGTAATTTTTGTATTTTCAATATTATCAAAAGCTTGACCAATTTTCTTAAAGTCAAATCCCATAGCTCTTAGTGCGTGCCAAAGATGACCTTGTAAGAAAAAGAAACCCAAATAAAAATGAGTATTAGCAAGCCAAGCTCTTGAACTATATGCTCCTGAACCCAAATCTACTGTATCAGTAAAATAAGGAGCAAATTCAAATTGAAGCTTTAATGGTTCTCCATATAGATCGACTGGATATATGGTCGTATTCGAAGCACACCAAAAAGCAGCAACAAAAGCCATATATGAAACACCAACAACTGAGTATGACAAAATTGCCTCGGCGCCAAGTAATCCCTTCCCTTTAAATTCTGTATATTCTCCAAATTGTTTAGTACAAATGTGGAAAACACCTCCAATTATTTCTAGGAAAGCTAGGAAAGCATGTCCTCCCATAACGTCTTCCAGACTATCTATTTTTAAAAAATCAAATTGATGATTCCAGATAGCGGCAATATCTAAATTGTAAATAACTTGTCTTGTAGATCCTATTGCTGGGTCGTAAATTCCATGAATACGAGCCCATTCAACGAACATAATTGCTCCAAGCCCAAGAAAGATTAGATGATGACCAAGAATAAAAGTTAATTTATCTGGGTCATCCCATTCGAAATCAAATTTTTGTGGCTTACTATTTTCTGGGTAGTCTCCAAGATCACCTGCAAATTTGTTGGAATGTAATAATCCCCCAGCACCCAATACTGCTGAGAAAATTAGATGTAATGTGCAAATTACAACAATTCCATATGGTTCTGTAATAACACCATTTTCTACGCCACCAATTCCAATACCCGCAAGGTGAGGCAAAACAATTGCTTTCTGTGCACCCATTGGAATACTTGCGTCGTAACGGGCCAATTCAAATAATCCAAAAGCTCCTGCCCAGAACATCATTAGGCCTGCATGGGCAGCATGAGCAGCTATGAATTTACCTGAACGGCCAACAACACCCGAATTCCCCGCGTACCAGTCATAGGTGACATCAGATTTTCCGTAAGTTTGTAACACTTGATTTAAGTAAACAGCAAATTGAGCATATTGCTTATCGCTATTGTTTTTACATGTTCTTTACAGATTTAATTACTTATGTAAAAAAAACATATTGTAAAAGAACAAATGTTACAAATTGGGGAAGTAATATCTGTGAAAGCTTACGCCAATGAAGGAATTTCACCCTTAAGCTGAGAAGCCCATGTTTCAAGACGAGAATCGGTCAAATCAGATTCACTATCCTCATCAAGAGGTAATCCACAAAAGCTTTCTCCTATAACACTTTTTGATTCATCAAAGGTATACGAAGATTTATCTACGTAACCGACCATTTCAGCGCCTGCTTTTGTGAAGTAGCTATGAAGTTCTTCCATTGCATCACAATAGTTTTCTGTATATGTAGAAGAATCTCCTAAACCAAAAATCGCAACTTTTTTTCCTGATAAACTTAGTTCACCAATATCCTCTAAGATTGAATCCCATGCAGTTCCAGATCTTTCTTCATCGGCACCAGTATTCCAAGTGGGTATCCCGCAGATAATTCCATCAAGACCTTCAAATTCGGAAAGATCATCCACATCAGATACATCCTTAGGTGCTTCTGCTGAAGAAATAAAGTTGTGAAGACGATCAGCTACGTCTTCAGTTTTTCCAGTTGTAGTTGCGTAATAAATTCCTACAGTCATAACTTCAAAATGTTTACATTAGAATAATAAAATCTAGAAACGTTAAATTAATTTCTTTAAAAACTTTTTCATGTAAAATTTTATACTAATCAAGGTAAGAAAAATTTTTTGAGAAAAATTTTAAAAAATTCAACCCATCGTGACTAACAAATTTTAAAATGGAAATAAAAAATCTTATTGAAGAATTCAACTTTAATGGGCATAAAAAATTCAAATTAATTGTTTTATTTGGTTTATTGGGAGATTTTGATAGCTTTGAATATGCACTAAATTTGAAAAGTTTTATAGATAAAAATCAAGATAAAAATTTAGATATTTTTGCAATTGCTATTGGGAATCAAAATGGAAAAGAAAAATTCTGTAAATTTACTGGCTTTCACAAAGAAAATTTAGTAGTTGTCTCTGATAATCAAATCCATAATAATCTAAAAGCCTCAAGAGGATTAAATATTGGTTTAGGAGGTTGGATCAATATGCTTTTGATGTTATCAGGTATAAATTCTTTTAAAACAATTAAAGAAGTTATAAGAGGTTACACCGGCGATCGAAAAGCAAAGCAAATTTATTCAGAATTTGACAAGATTAACGTTTTAAAATTTTTAAAATTTTCAGGTAATTCTTTTAAAAAGGTTTTCGGGGATGGTTATTTGAGACCATTTGAATTAGCCACATTTAGATTGAATAATATGAATGAAATAATTCAAAATTGGAGTGATTATATTCTTAATGAAGAATACCTTCCACAAAGAGGAGCTTCTTTTCTCTTGAATAATAAAAATCAAATTATTTATAAATTTTTTTCAAACGATGTGCTTGGATATTCATCAAATATGAGGGATCCGTTAGGTTTTTTGAGCGATTTAATTAAATAATAGTTTTTAAAATATTTTTATGAATGTAGATATATTTGGATATTTTGCAGCGATTTTAACAACAGCAGCATTTCTACCTCAATTGATAAAAACTTTAAAAACAAAAAAGGCAGATGATGTTTCTTTGACAACATTAATAATGTTTATTATCGGTGTTTTGTCTTGGATTATTTACGGTTATAAAATTTCTTCTACACCAATATTGATAGCAAATCTAATTACCCTGATCTTAAATTTATTGATATTAATCTCTAAAATATATTTTTCAAAAATACTAAAATGAGTAAAAAAATTTTTTTTAAGTAATTAAATTTAGATTTATTACTTAAATCTTGATTAAAATATAATAAAAAATTTACTGATCTTGAAAACTTCAAAATGCTGGGTTTGGTTTAAAGGAAGCCTTAACAAGGGTGGATATTGGAAAGAAGGTTTTACATGTACTTTTGATGAGAACCCAGGAGTTTTAATAGAAAGTCCTGCTTATGTAACTTGTCGGGTTCCTACATGGAGAGTTTTGACTGAAGAACCAGAAAATTTATATAAATCTCCTCTAATTCCTGACAAAGCAATCTGGAAAATAATTTAAATTCTAAATTAACAATAAAAAACTTTTTGACTGCGCTATGGCGAGTTAAGATTGCTTTAATAAATATTTAATTAAACAATCTACTCTCTTTTTATAAATATTATCCCTTTTTTAATCTGTGGTTTTCTTCTGGGGGAAAAGAATCCAAAGATTTCAAAATATATAGCAAGACCTCTAATAAGATTTGGCATTCCATTAAGTGTAATGGGTCTCCTATTAAAGGAAGGTATAGATATAAATCTAATTAAAAGTGCTTTTTTAGCATTCTTTGTAATTGGATTTTTATTAACTCTAATAAATATAATCCCAATATTTAAGAATAGGCTTTCAAATTACACATTGCAGCTAGCTGGCCTAATAGGTAATACATCATTTCTTGGAATACCAATTGCTCTAGCTCTTCTACCTTCAACAACTATAAATTTCACTATTGGATTTGATTTAGGAACCACACTTTTCGCTTGGATATTTGGACCTTTTTTTCTTCAAGAAAAATCCAAAAGCAATAACATTCTAAACATCAAAGGATTATTAAATGCATTGATAAATAGCCCTGCATCAAGAGGGATTATTGGTGTACTTATTGCATATCTTTTTCAAATAAATGAAATTTTAGGCAATTATCTTTGGATTCCTGCAAGAATAGTTATTGCTTTGGCAATAATAATTGTGGGAACAAGACTTGGAATAATCACAAAACAAAATGAGAGAATTTTGGATCTAAATGAAGAAATTAAATTTTCAATTTTATTAAAGTTATTTATTCTTCCCTTTATTATTTTTTTAATATGTAAAATTTTAAATTTTAACTTCTATCAATCATCTGCAATAATTCTTCAGGCAGCAACCCCAACGGCAATATCCACAATATTAATGGCAGAAGCTTATGGTGTGAAACAAAAAATAGCTTCAAAAATTCTGTTTACTACAACCTTAATTTCAATAATTACCATCCCTCTAATAAAAATGTTCATGAATTTATTTATTCAAACCACTTAAATGAAGGTCATTAAGATGCATGATTGATGAATATTGTAAAGATTATATCCTGATAACTAAATAATGTCTTAAGATTTAGTATATGAAGTCAGCAAACCCTGAAAATGAATATATCCCTCTAGATCTAAGGATTTCTGTGAGGAGAGAAACCCTAAGACTTATCTTAGAGATGGCTCAAGATATGGGAATAAGCATTAATGAAGTTTTTAGTTTTTTAGCCGAAGATTCTGTCATCGATCTTGAATTAATGGAAGATTTAAATAAAATTGATATCCCAAGCAAGTGCAGCATTTATGATTTAAAAAATGCTCTTCTTAAAAAAAGACTTTGTTAAAATTTTTCAACTTTTCTATTTTCCCAGTCAGATTTATATCCACTTTTAACTAAAAATTTCGAATACTTATTTAAGTCACTTTTTTGAATTCGCCATAAATTATAAATCCCAAATTTGCCCAATTTCTGATGATTAATTTTTGACCATTGCTTTTGACGGGTAGAGTATTCATCTATCACGACCAAAAGAGATTTATATTCATAATCAGGTTGATCCTCATAATTCTCTCTCTTATCAGTATTTAACCTTTCTGAAAGATTAATTAATCCCTCTTCAGTATTTGGTTCATAAAAAACTATTTGTCTCGAATAGTAATGTAATGAAGGTTTTCTTATCCCGATCATTGCTAAAGTTTCCCTTCCCTCGCGAATATCTAAAATTAATTTTGAGATATTCCTTAAAGGTAATTGCCTTGAAGTATCTGCTAATTTTCTAATTGGCGACATCAAATAAGATTGTCCAATTAAAAGTAAAATTTGGAGATAAAGAAGGATATTTCTAGATTTTAAAGAAAATAAGATTATTGCAAGAAGTGTAAATGAAGAGAAGAACAATTTTGCTTTGAAAATAATCCGAGAGCTTATAAGTTCAGATGCAAGATTAGGCATTTCAGGATCATTTATGGAACTTAACCAATTATTTGAGAAAAAGAAAGCCATTGAGACGCCAAACAAAGTTAAGATATTAAATATCCATAAATATAGATAACTTTTCCTTGAATATTTTAAGCTTATAAAGCTATTACTAATTAATATTGCAGCTGCTGGAGTTGCTGGCAGCCAATAACTTGGTAGTTTTGTAGCAGAAAGACTAAAAAAGATTAAAACCGATGTTAACCAACATAGAGAATATAAATAAAGGGTATCAGCAACATTGCAACTTTCTTTTAAACTTTTTAAGAAATCCTGAAAGGCTTTGAATATCCCGTGACACAAAAAAGGAGTGAATGGTAATGAAGCCAATATCATTATGTAAAGAAAAAACCAGACTGGTTCTGCATGATTGTTTACAACTGAGGTATATCTTTGAAAATTATGGTAGCCAAAAAAATTATCCCAAAAAGGCTTTCCCTCTTTGATGAGTTCTAATACGTACCATGGAACACTTATTAATATCGTAATTAAAAAACCTTTTTTAGGATTTATCTTTAAAAGAAAAGTTTTCCAATTCTTCTGACTAAGTAAGAAAGACGCAATAGTAAATAATGCCAAAACAAATGCAACAGGTCCTTTAGTTAGAATCGCAAAACCTAAAAATACCCACGCTGAAATACATTGTTCATCATTTTCACTTGCCATTCTTCTCCAAAACAAAAGCAAGCTAATCCCTAAGGTTCCAGTTAAAAGGGCATCACTTACGGCAGTTCTACTCCATATAATTATTAGTGGAGATAATGCAAAGCCTAATGATGCAACTATTGGACTAAGGAGTTGCCTATCACCCTTCTGTGGCCAGCAAAATAAAGTATCTCCAATCATCAACATTAAAAATAATGATCCTAAAGCTGAAGGAAGTCTTGCTGAGAGTGTCCCGAAACTATCCCAAATCTCGTTTTTCGGTAATGAGTAAAAAAACCCCATTAGCCAATATATTAATGGAGGCTTATCAAAGCGGAACATTCCATTGACCTTAGGAGTTATCCAGTCACCAGATTCACTCATCGCCCTTGCCGCTGCGGCAAATAAAGGGGGCGTTTCATCCACCAGTCCTGTATTACCTAAACCTAAAAAAAATATAATGATCCCACAAACTAAAACTATCAATAAGGTTATGAACCTTTTTTTTGAGTTAATAAGAATCATTTAATATTATTTATATTCGTGAATAACTTTATTAAGCCAGTTCACAACCTTGTTAGCAAATATATCTGCGGAGGCATTTTTTTCTACCCATTCTCTACATTTCTGACGCTTTATTTTTTCAATAATCTCTACATAAGAAAGCATATTTTTTTTATCATCAGGATCAACGAGGAAACCTGTTTGTCCATGCTTAATAATTTCACAAGGTCCTCCCCTTTTATAAGCTATAACTGGGACCCCACAGGCTAAAGCTTCAACAATTACGTTCCCATATGCTTCATTCCATTTCGGAGTATTTAACAAGCCTCTGCATTTACCAAGTTCTTTTTGTAATTCATCGGTTGATAAAAACCCCATCCAATCCACCGCGCCTTGGGGGAATGATTTTTCTATCTTTAACGCATACATCTCATCTTCTATAAGTCCCCAAACTTTTAATTTTTCGCCAAGTTGATTTGCAACATAAACTGCATCCTCCAAACCTTTCTCCGGAGCAACTCTGCCAACCCATGCCAAGGGTCCCTTAACTGAATCTTGAAAAATATAATTATCTAAATTAAACCCATTCCCGATAATTGTTGGTTTTTTTATGAAGGGATAATCACTAGCTTGCATTTTTGAATGAAAAGCAAAATTATTTGGATATCTAGCATATACCTTAGAGATTAAATTACTAATTACTGAACTTACAGAACCCATACTAATAATATGTGCAATGGGTATCTCTAAATTTAAAGTCATCCAGATAGGCAACCAATCATAGGACATGTTCAACAATACATCTGCATGTTTAGCGATATCTAATCCCTTTTCAAGCATTCCTGCTAGGAGAGAATTATCTGGGATACTCACGGGAGAATTATAATTTTGATGCTGCCAACTAACTTGATCTTCACCTTCCACAAAATGTAATTTTGCTTTTACATTACTTTTATGTAACTTAGAATTTTTTGGAGCTACAACCTCAACAGAATGACCTAATGAAATTAAACCTGAGACTAAAGAATTTAAAGTTAATTCAACTCCCCCACCTTTACCACTCCCCAAAAAACCTATTGGAGTACTAATCAAAACTATTCGCATTATTAGACTTTTTTACAAAAAGAACCTAATTAAATAGTAGTATCAGAAAATTTATTTTCCCATAAACTCTTTCTCTGGCTAACAAAAAATACTGAGACAAGAACAAACAACACTCCTATCCACTGCACAATAGTGAGTCTTTCATCTAACCAAACGCCTCCACTTAGAAGAGCAAACACAGGTGTTAAAAATGCAAGAGTGCTAAATCCAGTTATTTCTTTATTATTAGCAAAGTAAAAAAACAATCCATAAGCTATTGCTCCTCCAAAAATACTTGCAAATGACATAAGTCCCCAATCAAATATTGACCAATCTGGAATTTTTGCAAAATTTGATTGTAAGCAGTGCTTAATAATTAAGGGCAAACTCCCTAAAACCATATGCCAACCTGTAACTGCTACTGGATCACTTTTAGTACAGGTGAATCTGATTAAAATTGTTCCTAATGCCATAGCGAGAGAAGCTGCAAGCATCCAAAGTTCTCCAAAGTTAAAAGCAACATCATTTATAGACTTATCAGACATCAACCACCAATTCCCCAAAAATTCTTGTGGAACTCCTAAAAATACTATTCCTCCCAAGCCAAAAAGTAGGCCTAACCATCCTATTGGATTAATTAAATTCCCAAAAATTGCCCTCGCTAAAATAGCTACCAAAAGCGGTTGAGAATCAATT
>QCCB01000009.1 GCA_003278955.1 Prochlorococcus sp. AG-347-K10
TCCAAAAATTAGCTCTGATTCAATTTCCCATTCTTGGAATCAATTTGTAATCAAATTAAGAAACGATAAATATTTTTTAAATGAAGATTTTTCAAATTTATTTGATACTGATTGCAAAAAATACTATTCCTTAAGGAATTTGGTGAAACAACAACTTTTTGAAAAAGGTATTAATTCAATTATTTATTATCCAATTCCAATACACGCACAAATAGCTTACAAAAATAAAAATTTTTCTAGAACAAAACTTATTAATACAGAGAGAATTTGTACAGAAGTTCTTAGTCTTCCAATGTTTCCTGAAATTTCGTATGAAGAGCAAGTTTATGTAGCAGAAAATTTAAATAAAGTTTTAAAGAATTGTATAGAAGAAATTCAAATTTCCGCATAAAGTGATTTAAATAATCTTTGTTGCATGTTGTGATTGACAATAGGTCTTGGATAATTATTTTTTTCTAAATTAGATATCTCCCCATTTAATAATTCTGAATTTGACACTTTAGATAATTCAGGAATCCAATATTTTATATATTCGCAAATAGGATCAAATTTTTTTGCTTGGGTATATGGGTTAAAAATTCTAAGTGGTTTTGGATCCATCCCACTACTGGCGCTCCACTGCCATCCCCCATTATTTGCAGCTAAGTCTCCATCAACCAAAGTCTCCATAAATTTTTTCTCGCCCATTTGCCAATTGCATATAAGATCTTTTACCAGAAATGAAGCAACTATCATCCTACATCTGTTATGCATCCAGCCAGTACTATTTAGTTGACGCATTGCAGCATCAACTATAGGTACTCCGGTCACTCCGTTGCTCCAATGCTGAAACCATTCATTATTGTTTTGCCATGGAAAGTGATCCCATTTTTTTCTATATGGACCTTCTTCTAGCTCAGGGAAATGAAATAAGCAATGTTGATAAAATTCACGCCAAACAAGTTCTTTTTGCCAAGTTTCAATCGATATATAATTTCCTTGATTTGCAAAATCTGAATTTAAATTTAATGTGGCGTTCCAAATTTTTCTAATGCTAATGGTACCGAATCTGAGAGAAGCACTTAGAAAAGATGTCCCATTATGAGAAGGAAAATCTCGTGCAGAATTATAAGAATATATTTTTGTATCGTTAAAGAAGTTTTCTAATAATGTTTCTGCAGCATTCTCTCCAGGTCGACATGGACAAATATTCGAACCAGGAAATTTGATATTTATGATAAATTTCTCTAGAACCGAATCAGATGAATTTATTGTCTTATTTTCTTTGAGTTTATTATCTATATCTTTAAACTTGAAAACAACATTATCTTGGTCATATGGACCTAATAAATTCATTTTTGATTTAAGGTTTTTATAGAAAGGGCCATAAACTGAATAAGGTTTATTATTACCGGAAAATATTTTTAAAGGTTCTACTAATAAGTGATCCCAAGTTTCAATAACTTGAATATTTTGTTCTTCTAAATTTTTTTTTATTTTTAAATCGCGATTAATCTCATAAGGTTCAATTGATCTATTCCAAAAAACAAATTTAGCATCTATTTTCTTTGCTAATTGAGGAATTATTAATACCGGATCTCCTTCTTCCATGATTAATCTACTACCCATTTTTTTCCAATTATTTCCTAATTCTTGAAGCGAATTTCCTAGAAACCAAGCTCTTGAACTTGCATTGAAATCGTGTGGGTAATTTTTATCAAATATGTAAGTTGAAGTAATAGCATTTGATAATGAAAACGCTTTGATTAAAGCTTGATTGTCAAATATTCTTAAATCCTTTCTATGCCAAAAAAGTATTCTAGGTTTATTCATAATTTATCTAAAAATTGTTTAGCTCTGAACCAAGCTGTCACAGTTTTTGCGTCAAGAATCTCATCCCCACTAGAAATAAGATTATCTAGTTCATTCTGATCTAAAATTAATACTTCTATATCTTCATCTAAATCTCCTTTAACCTCGGAATTTAGTTTGTTCAAATCACGCGCTAAAAATAAATAAATTTCCTCATCTGCATAACCAGGAGCAGGGACAAGAGTTCCAAGTTCATCCCATTTGTTTGCACTAAATCCAGTTTCTTCTTGTATTTCTCTTTTAATTGAATTAATAGGTGTTTCACCTATTTCTAATGTGCCTGCTGGAAATTCTAATAAATACCTTGAAACAGCAAATCTATATTGCCGAAGAATAATAACTTTATTGTCTTTTGTAATAGGTACGGCTAATGCTGCCCCAGGATGCTTAATGTATCCATATTCACCTTCATGTCCATTTGGAAGCTCAATTCTATTTATTTCGAAACTAAATTTTTTTGACTTTAACTCAGATATTTTTTCTTTAAAAATGGATTTTTTTATAAGGTTTTTGTTGCCCATAATTTTTAAATAAAAACAGCCTAACAGTTATTTTTTGGTTTTGTAAATCAATTAATAGACCATTTTGGGTCATCAAACTTTATGATTTTTTGGCTTCTACTTAAGATTTCAGATAGTGGCGTAATAACGAAATTCCGATTCATGAATCTAGGGTGAGGTAATGTTAATTCCTCGTCAAACGTATGAAAATCTTCCCACCAAAGAATATCTAAATCGAGACATCTTGATAGCCATTTCTTACCCTTTGGCGTATCTTCTCGTCCGAAAAATCTCTCTAACTTTTTTAGCTCTTTTAAAAGTAATTTCGCGTTTTTATTTGATGGTTTTGGGAAAGAATTACTTTTTATAATTAACAGAGTATTTAAATAATTTGGCTGCTCATTTTCAACACCATGAGGTAATGTCTCATAAATTGAAGACCAAAAAAAGTTTGCATGAAATTTTTCCTTATCTTCTTTTTTTTCGATGGAACTATCTCCCCACTTATTTATTATTTCCTCTATTTTTGGTTTGCAAATTAATAGTGACTCAAGAGGGCTTCCGAATTTACTATCAATATTTGCTCCGAGGGATATACATAGTCCATTTTTGATATTAAGATTTGATAATTCCACTACAAAAAACAAAGTTATTGGATAAATTCTATATCAGGCATTTTTAAAGTGATTTTGAACCACGAGTTAAAAGAAAAAGAAGAAATAAAAGATTTAATGAAGTCAAAGGATTCTTTTAGAGCTTTCCCTTTGGCAGCAATTACAGGTCATAGCTTATTGAAATTATCTTTACTTTTGGCAGCAGTTGATCCCAGTTTAGGGGGAGTGATTATTGCTGGCGGAAGAGGTACTGGTAAGTCAGTATTAGCAAGGGGTTTGCATACTTTACTCCCTCCTATAGAGGTATTAGATAATGAATCAATATTGGAAAAGCTAACTATGAGTAATAGTAATACTTCATTGAGACCTATTGGTAGGAACCTAGATCCAGATAAACCAGAGGAATGGGATATTAGTACTAATAAATTGTTGGAGGAGGTAATTGGAAGTGATTATTTGAATCAAATTGAAGAAATTCCGAAAAAAGTAAGAGAGGCTCCATTTATTCAAGTTCCCATTGGCATAACTGAAGACAGGCTTGTTGGATCAATTGACGTTGCTGCATCATTAAGTACGGGGGGACAAGTTTTTCAACCTGGAATTTTAGCGGAGGCTCATAGAGGTGTTCTTTATGTAGACGATATAAATTTATTGGATGATGGTATTGTAAATTTAATTCTTGAAGCTACGGGAAGAGAGAAAAATAATATTGAAAGAGATGGATTAAGCCTTTCTCATCCTTGTAGGTCACTTTTAATAGCAACTTATAATCCTGAAGAAGGTGCTCTAAGAGATCATGTTTTAGATCGTTTTGCCATCGTGCTTTCCGCAGATCAATCTATTGATAATGCTCAAAGAGTTGAAATTACAAAATCTGTTTTATCGCACGCAGAAAATAATATTAAATTTTCAGAAAAATGGTCTGAAGAATCCGATAATTTATCCACTCAATTAATTTTGGCAAGGCAATGGTTAAAGGATGTCAAGATAACAAAAGAGCAAATAACCTATTTAGTGAATGAAGCTCTTAGAGGAGGAGTAGAAGGGCATAGGTCAGAATTATTTGCAGTAAAAGTAGCAAAGGCTAATGCAGCTCTTCGAGGCGATGAGAATGTGAATTCTGAAGACCTAAAAGTCGCAGTTAGGTTAGTTATTCTTCCACGAGCAATGCAAATTCCTCCAGAAGATGATGATATTCAGCCCCCCCCTCCAGAGGATCAGAGTCCCCCACCTCCACCTCAATCAAACAATGAAGAGTCTGAACCTGAGGCTAATGAAAATGATAATGAGCAAGACCAAGAACAAGAAGAAGATAATTCTGATGGAGAAGAGGAATCTACTCCCGAAATACCTGAAGAATTCATATTAGATCCTGAGGCATGTATGGTTGATCCTGATTTATTGCTTTTTTCATCAGCTAAAGCAAAAGCCGGAAATAGTGGAAGTAGATCAGTGATATTCAGTGATAGTAGAGGAAGGTATGTGAAACCTATAATTCCAAGAGGTAAAGTAAAAAGAATTGCAGTAGATGCGACTTTGCGAGCTGCAGCTCCTTATCAAAAATCACGAAGATTAAGGAATCCTAATAAATCAATAATCATAGAAGAAAATGATTTTAGGGCTAAGCTTCTTCAAAAAAAGGCAGGTGCTTTAGTCATTTTTCTTGTTGATGCTAGTGGGTCTATGGCTCTTAATAGAATGCAAAGTGCTAAAGGTGCAGTTATTAGACTTTTGACCGAGGCATATGAGAATAGAGATGAAGTTGCCCTAATTCCCTTTAGAGGTAATCAGGCAGAAGTGCTTTTACCTCCAACAAGATCAATAACTGCTGCAAAAAGAAGGTTGGAAACAATGCCTTGTGGTGGAGGATCTCCTTTGGCACATGGACTAACACAATCAGCGAAAGTAGCAAAAAATGCTCTTTCAACAGGAGATATAGGTCAAGTTATTGTTGTGGGGATCACTGATGGCAGAGGAAATGTCCCATTAGGATTATCTCTAGGACAAAATGAGGTTGAGGGAAAAGATAACGAAAATGAAAATGTCAATTTAAAACAAGAGGTTCTAAATATCGCTGCAAAATATCCAATGCTTGGGATAAAACTCTTAGTAATTGATACAGAGAGAAAATTTATAGCAAGTGGATTTGGTAAAGAATTAGCAGAGGCTGCTCAAGGTAAATACGTCCAATTGCCAAAAGCTACAGATAAAGCAATCGCAGCTATGGCTTTAAATGCTATCAATGAATTCTAAATATTTCTTATGGATAAATTTCGTTAAGGAATTTTGAAAGCCCAATAGTTAAATCTCTTATAGATTTAGTGAATTCTTTGTCTTGCGTTAATTTTTCAAAATCATCACTCATGTCATCTATTTTGGTTGAGATAGATCTAGCAGCATTAATTGTCAACTTAATATCATTAAGGGTATTTTTGTCATCGATAGTAGACAAAATGTTATTCAAATGATCGGCAGCAATTGTCATTTCTTTTATTAGAGGTTCAACTCTTAGCAGTTCTTGTTTTGATAAAAAAATTAATTCATCAAGATTTTCTTGTGTTCTGTCAAATTGGTCAATTGAGTTGACGACGTTTTCAATTAAGTTTTCTTGATTTGTTTCTTTTAGAAGTTGGCTAATTCTATTAGTTATATTTGACAGACTTGATAGTTGTTTACCTGTGATAGTATCTCCCTGACAAATAATTAACTTGGTATCGCATTTTTGAGATATAGGTTTTGCAATGTTTTTAGGAATTGTCTTATCACTAGTTTCTAAAGCGACTTGAACATCTCCTCCAAGGAAAGAATTTGTTACTACCCTTGCAAACGCTGGCCTTGGAAGTATAATTTCAGGATTATTTAAAACTATTTTTGCTTTAATTGATTCATTCGTAAACAAGATGTCTTCTATCGATCCTACTAAAATTCCTCTGTAAGTAACTGGAGATTTTTTTGATAAACCGCTTGCATTATTGAATTCTGCAAAAAGGTACCAATTTTTTGAAGATAATCTTACTCCTCTTAGCCAAAAAGAAAAAAATGTAAATATTAAAATTCCCCCTAATAAGGAAAACCCAACTATTGAATCTCGTAAGCTTCTACGCATAATATCTAAATGTCTTTGGGTTGCATTGGACCATCGAGTTTTCCATTCCTAAATTGAAATACATAGGGATCATTACTCTCTTTAAATTCATCAATTGAACCTGCCCATCTAAATTTACCCCCATAAAGCATTAAAACTTTATCTGAAGTCCTTTCTATAGTACTAAGAACATGGCTAACCACAATAGATGATCCGCTGGCTTTATCATTTGTTTTATTAATTAAATCTTCAATTCTTGATGAGGCAATTGGATCTAAGCCTGCAGTTGGTTCATCAAAAAGTAATAAAGGTTTAGTTTTTGCATTAAGAGTTTGATCAGTAATTAAAGCTCTAGCAAAACTCACTCTTTTTTGCATGCCTCCACTTAATTCATTTGGAAGTTTATTCTCAACATTAAATAATCCTACCTCAGCTAAGCATTCGCATACTATTTCTTGAATTAACTTTTTAGATAGGTTTTTATTTCTCTTAAGGAGAAAGCCAACATTTTCTTCAATAGTTAAAGATCCTAATAAAGCCGGATTCTGAAAAACTAGTCTTACATCAGGTGGATTATTTTGATCTAATCTCAAATATGTTTGCTTCTCACCAAATATTCTCAATTCTCCTTTGGTAGGTAAAATTAGTCCTGCTAAAATTTTTAATATAGTGGATTTCCCCGAACCTGAGGGACCAACAATAGCTAGTTTCTCTCCATTATTAAGTTCAAAATTTATTTGATTAAGAACATTAACCTCCCCCCAGCTTATTGAGAGGTTTTTTGTTTCCACTGCATGCTTTGATTTCTTCAAAACGTATTAAAAAAGATCTATCAATTCATTTTGCCTATTTTTAGAAATAAAAAAAGTATGTATGAATTTGATTTATAATCAATATTAATTGATTTTTTATTTGAAGATAATAATTAAAGAGGTTTTTAATGAATAAGCGAAAAAAAAGAGTTAGAAGATTGTACAAATATCATAAAAAGTATAACTTTCATCTATTAAACAAAATTTCAAGAATTTTGAGTTGGCTTTTGCCTGGACTGGTAATAAAAAGATGGATGCTTACATCTGCAATAGGATTTCTCACTTCTTTATTGGGGCTCTCAATTTGGACAAATTTAAGCCCCCTTTATTGGTTTACTGAGATATTTTTTGGTTTATTAACAGGTTTAACAAAAGTCTTACCCGTTTCATTACTGGGGCCATTGATTTTTGTTATTGGAATAATATTGATAGGGATTGGACAAAATAGAAGTATTAATTCTATTCAAAAAGCGCTTGTTCCAGAAAAAAATACATTTTTAGTTGATGCATTAAGAGTTAAGAGTAAATTAAACAGAGGTCCTAACATTGTTGCAATTGGGGGAGGTACAGGCTTATCTACTTTACTGAAAGGCTTAAAAAATTACAGTAGTAACATTACAGCAATCGTAACTGTATCTGATGATGGTGGAAGTAGTGGAATGCTCAGAAAACAATTAGGTGTGCAACCTCCAGGAGATATTAGAAATTGTTTAGCAGCATTATCAAACGAAGAACCTATATTAACTAGATTATTTCAATATAGATTTTCAGAGGGAAGTGGTCTTGAAGGCCATAGTTTTGGAAATCTATTTTTGTCAGCTTTAACAACAATTACTGGCAGTTTAGAAAAAGCAGTTCAAGCCTCTAGCAAGGTTTTGGCAGTACAAGGTCAAGTTTTACCTGCAACAAATACTGATGTTATGTTATGGGCTGAATTAGAAGATGGTGAAAAAATTTTTGGTGAGAGCAAGATCAGTAAATCTAAAAAATTAATTTCGAGGATTGGTTATCTACCAGAAAATCCTTCAGCTCTTCCAAGTGCTCTTGAATCTATAAAAGAAGCTGATTTAATTGTTCTTGGCCCAGGTAGCCTATACACTTCTTTATTACCTAACCTGTTAGTACCAGAGATGGTAGATGCCTTATTGCAAAGTAATGCTCCTAAAATTTATATAAGTAATTTGATGACTCAGCCTGGAGAAACAGATGGACTTGATGTCTATCAGCATATCAAAGCAATAGAAAAACAATTATCAAATTTTGGAGTTAATACTCGAATTTTTAACTCTATCTTATCTCAGATTGAATTTGAAAAATCTCCATTAGTAGACTATTACGAAAGTAGAGGGGCAGAGCCTGTCTTATGTAATAAAGAAAAATTATTATCTGAGGGTTATTATGTTTTGCAAGCGCCATTATATTCAAAAAGAATAACACCAACTCTTAGACATGATCCAAGGAGACTGGCAAGAGCAGTGATGTTTATTTACCGCAAATTAAAAAAATTAAACTAATAAGCATCTTGAAGTTCGTAGAAATCTGGCTGAATATAATCTTTCCTTAATGGCCATCCTCTCCAATCTTCAGGCATTAATAGTCTTTTAGGATTTGGATGATCAATAAAATTTATTCCATACATATCAAAAGTTTCTCTTTCTTGCCAATCACTTCCTTTAAAAATTTTATACAAACTAGGGATTGATAAATCAGAATCTCTTTTTAGGAAAACTTTTAATCTGACTTCTTTAATTTTTTCAATTTTTTGTAAATCATCAACAGTTATAAAATGGTAGAAACTCACGAGATTTTTTCCAGGTCCCTCATCATATCCTCCTTGACACTGGAGATAATTAAAACCGTAACTTCTTAAGGCAGATACTGCTTCATATAATTTGCTAGGTTCCACACAAATGTTTTCAATTCCTATGTGATCATCAGATAAAGATTGATTTGGAATTCCATCTTTAGACAAAGATTGGCTTATAAACCCTTCTTTTTCTATTGAAGTATCTGAGGATGTGGCTGTACCGTCTTTTTCCATCAATCTTCTACAGGATTAATAATTTCAGTTTTTTCGGTATTTTCAGGTAATTCGGTTATTTTTTCTTTTTTGGAGGGGGTTATTACGTTAGCTGAAGTTTTGTTTAGATATTCACCTGTATTTTCAGAGAAAACGAGATTCATTTCATGATCAGATGTTATGTATCTGTGAGTTTGCTCTGTTTTTGTGCGCTCTAAAATTGATTCATTACCAACTTTTTTTCTTAATTTAATAACAGCATCAAAAATTGCTTCTGGTCTTGGTGGACATCCTGGAAGGTATAAATCAACTGGTATCAATTTATCAACTCCTCTTACAGCAGTTGTAGAATCTGCGCTGAACATTCCCCCTGTGATTGTGCAAGCACCCATGGCAATCACATATTTTGGTTCAGGCATTTGTTCATAAAGTCTTACAAGCGCGGGTGCCATCTTCATTGTTACTGTCCCTGCAACTATTATTAGATCTGCTTGCCGTGGTGAGCTTCTAGGTACTAATCCAAATCTATCAAAATCAAATCTTGATCCAATTAAGGCAGCAAATTCTATAAAACAACAAGCTGTTCCGTACAAGAGAGGCCATAGACTGCTTAGTCTGGCCCAATTATGAAGATCGTCTAAGCTTGTCAATATAATATTTTCGCTTAAATCTGTAGTAACTTGGGGTGCCCCAAGAGGGTTGCAAGTCCCTTCTCGAATTTCTCTTATTGCTTTTGGGGATAATTGTGGATTCAATTTTTTAACTCCATTCTAGAGCACCTTTTCTCCATGCGTATGCCAAAGCAATAACAAGTATTGCTATGAAGATTAAAGCCTCAATAAAAGCTAATAAGCCTAATCTATTGAAGGCAACAGCCCAAGGATAAAGGAATACTGTCTCAACATCAAATATAACGAAAACCAAGGCAAACATGTAATAACGAATATTAAATTGAATCCATGCTCCCCCAATAGGCTCCATTCCAGATTCATATGTAAGTTTTCTTTCCCCTGTTCTGCCTTTTGGGGCAACGATGAGATTAGTAACTAGAGCTAATACTGGAACAGCTGCGGCAATTAGAAGAAAACCTAAAAAGTATTCATAGCCAGTTAATAAAAACATCTTAAAAAATTAATTTTGAATAAAAGTCGCTTAATTAAGCAAAATCTTTTAAAGTTCTTAAAGAACAATAATAAACCGTGAGTGAAAACATTCAACCAGCCTCTGAGGAAAACAAAATAGTTGAAGACTCTCAGAAAGAAGATCTTTCTGAAAACTTCACAGGAGTAAATGTTGAACAATCTACTCTTAATTTAGAACAAAATAGATTCGAATGTAGAAGTTGTGGATACATTTATGATCCGTCTGAAGGAAATAAAAAATTAAACATACCCAAAAATACGCCTTTTTCAGAGTTGGATGGGAATACTTTTGCTTGCCCTGTTTGTCGAGCCGGTAAAAATTTTTATAAAGATATTGGATCTAGAGCAAAACCTAGTGGATTTGAAGAGAATTTAGTTTATGGATTTGGATTTAATAGTTTACCTCCTGGACAAAAAAATATATTGATTTTTGGAGGTTTGGCGTTTGCTGCTGCTATGTTCCTTTCTTTGTACTCTTTGCATTAAAATAATTAAATGAAAAATTTTTTTACCAGTATTCCTAATCTCCTTTTATCTGTAGTTCTCTGTTTTGTTTTAAGCAGTTGTTCATCTACAGGCGTCAAGATGAATGAAAGCAGCCCTTGGAAAACAATTCAGTTTGAAGATCAGGCTAATGCTTTAGATGTTGATTTTATAGATGATAATCATGGGTTTTTAGTAGGCTCAAACAGATTGATTATGGAATCTACTGATGGTGGTGAAACATGGGAAAAAAGATCATTAGATATTTCTGCTGAAGAGAACTTTCGCCTTCTCGATATTGATTTTAAGGGTTCTGAAGGTTGGTTAATAGGGCAACCCTCTCTTGTAATGCATACTTTAGATGAAGGTAAAAATTGGACTAGGCTTTCACTTGGGAAGTTACCAGGCCAACCTTTCTTAGTTACCACTATTGATGAAGGAGTTGCTCAATTGGCAACAACCTCAGCAGCTATTTATGAAACTTCCAATAGCGGTGAAACATGGGAGGCAAAAGTATCAGATCCTTCGGAACAGGGAGGTATAAGAGATTTAAGGAGAACATCTAGCGGTGATTATGTGAGCGTAAGCAGTCTTGGAAATTTCTTCTCTACTCTTGATAGTGATAGTAATACTTGGATTGCTCACCAAAGAGCAAGTAGTAAGAGAGTGCAAAGCATTGGTTTCAATCCAGAAGGAAGTTTATGGATGCTTTCAAGAGGTGCGGAAATTAGATTTAATGAAGATTCTAATAATCTAGAAAGTTGGTCAAAGCCTATTATCCCTATTCTTAATGGTTACAATTATTTAGATATGGGATGGGATCCAAATGGTGACATATGGGCTGGAGGTGGTAATGGCACTTTAATAGTAAGTAAAGATCAAGGTGAAACTTGGAATTCAGATCCTCTTGCTTCTGCATTGCCTACTAACTATATAAAAATTGTTTTTCTTGATAAGGAGTCTTTAGATAATCAAAAAGGATTCATACTTGGCGAGCGTGGTTATATTCTTAAATGGAATGGCTAAATCTGTAATAACTTAAAAAAATAATAAAAAAAATATTAATTTTGGATTAATTTAACAACTGTCTGTAACCAAGCTGTTAAATTCTTCGCGAACTTATGATTCTACACTGTAAGATCATATGGTAAACATTTGTGATTATGGCCGCAGGTTCAACGGGTGAACGCCCATTCTTTGAAATAATCACCAGTATTAGGTACTGGATTATTCATGCAGTAACATTACCAGCTATCTTTATAGCAGGCTTCTTATTCGTATACACAGGTTTGGCTTACGACGCTTTCGGTACTCCTCGTCCTGATAGTTACTTTCAGGCATCTGAAGCAAAAGCTCCTGTTGTAACTCAAAGATTTGAAGCGAAGTCTCAACTTGATTTAAGAACAAAATAACTATGTCTAATTCTCAAGCTCCAATGCAGGCTGCGGAAGTCCGCGTTTATCCTATATTTACTGTTCGTTGGCTAGCAGTTCACGCTTTAGCTATTCCATCAGTATTCTTTTTAGGTTCCATTGCTGCTATGCAATTCGTAGCCCGATAAATTTAAAAATCATGCAAGTAAACGAAAATCCTAATAAAGTTCCAGTTGAACTTAATCGTACAAGCCTTTATTTAGGCTTACTATCAGTCTTTGTATTGGGAATTTTATTTTCCAGTTACTTTTTCAATTAAATTAAAACTATGAGTAAATTAAAAGGACCTGATGGAAGAATTCCAGATAGACTTCCCGACGGTAGACCAGCAGTTGCATGGGAAAGAAGATGGACTGAAGGAACTCTTCCTTTATGGCTTGTTGCTACAGCAGGTGGAATTGCAGTTATCTTCGTTTTAGGTATATTCTTCTATGGTTCATACCAAGGCGTTGGAGCTGGGGGCTAACAAATTCTTGCCCTGACCTGCCAATCACTAATAACAAGTAAGCCTAATAAGAATCAGTAAATATCCTTAGTTTCTCTTTTGTGGAGCTTGGGATATTTTCTTTTTGGGTTATCAATCCATCTTTTAACGAAAAATGAGACTTACTTTTTGGTCTTTCTTTTTCAATTAATTTAGCAACTTCAAAAATTATTTTATTAGCCACTTCAGTATTCGATCTAAGATTATCCAAAACCATCTCTACAGAAACTTCTTGATGAGTTTGATGCCAGCAATCATAATCAGTAACCATAGATAAAGAGGAATAAGCTATTTCAGCTTCTTTAGCTAATCTTGCTTCTGTGTGGTTGGTCATTCCAATTATTGAACAACCCCAACTCCTATATAAATTAGATTCTGCTCTAGTTGAGAAAGCGGGACCTTCCATTGCTAGATAGGTACCCCCTCTATGCAATTGTCTACCTCCAGGAATATTTTTTTCTCCGATTTCACTTAATATACGTGATAAATTTGTGCAGAAGGGATCCCCCATAGTTACGTGAGCAACAGCTCCCTCATTAAAAAAGGTTGCAGGTCTATTTTTAGTCCGGTCTATAAATTGATCTGGAACCACTATATCAAGTGGCCTTATCTGTTCTTGTAATGAACCCACTGCTGATGGAGCAATAATCCATCTTACTCCTAGCGATCTTAGAGCCCAAATATTAGCTTTGTAAGGGATTTCAGAGGGATTTAAATTATGTGTTTTGCCATGTCTAGGAATGAATGCTATCTCTAGGTTTCCAAGATTATATACTTTTATTGAATCAGAAGGTTTACCATAGGGAGTATTGATTTCTAGTTCTCTTAAGTAATCTATTTGATCCATTGAATAAAATCCACTTCCACCAATCACTCCTAATCTTGATTTTTCAATTGGTAATAAATGTTCTTTATTCATAGTGATGTAAATGACTTTTAATCATCTGGTATTAATTGGAGGAGGACATTCAAATGTTTCTTTATTGAAGAAATGGTTAATGTTTCCGAAATTAATGCCAGAAATTCCTGTTTCAATTATATCTAGAGATTCTCATTTGGTTTATTCGGCTATATTCCCATCGGTGATTTCAAAATCAATGACTTTAGAAGAGAGTTTAATTGATATAAAATCTTTGGCAAAAAATGCAAAAGTATCTTTTATAGAAGAAGAAGTAAAGGATATTGATTTCAATTTAAAGAAAATTGTTTTAAGTAATAGACCTTCAGTTAATTATTCGAAGTTAGTGCTTAATTATGGAAGTCAAACAATAATTCCAAAAGAATTTGAATCACTAGTAAAAAATCGAAATGCTTTTTCAATTAAACCTTTTTTAAGTGCTTATGACTCAATAATAAAAGAGGACATTTTTGATTCAGTTAATGAACTTCCATTTGTAATTGTTGGGAGTGGCCTTGCTGCAATTGAAGTATCTTATGCTTTGAGAAAAAGATGGGGAGATAGACCTTTAAAACTATTATGTGATTCAAAAAAAATTAATAATAAAATCCTAAAAAGTTTACGGAATTCCAATATTGATTTAGTTGAAAAACTTAATTTTGATTATGGCAAGATTCTTTTATGTACTGGAAATACATCTCCGTTATGGACACAAAAAAAATTATTAGATTCTGACTCTTATGGCAGAATAATTACAAATCAGAATTTACAGATAAAAAGTTTCTCTGGAATCTTTGCTGTCGGTGATTGCGCAGTTGTAGGTTCAGCAAAAAGACCAGCATCGGGAGTTTTTGCAGTCAAAGTTGTAAATACATTATTACAAAATCTAAAAAAAGATATAGAAGGGAGATCATTAAAAAAGTGGTTTCCTCAAAAGATCGGATTGCAAATAGTAAATATATTTACAAGCCATCATCCAAAAGCTTTTGCTATTTATCGCAATTTTGTTTTCGGCCCTTCTTTTATTTTTTGGATTTTAAAGTATAAAATTGATCTCAACTTTATTAAAAAGTTCAGATCAAAAAAGCTAATTATGAAAAGTAGTGAAAAAAATATTTCATTGAATGATTGCAGAGGATGTGCAGCTAAAATTCCTCAGTTTGTTTTGAATAAATCATTAATAAATTCTAATTTAAATTCTTTTGCCTCATCACCTGAAGATTCAGTTGAGATATATCAAAATGGTCAAGATATTATTTTGCAAAGTGTAGATGGATTTCCTGCTTTGGTAAGTGATCCTTGGCTTAATGCAAAAATTACTACTTTGCATGCTTGCTCAGATTTGTGGGCATGCGGAGCAAAACTTTCATCCGCGCAGGCTTTAATTTCATTACCAAAAGTTGAAAGGGAATTTCAGAGTTACCTCTTTTCTCAATCACTTCAAGGTATTAAATCAACAGTTGAGGATCATGGAGGTGAATTACTTGGAGGCCATACTTTCGAGGCAAGAAGTTTAGTAAATAAACCTTATTCATTAGGAATAGATATTTCTTTAACAGTTCAAGGTATTTTAAAAAATGGAGCAAAACCATGGCTTAAATCTCGAATGAATATTGGAGATATTCTCATGATGTCTAGACCTCTTGGTGTTGGGATTTACTTTGCTGGTCAAATGCAAAATATTAATATGCTAGGTAGTTCTTCTGAAGTAATTAATAATTTAGTAAAGAGTCAGCAATATTTGATTGATGAAATTTATTTTTTTCAAAATCAATTTAAAGAATCATTAGTCAATGCTGCCACTGATATTACTGGATATGGATTTATTGGACATCTTAAAGAAATGGTTGAATCATCTAATTTATATAGGCAAAGCAATAATCTTGAACCACTAAAAGTTTTATTAGATTTATTTGCATTTAAAGCTTATCCTGGAGTATTTGATTTAATAAGAAAAGATGTTAAAAGTACTTTCTTTGAATCTAATAAAGAAATTTTTGACAAAATTCATAAAGTAAATAAGCAAAAAAGAATAATTAATTTTTTAAACGAAAATTCATTAGATCAAGAGACTTTTAACGAGAGAATATCATTACTATTAGATCCTCAAACATGTGGACCCTTGTTGATTAGTTGCAATCGTAAATATGAAAATGTTCTAAAGGATAAATGGTACAAGGTTGGAGAGGTTGTAAAAATGTAATTAATTTCTATTTAATTTATCAATTTCTAAATATCTTAATCTTTTGATTTCCTTTCCCATCTCCTTCCCTGGATCCCATCCTTCTTTTTTTAATGTTTCTCCATCTTTTTTTGATTTTATGAATTTGTAAATAAATAACCACTTAAACAAGTTACGCCAGTATGGTCCTCCATCACAAATTAATAATTTGACTGTCTCATCATTAAGGTTTCTATCCTCAATAAATTCTGTCCAACTTGATGGAGAAAAATGATTGAAATTTTTTTGGTTTGTATTAAATATCTTTTTGATATTTATATAATCTTCTAATATTTTTATCTCACTATTATTTACCAGAAATCTTTGACATGCTTTTTCTAAATCTTCTGAATCTTTTAATAAGTAAAGCATATGATTTCCCTTTAACTTCTTAATCCAATTTAGTCCTCTTAAAAATCTTTTATCGACTTTAATATTTTCATTTAAGATTGAGATAATTTCCCATTTATGAATTATCGAAATCACATTAGTCAAATTATCGTGTTTGCATATTTCAGCTAGTTCCATCCTTATTCGTATGCCTAGTGCAGGAGGGTAAATCATTTTCTGATGAGTTTCTGAACTTTTCCATGGCCATTTTCTAACTGTTTCTTGAGATTGTTTGAGTGAATTATTTGAAATATTGAAATCTAACCTTGAAGCATATTTTGCACATCTAATTAATCTACTTGGATCATCTGAAATGCTATTACTGTGAAGTAAGTTCAATCTTTTACTTTTTATATCAGAAATTCCTCCATAAAGATCATAGATTTTCCTTGTCGAGACCTCGAAGGCTATTGAATTTATAGTGAAATCTCTCCTCTTAAGATCCTCCTCAATAGTACTTTTATTTACTGTGGGATTTAAGCCTGGAGCAGAATAAATTTCTTTTCTTGCAGAAGCAATATCAATTTTATAGTCATTAATATTTATTTCTACAGTGTTGTATAAATTAAATTCCTTGATTAAACATAAATCTACATTTACAATATTTTTTTTTATAAATTTTGCAAGAGAAATAGAGGATCCTTCAACAACAAGATCAATATCTACAGGTTTAGAAAACGATTTTTTGTGGAATTTATTAATTAATAAATCTCTTAAATAACCGCCAACAAACGCTACTTTAGTATTGTTATTAGATTCTATGTATTTAGCAATTAGGTTATATAGATTAAATGGAGTTTTGATTAATTCCCCTTGGATGTAATCAGTGATATCGTTCATGAGTTTTAACTTACATAACGAATTGGAGCCAATCTGGGATCTAGGATTTTACTTCCTTTATCACCAAACTTTACTGCTAAAGATATTTTTTCCCCACTCCCAAAAATATGTATAATTTCACCTTTCCCAAACTTTGAGTGAATTAGCATATCTCCAACTATCCAGCTTTTCCCTTTACTGGGACCTGAATATAATTTCCTTACTGCATTTATTGGTTTGTTAACAAATTCATTTGGATTGTTTCGATCAACTCTAGTTAAACGATCAAGATGCCAATCTCTTCTAATTGAAGCACCACCAGTTTGTGGTAATTCGCCATCCATTAAATCTTCAGGTATTTCCGAAAGAAATATTGAAGGTATTGTTGCTTCACGCATGCCACCCCATAATCTTCTTTCTCTGGCATGACTTAAGAAAACTCTTTCTTTAGCTCTAGTAATACCTACGTAGCATAATCTTCTTTCCTCTTCAAGAAGTGAAGGAGTATCTATTGATCTATGGCTAGGGAAGAGACCTTGTTCTAGCCCAGTGATAAAAACATTTTGAAATTCTAAACCTTTACTATTATGCAGAGTCATAAGAGTTACAGAGTTAGGATTATTTTTCTTCGTATCATTATCAGTTGTTAAGGCTGCCGTAGAAAGAAATCCCTCTACATCTCCACTTTCTGTTTCTTCTTCATATTGAGTAGCTGCATTAATTAGTTCTTGTAAATTATTTCTTCTATCTTCAGATTCTTCAGTCCCACTAGAGAGCAAGTCACTTAAATAACCACTTTTTTCTAAAATAAGTTGTAATAGTTGAGCAGGACCTGAATTTTCTAGGTAATACAGTAGATCATTCATAATTTCAGTAAATTTATTAATTCCTTTTGATGATCTACCTATTGTTTCTTCAAGACTTTGCTTATCATTAAGAACCTCCCATAATGGGATATTTAACCTATTAGATAATTCATTAAGTTTTTGAATAGTAGTCTTACCAATCCCTCTTCTAGGAACATTTATGATTCGTAAAAGACTAACGTTATCTGAAGAATTAACCAGAACTTTCAAATATGCTATTGCATCTTTAATTTCTCTTCTATCATAAAAACGCAATCCTCCAAAAATTGTATAAGGAATGCGCCACCTTACAAGAGATTCTTCTAGTACTCTAGACTGAGCTCTGGTCCGATATAAAATTGCAAAATTTTTCCAAATTGGGTTTTGATTATAGTTATTGAGTGATTTTATTTTATTGGTAATTGCTTCTGCCTCGGAAATTTCATCATCACAGCTGAGTAACGTTAAAAGTTCCCCTTTTTCTTTAGTAGCCTTTAAAACTTTGTCAATTCTTTCAGAGTTGTTTTCAATTAGTGAGTTTGCAGCATCAAGGATATTGGAAGATGACCTATAATTTTCTTCTAATTTAATTAAAGATGATTTTGTATCGTCGTTGATTGAAGTTTTAAAATCTTCTTGAAAACCAATTAAAATTCTGAAGTCAGCTGCTCTGAAACTATAAATACTTTGATCAGCATCCCCAACTACAAAAATTGACCTATCTTGCCAATTGAAGAATTTTTTTGGTTCAGTATTTCCAGCCGTAATTAATTTTATAAGTTCATATTGTGTTCTATTTGTATCTTGATATTCGTCAACTAAAATATGTTTAAATCTTTTGTGCCAGTAATCTCTGACTATATCATTTTGCCTCAATAAGAAAACAGGTAAAAGTAGAAGATCATCAAAGTCTAAAGAATTATTTTTTGAGAGCGAAATCCTATATCTCTTGTAGGCTTCTGCAACTGTTTTATCAAAATTATTATCTGCTTTTTCTAAAAGATCATTAGAAGTTAAGCATTGATTTTTAGCATTACTGATTAATCTTTTAATCTTTTTGGGATCATATCTTTTTGGGTCAAGATTCATATCTTGACTGATAATTTCTTTTACTAATGTTTGAGAATCTGTTTCATCATAAATTGAAAATTGTCTTGTCCATTTTAGGCCTTCTGGATCAGTATATTTTTCAATATCGTATCTCAGAAGTCTTGAAAATAAGGAATGGAAAGTACCGATCCAAAGGTTCTGAAGCCTTTCTTGGTGAACGTTTGTTCTTAATTGATTTTGATCAATTTCTTTGAGAGTTGTCCAAGGCTGACCAAATTGATTAAAAGCTAATTCTTGGGCTAGAAGAACCTCTAATCTCGCTTTCATTTCTTTAGCAGCTTTGTTAGTGAAAGTGACTGCGAGAATGTTATAGGGATCTATAGAGTTATTTTCAATAAGGTTTGCAATTCTGTGTGTAAGAGCTTTAGTTTTCCCGCTACCTGCACCTGCTACAACTAATAGTGGTCCATAAACATGTTTTACTGCTTGTAGTTGTTGATTGTTAAGGGACTTAAAAAGGAAATTGTTGGTTTGAGGCACTTTTGGAAGGGTTTTTCAAAAATCAGACTTTACTATGAGATTCAGATTCCGTTTCTAGATCTTTTAACACTTTTTTTAAATTTATAAGTTCATTATTGTTATTAATTATTTCTTCAAATTTATTTTGAGGCATCTTTAATTTCATACTTCTGTCTAGAATTTCTTTTTCCAATCTCTTTTTATATGAGGAAATAAGTTTCTTTGATAATTTTAAATCTTTTTGATCCAAAACTTTATTAAAAATGTATTTTTATATTAGCGGAAAAAAAATTTTTTATTTGAATTATTTCAACTATCACTTTGGAATGAAGTTATTAATTAAGAAGCGTTGCGTTAAGTTTGAAATTGTATTGTTTTTACTAGCTTTGTATTATTCTTAAGATCGGCCTTTAAATTTTTACTTCAGGAATGTCAGTTTCAAAGAATAATCAACTATTGTCAGTCGATAAGAAATTAAATGATTTAAGCAATATAAAAGAATTTATTTATACTGCAAATTCAAGATTAGATGCAATAACCTCAATAACCAATAATTCACATGCAATCTCAGCAGATGCTGTAACAGCAATGATTTGCGAAAATCAAGATTCACTTAATGCAAAAATATCTTTAAATACAACTAACAAGATGTCCGTTTGTTTAAGAGATGGAGAAATAATCCTAAGGATTGTTGCTTATCTTTTAATTTCTAATGACGAATCAGTTTTAGAAAAAAGTTGTTTGAAGGATCTTAAAAATACTTATCTTGCTCTTGGGGTACCATTAAGAAATGCGAGAAGGGTTTTTCAATTAATGCGAGATGCAACTATCTCTGATTTGAATTCAACAGTTAATAATATGCGTGGAAACAAAGGCTTTCTTCCTAAATTAATATCTGAAACTGAGTTTCAATTTGAAAGGATAATTAATCTTTTAAACTAGATAAATTCCTTATCTCTGAAGTATGTGAAGTCTGTATAACTGAGTTATTTTCAAGATGTCTAATAGTAGAAAATCTGGATCTTACATGAGTGGATAAAAAGGAAATTCTTTCTTCGGAAACTGTTGATTTATAAATAGTTTTAATATGTAAATTATTTTGTTCATCAACAAAATAATTGGATGATGAAATAAAGGATTCTGTATAACCTTTATTTCTTAAAACAATTCCTGAATTTTTATCTTTGGGTAAAAAAATCAGAATAGTTTCATCTCCCTCACTGATATCATCATTGTCCCAGTCACTAGTAGCTTGCCAGTTTATAGAAATGGCTTTGCTCTCTAGGTTTAAACTGAATTTATAATTTTTAAAAATTTCAACGACTTTTTCATTTTTTTTGTTGATATGTTTTATATGTATTTTACTAGTTGAGTTTTCAAATTCCTGAAAAGCTAAAGTGTGAGTACTTCTAATAGATTTCCACTCTCCTATACTTTTTTGAATGAATTGATTAATTATTGTTAGATTCTTCGTCAAGTTTATCTTCTACGGAATGATTTTCTGCTTTTTGTATCATTCTTACCATTGAATCCACCATTAATCTCTTTGCAGAAGTAACTTTTAATCCAGAAGGAGTAGTTGATATTTGTTCTCCAGGGCGATCATATGAAGTTGGTCTAAATGGAGTCATCTAATAACTTTAAAAACTAATCGATTTATATTCTTGCATGAATCATTATTTATATAGTTATTGTTTGCGAAAATGTCATATCTTTCTTCTTTGATTACAGAATTATCAACTGTTCTGTTATTTAGGCATTTTATTTTTTGCCAATCCTGAAATAGTCGCTAAAGCAAACATTCCCAATAGAGCAATCCCAAGAAATAATCCTGCTCCCTGGCTAACTCCAGCTCCTACTGCTACTAGTATAGAGTCACTGATTAGAAGACTTATTAATAATGCAGGAGTAAATATTTTCCAGCGAGTTCCTCCAATACCAATTGCGTAGCTTAGAAAATCAAAAAGGCCAGTCATTAGTAGACCTGTCATGAGAAAGAAATTTTCTTCTAGCTGGTTTTGATTAAAACTTTCAATCTTTTGCATTGCTTTCGGGCCTACTAAATTACGTACAGGAACCCGACCATAATTTCTTGCGATAAAGAAAGCAGCTTGGCAAAAAACGATATCAGAAAAGATTATTGTCATGTAACCTTTTTGAAATCCTAGTAATGAACCAGCTAGCAGAGAATAAGCTGAACTTGGAAGGGCAGGTAAAATAATACTCACTCCTCTGAGTATGAATATTCCAAAAGGAGCCCAAATCCCCATACTTTCTATTTTGTTCCTTAGAGGTTCAATCCCATAATTTTGGATTAAATAAATCAATACTATAAATATTGCTATAAAAAAAACTACTGAGAGAAATTTCTGAATTTTATTCATTATTTTTCTAATAAATTTATTGGAAGTAAATTCTTAATTTAATATTTGATTCTATCTATAATAGAAATACTATTCAATAAAAATTTTTACAAATTTTTAATCTCATATTTCATACTAGTAAAAAATTTTTGTATACCATAAGTAGTCATGATTAATTCTAAGAATAAAGTTAATTCAGTATTTTTTAGAAATATCATTAATTTAGTCCTTTCGATTATCGTTTTCTTTTGTATTTCAATAAAAAAATCAGAAGCTTTGACTCATGAATGGGTTGGAGTCCCTAAAAGTGAATACGGAGAGCAGTTATGGGATAGGCAAAGTATAAAAAGGAATGAGGATGGTTCTGTAAGAGTATTGAGTAAATTTATTCCCAAAACAAAAAGTGAAATTACTAAGGATATTCTCTATACAATGGATATAAATTGTTTTGAAAAATCATTTAGAGATGTTGATGTCTCAACAGATGAAGTAAATAGTAATTTCAATGATTTAGCTAATTGGCAAGATCCAAATGGAGATAAACTGATTTTGGGTATTATTGGTCAAGTCTGCAGAGTCGAAAACTAAAAATTTTAAGTTATAAAAAAATACGAAAAATTACGATTTTTCAATGATTTAAAGTATAGAACCCCGTCAAGGACAGGGTTTTAAAGGTGCCAGGACCCAGATTTGAATGGGAACTGTGATCTTCGTAATACCAGTTATACTAATGAGTTTGAAGGATTTAAAATTCGTTGTACTGCACACATTGTACTGCAAAAAATGCTATAATGTAAGAGTATGACTGGGTTCTTTGATGGTTCAATGCAGTACAAAAATAAAGAAGAAATTACCTAAAAATTGGGTACACCCTCGTGTGAAATAAAGACAATTTATATCAAAGAATATTTCAAGGTAGATGGTGCTGCATATACAGATGATTTGAGATTGAAGTATGACCCTAAAAGAGGATCACTTCAGGCAGAATGGTCTATCCCAAAACTAACTACTGATAAAAGAAATAAGACCAGAAGGGAATCTACTGGTACATGGGATCCTGAACTTGCTGCTGCAGTTGCTGTACAAAAGCAATCATTATTTAATGACTCATCACTTGCAAAGAAGAGGATTGCTCAAGTAAGTAAGAAGTACTCTTTAGAGAGGTATTGGAAAATCTGGTTAGAGGAATATAAAGAAGAAAATAAGATTAAAAGAAATGGTAAGAATAATATTAGAAATCAAGCAAATTATTAGAATGGAGAAGGTTGGGGTATAGGTCATCAATCCTTCAGTAAGAAAAATATTGAAGATGTTGATTACAACGATCTCAATGATTATTGGAAATTCCTAGATGAAAGAGGTGCAAATCTACCTGAACCAAAAGATATGGCAGGTCAAAAGAAACAGATAAAAACAATATTGAATAAAATCATCAAGACGGCAAGGATGACTGATAAAGAGAAATACGGTAACTTACCTGATCTTGTATATCCCATCATTAAAAAGACATTAGGTAAGGAAGAAGCAGAAGTTCTGCAAAGAGATGAATGGAATCTTTTGTTAGAGACAGTTATTGGTTTATCAGGTGGCATTGCTAATAAGCATATTACTAATGAGCAATACGTGGAACTTAGTAATCAAGGGACTAGGATCCATCAACCTAGAAATTGGGTTGATCTTTATGATGCCTTGATCCTGATGTACTTTTTTCATCTAAGACCAGAAGATATGCCACGCGTCAAAAGTGAATGGATCTATCAAAAAACAGATGGTAGTTATTACCTTTATCTAGAGGAAGTAAAAGGAAATAGATTATACAGACATGAAAGTACATCTTTCAGAGAGGGTTCTGATGCAGCATTAGAAAGAATCAAGAAAAGGAAACCAAAAGGATTCTTGATATTCACAGACAGCTATCTGACAGGTAGAGATGTGGGTGACTATGCTGATTGTCAGGTTCTTGAGTCATTGAATGTTCTTCTTCAACATGCAATAGAAGTAAGTGATATTAAGACAAGAAGAAAGTTGACCATGATGAACATCAGACATACTGCCTTCTATCTACTAATTAAAGAATATCCTGATGACTTCAAGACAGTAGAAGATCTAACGGTTCTGGGTGACGTTGGTTTCAGTAGTGAAAAGCAACTTAGAGAAACTTACGTGAACAAGGTACATGCTGAATCAAAAGTAAAGAGAGTTAAAAAGTTAGGTAAACCAACTCAATTTGAAATGATAAAAAGAGTCGGCAGATAATCAAAACAAAAGGGGTCGTTTGAGCCCTCGTTAATCAATTATTCTTCCTCCTGATCTTCTTCAGATTCATCTTTGTTCATGGACTCATCATGTTCAAAGAATCGGATTATTTTTTTTATCATTCAAATATTTCACTAGGATTATCATCTATTTGGGTTTCCTCCTCATTTTTAGAAGCATTTATCTTACTTCTGAATAAAAGAAATAATTGAAATGTATAAAATTTAGTTATATGATTTTTTACAAATAACTATCAAACTTATCAAGAATTGAATCCATACTCAGAACTACCTTCAAGTGCTTTTTGGAAAACTGGAGTAACTCAGGATAATCCTTATGCAATTAATAATATTTATAAGAAAAAGTTTGATATAAAACCTAATACACAAATTGCAACGGCAGGATCTTGTTTCGGACAACATGTAGGAAATCATCTAAAAAGAAATGGTTATAAAGTAATTGATGAAGAAATAGCACCACTTGGACTACCTGATGAGTTACATCAAAAATATGGTTTTTCTTTGTACAGTGCTCGCTATGGAAATATTTATACAGTTAGGCAATTAATGCAACTTGCACAAGAAGTAGCAGGCGAAAGAAAACCAGAAAACTATATTTGGGAAAAAAATGGTAAATATTTTGATGCTTTAAGACCTGCCGTTGAACCTGATGGGCATGAGACAGAACAAGAAGTTATTGAACATCGTGATTTTCATATTGAGAAAGTAAAAGATGTATTTACTAAAATGGATTTATTCATATTCACATTAGGACTTACAGAAATGTGGGTTCATAAACAATGTGGAACGGTATATCCAACGGCACCAGGAACAATCTGTGGAGAATTTGATGAAGATATTTATGAATTCAAAAACGCAACTTTTGGAGAAATAATTAATGATTTTAAACTTTTTCAAGCAACTGTTAGAAAAATAAGATCCAATAAACCATTTCAAATGATTTTGACAGTTTCTCCTGTACCGTTAACAGCAACTGCAAGTGGAAAACATGTTTTAGTTTCTACAGTTCATTCAAAATCAATTCTTAGAGCAGTCGCTGGTCAATTAAGTGCAAAACAGAAACGTATTGATTATTTCCCCTCTTTTGAGATAGTTAATAATCCCAGATTACATTCAACGACATTTAAAGAAAATTTGCGATCAGTCCGTGATGAAACGGTTCAGATGGTTATGAAACATTTTTCGAGAGAACATCCTCCAATTCAAAGGGATAAGAAAGTTTTGAAGAATTTAAAAAATAATACTAATAGTTTAGAAGATGTGCAGTGTGAAGAAGCACTATTGGAGGCATTCGGTAAATGAAAAAAATATTAGTTTTTGGTAACTCTCATGTTGGATCATTAAAAGCAGGTTTTAATAATTTAGATAAAAAATATTTAGAGAATATATCTTTTGATTTTGTTGCAATATCAGGCAAATATTTCCAAAAAATATATATAAATAATAATCAATTAAATTTTCCAGAAAAAACTGTTAAAAGATTTTCGGGTGTTTTTGGCAATATTCATTTTCCCATCGATCTAGATCAATATGATTATTGCGTATTAGTAGGGGCAGAGATACGATCACCAATAAAGACGTTGATCCCCTCTGAAAGAAAATTTACTTTTTATTCAAAAAATTTGATTGAAAATTATATTAATAATTTTTATTTAGAAAATACTAGACATAAAGATCTAATATATAAATTAAAAAAATTATTTATTTCAAAATTTATTATCATTCCTGCACCTCTAAGTGTATTGCCTTTCCAAAATAAATCAGAAGTTGCTTCTATACCCAAAACTAAATTTGTTGCTAAGCAAATTAATCTAATAAGAACTATCTGTGATAATTTATCGAAAGAAAAAAATAAAGTATCAATTTTGCTTCCACCAGAAAAACTCTTGGAAAATAATCAATTAAATACTATGCAAGATTATGCTCGTGGAGCTGTGAAATGGGATGCTATTGAACATGATAGGAATAATGACTTAATACATATGAATGCAGAATATGGTCGAGAAATTATGTTATCTCTCATAGATAAATTGAATTAAAAAATTAAGAAACAAATTAACTATTCAACAAACTTATTCTTAGCAATCATTTCATTGAAAGGAAATGGTCTTAAATAAACACTCTGGGATATTTTTGATTACCTTAATTCAATTTCCGCTCTAAAAAACCATTTCTATATTCACCTTTAAGTTGCGAACGAAGGTACTTCGAAGTACTTTAACTTTTCATTTTATTAGGACTTTTGTTCCTATAGAGGTAATTCTGTAAATGTCTATTAGGAACATTTGGTAATGGTTCCAGAATTTGTGCAATGTGAAACCCCTGTCACACATAAAATCAAAGGAATGCTTCCCAAAAATAACTTCTTCATTCTATTATTAATAGTACAGATGTATTACTATTCATGATTGCTGAAGAAGAGTGGAGTTATCTAAATGATTGGGAAGAAGGTCAACTAAGAAAGAAGAAAACAAAGATTTGTATGTGTTGTGATCACTTCCGTTATGCCTGTACTGTTCAATGCATAACCTTATTAACTTGTTCTGTTCATCAGAAATTAATACCTCAAGGAGATCATCTAATAAAGGGATGTAAATATTGGGTAAAAAGAAGAGAACTTCGAGAAGGTTGGTGTCCTGAAGTCGCCTAGTAAATGAAGGACAATTCTGGGTATCTACTTTATTTCAAATTATGTACTGCAACTGTACTGCATCTAAAAATGATTAAACCCCTGTCATAGACAGAGGTTAAAGGTGCCAGGACCCAGATTTGAACTGGGGACACGGCGATTTTCAGTCGCCTGCTCTACCAACTGAGCTATCCCGGCTCTAACCTATATACTTTAAATTAAGATGTGTAGTTTGTGAAACCCTTTTAATTAAAAATTTTATATCTTCATCAAATATTCTAAAAAAACTTTTATTTTGAATTAATCGCTAACAAGGCAGTACCAAATGAAGTGGTTTTTTTGCATGAAACTATGGGTATATTAATAATTTTTTCTCTTATTTTTCTCCACTGTGGGTTTTTTGAACCTCCACCAATAGTAATAATTTTTTTTGGAAGTGAGCCCGTTATTTCGGCTAGCTTTTCCCATCCTTTCAATTCGATCTTGGCGAGCCCCTCGAATAATGCATGTAAATAAAGTGAGTCGCTTACTGGCCTTGGACCAAGTATCGGCTTTAAATTAGAATCATTAACAGGAAATCTCTCTCCTTTACTATTAAGAGGTAAAAGATTTAAAGAAGTATTTTTCGATGGATTTATTTGTCGACTGAGCTCCTTTATTTCTGAATCAGAGAAGAACTGAGTCAAGATACCGCATCCTGCGTTTGATGCTCCTCCACATATCCAGTGGCCGTTTACTCTATGGTTTGTAATTCCTTGTTTTTTTATAGGTTTATCAATAATTTTCTTAACTACAATAGTTGTTCCTAAAACTGTGAGACCATCTTCTTTACCTAAAGCTGCAGCTATTACACTTGCATTAGAGTCAGTGGTGCCTGAAATTAATATTAATTTTTTATTCAAGTGAAATCTCTCTGCTAAATCAAAATTCACTTGTCCAATAATTTCCCCACTTTTTACTATTTGAGGTAGGCACTTTAGCCATGAAGTATTGAGATAACTTTTTGGCCATGATTCTTTTTCTAGATCCCAACCAAGTTTTAGATTATTACCTTCTTCTCCATGAGTCCAATCTTTTAAAAACCAACCAGTGATCCAATCAGATTGATGGCGTAGAAGTATATTTGTCCCGTATTTATCTATCAGTTTTAATGCTTTAGCAAGACTACTGTATGGAGTTTGCAGATGATCTTCTCCAGAAGCTAAGGATTCAAGAAGGATATTATGTTCAATACATGCTTGGTCATAAGGTATTGCTTCTCCTATAGGCTCTCCTTGTAAATTGGATGGTATTAAAGTCCCTGAGGTGCCGGAGATAGCCAATTTATTAAGGTTAATTTTTACCTCGATAGGTAAACTAACTAAAAGATTTTCACAAGAATTGATCCAAGAATTTGGATTTTTAAAGCTGCATGAATAAGGGACTGAATTGGAATATACTAATTTTTTTTGAAGATTAATTATTGATATTCTTGCACCACTTGTTCCAAAATCTAATCCTCCATAAAAATTATCAAGCATAGAATAAATATTTTATAAAAATACCTTGGAAGCCTCCGCTAATTGAGCTGCTTTTTCTTCTACCTTTTCCCAAGGGAGATCGAGATCTCTTCTGCCAAAATGTCCATAGGATGCAGTCTTTCTGAAAAATTTACCACCCATTTTTTGGGGTAGATTTCTTAGGTCAAATTCTTTTATAATTGCTGCCGGTCTTAAATCAAAGTACTTTTTAATGAGTTCAGTCAAATTAACTTGTGAAATAACGCCAGTATCAAAAGTTTCAACAAGAATGGAAATCGGTTTTGCAACTCCAATTGCATAACTTAATTGTACTTCTGCCTTTTTTGCTAATTTTGCCTTAACTATACTTTTAGCTACATAACGTGCTGCATAAGCAGCTGATCTATCTACTTTTGTGGGATCTTTACCCGAAAATGCCCCTCCTCCATGTCTTGCATAACCCCCATAAGTATCTACAATAATTTTTCTTCCAGTAAGTCCGGCATCTCCTTGAGGCCCCCCTACGACAAATTTGCCCGTGGGATTCACTAGAAATCTTGTTTTGATAATGTTTGGTTTGATTTCTAAATCTTCAGTAGCAGGAATTACAACATGCTTCCATAAATCTTCTTTTATTCTTTGACGAATTTCTCTTTCATTTGTTACCCCATCTATCTCAGGATTATGTTGAGTTGAAATTAAGATTGTATTAATAGAGACTGGTAAACCTTTTTGGTAATCAATGCTTACTTGAGTTTTACCATCAGGGAGTAGATAATTAAGTACGTTTTCATGCCTTACCTTAGCAAGTTGAATGGCTAATCTATGAGCCAAGCTAATCGGTAAGGGCATTAATTCAGGCGTCTCATCGCATGCATAGCCGAACATTATGCCTTGGTCGCCAGCTCCGGTATTATCTTCCAAATCATCGTTAACATCATCTGCTTCGTTTACACCTTGAGAAATATCTGGTGATTGCTCGTCAAGTGCTACTAAAACCGCACAACTATTTGCGTCAAAACCCCCTGCCTTATAGCCTTCATATCCAATTTCTTTAATTACATTTCTAACAAGTTTTATATAATCGACTTTTGCTTTTGAAGTTATTTCTCCAGTAAGTAAACAAAGACCCGTATTAACAACTGTTTCGCATGCAACTCTGCTTTTTGGATCTTCTGTTAATAAAGCATCTAAAACAGCGTCACTAATTTGATCACATATTTTGTCAGGATGACCTTCAGTTACTGATTCTGAAGTGAAAATGAAATCACTCATTAACAAATAATTTTGGGATTAGGCATTATCCTAAATTAAATTATCGTTACAAATCAATTATTGTAAATTAAAAAATACTTGTGTAAGGATTATGAGGCTTAAGTTCCTATATTTCGTGAACAAAATAAATAAGTGAAGTTATACAGTTTCAGCTGAGGCTGTTGAGATTTCTTCGTTTTCGTCAGTTTGTTCAAATAACATTTGTTTATATTTCGCAGCCATTTCTTCAGCTTTATTAAAAACTTTTTGAGGGTCAGTTAGCATATCGCCTGGTTCAGGTTCAAGTGCTTTAGTAGATAATGAAATTCGCCCTCTTTCTGAATCAAGGTCAATTATCATGACTTTCATTTGGTCACTCACATTTAAAACATTATGAGGAGTCTCAATATGTTCATGACTAATTTCAGAAATGTGCAATAAACCACTTACTCCACCAATATCAATAAAGGCTCCATAAGGTTTAATACCTTTTACAGAACCAACAACAACTTCACCTACCTCAAGTCGGTTCATTTTTTTCTCAACCAAAGCTCTTCTATGACTTAGTACTAATCTATTTCTCTCTTCATCAACTTCAAGAAATTTTAAAGGTAAATATTCACCTTCTAAGTCATCTTTAATTTTTCGAGCACTTATATGAGAGCCTGGGATAAAACCTCTCAAGCCTTCTACCCTAACAAGAGCTCCGCCTCTATTTGTTGCAAAAACTTCAGAATATATAGTCGCATCTTCTTTTTGGAGCTGTCTAACTCTTTCCCATGCTCTTTGATATTCAATTCTTCTAATGGAGAGGGCTAATTGGCCATCTTCATTTTCTTCGCTCATTATGAAAAATTCTCTACTTTCTGAAGGTTGTAAAACATCATTAAGTCCTTCAACTCTATTTATTGAAACCTCCTGAACAGGCATAAAAGCAGCTGTTTTTGCCCCTATATCTATCATGGCCCCTTTGGGCTCTAGAGCGAAAACGGTACCTTTAACTAGATCGCCAGGCTTAAAATTATAGTCATACTTACCCAAAAGTGATGCAAATTCTTCTTGTGTGAATCCTGCGTTTTCGAAATCTGCATTTGCCCTGCTAGAAGAAGAATCTGCTGAAGGTATATCGCTCTTCTCGAATGATAAATCTTCCTCATTTAGGGATGTTGAAACATTATCTAACTCAGACGAATTTTTAATTTCTTGATCCTCTGAAAGTTCTTTAACGGTTTGGGAAGAATTTTCGTTCATTTGTTGTAACGCAGACTACCTAAGGTAGTTAGAAAGGAATGCTAATAGCCTGCAAACTAATAGCAAAAAACATCTGTGGTATGTATTCTACACTTTAAGATGCTAAATTTTATGAAATTGAAGCTAATTGGTTTTTTGAACTTCCTTTTAGAGATTCAAGAGTAGAAATAAAATCTTTTACCCCATTAAATTTTCTGTAAACTGACGCGTATCTTATATAAGCGACTTCGTTTTCTTTCCTAAGATTTTTAAGAATCAATTCTCCAATTTGTGAAGATTTAATATCTTTATTAGAGTCTTGAACGATTTGTGATTCAATTCCATCTACGAAATTTATAATTGCTTCACTACTGAAGTTAGTTTTTTCGCATGCTCTTGATATACCAGTAAATAATTTTTGCTTATCAAATAATTCTCTACCACCGTCTTTCTTTATAACTGAAACTGGCATTGATTCCACTCTTTCATAAGTTGTAAATCTAAAGCTGCAATTTAAGCACTCTCTTCTTCTTCGAACACTTTTACCACTATCAGCAGATCTTGATTCCAAAACTCTGCTATCTGTGTTTTGACAGGTTGGACACTGCATGTGGTGAAATAAGATGTACCTTAACTCTAATAGTAGATTAATATTCAAATTATGAAAAGTAAAAAACCTCTTTAACAAGAGGTTTTTTTCTTGGTTCATTTTCTATCAAATTTAGGTGGGTCTCTAAAGGCGACAGCAAAGAATAAGGTTACAACTGCAAGAGTTAGAATAAGGACGTAAGCGAAAGCTTCCATAAGATTAAGTAATAAAGTTTAGTTTAAACCCTTCCTGGGATTCTTCTTGTGGTTTCGTCACCAAGTTTCTTGAATAAACCAAATTCAACTTGGTCTCCAATCTCAGCATCAATACCAGCGAAGGAATTTCTGTATAGAGTTCTTGAAGCATGCCACCAGTGGCCAAACAAGAATAGTAATCCGAAACATAAATGTGCATATGTAAACCATGCTCTCGGTGAGCTTCGGAATACACCGTCGGATTTATATGTTTCTCTGTCAAACTTGAATGCTTCTCCAAGTTGAGCCTTTCTAGCTAATCTTTTAACTACTGCAGGATCTGTAAATGTTTGCCCATCTAGGTCTCCTCCATAGATAGTTGCAGTGATACCAGTCTGTTCAAATGAATACTTTGCTTCAGCTCTTCTAAATGGAATATCTGCCCTTACATTACCTTCTTTGTCTTCAAGAATGACAGGGAAGTTTTCAAAGAAATTGGGAATTCTTCTAACTTCTAATTCGTTACCTTCCTTGTCTTGAAAAGCAATATGACCTTGCCAACCAGTTGGTAATCCATCACCATTTACAAGAGCTCCAACTCTAAATAGTCCTCCTTTAGCTGGACTATTCCCAACATAGTCGTAGAAGGCTAATTTTTCTGGAATAGATGCATATGCCTCTGATTTAGTGGCACCATTATCTATAGCTGCTTGCACTCTTCTATTAATTTCAGTTTTGAAATAGCCAGAGTCCCATTGATATCTGGTAGGGCCAAAAAGTTCTACTGGGGTTGTTGCTGAACCGTACCACATTGTTCCGGCAACAACGAAAGATACAAATAATACAGCGGCTAAAGCACTAGCTAGGACTCCTTCGAGACTTCCAAGTTTTAATGCTTTATAAAGCCTTTCTCCAGGTCTATTGGTTATGTGAAAAATACCTCCAATAATGCCCATAAGTCCTGCCGCAATATGATTCGCTACAATACCTCCTGGATTAAAAGGATTAAATCCTTCTACTCCCCAGGAAGGAGCCACAGGTTCTACATGACCAGTTAGGCCATAAGGGTCAGAAACCCAAATGCCCACGTTTGCGCAATGAAAAGCACCAAAACCAAAACATGTTAGTCCGGCTAGAAGAAGGTGAATCCCAAAAATTCTTGGCAAATCAAGAGCAGGCTCGCCAGTTCTTGAATCTTCCCATAAATCTAAGTCCCAGTAGGTCCAGTGCCAAATAGAGGCCAACATCAATAGACCGCTAAATACTATGTGAGCTGCTGCAACCCCTTCGAAACTCCAGAATCCAGGATCAACTCCAGTAGCACCAGTAATATCCCATCCGTTCCAACTACTTGTGATGCCTAGTCTTGCCATGAAAGGCATAACGTACATTCCCTGTCTCCACATTGGATTGAGAACAGCATCAGAAGGATCAAAAATGGCTAATTCATAAAGAGCCATTGAACCGGCCCAGCCGGCTAATAATGCAGTATGCATAAGATGCACAGCAAGTAGTCGACCTGGGTCATTAATAACTACTGTGTGAACTCGATACCAAGGCAATCCCATCGGTTAATTTCTAGTAACTATGCTGAATAAACAGCTAAACATCACGATAGTAAGGGTTTTTTAGTCTTTGAGGGATTTTTGTAAATAAATTTATTTTCTTGCAAAAATTGGGCAAATCTATTGGTAGAACTGAGTTTATAAGGAATTTTTGGCTAAAAACTGTTAATATTTTGGTCACAATTCTCAAAGTAAAACGCCAAAATAAGAAAAATAACTAAAAAAATGGCAACTATTAGATTTATTCGTGAGGATTTAGAGGTCCAATGCAATCCGGGTGAAAATTTAAGGGAACTTGTAATTAGAGAGAATTTACAGCTTTATGGACTAAAAGGTATTTTAGGAAATTGTGGAGGTGCGGGACAATGCAGTACTTGTTTTATCTCAGTTGAAGGTGGAAACAAAAATTCTTTGAGTCCTCTCACATCTGTTGAAGAGGAAAAACTTAAAAACAGACCAGAAAATTGGCGCCTTGCATGTCAAACATTAATAAAATCATCTGCTGTAGTTTTAACAAAACCACAATCACCCCCTTCAAATTTGGAAGAACTAAAGAAAATTAGTGAAAATAAAAAATTACCTCGATAAATTGTTTAAGACTGTTAATCAGTTTATAAAATTTGTTTATTTTTCCACTTTATTCCAAGTTATGCGTTTATAGTCTTAATACCTAATATAGAACCAATTAAATGGAAACAACTAACTTTGGATTCGTAGCTAGTCTTTTATTTGTAGGGGTGCCAACAATATTCCTAATAGGTTTATTTATTTCTACACAAGATGGAGAAAAATCAAGCTTTTACTCTGACTCTAGTAAAGGTAGGCTTGGGCCAAAACGATAATGCTTTAATAAATGCTTTGCATTTCTGTAGAAGAATTTTTATTTTGGAAAAAAAAGCAACTTTCTAAAGGAGGCGATCAACAATCTTTTGCTGTTTTACTTGATTGTATAGGCGGTGTATCGGCTAATGATCTAAATTTGATGAGTATAAATCCCAGGGGAAACTTATATTTAAAAACAAAATTAGAATTTTTAGAATCTGTTTGGGATGATCATTTACTAAGATCTTGCCCAATTCAATATCTTTGTGGAATAACTTTTTGGAGAGACTTAAAATTAAAAGTTACAAACAAAGTACTCATCCCCAGACCAGAAACAGAGCTCATAGTTGATATCGTCTTCAATATATTCCGAAAGAAATCAGAAAAATTATTTTTTGCTGAATTAGGAACTGGATCAGGTGCAATTAGTATTGCTTTGGCATTGGCTTATCCATTGAGTAAGGGAGTAGCAACTGATATAGAAAAAGATGCATTAGAAATAGCCAATAAAAATTTTATAAATTCATCTAAAAAATCAAATTTGAAATTTTATTGTGGAAATTGGTGGTCACCTCTTGAAAGTTTTAAAGGAAAATTAGACCTCGCTATTTCAAACCCGCCATATATTCCCAAAGATACTTATGAAAAATTACCCAAAGAAGTTAAGAATTTCGAACCTAAAGTCGCTTTATTAGGTGGCGAAGATGGTTTAAAACATATTAGGGAAATAATACAAAAAGCACCGTTATTCTTAAGAGAGAATGGTTGGCTAATTTTAGAGAATCATTTTGATCAAAGTGAGAAAGTAAAACAACTACTTATTAAAAATAAATTTACATCAATAGAAATTGTGAAAGATCTTTCAGGTATTGGTAGGTTTACCATTGGAAGATATAAATAAATTATTATAGGTTCATAATCTAAATGAATTTAGTAGATTGCAAAACTGCCTTGAAGACTCTTAAAAGTGGGTTGCCTATAATTTTCCCTACGGATACTTTACCTGCAATTGGATGCTTACCAAAATTCTCAAATATTATTTATGAGTTTAAAAAAAGAGATAGAAACAAACCCTTAATTCTTATGGGATCAGAACATCAACATTTAATTGATTATGTTCACGAATCAGCTAAAGAAGACTATGAAAATTTAGCTTCAAAATATTGGCCTGGAGCTCTGACAATTGTTATTCCTGCTTCAGAAAAGCAGGTCGCAAACCTTACCAGCAATGATTTGACTATTGGGTTGAGAATTCCAAATTCAAATATCGCACAATCACTTTTGAGAGAAACAGGCCCTTTGTTAACTTCAAGTGCAAATATTTCAGGTTTGAAAGGATCAATTACAGCTGAAGGTATTGCTCTAGACTTCCCTTCTTTAAAAATTTTGGGTCCTATCCCCTGGGGAAAAAGTAGTGGAAAAGCTAGTACTATCATATTCTGGAAGAAAAGTGGAAATTGGAGGTTAATTAGAGAAGGAGAAGTGGTAGTGAGGGAATTATAATAATGGTTTTTTTATTATTTTTTGTTTTAATAATTCAATTTTTTACTTATTGGATATTTGAACCCCTTGCATCTTTTTTTGAGTACTTTTTCGAAATCAGATTGTTTCCTATCATTGCTCTCATAGGTTTGATCTTTTTATTTTCAGCAAAGAATATTGAACAGAAGGAAATAAATTAAAATGCCGGCTAACAGATTTGAACTGATGACCTTCGCTTTACAAAAGCGCTGCTCTACCGCTGAGCTAAGCCGGCATAACCACTATCTTACAATTAAGGTGGTTCAATCTTTAGTATTTTTTATGGGTTCTTAAAATTTATTACTTTTTGATATCTTTTTGACTTTTATCATTCTTATCATTTTTTTTAAACTTTATTTCTCCTGTAATAGTTCTTTTTATTGGTAAATTTGCAACTAAAGCAGTCATTCTGTCCTCTGTCTCTAAACTTACTGCCACCTCTTCAAAATCAATCTCAACATATTTAGCAACAACATCGAGTATTTCTTTCCTCATTTTATCTAAAAGATCAGTTGTTAAGGAACTCATATCAACTCTGTCATGAGCAAGTACAAGTTGTAATCTTTCTCTAGCTGTATTTGCACTAGACGTTTCTCTGCCTAGTAATTTATTTATAAGATCTCTGAGTGTCATCATTTTAAAAAACCTTTGTTTGCATTAATCTCATGAATTTATCTTTAAGACTTTTACCTTCTTTTTTTAGATCAATAATTGGTACGTCTTTATTTGTAAGTCTTTGAGAAACATTCAGATAACATTTTTTTGCAGGAGATCTAGCATCTGAAAGTGTCAGTGGCTCTCCTCTATTTGTACTTATTATTACCTGTTCATCTTCTAAAACAATACCTAATAAGGGCAAAGAAAGGATCCCTTGAACATCTTCGATAGATAACATTTCTTGACTAGCCATCATGTTAGGGCGAACTCTATTGATTACAAGTTGTATAGGCTCAATATCTGAGGAGTTAAGAATCCCTATTACTCTATCCGCATCACGCACTGCAGATAATTCTGGGTTAGTAACAACAATAGCCTCTTTACAGGCTGCAAGAGCATTTTTAAAGCCATCTTCTACACCAGCAGGGCAATCTACCAAGACAAAATCAAATTTCTCACTAAGAAGCTCACTAATTTTTTTCATATCATCGGGCTTCATCCAATCCAACATCCTTGGATCTCCAGCAGGTAGAAGAGCAAGATTAGGCTCCTTTTTATGTCTAACCAATGCTTGGTCAAGACGACAATTTTTGTCTAGAACATCTTGAGCCGTATAAATAATGCGATTTTCTAATCCCAGAAGAAGATCTAAATTTCTTAAGCCAAAATCAGCATCCAATACAGCAGTTGTTGCTCCGCTATTAGCAAGTGCTATGCCTAGGTTTGCAGTTAAAGTGGTTTTACCAACTCCTCCTTTACCTGAACAAATTAATATTGTGCGAGTATTTTTCCCCACGATTTTAAGGATTTTTCAAATAATAAAGCCACTAGCAGAAAGTTAAATATTTTAAAGATTAAGTAATTCTTAAATTTATAAATTTTGAATTAATTTATTGCAAATTATTGATTAATTTTTAGTTTCGATTATGTGTGGTTTGATAATGATCGTTTGTTTATCTATAACCGCTATCTCTGGGTAACAATTTTTGGGCTTATCCTTTGGCCCAATAGCTACTACATCTGCAATTCGTAATTGTAAAGGATTTAAATAAAGTGATGTAATAGAGGCTTTTTTATTTCCACTTTTTCCGGCGAATGCGATACCTAGTAATTTGCCCCAAACGTAAATGTTTTTTTTGGCGGAAACTATTGCCCCTGGATTAACGTCTCCAATAATGCACAGGTTTCCATTTGAAGATATTCTGTTACCTGATCGAACTGTACCTTTGTGAAGAATATCGTCTTTGTTGTTTGACTTAAATAAAAGTAGCTTTTTTTTAATCTCTTGATCTTTATAAAAAGTTGAATCTATTTTTAAAGACTTTCCACTTAATATCGTTTCTCTATTATTTGAGTAAACGTACAATGAGGTTATGTTAATTTTGTCGAAATGATTTTTTAATTTTGATAATTGATGAGAACTTATTGATTCATTGACTGCGAAAATTTTTGCTTCTAAGGGTTCCTTCATAGAAGAAAATTGTTTAAAAGTTTCATAGATATTATCTAAATCAAACAAGGAACAAATTTTTAAATATTGACTTTTAGTGCTACTTAGAACGATTTCCATGGAATTAAAGCTAGGAATTATTTTTTATTAATGAAATTTCATTTTTAATTTCAGTTTTGAACATACCTGGATAAATAATTAAAGAGCTTTCTTCCGATGTCATTAAAGTCTTTATTAATCCAGAACTACTTTCTAATGAGCTTTGATAAGTGCCGTCCCATATCTTAAGTGCATTGTTAGATTCAAAACCTTTAAAAGACCTTTCTTTAATTCCACAAAAAATTTCTGTATCATAACCATTTTTTTCACATAATTTTCTCGCAAATGCAAGGATTTTTAGTCTATTTATTTTACTTAAGAAACTTATATCGGACGCTTTTAATAAATCTCTGTCAATAAACATTTTGCAAAGTGTAGAAAGTGGTTCAAAAGATTCATCTTTCCATTTCATCAAATGATAGTAAAAGCTAACATCATCATTTCTTATGAAATCATCAATTTCAACTTTTTCTGGGAAAAATATCCATTTATTTAGAGAATTATCTAAGAAAATTTTCTTTTCAAATTTATGTTTTATTGTATAAATTATTTTTTCCAGAATCCATGTTGATATTTCGTTTATTCTGTGATTGTAGATTGTTCTATACATCAAGTTTCTTAGCACTAGGAAATGTTCAATAGCGATAATTCCTTTTGGTTTGATTCCGATATTTCCATCAGGTGAAAAAGTAAGAGCTGAAATAATTCTTTCTAAATCAACCAAGCCATAGTTAGTACCGGTGTTATAACTATCGCGTAAAAGATAATCGAGACGATCGCAATCTATCTCACTGCTAATTAATGTTTTTAAAGGTTGTGAAAAGAGTTGTTTTGACTGAAATAATTCCCCAATTTTACTTGGTAATTCGTTGTCATACTTTTTGAGTATTGAATTTATTGGAGAATAATTTTTAACTAAGTTTTGAGACCATTTTTCGTGGTTATGTTCGAATATTGTTTCACTGGTATGGCTTAAAGGTCCATGACCTAAATCATGTAATAGAGCTGCCCCAAAAAGAACAAATTTATTTTCACAAAATGAAGGTTTACTTTCAATTAACATTTTATAGATCTTTCTTGCGATACAAAAAACGCCAATTGAGTGGGTAAATCTACTCGATTCTGCCCCGTGAAAAAGAAGGAATGCCGGCCCTAGTTGTTTTATTCTTCTAAGTCTTTGAAAAGGAATTGTATCAATTAATTCCAGAACCATTAATTCTTCTGGTTTTCTTGAATCAAATACTATTTGTTTATGAATTGGATCATGAAAAACTCTTTTAAAATCCATAGTTTTTAAGATTCTTAATTTTCAATCTTTTGCCATCTCAAGGCTTTACCCCTTCATTACTTAATTCACTAGTTTGCAATGAAACTTCTTCTTTTTCTAGAAGCGACCCCAGAAATAATTCTGCATTCCTCACCCATTTATCATCAGTACCTCCATAATCACTTGCATCCGGTAGATCAAGTAATTTGTCAGGGGTCATACCCTGGCCTTGAATATTATTCCCATTGGGGGTTAAGTAACTAGCCACTGTTATAGCAATACCACTATCTTCTCCCAAACTTTTTAGGGACTGAATTAAACCTTTCCCATAAGTTTGTTCTCCCATAAGAATTGACCTCTCATTATCTTGTAAAGAACCAGCAAGTATTTCACTGGCACTTGCAGTACCTTTATTCACTAAAGTCACCATTGGTCCATCAAAAGATGTCTCTTTTTGAGAAATAATTGCATCTTTGATTCCAATTCTATCTTTTGTCTCGACTACAGGCTTCTCACTCAATAACGAGTCTGCAACTGCTATACCTGAGCTTACTAGTCCCCCTGAATTATTTCTAAGATCCAAGATTAATCCCTCAACTTCTTTCTCTTTTAACTCTTGAAGAGCCTCTTCAACTTTTTTGGGTACGCTTTCGCTGAATTGAGTTATCCTTAAGTATCCTATTGTGTGAGAATCGTCTCTTAATCTTTTTGTTCTAACTGGTCTAAGATCTACTGATCTCCTCTCTAGATCGACTTCCCTAATTTCTCCTGATTCCGAAGATACCTGAACTAAAACTTTTGTCCCTGATTCACCTCTTAACTTTGAGGCAGTACTTGCAAGCCCTAATTTTTCTGATGAGATTCCGTCCACTGTCTCTATCAAGTCCCCGCTCACTATTCCAGCTTCTTCAGCTGGTGAACCCCCAAGAGTAGAGATAACTTTAACTTTATTATCATCATCTTCACCTAATTGAAGCCCAACACCATTAATTTCACTACCAAAATTACTTGATTTCAGTAGTTCATAATCTTTTGGGCGTAAAACTCGTGTGTATGGATCTTCTAGAGGTCTTAACATGTCTTCAATTGCGGAATAAGCCTCTTCACTTGTTTCAATTTGTTTCTGTAATGTTTTTTGTCTAATTCTTTTCCATTGGATTTCATCAAACTTTTCTGGATCATAAAACCCCTCGTTTACTAAGGTCCAAGCGTCAAGTACTAATTGCCTGCTATCACTGAGAGCATCCACTCTCTCAACCAACAAAATATTGATAGAAAAAAAGATGATCATTGATGCAGTGATCACAGTTTTGAATGTTAAAAGTTTGTTAAAAGATGAATTCATTGGGTTAAGTGTTAACACCAAGTATAAGAATTTTAAGTAAGCTCTTTATATCAAAGCTAATTTTTTGTTGGATGGCGAATTCTTCATCTGTTTATGACTGGTTTCAAGAAAGGCTTGAAATTCAAGACATAACTGACGACGTAACTTCCAAGTACGTACCCCCTCACGTAAATATTTTTTATTGTTTAGGAGGCATAACTTTAGTATGCTTCCTAATTCAATTTGCAACAGGTTTTGCAATGACTTTTTACTATAAGCCAACAGTGACACAAGCTTATAGTTCAGTCAGTTATTTAATGACTGATGTAAGTTTTGGATGGTTAATAAGATCTGTACATAGATGGAGTGCATCAATGATGGTTTTGATGTTAATCCTTCATGTTTTTAGGGTTTATCTTACTGGAGGTTTTAAAAGGCCAAGAGAATTAACTTGGGTTACAGGTGTTGTAATGGCAGTCATTACTGTCGCTTTTGGAGTGACAGGATACTCTCTACCTTGGGATCAGGTAGGTTACTGGGCGGTTAAGATTGTTTCAGGTGTCCCTGCTGCAATACCAGTAATTGGTGACTTTATGGTTGAATTACTTAGAGGTGGAGAAAGTGTTGGACAATCTACTTTAACCAGATTTTACAGTCTTCATACCTTTGTATTGCCATGGTCATTAGCAGTATTCATGTTGATGCACTTTTTAATGATTCGTAAACAGGGTATTTCAGGTCCTTTATAAACTCTTATACTTAAACCATTATTAGTCTTTTATATGTCTACGTTAAAAAAACCCGATCTATCTGATCCAAAATTGAGAGCAAAGTTAGCTAAAGGTATGGGCCATAATTATTATGGTGAACCGGCGTGGCCAAATGATCTATTATATATCTTCCCGGTAGTTATTCTAGGAACTATTGCTTGTGTAGTTGGATTAGCAGTTCTTGATCCTGCAATGCTGGGAGACAAAGCTAATCCATTTGCAACACCCCTGGAAATACTTCCTGAATGGTACCTCTATCCAGTTTTTCAAATACTTAGGGTTGTTCCCAATAAACTTTTGGGTATTGCACTTCAAACATTAATTCCACTTGGATTAATGATATTACCATTTATTGAAAACGTTAATAAATTTTCTAATCCGTTTAGAAGACCAATAGCAATGGCTGTTTTCCTATTCGGAACTTTTCTAACAATATATCTTGGTATTGGGGCATGCTTGCCAATTGATAAATCATTAACATTAGGACTTTTTTAAACTTAAATTTTAAACATATCTAGATCGTTATACTCATTTCTTAAAAAATGATTCATTAACAAAAATCCAACAATTGTCCAAGTTTGATATGTTCTTGATTGTTGCCCAACCCAAGTACCTGTAGGACCATCAAAATATTCTGCCCATTCTTGCTTAGGCAATTGATTAAGTTGACACCAATATGATTCCTCTATTAAAGATTTCATTTCTTCCATAAGAATCACATCGTCAGAACCATAATGTTTTTGATGCAATAAGACAGCTGTACCAAAAAACCAAAGTAAACTTGGCCAATGACCACCGTTATGGTAACTCCAAGGCCAATTCTTTGGGTCAGATCCAGTTTTATTTTGCCATTCTTCGACATCCATATGAGGATGGCAAATTCTCATAGGCATTTGAGCCATCAAATGCTGTCTATTATGTAAAACTAATCTAAATAAAGCTCTTTGTTCTTCAGGAGGTAGTACTCCGAACATACATGCTAAAGAATTGCCTAAACTGTAAAATCGAAAGTCAGGCCTTCCTGTTCTAATATTTCCTATTAAGTAACCACCTCTATTCTCTAACCAATCTTGCAGCCATGAGGGAACTACTTGAGGTTGAACGTTAAATTCATTGAAGTGTTGATCATCACCATATTGCTCAGTTGGCCTTCTTCTTAAAATTTGCATTGTTTGACTAGTAACCCAATAATGCTTTAAAAGAAAACTTCCTAAATCCTTAACCCATTGATTTGTAAGAATAAGTCTTTGGTCTAGAAGTCTACTAACATGATCCTCTCTACTTAATTCCATTAAGTTAATACAACTTTTTAAACATCCATGAAGTAAAACTTCAACTTCTAGGGGTGCTCCCCATACATCCATAGGTCTATCAATCATAAATGCGCAATCTGGAACAAAAAGTACTGGAGTACCCTCAAATGTTGGATGTAGAACTAGATCTAGTAGAAGTTGAATACCTCTTTGAACGCTTTGACTTTTTCCGAAGGCATAATCACCGCTTTTATTGACATAATACCAACATAAAATGGGCCACCATAAACTTGCATCAGCTGAAGTAATCCTCCCTATTGATCTCTGACCATAATCTCCAATGAGCTGTCCATTTTCTTCTACGAAACTAGTAGGAAATACACCACGCGTTTGGTAATTAGAGCTTTGTAACTCAAGGCATACACTTAGGAACTTTTTGACAATTTCGTACCGTTTTTGGGTAATGAGGTAAATCATTACAGGAACATTGTCTCTTAAAAATATCTCTCCATAATTTAATTTTTTATTTTTTGTTGGGTGTTCTAGTGCAGCAACGCTTCCCACTAACTCGCCTGATATTTCAACCAAAGTCTTTTCGAAGTGTTTTTTTGCATTTGTTACAATTTTCTCTTCATCAGAACTTGGTCTTACTCTTAAATTTTTTTGACTAAATCTTTCTGCCATTTCATTTATATCCCTTTATTTAAGCCTAGTTGTTTAATGAGACTTTGATCAAATAAAAAATTAATAAAAAATTTTTGTATAAAAGGTTGCACAATTACAGTCGGATGGTTTAGTATTTTCTTCTGGGCAGAAATATTCTTTTTGCATTATTCAAGCAGTTACTTTAAATCTAATTTTTGGTAAATGAGTGAATTCTTTGAAGATTTGATTTCGATCATTATTTTCAGCCAGAAGAAGGGTTTACCCTTCTAAATGAGTTATACAATTTTTGTTTAACTCTGCACCTAGAAAATTTAAGAACTTAGGAACTGATGCTTTTATTGCGTCATGAATAACTAAATTTTTTTTATTTATTTCATGATGTATATGCAATAAAGGTGTGAGGTCCCGTCAAGAATATATAAAAATGTCATCAATTGCTAACTTTTAGCTTTGATGCAAACGGATCTGAGATCTTGGAAAGTCACTTTAGAAATATTTTTAATGTGCACTCAATGTAATCCTTAAAATTTAAGGAGGCTGAAACTAAATTCAAAAACTTAAGTTTTTATTTGGATAAAGCAATTCAATTTGAGTAGATTTATCTACAAAAGGATTTGAACACAACGGAGAGTTTGATCCTGGCTCAGGATGAACGCTGGCGGCGTGCTTAACACATGCAAGTCGAACGAACCTTCGGGTTAGTGGCGGACGGGTGAGTAACGCGTGAGAATCTGCCCTCAGGAGGGGGATAACGGTTGGAAACGACCGCTAATACCCCATATGCCTACTGGTGAAATGAATTTCGCCTGAGGATGAGCTCGCGTCTGATTAGCTAGTTGGTGAGGTAATGGCTCACCAAGGCTTCGATCAGTAGCTGGTCTGAGAGGATGATCAGCCACACTGGGACTGAGACACGGCCCAGACTCCTACGGGAGGCAGCAGTGGGGAATTTTCCGCAATGGGCGAAAGCCTGACGGAGCAACGCCGCGTGAGGGACGAAGGCCTCTGGGCTGTAAACCTCTTTTCTCAAGGAAGAAGATATGACGGTACTTGAGGAATAAGCCACGGCTAATTCCGTGCCAGCAGCCGCGGTAATACGGGAGTGGCAAGCGTTATCCGGAATTATTGGGCGTAAAGCGTCCGCAGGCGGCTTTTCAAGTCTGCTGTTAAAGCGTGGAGCTTAACTCCATCATGGCAGTGGAAACTGAAAGGCTTGAGTATGGTAGGGGCAGAGGGAATTCCCGGTGTAGCGGTGAAATGCGTAGATATCGGGAAGAACACCAGTGGCGAAGGCGCTCTGCTGGGCCATTACTGACGCTCATGGACGAAAGCCAGGGGAGCGAAAGGGATTAGATACCCCTGTAGTCCTGGCCGTAAACGATGAACACTAGGTGTCGGGGGAATCGACCCCTTCGGTGTCGTAGCTAACGCGTTAAGTGTTCCGCCTGGGGAGTACGCACGCAAGTGTGAAACTCAAAGGAATTGACGGGGGCCCGCACAAGCGGTGGAGTATGTGGTTTAATTCGATGCAACGCGAAGAACCTTACCAGGGTTTGACATCCTGCGAACCTCTTAGAAATTTGAGGGTGCCTTCGGGAATGCAGTGACAGGTGGTGCATGGCTGTCGTCAGCTCGTGTCGTGAGATGTTGGGTTAAGTCCCGCAACGAGCGCAACCCACGTTTTTAGTTGCCAGCATTTAGTTGGGCACTCTAGAAAGACCGCCGGTGATAAACCGGAGGAAGGTGTGGATGACGTCAAGTCATCATGCCCCTTACACCCTGGGCTACACACGTACTACAATGCTACGGACAAAGGGCAGCAAACTCGCGAGAGCTAGCAAATCCCATAAACCGTGGCTCAGTTCAGATCGTAGGCTGCAACTCGCCTACGTGAAGTAGGAATCGCTAGTAATCGCAGGTCAGCATACTGCGGTGAATACGTTCCCGGGCCTTGTACACACCGCCCGTCACACCATGGAAGTTGGCCATGCCCGAAGTCGTTACTCCAACCCTTGTGGAGGAGGACGCCGAAGGTGGGGCTAATGACTGGGGTGAAGTCGTAACAAGGTAGCCGTACCGGAAGGTGCGGCTGGATCACCTCCTAACAGGGAGACAACAAAATGTTTAATATTATTATTTTGTCACCTTAGGTCGATCGGTATCTCACGTTTTTAATTTATTAAGAATTTCATTTCCTAAGTTTTTCTAGGTCACACCCATTATTTTTCCTGGGCCATTAGCTCAGGTGGTTAGAGCGCACCCCTGATAAGGGTGAGGTCCCTGGTTCAAGTCCAGGATGGCCCATATCTCTATGTTGGGGGTATAGCTCAGTTGGTAGAGCGCCTGCTTTGCAAGCAGGATGTCAGCGGTTCGAGTCCGCTTACCTCCACTGATTACCACCTCTTCCATAACCGGTAGAAAGGAAATGTTTTGAGTTGTGATCAAATTCTGAAAGAATCCAGCTTCCTAATGAAATCATTAAGATGCTGGACTCATTGGATTAATTTCATTGTTTTCAGAGAACCTTGACAACTGCATAGATTATTTTTAAAGACAATAAGCATTTTTAATGATGCAGATTTATTATTTGTGCGAATGCATTAATAACAATTCTATTAAGCTGATGCTTCAATTATTGAAGTTATTGGTCAAGCTACAAAGGGCTCACGGAGGATACCTAGGCACACAGAGGCGATGAAGGACGTGGTTACCTGCGATAAGTCTCGGGGAGTTGGAAGCACACTTTGATCCGGGAATTTCCGAATGGGGCAACCCCATGTACGGCCAACTGAATATATAGGTTGGTGCGAGCTAACCCAGCGAACTGAAACATCTTAGTAGCTGGAGGAAGAGAAAGTAAATAACGACTCCCTCAGTAGCGGCGAGCGAACGGGGAACAGCCCAAACCGATAGTCTTGACTATCGGGGTTGTGGGACAGCAATATGGATCAACAAGTCTAGAAGAAACGTTTGAATGGCGTGCCACAGAGGGTGAAAGCCCCGTAATCGAAAGATAAGTTGACCTAGCTGTATCCCGAGTAGCACGGAGCACGTGGAATTCCGTGTGAATCTGCGAGGACCACCTCGTAAGGCTAAGTACTACTGTGTGACCGATAGTGAAACAGTACCGCGAGGGAAAGGTGAAAAGAACCCCGGGAGGGGAGTGAAATAGAACATGAAACCGTGAGCTTACAAGCAATGGGAGCCCGACTAATCGGGTGACCGTGTGCCTGTTGAAGAATGAGCCGGCGACTTATAGGCACTGGCGGGTTAAACCGGAAATGGTGGAGCCACAGCGAAAGCGAGTCTTAATAGGGCGTTTGTCAGTGTTTATAGACCCGAACCCTGGTGATCTAACCATGGCCAGGATGAAGCTTGGGTGATACCAAGTGGAGGTCCGAACCGACTGAAGTTGAAAATTCAGCGGATGAGCTGTGGTTAGGGGTGAAATGCCAATCGAACCAGGAGCTAGCTGGTTCTCCCCGAAATACGTTGAGGCGTAGCGTCTAGTGCTCCAGCAGGGGGGTAAAGCAACCATTTCGGTGCGGGCTGCGAAAGCGGTACCAAATCGATATGAACTCTGAATACCCTGTGTGTAACTAGGCAGTCAGACTGTGGGGGATAAGCTCCATAGTCAAGAGGGAAACAGCCCAGACCGCCAGCTAAGGTCCCAAAATTAACGCTAAGTGATAAAGGAGGTGGGATTGCCCAGACAACCAGGAGGTTTGCCTAGAAGCAGCCATCCTCAAAGGAGTGCGTAATAGCTCACTGGTCGAGCGATCCTGCGCCGAAAATGAACGGGGCTAAGCGTTATACCGAAGCTGCGGATAAATTTATTTATGGTAGGGGAGCGTTCTATGTAGGGTGAAGCGTTAGCGTAAGCGGACGTGGACAGCATAGAAGTGAGAATGTCGGCTTGAGTAGCGAAAACATGGGTGAGAATCCCATGCCCCGAAACCCTAAGGGTTCCTCCGGCAGGCTCGTCCGCGGAGGGTTAGTCTGGACCTAAGGCGAGGCCGAAAGGCGTAGTCGATGGATAACAGGTCAATATTCCTGTACCAGATGTGTTTTGAGAAGGGGGACGGAGAAGGCTAACCAGGCCAGATGTTGGTTACTGGTTCAAGCGTTCGAGGCTTTGAGAGATGGAGAAAACATCTTGAGCTAAGGCGTGAGTACGAGCTGCTACGGCAGCGAAGTTGGTGATGTCATGCTTCCAAGAAAAGCCCTATACTCGTTAAGACACAAATGCCAGTACCCGAAACCGACACAGGTGGGGTGGTAGAGAATACCGAGGGGCGCGAGATAACTCTCTCTAAGGAACTCGGCAAAATGGCCCCGTAACTTCGGGAGAAGGGGTGCCAGCGAGAGCTGGTCGCAGTGAAGAGGCGCAAGCGACTGTTTACCAAAAACACAGGTCTCCGCTAAGTCGCAAGACGATGTATGGGGGCTGACACCTGCCCAGTGCCGGAAGGTTAAGGAAGCTGGTTAGCTTTTAGTGAAGCTGGCGACTGAAGCCCCGGTGAACGGCGGCCGTAACTATAACGGTCCTAAGGTAGCGAAATTCCTTGTCGGGTAAGTTCCGACCCGCACGAAAGGTGTAACGATTTGCGCGCTGTCTCGGAGAGAGGCTCGGCGAAATAGAATTGTCTGTGAAGATGCGGACTACATACACCCGGACAGAAAGACCCTATGAAGCTTTACTGTAGTTTGATATTGTGCTCGGGCTCTGAATGCGCAGAATAGGTGGGAGACGTTGAAATAGTGCTTGTGGGTACTATTGAGTCATCGGTGAGATACCACTCTTTCAGAGCTAGGGTTCTAACGCTTACCCGTTATCCGGGAAGCGGACAGTATCTGATGGGCAGTTTGACTGGGGCGGTCGCCTCCTAAAAGGTAACGGAGGCGCACAAAGGTTCCCTCAGGCTGGTTGGAAATCAGTCGTTGAGTGCAAAAGCAGAAGGGAGCTTGACTGTGAGACCTACAAGTCGAACAGGGACGAAAGTCGGTTTTAGTGATCCGACGGTTCTGCGTGGAAGGGCCGTCGCTCAACGGATAAAAGTTACTCTAGGGATAACAGGCTGATCTCCCCCAAGAGTTCACATCGACGGGGAGGTTTGGCACCTCGATGTCGGCTCATCGCAACCTGGGGCTGAAGTCGGTCCCAAGGGTTGGGCTGTTCGCCCATTAAAGCGGTACGCGAGCTGGGTTCAGAACGTCGTGAGACAGTTCGGTCCATATCCGGTGTATGCGCAGGAATATTGAGAGGATTTCTCCCTAGTACGAGAGGACCGGGAGGAACGCACCTCTGGTGTGCCAGTTATCGTGCCAACGGTAAACGCTGGGTAGCCATGTGCGGAGTGGATAACCGCTGAAAGCATCTAAGTGGGAAGCCCACCTCAAGATGAGTATTGCCATGGCTTAAGCCAGTAAGGTCACGGGAAGAACACCCGTTGATAGGCTCTACGTGGAAGCTTGGTAACAAGTGCAGCGGAGGAGTACTAATAGACCGAGGGCTTGACCAAATAAACTTAATTTATTGTTTTTAATTTATATAATTTTCTATGCAGTTCTCAAGGTTCAACCTATCCTGGTGTTCATGGCGATGTGGAACCACTCCGATCCATCTCGAACTCGGTTGTGAAACGCATCAGCGGCGAAAATATTTAGGGGGTAGCCCCTTGAGAAAATAGCTCAATGCCAGGTAAAAATATTTAAAAGGGTTTACTCTTCTTGAGTAAGCCCTTTTTTATTTTTGGCATTTAGGACACCAATGAGTACTTCTTCCAGTAATTTTTTTTCTTTCAATTAAATTTCCACATTTACGACATTCTTTTCCAGTTCTCCTATAAACATTTGTCTGTAAACCAAAATTCCCATTCTCTCCTTCTAAGTCCCTAAAATCGCTAAATGTCGTCCCCCCAGAACCAATACTTTTTTTTAATACAGTTACAATTGATTCTTTAAGTTTGATTAATTCATTCTTCTTTATTGTTCGAGCTTCTCTAAAAGGTGAGATGCCAGCAGAGTATAAACTTTCATCAGCATAAATATTACCTATACCTGCCACTATTGTTTGATCTAATAAAATAGCTTTTATAGATTTTGTTCTTTTTGAAATAACTTTTTTAAGATAATTTGCATCAAAGTCTTTAGAAAATGGTTCTGGTCCTAATGATCCTAGTCCTTTAATTATTTTGTTAAGCGATAGGCCTTTGTTAATCCACCACATTTGACCAAAACTTCTTACGTCAACGTACCTAAGCTCATTATTATTTTTGTCGAAAAATCTAATTCTTGTATGTTTACAAGGATGAGTTGATTTCTCAATGAATTTGAAATATCCAGTCATTCTTAGATGAATGACAAGAAATCCCTTATTTTGTGAATTTTTTAGAGGAAATTGACTATTCTCATTTGGAACTTCTTTTAATTGAGCTATTAAATATTTTCCTCTTCTATCCCATTTATAAATAAGTGAGTTCAGAAGTCCTTTAATGAATTCTTCTTTGTTTGATGGGAATGCAACAGTTGAATCCCTACAGACTTCTACTTTTTGAATAATAAAGTTATTAAGTTTTTGCTCTAAACCTCTACGAACAGTTTCTACTTCAGGTAATTCAGGCAATTATTTAAGCTTTCTCTAATTCACTTTCTGCGAAATTATTTGTATTTGCTCCACCATCAGTTCCGCTTATCCCAGCGTAATTAACTTTATCGAATCTGACTACACAGTTATATTTAATACCTGATGTATCAACTGAAGCAACTTTACCTATTTCATTGTACCAATATGATTCTGGTCTTTTTACTCTTACGAGATCTCCTCTTGAAATTGCCATTACTATTAATTTAACTTTTTGTAGAATAACTCATCATTAATATTCTTAGACAAATTATTCACACATATTAATTAAAAGTTTTAACAAAAATCATTTATTAAATTATTTTCGAATTCTTCTTTAGCAGGCTTACTTCCCATCCATTTCCTACCAGGTATTCTTACATCTAATTCATTTGTATCACAATTGATTGAGAGAATAAGTTTTTTATTTTCTTGATTTAGTACGTTAAAAACTTTTCTACCTTTAATATCTTTGTATGATTTATTTTGGATAATTATAGGACCATAAATTTTTTTATCTAACTCAAGTAATTCATTATTTTTTTTATTTTCAGTTGTTTCATGATTTTCTGAATTAATTGTCTTCTTTTTTCTTATTATGAGCTTTTGACCAACTTTTATTGAATCAGGATTCTTGAGATTATTAATCTCTTTCAGATCGATTACTTTTAAATCATATTTGTTTGATATCTCAGTAAGATTTTCACCAGTTTGAACAATATGATAATTATTTATCAAATCAGATTGTTTTGTAAGATTTTCAGTAGATTCAGAAATAATAAGATTTTGGCCAATAAAGATATAATTTTCATCTTTTAATTTATTCAATTTAATAATTAAATCTTTATTTATCGAATAGAGTTTTGAAATGCTCGATAATGTATCTCCACTTTTTACAATATGAATTTTTTTTATTTCAGTTTTTTCTTCATTAATTGATTCGTTTTTAGCAAAATTCTCAATTTTATTTTTTGCTGAAAATATTTCTTCTGATTTTATCAATGAGTGATTTAAAAAATTAATAAATATGGCAATTACTAAAAATGCAAATTTCATAAAACTCACTATTTATTTAAAGATAATCTTTAAATTCTAAATCGCTAGCTTTTTGAAAACAATTTAAGTAATTTAAATCTGAAAAATAAACTTTAAAATTTTCTTTACTCTTTTGTAGGGAGGATACCGCAGATTTAAATCAAATAAAAAACCTTTAAAAGTAATAGATTTTTGATTTGAAAAATTGCGAAACCCCTCTTCACCATGAAATTTACCAATACCACTTTGCCCAACGCCTCCAAACGGTAAATTTGGAATAAGGACTGGTAACATCACATCATTTATACAAATTGTTCCTGAGCTGGTTATTTTTGAAATATGATTATGGATATTTTTATTGCCTCCAAATAAGTAGATTGCTAAGGGTTTTGATGTTTGACTAATATGTTTTAAAGCTGATTCCTTATCATTGATCCCAATTACTGGAAGCAGTGAACTGAATAGTTCTTTCTGCAAAATATCTGTTTCATTTAATTTAGTTCTTAAGATTGTAGGAGATATTTTCAACTTTTTTTTACTAAAACTCCCCCCAAATAAAATTTTTTTTTCTTTTTTATATTGTTTGAGAATTTCTACAGTTGATGTAAATTGCTTTTTTTCTAATTTTGATAAGTTTTCAGAAATAATTGGATTATCTCCGTAAAAACTTACTATGTATTTCTTTAATTTTTCTATAAAAATATTTTCAATTTCTTTATCTACAAAGATATGATTCGGAGCCATGCAGGATTGCCCAGAATTAAAAAATTTGCCCCAAATAATTCTTTTTGCAGCCACTTCTAAATTTGCATTCTTGAAAACAATTACAGGATTTGTTCCGCTTAACTCAAGAGTCAATGGAGTTAAGTTTTTTGAAGCTAATTTCATTATAGATTTTCCAGTTTCAGTACTTCCTGTAAAAAAAATGTGGTCAAAATTTTGTTCAATTAATTTTATAGATTGTTTGTAGTCACCCTCTACTGTCACTAGGACATCTTTATGGAAGTATTTGGAAGTAAGCTTTTTAATAAGTTTTGAGGTCGCAGGACATTTCTCTGAAGGTTTTATGACTGCTGTATTTCCGGCTGAGAAAATATTTACTAATGGCTTCAAGATATAAAGTAATGGATAATTATAAGGACCAAGAATTAAGACACATCCAAGAGGTTCATAAATAACTTGGGAGGATGATGGAAATAGATAAAAAGGTGTATCAATCTTTTTTGGTCGCATCCAAGAATTGAGTTTCTTTTTTATGAGTGAAATTTCTTCTTTCACTAAAAGGATTTCTGAAAGCCCTTCAATTTCAGATTTGCCGAGATCAACAAAAAGTGATTTGATTATCTCTTTTTTATTTTCATCCAAAAGTTTAGAAACTATATTGATATGATGGATCCGCCAATTTATATCTTCAGTTTTACCAGTGAGAACTGTATTTTTTAATTTATAAATGTCTTCTAAATGAAATTTATCAGAAATCTTCATTTTTTACCTTTGAATAGTATTAAATATATCAGAGGATAAATTGTAAATAACTAAGGTTTTTAGGCAATTAAATCAAAGCGAATGATTTATGAGAAATAATCAAAATTATTAATATTGCCTTTAAAAATTCAAATTTTTCTTGGTTAGTATATTTCTATGAGGGAAAATTTTTCAATTAGATTGATATCTATAAATGAAATCACAGAAGTCACAAACTGGGCAAGGTTAGAAGGATTTTCTCCAGGAATGGATGACGTATCAATTTATAGAAATACAGATAAACAAGGGGTATGGGTAGCTTGTCTAGATAATAATCCTATAGGCTCTATCGCGTGTATAAAATATAATTCCTCGTATGGTTTTATAGGTTTATTTATCGTTAAAAAAGAATTCCGAAATAATGGATATGGAGTGAGATTATGGAAACATGCCCTCGAATATTTGAAAAATGTTGATTGTATTGGTCTTGAGGCTGCCCCAGATAGATTAAATGATTACGCAAAGTGGGGGTTTAGAAAATCTTCCATTACAAATCGATGGAAATTAAATGGTTCTAAAGATTTGCCATTGAGAAATTTCTATAAAGATCAATTTCATTCTTTTAAAGTTGTCCCGGGTAATAAAATTTCTTCTGAAGCAGTCTTAATTTATGATGATCAAAGAGAACCTAGTCCCAGACCACATTTTCTTAATGACTGGTTGAAAAATTCTCATGGTAATGTCAGTGCAATTGTCGATAATAATGGGATGTGCCATGGATTTGGCAGGATAAGACCTTGTGTATTGGAGGATAATGAGCAAGGCTGGAGAATTGGCCCACTTTTAGCGGATACTCCACCACTTGCTGAATTATTAATAAGGGAGTTAGTTGGTAATTTAGATGCTCAAATCTTATTGGATTGCTCTAATCTGAACCCTTATGCAAATTACCTTTTATCAAGTTTGGGATTTGAGGAAATATCAAAAACATACAGAATGTATAAAGGCATTCAACCTCCCTGCCCTATGAATCAAGTATATGGACTTGCCTGCTTGGAACTGGGTTGATTTCCTTTAAAGCGTTCATTTCCCCTTTTGTTGCTGTAATACTGAAAGAAGTTTGTTTGATTAAGATTAACTTTCAGAAGGTTTCAAAATTTTTTCTACAATATCGGCGTTGATTATAGTGATCTCTCCATTGTCAATATTGGCAACTTGAAACAAGGTCCATGAATTTGGATTTCTAGCTCCTCCAATACAGTCGATAACTTGACCGACCCAATAATTTTCATCCTTTTCCTTAGTATATTCGCAATTTTCTTTTTTAATTGCGACATAATCACCAGTCCTAACGAAAAGAAACTCAGGAGTTGCTGAGCTCACAATAAATAACTAATAGTACATATATACTATAGTAAGTTATTGGTTTTGTTGCTGAACTTTGAATTATTTAGCAAACTAGGGGTAATTCAAAAATTAAATGGAATCAACTGAAATTGCTATATTTTCAACATTATTTGGGTTAATCCTTGCTTTAACTGACGCTTATATAGAAAGAAATATTCCTGGATAATATTTTCAATTCATTTTTTAAATTAAATAAGATTTAAGCTGGTCTAATATGTCGGCACGGTTGGAAACTAATTTTGTAAAAACTAAATATATCAACCCTCCCATTGCAAGCCTTCCGTTAATTTTTTCTAACTGCTTTAGTTTTCTCAAAAATTACCCTTACTGTTAAATAAAATTTAGAGGGTATAGGAAATAAAAAAGTATTGGTTACTTCAAAATTAAAAAAATTTTTAAAAGTTTATAGAAAAATTATTTCAAACACGAATTAAATTTAAAGCCAAGCTTCTTTCATCTCAAGATAAAGTCTCTCGCTCTCAGCAGAATTAATTTTGCTTTCTGAATAAGATTGTTGCTGTTGCTGTTGCTGCTGCTGAGTTGAGTTGGTATTAGAATTTTGGACTTCGCTCATTATTAGGAAATAAATTTTGTGTTTATTCTCTCATATTTAGAGCTTTTTTTGTCAAATTAAATTCTTAAATTTTATTTAAATTTTCTATGTTTTTAATTTTTCTGTTTTGAGATAATTTATTTCGCTACAGTAGTTTTGGTATATAAGAATTTAACTTCCCAATATACAATTCCTAGGAAGATAGCACTTGCAATAATAATTTCAGAAATGGCTAGCATTTTATTTTTCAATACTAATTAAATTTTGGTATCAATTTACACAAAATGCAATAGGTACTAATTACATTTTAGATCTTAAAAAATCTTATTTAAAAAATAACGCGTAGAAATAATATAAAATTTTAAGTTAGATGCATATTATTTCCGTGGGAAATTTCATAAATTCAACAACTCTTATACCTTTAATACCTTTAGTAACCTCATTATTTATTCTTATTTTATTGGCAAGTTTTAACAGAACACTTAACAGGTTAACAAAACCAGTTACTGCACTGGTTGCATTATCTTTATTAAGTTCTGCTTTTATAAGCTCATTTGACTATTTTAAGAAAATAGAAGAAGAATTAGTTTTATCTGAATTTCTCAAATTTTTTGAAGAAAAAAATTTAGTTATACATCTCAATTTAGTAAATGAAAAAATTATAATTTTTTTCTCATTAATAATGATATTAATTATTGGAACATCTTTTTATAAATTGCCTAGAAAAAAAGGTTATGTCTCATTAATGATTAGCCTAGGATTAATTTCTTCTTCGGTGATTCTCTCAATATTGCTAATAGATTTCTCAACACTAATCTAAACTGTTGTAAGCATTGACAAAGCTTGGTTAAGTTCTTGTACATGATTTAATTCATCTTGAGCAATTTCTTTTATTTTTTGATCATTTGGATTATCTATTAAATATTTGGAATAAGTTTCAAATGCATGTTCTTCGATTTTTATGTTGACGTCATAAGCATTAGCTGGAGAGAAAAAATAATAAAAAACCATAATCCAGTAATAGACAAGCACAAGGTGTCTTGCAAAAAATCTATCAATCCAGAACCTATCTCCTCCTCTTTTTTCCATTTCTTTAAGATGCTCAGTTTCGTTAATAGCTTGATAAAAATGTTCTTTCATTAAAATCATTGTTTTTTCATTTTTAATTCCTAAGGATTCTTTAAAATGAAGAACCGAAAGAAATGCAAAATAAGGAGATCTAGCTATTACTTCTAAAACCCAAAATCTTTGTAAAGATCTACCAGAGTATATGAAGTCTAAGAAGTTAACAGTACTATTCAAAATCAAAGAATTTAATTTCTTCATAAATACCTTTTTCTTTAAGTATAATTACTTAGCCACTTTAGGTCTATAATGTATTGAATTAATTAACCAAAAATTAATATTTATATTCTAAAAATTGTTACTTCCATTGAAATATTTTTTTTCCATGCGTTAATTGGATAGATAAAAATTTTATATGACAACTACTGAAAAAATTGCAAATGCCAAAAAGAGGATTGATGAATTAGAAAGACTTATAAAATATTGGAATGATTCAGAACATGATGGGGCAAAAATAGTAAATTTTTCAATGAACATTGAAAATAAAGTTGCTTAGATTGTGATGATTAAGGCTGATTAAGTTTATTTATTTAAAGTGATTTAATATCTTTGAGGGTTCGAATATTGTTTAATTTATAAATAGAGCAATTAAACCTATTTTCAAAAACGGTAAGGAAGAAATAATCTATAAGAAAAATAAATATGAAAACCTTTTCAAAAAAATATTTAGTGCCGATTAAATTTATACCATGGGTATTTTGGGTATTTATATCTTTTATGAGTATATATTTGTGTAAGATAGCCTGGGTAAATTGAATAATAAATGGATTTAGCTTCTCCTTAGCCAACCAGGAGCACCGCCAAACCAATCCGATATATCATCTTCATTTGGGTTGAAATGATTTTCTTTATCTAGTCCATCTATCCCAAATGATTGTAAGAGGTTATCAATACCCCCATCATTTTTTGTCCCATTCCTTCTAAAGCTGTTAGCTTTTTTCAGCCAAAGAGAAATTGTCGAATTATGGTGTGCAAATTTCTCAACAAATATCCTTTCTTCTAATGTAATTGATTTATCTTGAGCAATTCTTTTAATTATTCCTTGGATTTTTAGTCTTTTTACATTACTAAGAAGCATTTTTGATCAATTCATTATTCTTTTTATAGGAGGGATTGCTAAATATATCTTGTCAATGTTTATTTCAACAAATTGGCTATTTTAAGAGGTTTTTAAGCAATAAAAGTCTTAAGACACTAAAAAAAGGGATCAATAAGTTACGCATGATACGTTCATTCATTTATCAAACTTATAATTCCTACAAATTAGATAAAAAAAATCAATCCATTCTCAAAGACACTTTAAAATTAAGAATACGTCAATACAACTGTTGCAAAATAGTAAATCTGTACTAGTATTAGTACAGATGTATTAAAAAGACATGAAAGTGATTTCATCTTCTCCTTATGCCCCTTTTAATTCAAAAGAGTGGAATTTTCTAATTAGCAAAAATGTAAAGTTTGAAAATACTCCAATAAAGATTCAAAAAAAATTTTATAGAACTATTACTCTAAAAAAGATTGAAAAAGATAAACTTTTGCAAGAGAAGGTTGAATTGCACCAACAAATGCAACTTGTATTCGGATAGAAAAATATTAACTAACAATCTTTTTATTGAATATTATTTTACGAGATCCAATTTTTTGTTAGATTAGTAGATATACAAAAAGGATTTAATTTGGCTGTAGATCGAGAACTTTTAAAAGAAGTTACCCAAGAACTTTGGAATACCGTAAAAAAACTAAGACCTGAAATAGATCGGCAAACACGACTTCAATTAGTTTTAAAGGCCTTATTAACTATTGGAGATTTGCCAGATCAAATGCAAGCTGCCATGGTAGTTGGTGTTTGCGCAGAAATGGATAAAAGTGATGTTGATAATGTTGAAACTAATTCACAAACTAAAGATTCAAGCGGAGTTGATACCTCTACAGGCAGAAAAGTAGTTAGAAGAAGTTCGGCTAAATAAACCTTAAACGATCATCCTTTAATTTTCTTTGATTCGTTTTTATTAAGTCTATTGAATAGGTAATATGAAATTACGAGTAAGAGAGGAACGAATATTGAATGTAAAGTCATCATTAATTCTGTTTGTCCCATTCCTATAAGGTTTGACTCGTTTGGAAGTTGTTCTGACCAAGTGCCAACTAAATGCCAGGCTTGAGGAATTGATAAGAAAAACATATAAGAGCTATAAGTTAAGTTTATGTTCAGATAAAGATTATCATTATTGAACGTTTTTGCTTTCTTTATTCTTATTTCTTAACTAAGTATTTGTAGATTTAAAAAAAGAACTTGATTCATAAATTTATTTTCTTAAGAAGAGTTTTAAATTCTTTTTTACCAATAATTTTTTCAGCTGCGTAAGCGCCACTTGCTGATACAGCAGGAATTCCAATACCTGGAAATGTACTTGCACCGCATGTAAATAAATTTTTTACTGGAGTTTTGCAGCCTGGGAAAAGACCTTTTGCTGCAGATAATGCAGGGCCGTAACTACCGCAATAGGTATTGGTGAATTTTTTATGAGTGATTGGGGTTCCTAGCATCTTTAAATCAATCCTTTCATCTATATCAGGGATAAATTTTTGCACTGCATTAAGGAATATTGAACATCTTTCTTCTTTCAAATTTCTATATTCTAATTCCTTTGGATTTAGGTTTTCCCAAATTTCCCAAGGTTCATTTGCGGGAGTATATCCATGAAGAACATGTTTTCCTTCAGGGGCCATATTTTTATCTAAAACAGATGGGATTGAAAATACAGCTATATTTCTTTCTGCGGTTATACCTTTTTCCCACTCATCGACGTGTATCGCATGTATTGGCAAATTTTCAAGACCATCAGCATCAAAACCTAGATGTATATGAAGGAAAGAATCACATTTTTTAGGGTTCATAACTTTTGTATTCCATCTTTTTGAAATTTCATTTGGAATTAACTTTTTTAAATTCCAAACATCAGTATTCGTGACAACAGATTCACAACTATAACTAGAACCATTATTAAGAGTTATACCTGTAGCTAAATTTTTATTGAAGTTAATTGTCTTTACTCTCGAAGAAAGAATTAATTCTCCTCCATTTTTTTTAAATCCATTAATTAAGGCTTTTACGATAGATTCACTACCTCCTTTGGGGTATTCAAGATATGAATTTGGTTCAAACCATTCGTTAAATAAAGTAGCCATCGCAGCTGTATTTGTATCATGCATTGACATACCACTTATCAAAAAGCTCAATAAATCAACCCAATTTCTGAGAAAAGGATCTTCTAGATGATTATTTACTAAATTTCCAAAGCCTTTATTAATTTTTGGTATTTGATTGATATTAGGTAAAAATTTTGAGGTTAAATTTATTAGATCTAAGAAATTTATTGATTCGGGAGAAAATGAGAGTAAAGGGATTTCATTTATTATTTGGCTAAGAGGTTTTATTCCGGAAATAAAAGATTCCCATTCTTTAACAGATTTCTCACCTCTTAGAGTTTTAATTGTTTGTTTAAAAGGTTCTTCCCCCACATCAAGATTAAAATTGCCTTCTGGGACAATTACTTGCCATCCTTTGTATTGAAATAGTTCAACTTCTTCATCAAGTAATTTAAGAATTTGCCCTAGGGGATTAGTTGTCGGCCATTTACCTATTCCACTCCATAATGAAGGACCTGACTCGAAAGTATAACCATTTCTTTTGAAACTGTGGGCAACTCCTCCTGGTTGGCTATGAGCTTCACATATAAGTACTTTTTTGCCTGATAAAGCGAGAATCGAACCACAACATAATCCTCCTATTCCACTACCTACTATTACAACATCGTACTTTTCCATTAAATATTTACTTTACTCTTCTCGCAAAACTAATAAGTTTTAAACAAATGTATTAGTTGAAGTTGTAATACTTAGTACAACAGCTAAGAAAAATATGTAAGGGACTGCTTTTAGAGGGATGTATCCTTGGCTTTTAGAAATAAAATCCATTGATTTAGTTACTTTATGTAAATATAATAACGAGATCTTGTTCCTTATGTGTGCCATAAAATTATTTTTTTGGAAATATTTTGAAATAAAGAAATCTTTTTGGAGATATTTTTAACAAAGAACATTTTTTATAGAGTTATCTTAGTATTTGATTTTTAGATTAAAATCTATTATGAAACAAATTCCTGATATTAATGAGATAAAACTATTAGAAAAAAATTCCCAAAAAAATGGTAGCGGAATTGCATATAAGGAATTGTTAGGAATATGGAAGTTTAAGTATGTATGGGGAAAGGAGTCAGATGAAATCAAAAATATACCCAGTTCGATTCTCCAAGTATTGTCGGCAAGACTCGAACTGATAAGTAAAAGTAAAGAGGATCAAATAAATTATGAAATAAAAAATTCAATTAATTTCGGATTATTAAATATCACTTTTATAGGCAACGCAGAATTAAAAGGGATTAGACCTTTATTGGCTTTCTATTTTGAAGAATTAAAAATTAGTATTAGTAGTTTTCCTATATTTAATAAGGAATTAAAAAAACCAGAAGATAAAAAAATGCCTTTTTTCTCACTTGTAGGAATTAGCACTAAAGATAATTGGTTGTGTGCTCGAGGCAGAGGCGGAGGGCTTGCAATATGGGTTAAGTCTTAATTTAGTGGTATTCTCCTGGATGATCTACCTTTCTTACGGTAACTTTATCAACTTTTTGTCCATTAAATCTTAAGAGATCATCTCCTGAAAAGTCATAACCTAAGCGTTGACCTATTAGCGCTACATCATCTGCTGTAGAGGATGTCGTAACCTGCTTTTTTAATTCTTCATCAGATTGCATCTTAATTAAAAATTTTCTTATTTCAGAAAAACTCATTACTAGAATTTGATTGATTGATGTTAAAGAAATTTATAAAATCTTTTTCTTAGCAAGAACAAGATAAATAGATAATCATTATACTATTTTTATGACTTACTTATTCCTCTATATAGTTGGCATAATTTTAATATGGTGGATATATCGTGTCGGTTGGCTTGAGGCGCTCAAAACAGTAGTTAAAGTTATAGTCCCCTCAGCGCTTATTATTTTATTTAACATAAAAGCCGGAAGATTACTTTTTAAAAGTCCTGTAGTCGGATTATTAAGCGCTTTGCCTACCTCTATTTTTATTTTTAGAGGTTCATTACCTTTAGTTAGTTATATAAATAACTGGATTGAAAATAAAATAAATAATTATGATGATTCGGAAGTTATAGATACTGATTCTGTGCCTTTAGATGATTAATTTAATCAAATCCTAGAAATAATTCTTTGTGTACAACAAGAACATCAAATAAAGTTGTTCCATGAATAGGACTTAATGGGATTTTGTCTATATTTAATGCTTCTGCGCAAATTAAATGAGCATCCCATTTTGTATTGTGATCACTTATTTCAATTGACCACTCAATTACTTTTTTGAAATGATCTGGCATCTCCGAACCAATTTTTCTACAAATTTGACATAGAACTGACAAAAGAGGAGGTTTTGATGGCCTTTTTAAATCTTTAATAAGACTAGATTGTGTAAAAACACTTGTATAGCGGATGTAGTCTATTAATTCATATTCTTCTTTAGTAAGAGCTGCTTTATCTAATGCTCTTTCAAATTCGTCTATGGGGGTTATGGGCCTATCCAAGATATTATTTTTTGCTGTTTTCTGAATCTATTTTTTCTTGATTAATTTCATTGGTTTGATTGCTTTCTATAGATTTAGGAGATTCATCTTCTTCGTTCATAACTTGGTCGATTTCATTTTGAAATTCATTCGATGCGTTTTTAAGACTTTTCAAAGTTTTACCAAGCTGTTTCCCTAATTCTGGAAGCTTTTTTGGACCAAAAATTAAAAGAGCTAAGATAAGTATTACAGTAACTTCAGGCAAACCTACACCAAAAATATTCATAACTGATAACTATTTAACTAATTAGTAAATCTACTATTAAATATAGTCAAATCATCTGAATATTTCATTCTCCGAAGAGCTTTTTTTAATATTAAAAAATTTTGAAAAATATTATTGTTATTAATACTCCTTTAAAGAAAACTAACCAAAGTAATTGATAATCACTTAATTTGAATTTTTTTTGGTACCAATTTATAAGAGTTTTATGTCTATCAATTAATTTTCTCATTTTCACCGAG
>QCCB01000010.1 GCA_003278955.1 Prochlorococcus sp. AG-347-K10
GCCAATGACAGTTCAATCAATTGCTCCAATGCTCGATCCGAATAGTGTTGGAGTAGTTGTTACTCCAAAACAAGTTATTAATAAAGTTTCAGATTTCTTTAAAGTTTCTACGGATGAATTGATTAGTTCAAGTAGGAGAAAACCAGTAAGTCAAGCCAGGCAAATAGGCATGTATCTTATGCGACATGGAACCGATTTAAGCCTACCAAGAATTGGAGATGAGTTTGGGGGAAAAGACCATACAACAGTTATGTATGCTATTGAACAAGTTGAAAAGAAATTGTCTATTGATCCTAATATCGCAAGTCAAGTTCAAAAAATAAGGGATTTACTTCAAATAGATTCAAGAAAAAATTTATAGTTTTATCTTTAACTAGAAATAAAATTTCTAGGGTCTTGATCATATCTATCCCTTAAAGGTATCTTATCTATTCCATCGACATCACAAAGTGATTCAATTTTATTTAATGATTGCCTTAATAACCTTGCTGAAATAATTGGCATATCTCTTGGAACTGAGATTCTATTTTTTAAGTACCTTAGAGAGATTCCTGAAAGTTTTTTAGGGATTAATACTTCACCTGTGATCATATGGGTCAAAGCTGATCTCAATGATTCCTCAAAGGATTCTTTATTGTATGGGTTTACTTTTAGTAAATTATCTTTATGCTTTATTACTCTTTTAAGGGCAATTTTTGCGAAATATTTTGAATCATAATTTTTATTTAATTCATAATTACCTAGACCCTCCCCAGTGTCTATTAACTTAGAGAAAGTAATCTGTTTGTCATTGCTTTCTTTATAGCATCCTCCCATTTGTGGGGGTAAATCATGAGAGTGAGTATGAAAATCTCCTTGAGTGCCTCTATAAGCACTTTCCCCTTCAAAAAGGGTAAGCCAGTTATCTATATGACAGTAACTAGATCTTAAATTAAATCCTTTATAGTAAATCAGTGATGCATTCATTCTCTCCATATACGGAATAAAAATTATATCTCCAAGACCAGGCTCGATATCACCTTTTTTAGATACTGATGGATCAATAAATCCTGATTTTGATCTACTTAAGATTTCATCGAGTTTTGTAATGGACTCTTTAAATCTTTTTTTTCTAAAAGAGTTATCTATAAAATTAAGGCTTTCTCGGCAGAGCCAATTACACCAGGATCTGAAAATTTCTCTTTCTAATTCTCGAATTTTGATAAGGTGACAAGATGTTATAAAAGATCCAAGTGCTCCAAATTCATTTTCTAAAACAGCTATGATATCATCGCTTTCAGTTATAACTTGCCCTTTAAATTCAATTGCAGGTAATTTCCCCGATCTGACTTTTTCAAGGAACCAACTTTCTTTTTGACCGTAGCAAAACATATTTATTTTTTTGACTCTGTATGGAATTCTCTTAAATTCAAGCCATAACCATATTTTCTGACAATAAGGACACCAAGAATGCCTATCCCTATAGAGGGTAACTAATACATCATTTTCACTATGCCCAAATAATCTTAAATTTGCGTAGGAATTATTTATACCATGGACTCTATCAGGATCCTCAACTTCAAATTTATTTAAATCATCCCATGTCAAAATCCCATTCATTATTTGAATTAAAGCTATAAACTAACGTTATAATAATTGATTAAAAAAGTCTTGGAATTTGAATTTGATTTAATTGTTGTTGGCGCTGGATCTGGAGGACTCGCGGCGGCTAAGCGAGCGGCTAGTTATGGAGCAAAAGTCGCGATCATAGAAGTAAATCAAATAGGGGGAACTTGTGTGATAAGGGGATGTGTTCCTAAAAAATTGATGGTTTATGCAGCTAAAAGCAAAAAAAATATGGATTCTTCTGAAGGATATGGATTAAAAAATGAAGGTATTAATTTTGAATCAAATATTTTATTGAAGAATGTTAGAGAGGAGGTTTCTAGATTAAGTAATTTACATAGAAATTCTTTAAAAAAATTAAATATAACTGTTTTTGAGGGTTTAGGAAGATTTACGACTCAAAATGAATTAGAAATTATTTGTCCAAAAACGAATAAAATTAAAAATAAAATAAGTTCAAAAAAAATTCTTATTTCAGTTGGAGGTAAACCCATGAAATTAAATATTCCAGGGGTAGATTTGGCATGGACTAGTGATGATATTTTTGAATTAGAAAAGTTTCCTAAATCAATATTAATAGTAGGAGGAGGATATATTGCTTGTGAATTTGCTTCTATTTTCAGAAATTTAGGTACTGAAGTAACTCAATTAATTAGGGGTCAAAGTTTACTTAATGGTTTTGATGAGGATCTTTCTTCATGTCTAGAGGAATCACCTACTTTTACTGAAATCAATATAATCTCCAATACTCAATTAAAGTCTATTAATAAAGTAAATGGGAATTTGGAATCTATTCTAGATACGGGGGATAAACTCCTAACTAATAATATTCTTATTGCTACAGGAAGAGAACCAAATCTTTTGCCTTTAAATTTAGATTTTTTAAATCTTAAGATGGATGGTCAATATCTAGATGTTAATGAATTTAATCAAACAAGCAACGCAAATATTTTTGCAGTTGGCGATATCATAAATAAACCAAACTTAACTCCAGTAGCAATTGAACAAGGGAGAGTTTTTTCGGATAATTTTTTTAATGATCAAAAAAGAAAAGTAAGTTATGAATATATCCCTAAGGCCGTTTTTACTATTCCTGAAATTTCAACAGTTGGCTTAAGTGAGAAAAGAGCTAAAGAGATTTACTCTGAAAAAAATATAAAAATTTTCAAATGCAAATTTACCCCTATGTCTAATACCTTTAAAAAGAACAAATCAAAATGCATGTTGAAGATTGTAGTTCATAAGATAACTGACAAAGTTCTGGGATGTCATATGTTTGGAGAAACATCATCCGAGATTATTCAAATGGTATCAATTTCATTGAATGCAGGGATAACAAAAAAAGACTTTGATATTACTATGGCTTTGCACCCAACGATCTCAGAAGAATTTGTGACTATGTATGGATAAAATTATGAATTAGAAAATTTTAATTTTTCTTGAACAATAAGAAACATTATAAGTATCGCAAAGTAAATAAATAAACCTATTCTTAATTCAGAAAGGAAGATAAATCTATTTAGGAAAAGTATCTTATCGAGAATGTAGAAAATATAAAGATTTAGCAAAATAAAACCTTCAATTCTTGTGATTTTCCCTTTGCTCCAGAAAATTGGTAAGCATGCAAAGGTAGTTAAAACCATAAAAGGTAAGTCAACTCTTATTAGGCTTTTCTCAATTACTAAACCTTTAAATCCCGAAAAAATACTGCAACTTCCAAGGATTAGAAGTTGATTGAGCAAATTGCTTCCTATAACATTCCCAATCGCAAGATCTGTTTTGCCTTTAAATGCAGCAATTATTGAAGTTACTAATTCTGGTAAAGATGTCCCAGTGGCGACGATAGTTAAACCAATAACAATTTCATTTACACCCAAAAGAGTAGCAAGCATTTGAGAACCATTTACTAAAATATTTGAACCAAAGCTTAAAAGAAATATTCCCAATATTAACTTTAGTAAAATGTTAAGCTTACCTTTATAGTTATCTTTTAATTCTTCTATCTCTGGTTCGGCATCTATTGTCTCCTCTCCTTTCTCACTAATGGTATTGATTTCCCATATAGTGTTTAAGATTAAACAAAAAATTAGAAATACCCCTGCTTGCAATGTTAATAAGCCTGTTGATGACATAGCCCAAACTGCACAAGAAATTGCCATTAAAAGAGGTACATCTCTTCTGACTATTCTGCTTTTTACTTTAAGAGGTGTTATCAATGAGCTTATACCCAAAACAACCAGAACATTAAAAATATTGCTTCCAATTACATTGCTTGCCGCAAGCGAATCACTGCCTTTTAAAATTGAACTTAAACTTACCAACAATTCAGGAGAGCTTGTTCCAAGAGAAACAACTGTTAACCCAATTACTATTTGAGGTATTCCTAAAATTAAAGATAAAAAAATGGCTCCTTGAATAAATAACTCTCCTCCAGCAAAAAGTAGAACTATGCCTAAAACTATTTCTATTATTGGAAATAAAAAATCACTCATATTTAGGCTTTTATTTAGAAAATAAAAATTTCATAATTGTTTAATTACTATCCTCGAATATCTATAATGTATTGTCAATTTAAATTTGCTGTTAAGATTGATTAAATAGAAAAAATTTTGAATACTTTAACAATAATAAAACCTGATGATTGGCATTTACATTTAAGGGAAGGTCTTGTATTAAAAAATATCATTAATTTTTCTTCAGAATATTTTGGAAGAGCCATTGTCATGCCAAATACTAAAAGTCCCATAACATCAATCAATAGGGCTATTTCGTATAAGAAATCTATTGTTGAAGCATTACCAGATACTTCTAATTTTGAACCACTAATGACAATTTATCTTACAGATGAGACTGATAAAGGGGAATTAAAAAATGGTTTTAAAAATAACGTCTTTTTCGCAGCAAAATTATATCCTGCTAATGCCACAACAAATTCCAGTCATGGAGTCAGAAAAATAGAAAATCTATATAAGATCTTTGAATTAATGCAAGATTCTGGAATGCCTCTTTTAATTCATGGGGAAGTGACTGATTCTGAAGTAGATGTGTTCGATAGAGAAGAAGTATTTATAGATAAAGAACTCTCTCAAATAACTAAAAGATTTCCAAAATTAAAAATCGTTTTAGAACATATAACTACGTCTTATGCCGTCAATTTTGTTCAAGAAAATAATATTGGAGCTACTATCACTCCGCATCATTTGCATATCAATAGAAATGCAATGTTTTTTGGAGGCTTAAATAGCGATTTTTACTGCTTACCAGTTGCCAAAAGGGAAAATAATAGGCTCGCTTTAAGGAAAGCAGCAACAAGTGGTGAAAAATGCTTTTTCTTGGGAACTGACTCTGCTCCACATCTTAAGAAGTGGAAGGCTTTTTGTGGATGTGCAGGTATTTTTAATTCGCCTGTAGCAATAGAAAGCTATTTAACGGTATTCGAAGAGGAGGATGCTCTAGATAATTTTGAAAAGTTTGCAAGTTTGAATGGCCCTAATTTTTATAATTTGCCCCCAAATAAAGAAAAATTAAAATTAGTTTCTAGACCTAATAAAATTAAAGAATTTATTGATGTTGTTGAAGAAAAAAATATTGTCGGACAAATCAAACCATTTCATGCAGGTGAAACTTTACAATGGCAAGTAGAAGGTATAGTAAATTAAAAAATTAGATTAAATTTGATAATTAAAAGTGTAAATATTCCAATTTTTCTTGGTTAAATGGTTTGCTTTCGGCTACGATGATTAAGCGCAAATTCCTCTGGGAGTGTGGCGGAATTGGTAGACGCGCCGGACTTAAAATCCGTCGAGCGATTTAGCTCGTGGGGGTTCAAGTCCCCCCACTCCCATTATTTATTAATTTATTTTTATTTTTGACGATAACTTCCAATAGTTGTTATGTTTTAACTAAGCAATCATAAATCAAGATGGAAAGTTTTTTCAATAATTCATTCGCTACTTTAATTGCTTATCTTGGAATTATTTCTACCTATTTATTGGTTATTCCATTATTACTTTTTTACTGGATGAATAATAGATGGAATATTATGGGTAAATTTGAAAGATTAGGAATTTATGGTCTTGTATTTCTTTTCTTTCCAGGTTTAATTTTATTTTCTCCATTTTTAAATCTCAGACTAAAAGGAAGTGGTAAAGGGTAAATAATTGACTAAAGGTAAAGTTATACAAATAGGTTTATTTATTACATTAATAGGATTAATTAGTTATAAATTTGCTCCACAAATAGGTATTGAAAATTTTACAGCCACTACTCTATCAAGTTTTATCTTGATTTTGATTGTTTTTGCTTGGGTAACATCTTATGTTTATAGAGTTGTAAATGGAAAAATGACTTTTATGGAACAAAGGAAGCGTTATAGAAAAGAGTATGAAAAAGTTGTTAATGATAAACTAGAAACCAAATTCAACTCATTGTCAAAGGAAGAGCAGCAAAAACTAATGGAAGATTTAGAGAAAAATCCATAAATTTTTATAAAAAATATCTAAAAATCATGAAAGATAACAAAATGCAAATTACTAAAAATGAATCTTTATCTAAGGTAGATGAGAAGTTCTGTGAGCTAAAAAATAAAAAAAAATTAGCTTTGATGCCTTTTGTAATGGCTGGGGATCCTAATATTGAAATAACCTCTGAGATTTTATTAAAGTTACAAGAAAATGGGGCTGACCTTGTAGAATTAGGTATTCCTTATAGTGACCCACTTGCAGACGGACCTGTTATTCAAGTGGCGGCCTCTCGCGCCTTAAAGTCAGGAACTAGCCCAAGAAAAGTAATTAAACTTTTAGAGTCTTTAAAAGGTAAATTAAATATTCCCATCATCCTTTTTTCATACTTAAATCCATTACTAAGTTTTGGCTTTGAAAGGTTTTGTGAGATGGCATCTGATGCTGGAGTTTCTGGACTAATAGTTCCTGATCTCCCTTTAGAGGAAGCTTATAAATTTTCAAAAATAGTTAGTAATCATAATATGGACTTGATTTTATTGGTAGCTCCAACTACTCCTTTTGAAAGAATGAAGAAAATATCTAATCATACAAAAGGCTTTACATATTTAGTAAGTGTTACAGGTGTAACTGGGGAGAGAAATAAAATGGAAAATAGAGTGGAAAATCTTATTGCTAAATTAAAAGAATTAGATACTAATCCAATAGCTGTTGGTTTTGGGATATCTACCCCAGAACATGTTAATAGAGTTCATGAGTGGGGAGCAGATGGAGTAATTATTGGCAGTGCATTTGTAAAACGAATTTCTAGTTCAAGTGAAAAAGATGTAGTCGATCTTGTTGGTGAATTTTGTAAAGAAATGCGTTTAGCTGCTGACAAAAAAATTAATACAAAAGAAATATATTGAAAAAAAACTAGTAAGTAATTTAAAAAATAAAGTATAAAATTTATGTTTGTTCTCTCTAAGATCCTCCTGTAGGTAATAATCTTATTTGTTTTCTTCCAAGTTTAATTTCAAATTCATCACCAGCTTTTAAATCTAAAAGTGCTGTATACGCTTTCCCAATTAAAAGATTTCCGTTCCCTTGAACTGTGGCTATATAACTTAGCTTTCTTCCTCCTTTACCAATACCTTGATTTCCAGAGTCACCAAGATTCACACCTTTTGCTTCTAGAAGTGCTTCATAAAATGCAGTAAAGTTTAGGCGTTCAACCCCATCTTTCTTGGTTGAAACATATCCACAAGCGCGAACTAGGTCTGATTTGCTAACATCACCAAGTTCTTTAACTTTTGCAAGGAGATCGCTACCAGTTAGCATAATTAATTAAAAGAAAGTTGTATTAAATAACATAGCAATCTGGGTGTAATATATGCAATTATTTAGTATATATATTTATTCTATTATTTATATTTAAAAATGGAAAAGTTTGTAGTTTTTGGAAGGTATTGTGAAGATGCAGTACTTAAAAGGGAACCATTTCGTAAACAACATCTTAGTAGACTTAAAAACTTAAAAGATCGTGATATTTTAATTACAATAGGACCAACAAAATGTACCAAATATTTGTTTGGAATTTTTGTTGCTAATGATGTAAAAGAGTTGAAAGATCTTATTGAGGAGGATATATATTGGGAAAAAGGTATATGGATTAATTATGATATTTATCCCTGGATTCAAGCATTTTAAATATGATTTACGAAAAAATTTAGTAATTATTAATTATTTATTAAAAGAATTAATTTAACTTAAAAATTCATAATATTTTTGCTTTAATAATTCAATTATTTATCTTATTTAGGAGTTAAAACGATATTTATTTAAACGTTAGTTTTAAGATGTTATATCATTTTTAATTAAAAATATATTATTTTAAATAATATTTATTTGCTAGTATCTTGATTTATCTGGTTTACTAATGAGTCGATATCTAATTGATTATATGGTGGTGTTTGTTTTGTTTCAAGATAATTGTTCTTGATATTGTTTAACCATTTTTGCTCAATCTTTATAAGATTTTTTGCAATATTGAACATTCCACCTTTTTTATATAATTCTTTAATTTTGAGAATAATCTCGGAGGTTCTACTCGATTTAATATTTAATTCATTTGCTAAGTCTTTTTGGGTAAATCCATGCGTTTTTAACCAATCTTTAATGAAGGAGACGAGTTCTTTTTCTTCCTGTATAGATAATTTATTCATTCAATAAAAAGGAAATATCTTATTAAGCTTATTCTCTGCTCTTGCTCTTATTGAAGGAGTCATGTATTTGCTCCATATACTGAGTACTGCTGTGAGGGCTACAAAATCATCACTAAAACCAACTAAAGGCATAAAGTCAGGGAAAAGATCAAATGGCATAATCAAATATGCTAAAGCAGCCATTAATGATACTCTCACTTGTGCAGGAGTATAAGGATCTAATGCCATCTCCAAAACTTCTAAGGCAGGCTTGGAAATTGTTCTTCCCGCTTTAATAAGAATTTTGATAATGATATTTTCATCAAATGTTGAACTCTCTAAAACTTCAGCATCATAGATTTTTTCTTGAGTTTTGTAATTCTCTTTCATCCTAATAAATGAAATTTAAATATTTTTAAAGGAATTTTTAGCTAACACTATCAACTAATCCATTCTGTATACCTGCTTTTCTAAGTTTTCTTAAAGCACGTTGAACAACTTGTCGGCAATATTCCCTGCTACAACTCATATGTCTTGCAACTTCAGCTAAAGTTCTCCATTCATTTGAGCCGTCTAAACCAAATCTTAAGCTTACTATCTTTCTTTCTTTCTCAGTTAAATTTGCTTTATCTAATAACTTCCAAGCCGAGGCTGTCCTTTCGGCTAATTCGGCTAATTCCATTGGGGGAGTTTGATCACTTGGAAGAATATCAACTAACTCGGAAGGATCTGATTTTGATTTAACAGTACCTTGAAGACTAACAGTGATGCTTCTCAATTCACAAGAAAGGAGTTCGTCAATTTCCTCTTTGGTTATTTTCATTTCTTCAGCTAGCTCAGCACTAGTAGGTGGAATACCCTTAAGTTGCATAAGCTTTGATTTTGCTGATCTTAGTTTTGTAAGTTTTTCATTAATGTTAACAGGGATCCTTATCGTTCTACTTTGAGTTGACAATGCTCTATTTAAACCTTGCCTAATCCACCAATAAGCATAGGTGGAAAATCTATGTCCTCTAGACGGATCATATTTTTCTACGGCCCTTGTAAGACCTAATGTACCCTCCTGAATTAAGTCCAGTAATTCTAATCCTTTCCCTTGGTATCTCTTGGCGAGGTTGACAACTAGTCTTAGATTGGCTGTTATCATCTCGTTTTTAGCTTTTTCACCAATTTTTATCTTTTTTCTTTCAGCTTCGGAGTATTCACAAGCGGGGCCTTTCCCTCCTGCCTCTTGACATCTATTAACAAGTACAACCATTTCTTGGACTTTTCTGCCCATTGTGAGTTCTCTTTCGGGAGTCAAAAGTTGATGACGACCTATTTCACCAAGAAAATCGCTTAATGAACTCACGATTTACCTCATTGTTGATATATTTAACTTATAGTCAATTCAGTAATAAGCCATACATGTAATAATTAATTAATAATTAATTAATAATTATTAATTAGTTAATTAACATTTTTTTTTAAAATTTTTAGATTAATAAGATTAAAAATTATAAATTTTAAGTATTTAATTTTTTCTTCTTGATTCTAGAATGGCAAGTACATCTCTCCACTCAACCCCTTTATGCATAAGGGCTACTTGAAGATGATAAATTAAATCAGCAGCTTCATTTGAGATTGAATTTTTATCATTATCTTTGCAAGCCATTATAAACTCTGCAGATTCCTCTCCTATTTTTTTCAAAATAGTATTACTACCTTTTGTTAATAAATGATTTGTGTAACTTTTTTCTGATGGATTAATTGATCTTTCGTTAATTGTATTAAATAATTCAGAGCAAATATTTGAAAAGGGGGTTGTTTTTTTCTCTTTTTTATCACTTTGATTAATTTTGATTTCGTTGAAAAAACAACTTTTTTCCCCAGTGTGACATGCTCCTGAACCATTTTGTTCAATCAAAAGGATTAGTGCATCATTATCGCAGTCGAATCTTATCTCTTTAAGTATTTGGATACTTCCACTTGTAGCTCCTTTTCTCCAAATTTCGGATCTTGATCTACTCCAATAATGAACGTTTTTGGTTTCAAGTGTCATTGTCAAAGATTCTTTGTTCATCCAAGCAAGCATAAGAATTGATCCGTCAAGCCAATCTTGTGCTATTGCAGGGATTAATCCATAATTATCAAAGCGTAGATCTTCTATCGAAAAATTAGTTGAATAAGTCATTATGTTCGTTATGTTAAATCCTACTCAATGGGTTTTATTAAAAATTATCCTAACAGTTAATTGATGTATATTCATTCTCTGAAATTTTCATGCAGCAAAAGTTACGAGGATTTTCCCTGTTCACATAGGCAATGGCGCCATGAAGGCCACTGCAGATTTGTGCATGGATATTCAAGATCATTCACCTTTTGGTTTACAGCAAAAAAATTAGACCTAAATGGTTTTGTTGTCGATTTTTCAAGTCTAAAGCCCCTAGAAAATAGATTAAAGGAGCAATTTGACCATACTTTTCTAATAAATAAAGATGACCCTTTGCTGAATTACTGGGAAAAATTACATGACTTAGATGCTTTAGATCTGAGAATTATGGATAATGTGGGAATGGAGTTCACCTCTGAATTAATATGGAGATGGGCTAATGAATACTTACAGGATAAGGATAAGGGCAGAACATGTTGTTGGAGAACAGAATCAAAAGAAAATAAATCGAATAAAGCAAGTTATCAGGAAATTCCTGATTGGTTTAAATCTTAGATTAAAGTTGTTAATTTTAAAGTCATATAGGATTCTTTAATTAGATATTTAATCAACATTTATCTCTCCATTAACCAGAAAAATATTAATATCGTCTTTATTAAGGTAATGATTATTCAATATATTATTTGAAATTTTTGTCTCAATTTGTTTTTGAATAATTCTTTTTAAAGGCCTTGCACCATAGGCATGATCGAAACTATTTTCGACAAGTTGGTTAATTGCTTCATCCGTAATTTTGAATTTTAAGTTTTTTTTGTTAAGTTTTTTTTCTAAATGTTGAAGCTGTATTTTTGCAATTTCTTTTATGTCATTTAATTCTAAATTATTAAAAATAACTATTTCATCAAGTCGATTTAAAAACTCAGGCTTGAAAAATTTTTTAATTTCATTATCTACAACTTTTTTAATTTCATTTGTATCTTCTTTTCTAACTGATAAATCATTTATTGATTGACTTCCTAAATTACTTGTGAGAACAATGATTGAATTTTTGAAATTGATTGTACGACCTTGACCATCAGTAATGATTCCATAATCAAGAACCTGTAAGAGAATATCTAAAATATCTTTATGAGCTTTCTCTATTTCATCTAGGAGTATTAATGAATAAGGATTTTTGCGTACAGCTTCAGTTAGTTGACCGCCTGATTCGAAACCTAAATATCCAGGAGGCGCACCTATAATTTTGCTCACTGAATGCTTTTCCATATATTCAGACATATCCAGTCTTGTAATTGAAGAATTTGAATCAAATATTATTTTGGCTGTTACTTTACTTAGCTCTGTTTTTCCAACACCAGTTGGGCCTAAAAAGAGAAAACTGGCTAGTGGCTTGCTTGGATCATTTAGACCAGTCCTTGATCTCTTAATAGAATCTGCAACTGCCCTAATTGCACTATCTTGACCAATAATTTTTTCTTTAAGGATTGACTCGAGGCTCAAGAGTTTATCTTTTTCTGACTGGTTTAAGTTCTGTACTGGAATAGAGGTCCACTTTGAGATAACTTCTGCAATATCATCAAAAGTCACCTCTTGTCTTAAAAGACTTGTATCTCCATTTTTTTGGGAATTTACTAGAGACTCACTTTTTTCTTTCAATTTTTTTTGCAAAGAATTTAAAGTTCCAAATTCTAATTCTGCTGCTTTGTTGAGGTCAAAACTCCTTTTGGCTTGATCTATTTGCAATTGAACAGATTCAATTTCTTCTTTTATGGTGCTAATCTCGTCAATTTCATCTTTTTCTTTTTTCCATTGAGCGCCTAATTCTGCCTGTTTATCTTTAAGGGATATAAGTTCATTATTGATTTTTTTTAATCTTTCTATAGAAAAATCATCCGTTTCTCTTTTTAAAGATAATTTTTCCATCTCAAACTGTAGAACTTTTCGATCAATTTCATCAATTTCTTCAGGTTTGGAAGTTATGACCATATTTAATCTTGAGGCTGCTTCATCGATTAGATCTATTGCTTTGTCAGGAAGAAATCTATCATTAATATATCGTTCGCTAAGGGTCGCAGCAGCAACTAAAGCATTATCAGAAATTCTCACACTATGATGAACTTCGTATCTTTCTCTCAATCCTCTTAAAATTGATATAGTGTCATTTATTGAAGGAGCATCAACTTTTATCTTTTGAAATCTTCGTTCTAAAGCAGGATCTTTTTCTATATTTTGTTTATGTTCATTAATAGTCGTAGCACCAATACATCTAAGTTCTCCTCTTGCAAGCATTGGTTTTAATAGGTTGCTTGCATCTAAAGAACCTCCACTAGCGCCTGCACCAACTACCGTATGAATTTCATCAATAAAAAGAATAATTTTACCGTCTGATTCTTTCACTTTCTTTAGAATATTTTTTATTCTTTCTTCAAATTCTCCACGATATTTTGCTCCAGCTAAAAGTGAACCCATATCTAATGAAATTAGTTTCCTATCTTGTAGCGCAGAAGGTACATCGCCATTAATAATCCTTTGAGCTAACCCTTCTACAATGGCTGTTTTGCCAACCCCAGGTTCTCCAATAAGAACTGGATTATTTTTTGTTCTTCTACTCAATATTTGAATTGTTCTTCTAATCTCTTCATCCCTACCAATAACTGGGTCTAAAATCCCATCTCGTGCAGATTGAGTTAGCTCAATACCATATTTTCCCAAAGACTCATTAGAACTATTAAATTCATTTTTTACTGCCGGATCTGACTTCATTTTCTTTATAATTTTAAGAAATTCTGGAATACCTTTTTGATTTAAAATTTGAAATCCATAATTATCATCATAAGTGAAACCGTAAACTAAGTGTTCTGTTGATATCACTACATCATTTAAAGTATTTTTAATATTATTCGCCTTCAGAAATATTTTGTGAAGAGTCTCACCAATATATAAATTTTCTTGTTTATTTTTCATTTTTGCCTTCGCATTTAATGAAGAAATTATTTCCCTCTCAAGATCTTTTAGATTTACATTATTTTTTTTAAAAATATTTTTTGTAATATTGTCCTCTTTTATAAGAGCTAATAATAAATTATCAGAGTCTACGTTTTGTTGATAATTTTTATAAGCAATTTCTTTAGCAAAAATAAAACAGTCCCAAGCAGAATTTGAGAATTCGCTTGGAACTATTTTCATCAATCAAAATTTGAATATGACAGTAATAAATATTAAGTCAAAAAGTCTGTTTAAATATTTAGAAGATTTATTCAACAATAACTTTGCCTACCATTCCAGCGCCTCTGTGTGGCTCGCAATAGTAATCATAAGTTCCAGCAGTATCAAATGTTTCTTCCCAAGACTCTCCTGGAGCAAAAGCAAGGTCCGCATGACTTAATTCCTCATGCCCATCAAAAACAGCATTGTGAGGAGCAAGTTTATTATTGACGAATTTAACTGTATCACCAGCACTAATGGTTACTGTACTTGGTTCAAATGCAAGCATTCCTGCATCCGTCCCTAGTTTTACTTCAACAGTCTTAGCTGAAACTGATGAAATACCTAGGCCCAGAGTTAAAACTATTGCAAATAACCCCGCAAAGATTGAACGTAACATAATAAAAATTTGCTTATTTATATATATTACAAGGCTTTGGTAACCTAACTGCGAGAATTTTAATTGTTATTACAGCTTGGTAACTTTGATAACCTTAAAATATCATTCAGTGACTTGGCATAACTTTTAAGTTTGAAAGTCTCAGGATTAGTGATGGGGAGATGATTGAAGTCATATTTTTTGATACTGAAGCTATCCCAAGGAGTAGTTTGGATGGGGAGAATTCTTAATAATATTTTTAGAATTTTTTTTGTAAGCGGTATCGCAAAAAATCTCTTCATATTATGTCTTTTTAACAGTGTAATTATGGCATCATCAATTGAAATGAATTTTTGACCTAGAACAAATTTTCTAAAGCCTTTGTATTGCTCTTCTTTATGCTTTTTAATTAGAAACCCGCAAATCTGGGCGATATCATTTGCGTGTATAAAGTGAAATTTAGAATCGAGTTTTAAAAATCTTGCTAACCAAAGCCATTTCCCAATTTCTTTCAATCCACTAGTTAAATAACTCACAGGATATTTACTTTTTTTTCCAAGATTCCCTCCAAAAACCAAGGTAGGGAAAACAGCGAATGTTTTTTCTGCAAATGAGCTTTCTCTAAGTCTCTGAAAACATTCATATTTTGTTTTAATGTACTCTGTTCCATAAATCAATGATTCCCTCATTAATTCTGTTTGTGTATCAAGAATACTAGCTGTTGAAAAATAAATAATCTTTTCTAACTTTTCAATATCAAGCATTTCTAGTAATTCTTCAAAAGCTTTAATATTTACTTCATATGCTCTTTTTGGATCTCCCCAAGCTGTAGCAGTATGTATTAGGTAATTAATTTGACTAATTTCCTTTTTATACCTATTTGATTCCCTGATATCGCACACCATTAACTTGACTTTTTTATTTTCTCGAACAGAAATTGGTAACTTACTTTTGTCTCTTACCATGAGAAAAAGCCTGAATTTTGTGTTTTTCAAAAACCAATCAACTAAATATTGGCCAACACATCCATTAGCGCCTGTTATTAATAAGTTTTTATATGCCAAGACTTTGACTAGTAAGTGAGTTTTTTCCCATGTTCAAAAAATGTTTGAGCATTTTCTTCTGGAGTCCCAGGTAAAATTCCATGACCCAAATTGAGAATATATTTCCTGTCTTTAATTTTATTGAATGTATTATCTATCCTTTCTTTTATTGATTCTTTGTTTCCGAATAAAATGCCAGGGTCAACATTACCTTGAATTCCAATTCCCCTGGGGATTCTTTTACAAGCCTCTTCAATATCTACTGTCCAGTCTAATGAAATTATATCTACTCCAGTTTTTGCCATTCTTTCCAGTAACCCAGCACTTCCTGAAATGTAAAGAATTATTGGTGTTTCAGGGTATTTCGCTTTTACAATTTCAACAACTTTTTTTTGATACGGCCCAGCAAAGGTATCATAATCTTGTGGGCTTAGTTGGCCTGCCCATGAATCAAAAATTTGTACTACTTGCGCTCCAGATTTTATTTGATATTTAAGATATTCACCAATAGATTTTGCAAAATGATCAAGAAGTTTATGAAGTAAATCTGGTTCATTAAAAGCCATGGATTTTATTAAGGAATAATTTTTACTGCTTTTACCTTCAACTACATATGCAGCAAGAGTCCAAGGTGAGCCAACAAAACCTAAAATAGTTGCCTCATTATTCACATCTTTTTTTAGTGAGGAAAGAACTTGCCCAACAAAGCTTAAACTCTCGCTTGGATTTAATTCTCTTAAATTTTCTACCTGATTAAGAGTTCTTATTGGGTCCTCAATAATTGGGCCTTTACTTTCTATTATTTCAAAATTTATGCCCATCCCTGGAAGAGGTGTGAGAATATCTGAAAAAAGGATCACACCATCCGGTTTAAAAGCATGAAAAGGCTGCATTGAAATCTCATATGATAGTTCTGGATTTTCAGACCTCTCTCTAAAGCTTGGGTAACGATCCCTTAAATCTCTATAGATTTTCATATATCTTCCTGCTTGCCTCATCATCCATACTGGAGGCCTATTTACTTTTTTACCTAATGCGGCAGAAAGTAGTAGTGGTAAATCTTGACCCATTTTTCAATTCGATATTTAAAAAAAAATTAAAATCCAACTTAAAAATCTTACAATGTAAAGCAGAGCAAAAGCGTTATATGAACATTTATATGAAGCACTAAGTTAAATGGGCCTTCTTAATTTTTTGATTGATGTTTGAATATACTCACGCTTAATGGGGGCAAAGCAAGTTCTAAAGCATTTTGATAATCATGAATATTGTAATTTATAGTTTCTTTACCCCCCATATTTCCTTTGTTACTGCCCCCGTATTTAGAGCCATCTGAATTAAATATTTCTTTATAGAATCCTTCCACAGGAACACCTACTTTATATGACCCATGAGTATTAGGTGTAAAGTTAGCAACAACAACAAGCCACTCATTGGTATCGTTTTCTCTTCTCATGAAACTTATAACCGAATTAGATTTGTCATTACAATCTATCCATTGGAATCCATAAGGATCAAAATCATTTTTCCATAATGCAGGTTCATTTCTATAAAGAACGTTTAGGTCATCAATCAAGTTTCTGATACCTTTATGGGGCTCAAATTCTAGTAACTCCCATTGCAGATCATCCCAAACATTCCATTCTTGTCGTTGCCCAAATTCCATTCCCATAAATATTGTTTTTTTACCAGGGTGGGTCCACATATAAGTTAGTAATGCACGAGTATTTGCATATTTCTTCCAGTCATCGCCAGGCATTTTATGCAAAAGATGACTTTTACCATGGACAACCTCATCATGACTAAGTGCAAGCATAAAGTTCTCTGTATAATTATATGTAATCGAGAAAGTTACACTATTTTGATGGAATTGCCTAAACCAAGGATCTATTTCAAAATAATCAAGCATATCGTGCATCCATCCCATATTCCATTTCAAGTTAAACCCTAATCCTCCCATGTCAGTTGGTTTGGTTACCATTGGCCAAGTTGTTGATTCTTCAGCGATAGAAAGTGCACCTGGGAAGTGTTGAAAGAGTACATGATTAGCCTGTTGAAGAAATTTAACGGCTTCTATATTTTCATTCCCACCATTTTCATTAGGTATCCATTCTCCATCAGGACGTAGATAATCTCTGTAAAGCATGGAAGCTACAGCATCTACTCTTATGCCATCAATATGAAACTCTTCAAACCAATAAACGAGATTTGCTACTAAGAAATTTCTTACTTCGTTTCTGCTGTAATTAAATATTAGGGTTCCCCATTCTTTGTGTTCACCTATTCGTGAATCTCCATGCTCATAAAGATGGCAGCCATCAAAAAATGCTAAACCATGCTTATCTTTTGGAAAATGACCGGGCACCCAATCAAGAATTACGCCTATGCCCTCTTCATGACATTTATTTACAAACTCTCTAAATTCATTTGGGGTGCCAAATCTACTTGTTGGTGCATACCAGCCTGTAACTTGGTATCCCCATGAACCATCGAAAGGATGTTCAGATATTGGCATTAGTTCAATATGAGTGAATCCTCTTTCTTTTACGTAAGGGATTAGTTTCTTGGTTAATTCTGGATAAGTTAATAATCGTGTTCCAGGTTTTAAATCGGCTGCAGGTACTGGGTCTCTTGGTTCACCATTTTTCTCTAGATATTTATTATCTGTTGATTCATGGAGCCAACTCCCTAAATGCATTTCATAAACTGAAATTGGCTTGTTAATTTGACTAGAAGAATCTCTGTTTGAAATCCAAGAACTATCATTCCAATTAAAGTTTTTCAACTTGGAAACTATTGAACCATTTTGAGGTCTGATTTCATGAAGGAAACCATATGGATCAGCTTTCTCATAAATATGACCTTGTTGTGTTCTTATTTCGTATTTATATGTGTCGCCCTCTTGCATTGATGGCATGAATAGTTCCCAAATTCCCCCTAATCTTTTTTGCATTGGATGATGTCTTCCATCCCAAGAATTTATATCTCCAATTATCGAGATTGATTTTGCATTTGGAGCCCAAATGCAAAACATAACCCCTTTTTGATTCCTTTCTTCAATGAGATGTGCTCCCATTTTTTTCCAAATATGATGATGATTACCCTCTGCAAAAAGATGTCTATCAACTTCTCCCATCCACTCTTCTTTATATGACCAAGGGTCATGTTGTGTATGTGTGATCCCTCCTCGTGAAATATTTATTTCGTAATTGTGATTTGGATTTTCAGGTAGGATAACTTCAAAAAGCCATTTATGGTTTATGCTTTCCGCCTTATAGGTATTGTTTTTAAAATTTATTTTAACTTCGTCGGCTTCAGGCATCCATACCCTAATTACCCATTGTTCTTCATAAAAATGAGGACCTAATATTTTAAATGGATTATCATTGCAACAATTTTCTAGGTTGATAGCTTCTGATTTAATCCAGTCTGCTTGAATTGTCTCGATCATGACTGGTAGATATTAACGATTAATAATATCAAATGATTAACCAAAAAATTAATTATTTATAAAAAAAGGGGTCATTTTCATAAATGTTTTATCAAGGCTAAAACTTAGAGTAATGACTCTATGATTTGCTGAAGGAGGTCCAATATTTCCCTCCCCAAATCCAGGATTAACTCCAATAGCTGGATAAGCTGCTGCAGATATAGATAAGCGAAGCTTGCTATCTTTAATTAAACAAATATTTGTTGGCTGCATTGTGATTTGATAAATGCATTCTTCACTTATTTTGGAGTTTTTAACCCTTAAGAATCCTGTTGAAAATTGATTCACCTTTTCATTACCTTCTTCAACTAGAGATAAAGCAAGGCAGATATCAAAATTGGGCTGATCACTTTTTACTTGGATTTCTAATGTGGGGACTCCTGTTAAATATTGATCTTCTTCAAATGAGTTGGTTTGAAAAACACCTACATCCAGTCGCTTATCAATAATGCTTCTGTCAAACTTTCCTGGATTTGGACCTAAATGTCCACCGTCAGATGGAGTAGGTCTCCATGGGTCATGAACAATTGTGAACCATCCTAATCCTTTTGAATTTATGGTCAGACTTCCATCTTCAATCTCTACATTTGCTGTACCATCGCTTTTGAGTCCAAAAATAAATTCAGGATTAAATTTGTTATCTAAATCTTCCCATTTATTTAATGAAATATTCCATATTTTTTTCTCGTCTTTTAAATTCTTAAAATTAAAATCTTCATCTAATTTTAAATGTTTATCAAAAAAACTTAATAAAGATTCTTGTGATCCCTCCCACCAATTTAGATGTGTTGCATTCCCAATAATAATCTCTGGGCTTCCACCAGCTTCTTTGGATTTTTTATAAAGATCAAAGGCACCTTTTAAATGTGGATCCCAAAGTCCCCCAATAATTAACATGGGTTGTTTAATCCATGTTGAAATTGGTTTAAATTCTTCAAATGGGAGAGCATTATTTAAATTATTTAGCCATTCCAAAACAAAGCTACTAGGATCATATTTTTTTAAAATTTCAACTCCTTCCGTTAAATAACTTTTATTTTCTAAGGCTAATCTTATCTTTCCCCACTCAAACAAATTATTTTCTTTTTTCATTTTTAGTGCCGCGATTTGAAGTCCCCATGCAATATTGTTATGCCACCAATATGCTCCTCCATCTGAGCACCAATGATCCTTAATATTCATCCCAGTCATTGCTGGAGATAAACAATCGGGCGGCTTTGAATTTAATGCACCGGTTAGTTGAGTAAATCCTTGATATGAAAAACCATATAAGCCAAGTTTCCCATTACATTCTTTTAGAGACCTTACCCATTCATGAGTTTCTGAAGTATCGCTAGCTTCTTGAGAAAAACCATTAAAGACTCCTTCAGAAGAACCCATACCTCTTACGTCTTGAATTATGACCATATACCCTTTGGAAGCCCACCATTCAGGATGAGAATAGGTAATAGTTGAAGCAATTTCTCTGCCATAAGGTTGTCTCATTAATAATGCAGGCCATGGCCCATTACTATTAGGTAACCAAATCCTTGATATAAGTTTTACTCCATCTCTAAGTATTAGAGACTTGTCAAACCATCTTGAACCTGACATTTAGGCTTTAAATAATGTCTGGACAGTGCAGCCCAATGACGTAAATAGAAAAGATCTCTGCGTTAACGGGAGTTAACTTTTTTTTGTTTGATACATACTCTATAGCTTTATCTGAACTAGCTGAAATACCTTTTGAATTAAATTCTCTAAACTTATTACATAAATTCCTAGCTTCGTTTGGATTCTTTTTTACAGTTTCCAATAAGTTAGATTGACTTAAAACAGGGTATAAAGAGTTGAAAAACAAAAATAAAAAAAATAACAAAGATTTCATTATTATTAACTTTTTTTAAATTCTACATTAAAAAATTTTTTTATCCAAGATTTCTAATAGATTTGTCGATTTGACTAGCTTTTTTAATCCATTTTTTTAAGAGATTAAATGTTGTATCTGTCTCAGTTTTTACTCTTAGAATTCTTTCTAATCTACCAATTTTGCGTTCTAATTCATAAGGGGTAGATAGTGATAATGATTTAAGAGAAGATATGCCACAATGTAAAAGTAGATATGCTTGCGGTGGAGAAATTCCAATTTCTTTTTTAAAAATAGCTATAGCTCTAATTTTCTTTAGATTATTCAATGTACATAGTGAAGATTTTCTTTGAATATCATTTATATCTGAGTCCGAAAGATTACTTAGTTTTTCAAAGTCAGTTAGATTATTTTGAATAAGAAAAGATTTCTCATGTCTAAAATTAGTTGGCAAAAAATCCAAAAAGGTTTTACTTTTCATTTTTTAAAAACTAATTCATTTTGACATTCTTCTGAACTTCTCCTAAAACCACTGGTTTACTTACATCATCTGAAATTTTTTCAAGTTTTCTTATCTTTATTTTGACATTCGCACCAGATCTGCTACCTTTGCTTAAGTTTTCGGATAATTGTTCTAGAGTTGGTTCAATAGATTCTTCTGGAAAGTCATCATCTGCTTTAACAATAATCAAATCGAACCCATTGTCATAAACAATTGGAACATATTTTGCACCCTCTATTACAACCTTTTCGGAGTAACTTTGTATAAATGCCCAACTACTTAAAGAAAGTAACAATGAGAAAATGGTTGCTCCAATTATTCGAAATTTAAACCCAAAATTCAATATAAAAGCTGCTATTGTGCAAATGAAAAGAAATATTCCAAAGAATCCAAAAATTTTGGGTGTGTTCTCTAATAGTTCAAAAAAAGACATTTAGTGGCTTTGACCTAATTAATTTCTTATATTTTGTAAGCCTACTCTATTTTTGGGCTCTAACTTGAAAAAACTTAGATCTCTAAATTTATATACTAGGATTCTTTTAGTGGGGATGCTTCTCCCTTTAGGTTTTTTTGGCACTTTTTTATTAAATAATTTTTTAAAAGAAACTTATAATTCTAGGAAATTAGAAATAGAAGAAAGTATTGAGAAACTTTTAGATAAAAATGTTGATTTAGGTGATTATGTCGGGATTAGATTTCTAGGTATTTCTTTGGTTAATTCAAATATTAAGGATAAAAAAAATATAGATTCTGAAATTAAAGCTAAAAATTTATATGTGGGCATTATGCCTTTTAGATCTTTTTTTAAACAAAAATGGGTTGTAAAAATAAGTCTTAAGGAAGCTGCCATAAATATAGATAGAAATTTTTTTAAAAGGGACGAATCTTATGAAAATGCACGAAATACAAAAAAATCTCAATCAAAGTATGAGTTGAACTTTAACTTAAATAAATATTCAGATCTGAAGTTTAATAAAGCTGGATTAAAAACAAAAGTAAAGGGTAATGTTATTTACAAGTCAAAAAATAGACAAATTATTGCAAATGTAAAATCAAATTTTGATGAAAAGGGTTTTTTGAAATTTAAATTTAATACAAAATTAAATCAAGACTTTTTAAAACTAGATTTATTTTCAAGTGGTTTAGATCTGGAGAATTCTGAATATGTTATTGGTAATAGAAAAATTAGCTTAAAAAAGGGTACCTTTAAATCTAATTTTAAATTTAATAAATCATCAAAACGTACATTTTGTGAAGGAAGATTTTCTTTTTCTAATTTAAAAATAAAACCAGAAGATCTCGCAGAGAATATAAATTCAGATTCAACTAGGTTTTTTTGCAAAGATAATAATTTAATTGGTAATTCAGAAAAGTTAAATTATGGCACTTTGCGTTCTAATTTTAATCTAAATGTCCCACTTAACAAAAGTTCGAATAATATTAATCTAAAAGGAAGTATTGGATATATTAATAGCTTGAATCCAGATATCAAATTATCGGGTAATATTCCCTATTGGTTTGATAAAAGAGGTATTAATTTTGGCGATCTAGATACTAGTTTCAAAATAAATAGAACTCAATTATCTAATTTAAATATTTTCCGAAAAAATGATATAAGAGGTTTCATTACTGCTAAAGGAGAATTAAAAGGAAAATTTACTGATCCTGATATTTCTATAAACTTTAATGTTGATTATCCGCACTTTAAAGGTATCCGCATTAGAGAAACATGGGAGGGAGATATTAAAAATGAAAATAATCAATTTCTGCTAAATATGAAAAATAGATATTCTCCAATCCCTTCATTTCTTTCAATTAAGTTTGATTCTGATCTTAAACTAGATAATGCAAATTTTATAAGAGTTTTTAATTCAAATAAAGGTACTGTAGGTATAGTCAAGGAGGATAATAGTTATAAATGGCGAGCTGATAATTTTCCTCTTGATGAACTTGAATTATCTTTAAACAAAAATCAATTCGATAGAATTGATGGAATTATTAATGGTGAAGGCTCAATTTCGTCAGATCAGTCATCCCTGGTTGGGCGTCTTGGTTGGAGTTTAGGTAGATATAGAAATATTAATCTAGCCAATTCATTATTTGATTTCAGCGTCAACAATAGTTATTTTTATATAAATTCTTCATTGTTTCCAATTGATGGTGGAGTAATTGAAGTCGAATATGATTCAAATAAAAATAATTTTATTAATTCAGAATTCACGAATGTAAGCACTAGTTGGACTATCCTTACCGCTGTTGATATTTTTAACTTTGATAATAAAAAAGTTATTCCCATAAGTAAATCGAACATTTTGGATGATTTGGAAATAAATAATGATAATAAATCTTTTAAACAGAGGATCGATTTTATAAATAATTTTATTGAAAATACTAATTTGCTAGAGGACAAATTTAATTTGCAAAAATATTTAAATAAATTTAGAAGTAGATACAATGGAAAAATTTCTATTCAGGGCGATATACCAGTCAATTACAAATTAAATGCAAAATTAAATGCCTATCTTGATGTATCTAGAGATGACTACAAAAAGAATAAAGAGGAATTTTCTATCGATTTGGAAGGAGGATTATTAACAGGGAAAGGTTCTTTAAGAATTAAAAATTTACCATTAAGTGCAGCAAATATCTTTTTAAATAAACCAAGAGATTTTCTTGGTGGTTTAGATATGAATTTATTTTATGATCTTGATATGAAATCTTTCTCTAGCGAAATTTTTTCCAATAGCTCATCAATTAAAAATAACACAATAGTTTTTGATAAAGGACTAGTTGAATTTAATAATTCAATTTTTGATATTGATTTTTCCCTCCTAATAAATGATTCCGAAATCCCATTTAATATTAAAGGCTCAATACCTATAAATAAATCTGATAACTTAGATCTAAGATTGATTGGGAATGAAAAATTTATTGAGTTATTAGATATATTTGCTGCTGAATACTTTACCTTTAAAGAGGGTGATGTGAATCTTAGAGTAATTCTAAAAGGAACCTTAAATAAACCTTTATTAAATGGATTTATCGTAGTTAAGGATTCTGAAATTGATTTTTTAAACAATTTAATAAAAGATATTAATAGCACAATAATTTTTGATTTTGATTCTTTACTGATTAATAATCTACAGGCAAAGGCTGAAGATTCTGGGAACCTTTTTATAAAAGGTTCTTTGCCTTTTTATAGTAAGAATGATTCAGAGAAGGCAGAAATTAATTTGATAACGGATAGATTTACTTTAAAGAAAGATAATTTTAATTTTTTAATAGATTCAGAAGTCGATTTAAGTGGATCATTTGAAAGTCCTGTTTTGGGAGGATCTCTATCTTTTAATAATGGATTTATTAATTTTAATAGCACCAATCAAAATAATAAAAAAGAAAATAATCTTATACCGAAAGAGGATAAAAAAGATTGGCCTGAGCTCTATTGGAATAATAATGAAAATATTGAAATAATTTCAAATGAAACAATTTTGAATTCAGTTCTTTTAGGAGAAACTTTGCCTAATTATTTGGATAATTTGAGTTTTAATAATCTTAAATTAAAACTTGGTCCAGATTTTAAACTTCAATATTCAGAATTAGTGCAAGCTTATTTAGATACCAAATTAGACCTTAATATAAACGGAAAGGTAGGCAATGATTTAAATGCTAGAGGCCTAATTTATCTTAAAAAAGGTAGGGCTAATCTATATACTACTCCATTTAAACTAGATAAAAATAAAGATAACTATATTTTATTTGCATCAAGAAGTGGGGTTGTCCCATTTATTAATTTCTCTCTGGTAAGCAAAGTCCCAGACTCCATAATACCTATAAGTCAAAATAATCAGGATTCAAACATCTCAGGCGATCTTAATGTAAACGCGACTTCTGGAGGTTTCGGATCATTTGGGATTGGCAATTCAAGGCTTATCAAAATTGAAGCATCTTATGAAGGATTTTTAGATCAATTATCTTTCTCTGATGAAAATAGAAGAATCCAATTAAGGAGCACGCCAAGTTATAACAGATCACAAATAATTGGTTTGATTGGAGGTAACTCTGCAAATTTAATAAATAGAGCATTTATTTCCCAACTTAATAATGCTGATGCATTTAGTGAAAGATTTCAGTTATCTTTATATCCAGCGTTAATAGAAAATAATGATTCATTAAATAATATTTTTTCCAATGAAAATTTAGATATAGAAAATGATGGTCAATCATCTTCTAATGAGGAATTTTCTTCTCAAGCTTGGGTAGCCGAAATAGGGCTTGATATAACTGATGCTATAAATTTTGCCTTTCAAACCGTTCCAGGAAGAGATGATATTTCACCTTTAGGAATTTTGACTTTTCAGGCAAATCCAAACTTAGAATTATTAGGTTCTTATGATTCAAATGGGGATTGGAAAAGTCAACTCCAGTTATTTTTTAGATATTAACTCAGAAAGAAATTTACTTTAAAGAATCTTTAATTTGAATTATTATTAAATTAACTAAAAAATATTATGGCTAATATCTTTGAAGTTCCTCAACCAAGTAATGATCTTTTAGAAAAAGCTGGTAAAGTTCGTTTGGCATCAATAGAAATAAGTCAAACTGAAAATCAAAATCGAATTAAAGCCTTAAATTTTATGGCTGATTACCTTGAAAAAAATTCTATAGAAATATTAGAGGCTAATGATGCGGATTATTCAAGTGCACAAAAAAAAGGTATTTCTAGCGCTTTACTTTCTAGATTAAAGTTATCAAAAGCAAAATTAAATTCAGGAATCAAAGGAGTAAGAAAAGTTGGAGAATTAGCTGATCCTGTAAATCAAGTTCAAATTAAAAGAGAGCTTTCAAAGGGATTGATCTTAGAAAGAAAAACTGTACCAATCGGAGTCTTAGGGGTTATTTTTGAATCAAGGCCAGATGCCGTGATGCAGATTAGTTCATTAGCAATAAGATCAGGTAATGGAGTAATGCTAAAAGGTGGGAGTGAAGCTAATTTAACTAATACTTCAATAGTGAAAGCGTTGCAAGAAGGTTTAAATGAATCAGGTCTTAATAAAAATGCAGTATCTTTACTAACAAGCAGAAAAGATAGCATGGCGATGTTAAATCTTGAGAAATATATTAATTTAATAATTCCAAGGGGAAGTAATGAATTAGTTAAATTTATTCAGGAGAATACAAGAATTCCTGTGCTAGGCCATGCTGATGGAATTTGTCATTTGTTTATAGATATTGAGGCAAATTTAGAGATGGCTTTATCAGTAGCTTTGGACAGCAAAATTCAATATCCTGCAGCATGTAATGCTATCGAAACTTTATTAGTCCATAAAGATATCGCACCAGCTTTTTTAGAAAAGGCCATCCCTTTATTTAATTCTAATGATGTTAAATTAATTGGAGATAAGAGATCAGTTGAATTAGGGTTAAAGTATGAGGCTAGTCTAGAAGATTGGGAAACTGAATATTTGGATTTGATTTTATCGATAAAAATTGTTGATGATCTAGAGGAAGCAATCACACATATTCAAAAATATAGTTCAAAACATACAGATGGAATAATTACTGAAAATGCAAATACTGCCAATAAATTTATGAATTTAATTGATAGTGCAGGTGTTTTTCATAATTGCTCTACTAGGTTTGCAGATGGGTTTAGATATGGATTTGGAGCTGAAGTTGGTATATCCACTCAAACTCTTCCACCAAGGGGACCTGTAGGTCTAGAAGGTTTGGTAACTTATAAATACTTCCTAAAAGGTGATGGGAATATAGTTGATGATTTTTCATCAGGAAAGGCTATCTATACACATAAAGATCTTTAAAACTTTTAAAGATGGAAACTTTTTTAAAAATTGAGAATATTAAACTTTGGGCTAGGGTTGGCGTGCTTGATGAAGAAAGGGAATTAGGACAACTTTTTATTTTAGATATATTTTTGTGGACTGATTTTGAAAAATGTACAGTAAATGATGATATAAAAAAAACAGTTGACTATTCAAAATTAGTTCAAATTTTAAAAGATCAATCAAAGAAAATATATTGTTATACAATCGAAAAATATTCCAAAGTCATTTTAGAAATCATTGATCAGGAATTTAAGATTTCTAAAATTAAAATTATTTTGACGAAATGCAATCCTCCAATCACAGGTTTTGATGGAAAGGTCTCAATAGTGAGAATTCTTGAAAATAATTAAAGTATTGGAAAGAGGAAATCCTATCATATTGATTCATGGCCTTTGGAATACTTCAAGTATTTTTTCTTCTATTACCCCACAACTTGATAATATTGGCATTGAATATTTTGCCCCAACTCTTGAGCATTCATATGGAATGACTTCAATTCTTGATTTGACTAATAAATTAAACGAATTAATTTTAGAGAAATACGGTTTAGAAAAAGAAATAGATATTTTAGGATTCTCTATGGGAGGAATAATTGGTAGGCACTGGCTACAAAGATTTGATGGATATAAAAGAACAAGAAGATTAATATCTATAGGATCCCCTCATAAGGGAACTTTGATGGCTCAATTAATACCTCAATACCCTTTTAAAGGTATATCAGAAATGAAAATAAATAGTAAGTTTTTAAGAGGACTGGCGAATAATGATTTTTTTCTTGAAGATATTGAGTGTATAAATTTCTTTACTTATTGGGATTTGATGGTTTTCCCTGGCTGGTGGACAAATTTAAATTTTGGGAAAAAAATATCAGTAAAAGTTTATAAACATAGAAATCTTGTAAGAAATAAATCTGTTGTTGATAAAATAATTGGTGAAATTATTATGTAGCTCCAGATAAGCCTAAGTGTCTTATTAAGGAATCTGTTTTTGGCTCTCTTCCCCTGAATAGTTTGAATATATCTAGGGGAGGTAAGCTCCCACCCAAGCTAAGTATCGTATTTTTGAATTTTTTCCCTATTAACTTTAAATCTTCAGAGTTATCTAAATCCGCTTCTTCAAACATTGAAAATGCATCAGCACTTAGAACTTCAGCCCATTTGTATGAGTAATATCCTGCAGAATATCCTCCCGCAAATATATGACTGAAACAACAAAGAAAGTGATCTTCTTGAATTGGTTCAATAACAGTAGTTTGTTTTGCAATTTCTCTTCTTATTTGATCTGCTGTTTTATCTTCGTTTTTATCAATCCTACTGTGCAATCTGAGGTCTGTAATTGCGAAATGTAGTTGTCTAAGAGTAGCCATACCACAATTAAAAGTTCTATTCTTTAGAAGCTTCTCAAAATTCTCATCGGATAATTTTTCTCCTGTTTTGTAGTGCTTAGCAATATTCATAAGTGTATTTTTATGATAACACCAGTTTTCCATAAATTGACTTGGAAGTTCTACTGCATCCCACTCAACGTTGTTGATGCCAGCAGCTTGAGGAAGATTTACAGTAGTAAGCATGTGTTGAAGACCATGACCAAATTCATGGAAAAGTGTCTGAACTTCTTCAAAACTCATCAAACTAGGTTTATCTTTTGATGGTGGAGTCTGATTGCAAACGAGATAAGCTACAGGGAGGGTCTTTTTGCCAATATTATTTTTATTCAAACATTCATCCATCCAAGCCCCTCCTCTCTTTGACTCAGGCCTCGAATATGGATCCAGGTAAAAAGATGCTATTTTCTTATCTTCTTTATTGAGGATATTAAAAAATAAGACGTCATCATTCCATAGAGGAGCATCATCAGTCGCCTCAACTACTTTAATTTCAAAAAGCTTCTCACTTAATTTAAATAAACCTTTCAAAACATCATTTAGTGGGAACCAAGGTCTCAAAGACTCTTGATCCAAATTGAGCTTTTCTTTTCTAAGAAGTTCAGACCAATAACTAATATCCCATGGCTCAATATTCTGCGATTTTGGAAACCCATTTACTTTAGAAAACTTATCGAGCGTTTCTAATTCAATTTTTGCAGTTTTGAATGCTGGTTCTCTCAATTCTTCTAAAAGATTTTCTACATTTTTAATTTCTTTCGCCATTTTCGAAGACAAACTTAGTTCTGCCCAACTTTTATAACCGAGAAGATTAGCTTGTTTAGTTCTAAGAGATAGTATATCTTCAATGATTTGAGAATTATTTTTTTCTCCTTGAGAAGCCCTACTAACAAATGCCTTGTATAGTTTTTCTCTAAGATTACGCTCGGTGGCATATGTCATGAACGAAGTATAAGTTGGAATATCTAAACTTAATTTCCAAGGACCATTTTTAATGTCAATTTCTTCATCTTTTTTTAAGTGATTGTATGCAGAAATTGCCATCAATTCAAGTACTCGCTCAGGAAGACCGTCAACTTCTGATTTCTTATTTAATATTAAAAACCATTCGTTAGTGGCATCAAGAACATTGTTACTGAATTCGGTGGACAGCTTTCCAAGTTTTTCTGAATTGTTGTTGAATTTCTCTTGATCATTCTTTTGTAGTGAAATTCCTCTATGTTGCATCTCAAGAATTTCTTTATCTAAAATTCTGTTTTTGATTTGATCAAAGTTGTTTGTCTCTTTAAGCTTGACTAGAGAATTGTAAATTATTTTACTTTGTCCAAATTTATTACTCAAGCTAATAATCTCTGGAAGAAATTTTGAATAAATATCTCTTAGATTTTTAGAATTATTTACTGCATTTAGGTGGCTTATTACTCCCCAACTCCATCTAAGAATTTCATTGACTTCATTTAAAGGATTTATTACATTATCCCAATTTAAATCATTTTGAATCAAATAATTAGATAAATTTTTCTCTATGTTTTTAAAATCTTCAGCTATCTTTTCTAATACTAATGGGAACTGTTTACTAATGCTTTCAGGAGTAAATTTTTTAAATTCTGGTAATTCTCCATATTTAAAAATTGAGGTATTCATTATTAAAAAATTTAATTAACTAAAGTTGGTATTAACCCAACTAGTTTAGATAGAGTGAGTTGCTGACTGAGAGCATTTGTTGAAGATTCGTATAAATTTATCGCGATTTTTGGCCAAAAACCTATAACCAAAGTAGGGAACAATAAACTGAAACCTATAGTCAATTCTCGACCACTCATCTCTTTAACTGTAGCTAGTGCAGGAATTCTAGGGCCAAAGAAAACTCTTCTACACATTGATAGTAAATATATTGGTGTTAGAACTAAACCAATCGCTGCAATAAGAATAGTGATCGACCTAAAGATAGAGCTGAAGCCTTCTTGACTAGTGATTCCTAAAAATACAGTTATTTCACTTATAAATCCGCTCATCCCAGGTAGTGCTAGAGAGGCCAAAGAACTTGCCAAGAAAAAAGCAAAAGTTATTGGCAAGACCTTAGCCAAGCCGCCCATATTTGGTATCGAAAGAGTATTTGTTCTTTCATAGAATGAGCCCGTAACAAAAAACATAGCTGCAGCTATAAGTCCATGACTTATCATTTGGAGCATCGCACCGCTTATGCCTAAAGCATCTACTGCTCCAATACCTAATAAAACAAAACCCATATGGCTTACAGAGCTACATGCAATTCTCCTTTTAACATTATCTTGTGCAAATGCATTTAGTGCTCCGTAAATTATATTAATGATTCCAAGAATAATTAACGCAGGTGCAATTTGAAGATGTACTTCAGGTAGCATTTGAACATTGAATCTTAAGAGAGCGTAGCCGCCCATTTTTAAAAGTATTCCAGCGAGTAACATTGAAACTGGTGCATTAGCTTCTCCATGTGCATCGGGTAACCAAGTATGTAATGGAAAGATAGGAAGTTTTACTCCAAAACCAATTAAAAATCCTAAATAAGATAATAAAGCTAGGCTGCCGGTAACATGCTTATTGGTTATATCGGTAATGTTCAAAGTAAAGGTATCACCACTCAAGGCAAGTGCTAATCCACTTATGAGTATTAATAAAGAAGCTAAAGCAGTATAAAGAATAAATTTAGTGGCGGCATATAATTTCTTTTTTCCTCCCCAAATCGCAATAAGAAGATATACCGGAACCAGTTCAAGTTCCCATGCCAAGAAAAATAATAGGAAATCTTGAGAAAGGAAAACTAGTGCCTGTGCTGATGCTTGGACTAATAAAAGAGCAAAATATAGATTAGATTTTTTTTTAATTTTCCAGCTTGCGGCAGCTGATAAAAATGTAATTAACCCACTCAAGGCTACTAAAGGAGCAGATAACCCATCTACACCAAGAGACCATTCTAAGCCTATTGAAGGTAACCAGGAGGCTCTTTCTACGAGTTGCAAAGAGCTATCTAGAGTATTAAATTTTTGAAAAAGGATGCTGATTATTAGTAAAAAATCTACAAATAAAAAACTCAATGAGATATTTCTAGGGAGTGTATTATCTTCTCCTTCTTTTGAACTCAAGAAAGGCATTATTAATGCCCCAATTAAAGGCAGTAAAACAATAGATGATAGCCAAGGAAAAGATTCTAAATTCATTTAAGGAATGAATAATTTTTTTATTCTAGTTGAAGTTGTACTAGCTTGAGACTATAACATTAAAAATGCCTAAGTAAAACTACTTACCAGAGATAGTGCTAAATTGGCTACCTGTTTTTTGAACGTTTAAGTATGGTGCTCTACTGGCTACACCTGCCTTTTCCCATGCTTTCACCATCGCTTGACTGACGTTTTTACCATTTTCTTTTTTACACAAAGCTAAGATACTTGGCCCAGCCCCACTAATTGCGCATCCTAGAGCACCTGCATTTAGTGCGGCATCTTTGACTGCTAGTCCACCTTTGATAAGTTTCCATCTGTAGGGTTCATGTAGCTTATCAAACATTCCCTCTTTTATAAGTTCCGCGTTTCCTGCTTTTAGGCCGTTTAATAATAAAGTAAGTGCCCCCATATTTGTCACTGCATCAGATATGGGTACATTCTTGGGCATAACCTTTCTTGCTTCACTTGTGCTTAGACGAATGGCAGGTATTGCTACAACTGCTTTAATTGAATCGTGCCAATCACATCTAATGATTCTCCATCTTTGAGAAGAAGACCGGGCTGTCAAACAAAGGCCACCGAGGAGAGAGGGAACTACATTATCAGGATGACCTTCTATATCAATGGCAAGTTCCAGAAGCTTTTCTTTGGACAATGGTGAGTTCATTATTGCATTTGCTCCGATTAGTCCAGCAACTATTGCTGTAGCACTACTTCCAAGTCCGCGTGCAGGCGGCACTGCCAATTTAACTCTTGCTTCAAGTGCAAAAGGATCCATATTTGCGCTATCCCATACTTTCTGAGCTGCTCTAAAAACTAAGTTTTCAGGTCCTCCTCTTAAGTGATTACCATCTGTACTTTCCATTATTAAATCAAATCTATCTCCGCCACCTTCAATTCTTGTAAAAATAAATTCATTGTATAAATCTAATGCTGCCCCAAGACAATCGAATCCAGGCCCTAAATTGGCAGTTGTGGAAGGCACTGTTACCCTTATTTTTTTACCTACTTCAGGAACAGACATCTTTTGTTTTTAAGTTTTTAAAAGCATTTTTGCTCTGCAGGCTGCACTAAAAAGTCCAAACTCTTCATCTAAAATAACTCTTATGGGTATTGTTTTAAGAATATCTTTTAATCTTCCCTTGTCGAAAAATTGTTTTAAAAATAAATCTGATTTAAAGTTTTTGAAATGTTTTGATGCTGTTCCTCCAGAAATCCATAATCCACCAAAGCACAATTCATGAAGAGCAACATCTCCCAATAAAGAGGCATAAGCGCCTAACCAAATCCTTTCAACTTCAATCATTAGCTGATCCCCTCCTGTAGAAAGCTTACAAATTTTTTCAGGAAGTTCTTTTCTTGCAACATCAAAAACTTTAATTTTTTTTAAATATTGTTGTAGAGGATGGTTTTGGGCATCAGGTTTGCTTAGTCTCCATTCGGCAATTCTTGATAAACCAGTGCCACTAATAATTCTTTCACAAGATATCCTTTCAACTTTTAGGTAATTCTTAAGCCAAATTTTTAAATCCCATTCTAATTTTGACTTTGGGGAGTACTCAACATGACCACCTTCACTAGCTAAAACTTTTACCTTTTCCTCTGATATTATTCCTCTTGCAATCCCCAAGCCAGTCCCCGCTCCAACAATGGCATGCAAATCATTATTTGTACCTTCAGAATCGGATCCATTTTGGATAGTAGAATATTGATTTTTCTTTAAAAAAGGTATTCCATAAATTTGTACAGCGAAATCATTTATTAGCTCGCAGTTTTTAAAATTAAATTTGTTCTGTAAATCATTTCCAGAAATATTCCATGACAAGTTAACGATTTTTGCGTTGTTTTTTGATATAGGACCAGCTACAGCGAAACATGCAGAAGAAGGATGAGAAATATTCTTGCATTCTTTTTTGATAAAGTCTTCTAGGATTAGTTCAAAAGAACCCCAATCAGAAGATATATATTTCTTTTTAAATATTAATTTAGGCGAATTATTATTTATTTCTTTTTTGAAAATTCCTAAAAGAACCTTTGTACCTCCTAAATCACAAGCGAGAAAATTCATATATAAGAAATTATTCCGTTCTCCCTTTTTTTTCAATTAATTCATCCATTAATTTGAAAAGATTTGGTAAATTGAAAATTCCTAAATTTTTTCCATTCAAAGCTCTTAAGGCGACTGAATCAATTTCCTCTTCTTTATCACCAATTACTGCAATTAAAGGAACTCTGCCGAGGGTTGCCTCTCGTATCTTATATCCTATTTTTTCATTCCTAATATCAACTTTTGATCGATAACCTTTATTATTTATGAATTCATTAAACTTTAAACATTTTTCAATATTTCTATCAGTAATGCTTAATAAAATTATTTGATAAGGCGCAAGCCAAATTGGGAATTTTGCCTCATATTGTTCAATTAAGATTCCTATAAATCTTTCAAAGGATCCTAAAATTGCTCTATGCAGCATAACTGGATTTCTTTTTTCATTGTCTATATCTACATAAGTTGCATCCAATCTTATAGGCATTGAGAAATCAACCTGAATAGTTCCGCATTGCCAAACTCTATTAAGACAATCCTTTAACGAGAATTCTATTTTTGGACCATAAAAAGCACCTTCTCCAGGTTGTAGTTCCCATTTTAGATTCTTATTATCGAGCGCTTTGGTAAGAGCCTCTTCTGATTTATCCCAAATATCTTCACTACCTACCCTTTTTTCAGGACGAGTTGATAATTTGATAATGATTTCATCAAAACCAAAAGTTTTATAAACTTCGAAAACAAGATCTATAAAAGTAGATACCTCTTCTTGAATTTGCTCTTCTGTGCAGAATATGTGTGCATCATCTTGAGTAAAGTTTCTTACTCTCATTAAGCCATGTAGTGCGCCTGAGGGCTCGTTTCTGTGACAAGAACCAAATTCAGCAAGACGAATTGGTAAATCTTTATAACTTTTTAAACCTTGATTAAATACTTGAATATGGCATGGGCAATTCATTGGTTTAATCGCATATGTTCGATTTTCTGATGCAGTAGTGAACATATCGTCTCTAAATTTCTCCCAATGACCGGATTTTTCCCAAAGAGATTTATCAACAGCTTGTGGGGTTTTGATTTCTAAATAATGATTTTTTTTGAGTATTTCTCTTATATACTTTTCCAGTACTTGGTAGATTGTCCATCCATTTGGATGCCAAAAAATCATTCCTGGAGATTCTTCTTGTATATGAAATAGTGAATGTTTTTTGCCAAGTTTTCTATGATCTCTTTTTTCCGCTTCTTCAATTCTTGTTAAATAATCTTTGAGTTCTTTTTCTTTTGCCCATGCAGTTCCATATATTCTCTGTAATGATTCATTCTCACTATTACCTCTCCAATATGAACCTGATAATTTAAGTAATTTAAAGTGTCTCAAATGTCTAGTGTTAGGAACATGAGGCCCTCTACACATGTCGATGTATTCTTCGTGCTTATATAAATTGATGAGACCTTCTTCAGGAATTTCTTCAATTATTCTTAATTTAAAAGTCTCATCTCTTTCTTTAAAAGTTTTAATTGCCTCTTCTTTAGAAACTTGTAAAATTTCAACATCATAGTTTGTTTTTATTAATTTATTAATTCTATTTTCGATTTTTATTAAATCTTCAGGAGTAAATCTGTATTCAGAGAAAATATCGTAATAAAAACCATCTTCAATTACAGGTCCAATCGCCATTTTAATATCAGAGTAAATTTGTTTAACTGCATGACCAATAAGGTGAGCGAAAGAATGTCTTATTATTTCAATTCCTTCTTTATCTTTTGATGTGATGATCACAACTTTGGAATCTTTATTTATAGGAATTGTTGCATCAAGAAGAACATCATTTACTTTCCCAGCAATTGTTGCTTTAGCTAATCCAGCGTTTATACTCTGGGCAATTTCTAGAATAGTTACAGATTTTTCGAAAACCTTTTTTGAACCATTAGGCAAGGTAATTATTGGCATAATTTATTTCTCCATTTCAAAAAATCCCAATTTTGATTTAACTCTTTTTAAAGTCTGATTAGCTAAATCTTCAGCTTTTTCCTTCCCTTCATTAAGGATTTTATTTAGTTGATAGGGATCATTGATTAATAATTTATATTTTTTCTGAATAGGTTCTAGTGATTCAATAAGTTGTTCGGTAATTAATTTTTTAAATGTCCCCCATCCAGTCTCTGAGAATTCATTTTCACATTGAGAAATTTCTTTGCAAGATAATATTGAATAAATCATCAAAAGATTTTTAGATTCTGGTCTCTCAGGGTTGTTAAATTCAATTCCAATAGAACTGTCACTTTTTGCTCTTTTGATTTTTTTTGTGATTATTTCAGGAGGATCTAATAAGTTAATGCGACTGCCCTCATTAGGATCACTTTTGCTCATCTTTTTTGAACCATCAATTAAACTCATTATTTTTGAACCATTCTTCATGATGATTGGTTGAGGGATCTTTAAAATATTTTTATCCTTACTAAATCTGGCATTAATTCTCTGTTGTGCAATATCTCTCGCAAGTTCAAGATGTTGTTTTTGATCCTCACCTACTGGTACGAAGTCAGCATCATAAAGAAGGATGTCTGCAGCCATAAGTATTGGATAGTCAAATAATCCAATAGATACATTATTACCTTGTTGTATGGATTTTTCTTTAAATTGAATCATTCTTTCCATCCAATTTATTGGGGTCATGCAATTTAATATCCAACAAAGTTCTGAATGCGCTGAAATCTGACTTTGGACAAAAATTGAACATATATTTGGATCTATCCCACAAGCGACGTACAAAGCCGCTGTAGAGATAGTGTTTTTAGATAATTCTTTGGGATTATATGAGGCTGTTATTGCGTGCAGATCAACTACACATAGAAATGTTTCATATTGCTCTTGTAGAGTAACCCAATTATTTATGGCCCCAAGCCAATTCCCAATATGTAAATCACCAGTTGGTTGAACTCCCGAAAGAATTCTTTTTTTATTTGCCATCCTCTTCTACTTCGCTAGATTGGATCTCTTCAGTTGATGTACTTTTTAAAGGTCTTGCAAAAGGGTCAGGTGCTGTTTTTGTCTTTTCTTCATAAGAATTTTGTGATTGTCGGCTCGGAGAAGAGTTTTTATTATTTTTTGCATATTCTTTGATTGATTCAATCAATTTTTCGTCTTTGATCATTTCGCTAAGTGTTCTAACAGAGAAACCCAGAACTGCAACGGTAGATCTTAATTGAAAAGTCTCTTGTATTGATTTAACAGCTTTCATTTCATTATCACTCAATCTTATGCGGAATCCTCCTCCATCTCTTCTGCCGCCGGATCTGTCTTTGAAATTAGATCTTTCGTTGTTAGAACGACCTCTGTAATTTTCTTGTCCAGGATTATTGCTGAAATTTGAATTAGACATCTTAAAGTTTCTTAAGTTATTTAAATAGTCTATTAACTTAGCATCTTGTTATGCAATAAGTCTTTTTAAAAGGCTTAAATTTTTATCTTTTGATTAACTACTTATGAAATTTTGCTTTTCTCATTCACAACTTGCATTAAAATAAAATTAGAAAAATAAAATATTGTGTTTGATATTAGTAAAGACAACCTCCTAAAGGATTTCATAAAATTTCCAAAAAAAAATCTTCTTATTATTTTATTATTGTTAGGTTTTGGGGAATGGTTTGTCAGTGACTTAATTCATTTTGCAGGAGGCTCAATAGGATTTTTTGCGTTGTGTTTGGGGGGATATTTTTACTTAAAGAATGATAAGCCTAAATTTAATGAGCCAAATAATTTAGATGGTTGGATAAATCTATGTAATGAAGATTTAAATTTTTTTGAAGAACTTGAAGCAGCAAATGAATTAGAAAAACAGAATTCAAAAAGACAAAAAACACTTGAATCTATTCTTAATAGATGTGAAAAAGAAAAAATAAGTTGCATTGGGCAAACAGATTATCAAAGTTTTCAATCTGTTTTGAAAAGTAATTTCAAAGCAGATAAGTTTAACTTTGATTTATACGAAAAACTACCTAAATACAATTCTTCTCAAGTTATTCCAGAAGAAGCTTTAAAGAGTGATGCAATCTTGTATTTTATAAAATTGCCTTTGTCGGCAAATGATTTTTTGTGGCTGGAAAAGTTTCCTAAAAATATGCCAATCTGGTTGGTGGCTTTAACTTCCAACCAAATAGAAGCCAAAAATCAGATAGAAGAACTAAAGTCTCAAATTTCAAATGACTTTATAAACAAAATTATTACTTTTGATGTGAATAAGATTGAAATAACAAATATACCTTTTTCTTTAAGGAAGTTTTTCATAAGTTCATCTAAAAATATTGAAAATACAAAAAAAAGGCTCTTGAAAGAACTTCATGCTGCCTGGCAATCTGAAATTGAAGGTATAAGGAGAATGCAGTTAAAAGGTATACAAAGAAAAAATCAAATTCTTGTCGCAACAACTGTTTTCTTATCTCCTATCCCATCAATTGATGTTATGGCAATGACAGTATTAAATTCTTTAATGATTAAAGAAATTAAGTCTATATGGGGATGTAATTGGTCTCCTGAAATTTTAGATAAAGTATCCAAAGAGATTTTAAAGACTGCAATTGCTCAGGGAGTTATTGAATGGAGTGGACAGACTCTTATTGGTATAACAAAATTACATGGCCCAAATTGGCTAGTCTCTGGAACATTTCAGGCTGTCAGTGCTGCTTATTTAACAAGAGTAGTATCAAGTTCTTTGGCTGATTTTATGGCAATAACAAAAGGAGTAGAAGAACCTGATTTGGATTTTATAAAGAAAAATTCTGAGAAAATTGTTGAAGAAGCTTTTGAAAAAGAAAAAATAAATTGGAAAGGATTTATTTCTGATCTTAGAAAACCACTTATGAAACTATCTTTTAATTCATAATCTTGGGATGAATATTAAATATAAAAAAAATATTTTTTTTTTAAGTTTGATCCTTCTGCTTTCTATTGCTTCAGGCTCATGTAAGAGAATATCAAATAAAAATGAAACTAAAGAAGTAATACTGGCAAGTTTCACTGTTTTGGCGGATATAATTAGCAATGTCGCTAAAGATGATTTTATTGTTAGATCTATAACGAAACCTGGAGTTGAAGTTCATGGCTACCAACCAACTCCAAGCGATTTGGTAAATGCCTCTAATGCTTTTGTGTTTATTGATAATGGATTTGGATTTGAATTATGGGCCGAAAAATTTGTTTCTAATTTAAAAGTTAAAAGAATTACTGTCGCAGAAGATTTGGATCCTATTTTTATCAGTGAAGATTTTTATAAAGGGAAACCCAATCCTCATGCCTGGATTTCTCCAAAAAGAGGGATCTTATACGTAGATATTCTCGTGGATTCATTATCAGAATTGAGGCCATCCAAAAGAAAATCATTTGAAGAAAATGGAAAAATTTATAAAGATAAACTATTTAAAATAGATAAAGAATTCTCACTTTTTATTAATAACTTAAATAAAGACAGAAGGTATCTAGTAAGTTGTGAAGGTGCTTTTTCGTATCTAACAGATGATTATGGATTAGAGGAAGTTTATTTGTGGCCAGTTAATGCTGAGAGTCAAATTACTCCTAAAAGAATGGCAAGAACAATCTCACTAGTTAAAGAAAACAATGTTCCATCTGTATTCTGCGAAAGTACTGTAAGTAACGAATCTCAAATGGTTGTTGCAAACGAAACTGGGGCTAAGTTTGGAGGAAATCTTTTTGTTGATTCATTATCTGATAATAGTGGGCCTGCTAGTTCCTATATAAAAATGCTTGAGCATAATTTGGATTTGATTAAAAAAGGACTTTTTTGAATTATGGAAACAATCAATTATCAAAACTTTAGGATTGAGGCAGAGAATATTTGCGTAGATTACAACGGTAAGGTGGCTTTGTATGATGCCAATTTAAGATTGCAACCTGGCCAGATTTGTGGGTTAGTAGGGATGAACGGGGCTGGTAAAACAACTTTCTTTAATGCTTTAACTGGCTTTGTAAATATTTCAAAGGGAAAAATTAGAATAAATGGAGAGTCTGTAAGATCTGCTCAAAAAGATCAGACAATTGCTTATGTCCCTCAAAATGAGGGAATTGATAGTCAATTCCCAATAAGTGTTTGGGATGTAGTGATGATGGGAAGATATGGTTCGATGAATATTTTCAGGTGTCCTAGAGAGTCTGATGTTCAGGCGGTTAAAGATGCTATTGAGAGAGTTGATCTTACTGATCATTTATCTACACCTATTGGAAACTTATCTGGAGGTCAGAGAAAACGAACTTTTTTAGCTAGAGCAATTGCGCAAAGAGCATCAATACTTCTTCTTGATGAGCCTTTTTCAGGTGTTGATATAAGAACTGAAAAACTTATCTCAGAATTATTTATTCAATTTAAAAATGAGGGAAAAACCATATTATTATCAACGCACGATATGATTCATGTCCGTGAATTTTGTGATTTGGTTCTTTTAATAAATAAAACTGTTGTAGCTTATGGTGAAACCTCTGAAGTGTTTACCCCTGAAAATATTACAACCACTTTTGGAGGGATCTCACCTGATTTCTTGTTTGGACCTGAATCCTAAATTTTAATTTATATGGAGCTCTGTTCTTTTTTAACTTTAGATTCATTCATCACAGATCCTTTAGCTCATGACTTTATGAGAAAAGCACTTCTTATGAGTTCATTGGTTGCAGCTGTTTGTGGTTTTCTATCAAGTTATTTGACTCTTAAAGGATGGGCTTTAATGGGAGATGCAGTGTCACATTCGGTAATGCCTGGTGTTGTGGTTGCTTATGCATTAGGTCTTCCTTTCTCATTAGGGGCATTTATTTTCGGAGTTGGTTCTGTAGCCTTGATAGGGTTTATTAAGCAGAAATCTAGAGTTAAGGAAGATACTGTTATTGGGTTGGTATTTACTGGATTTTTTGCTCTTGGAATAGTATTGGTTTCTAAGATTAAAAGTAATATTGATCTACACTCTATTCTTTTTGGTAGTCCATTAGGAATATCACTTTCAGATGTAAAACAAACTATATTCATTTCTTTATTGGTAGTAATCCTTTTATCAATTTTTAGAAAAGATTTAATGCTTTATTGTTTTGATCCTAGGCATGCAAAAACAGTTGGGATTAATGTGTTTTTTCTTCATTATTTACTGCTCACATGTTTATCTTTGGCAGCTGTTGTGGGCTTACAGTCTGTTGGAATTATTTTAGTAGTAGCAATGTTGATTACACCAGGGGCTACAGCATATTTACTGACGGATAAGTTCGATAACATGACAGTAATTTCAGTATTAAGTGCAATTATCTCAAGCCTAATAGGAATCTATGTTAGTTTTTGGTTTGATCTTGAAACAGGGGGATCAATTGTCTTAGCACAAACTTTTATATTTTTATTTGCCTTTTTATTCGCTCCAAGATACGGAATATTTAAGTTAAAGAAATTATTTGCTGGGTATAAATGATAGTGGTGAAAGAAACTTTAAATAAAAAATGGAATTGGTGGCCATTATTCCCCTTATATCCTTATGGAAAAAAGAAAACAATTTTCAGAGAATTAATTCCTGATCAAGTATGGTCCTTGGAACAAATACAGGGACTTTATTATGTTGCGGTTCCAATAAGAATGACGGTAATAAAGGTTGATGATGGATTGATGCTAATAAATCCACTACCTCCGACAAAAGAATTAATAAATGAGTTAGAAAAACTAATTGCGATTCACGGCAACGTAAAAACAATAATTCTACCGAATGCCTCTGGACTAGAACATAAAATCGGACTTCCAGCTCTTTCAAGAATTTTTAAAGATGCAGAAATTTGGCTTTGTCCTGGACAATGGAGTTTCCCTATAAATCTCCCACTAGATTTTTTAGGAATTCCATCAAAAAGATCAAGAATACTGTTTGAGGATGGTACTCCACATTCAAACTCCTTTAAATGGTCTTCATTAGGTCCACTGAATTTAGGTCTTGGAAGATATCAGGAGATAAGCTGTTTCCATTATTCTACAAAAACTCTTCATGTAACAGATGCAATAGTTGGAATAGACTCAACACCACCTGAGATATTTAATTTTGATCCAACACCACTTCTTTTTCATGCTAGAGAGAGAGGAGATGAACCTTTGATTGACTCTATCGAACAAAGAAAAAAAGGATGGAAAAGGTTAGTCTTGTTTTCTTCTTTTTTGAAACCAGGTAAATTAAATATTCCACCTTTAAAAAAAATATTTAAGTATTCATTCAAAAAAGATCTTAGAAATTGGAGATCTCATTTCGGTATTTATCCCTTTTTATGGGATGAAGATTGGGAATCATCTCTTATTGAAATAATGGGTAAAGATACTCCTAAGGTTCAAATTGCACCAGTTTTACAAAAATTAATTTTTCCGCGTTCAAAAGAAGTTTTACTTAAATGGTTGGAAAATATAAAGTCTTTTGAAGATATGGAATATTTAATTCCAGCTCATTTTACGGCACCTATAAAATTTACAATAGAAGATTGTCAAAAATTAATTAATGAAATTAATTCCCAACAATGGGACAAACTTCCTGAGGATAAAAAATTTTTAATTGGTTTATACAAAAAGTTGTTTGAACTAGGAATAATTCCTGAAGAAGTAAATCTTTAAAAACTATTCTTCAATAGACATGTTTTCATCATTTTTAAGAGTTTGTTCCAGCTCTTTTCTTTGCTCCATTTGTCTTAAGAAATATCCTGTCATCATTGCAGAAGATAATAAATTAGCAATGTTGTCTTTTGAAGATGTTATTTTTACATCAAATTGATCTGAAGGAAGCATTCCAAGAAGACCTTGAACATTATGTCTAATAATTTCTTGAATATCTTCACTAGCTGATTTTGCTACTCTTTGCAAAACTTCTGGAGATTGTTTTTGTAAATATTGGATTAAATCATTCTCATCGTTTGGATCATTATTTTCAGTAGCAAGAAATTCTGGATTAAACATTTCTACAACTTCAAGATATAAAAACCCTACAACATCACGTACCCATTAATCTAAATTATTAAGGGCAGGGAACCGAATAGGTCCAATTTTATTAAACGGCCAATATCTAAAAAAAGCTTTGCCAATAACCTTTTCATAGGGTAAAAATCCCCAAATATGCGAGTCCATACTGTTATTTCTATTATCTCCCATCACCCATAATGATTCATCTGGGACAATAAAAGGCCCCATTGAATAATTAATATTTTTGTCAAAAACGTAATTGTTTTGAGCGATATCATTTAAGTAAAGGTTACCATTTTTTACTTCTACCTTATCTCCAGGTATCCCAATTACTCTCTTTATTAGTGCAGTATCTGCTTCATAGCCATCATTAATTAATTGTTCCGGAACGTTAAAAACAACTATTTTATTTTTTAATTTTGAAAGATTTGATTTGGATATGATTTTGGGGGTTAGTTTCTCAACAAGAATTTTATCTTGTATTTGAAGAGTTGGAAGCATTGAACCAGATGGGATCCATCTTGGCTCTATAACCTGCCATCGTATAATTAAAGCTATAGATATCCAGATTAAAAGATTTTTTAAATCCTTTATTATTGAATTTCTTTTTTCTTGAGTTTTAGACATGTTTTATTTAATTCAGTTATAAGGAAAATCCCAAAGCATTTATATAAATTATGACATCATCTATTGAATGCAAAAATTTTCTTAGAAGTTTACAACTTTTGAATCTTCTTACAAAAATAGGAGTTCAAAATTTAATAATATGTCCTGGAAGTAGATCAGCACCTTTAGCAATAGCTGCTGGAGAATTAAATAAATTAGGACTGGTAAATATTTTTAATTCAATAGATGAGAGATCTGCGGGATTCCACTCTCTTGGGATTTCTGCTGCATCAGGTAATCTCTCTTTAGTTATTACGACTTCTGGGACTGCTGTAAGTAACTTATTGCCAGCAGCAGTTGAGGCAGACCGATCTTGTAAAGGTATTATATTTCTTACTGCTGATAGACCCTTAAGATTAAAAGATTGTGGCGCTAATCAAACAGTAAATCAAGAAGATTTTTTGAGTTCAGTCTGCAGAAGAGTTTTAAGTACAAATCTAAATGGACTTCATGAAACACAAGAAAAAGAAATCTTGAAATTAGTTCGAACTATTGAGAAACAAATATCAACCTTCCCTGGTCCTATTCATTTAAATATTCCTATAGATAAGCCTTTAGGAATTTCATTTTTAAATAAAAAAAACATTTTAGAGGTTTTTGAGAGAATATATTTTAAGAAAAAATATATATTTCAGGAAGTTGAAATAAAGTCTGATAAAAACAAATTCTTCGAAATTTCAGAAAATTTAAATTTAGATGAATCCGGTATTATTTTGGTGGGTCCCTATCAAGGTTCCATAAATGATTTAACTTCTTTCAATAAGTCTTTAGAACGAATACAAGAGATTACTGGTTGGCCAGTATTTGCTGATCCTGTTTCAGGTGTTCATTCTGGTTTGAGAGGACTAGTCGTGAATTGGGAATTAGTCTTAAGAAAAAATAAAAATTCAATAAATTGTCATCAACTTTTGAGGCTTGGCCCTATGTCATCCTCAATTGATTTGGAGAAGTTTTTAATAAACTTCAAAGGGATACAAATTCTTATAAAAGAAAAAAACTATAGAAAATTGGACCCTATTAAAAAATCATTTGAATATGATTTTGGGCTATCAAATTTCACTACTTTATTGTTAGAAGAATTATCAATCAACGAAAAAAACAAAAAGTCTCTCACTCCGATGGCTTTAAATCTAATAGAGGAAGGCGAGCAGATTAAAGAAATTTTAAAAGAGGAAATTACTCAAGATAATCAAATTACTGAGTATATGCTTGCAAATCTTGTTCCAAAACTTTGGCCAACTGAAAATCCTATAATGCTCTCCGCGAGTAGCCCGATTAGAGATTGGCTCACGTTTTCAGAAAATGGTACTTTAACAAGAAATTGTTTCAGCTTTAGGGGTGCTTCTGGCATAGACGGTACTTTATCTCTTGCATTAGGTATTTCTAGAATTAAAAATCCTCTACTTCTTGTGACTGGAGATTTGGCTTTTATTCATGACATAAACGGTTGGCTGATTGAAAATTCAATCGACATGAATTTAACAATTCTTCTAATAAATAATAATGGCGGAAATATATTTAATCGTATTTATAAAAAAAATTTAAAAGAAGATGAATTAAAAAAACTATTTCTTATGCCAAAAGAAATAAACTGGCCAAAACTCGCAGAGGGTTATCAAGTAAACTTTAAAAGTGTGGCAAATTTTAAAAAATTACGAGAGGCATTAGATTGGAGCATTTCTATCCAGAAATCTGTAATAATTAAAGTTGATGTTGATCCAGAAAATGAAATTTGTGAAAAAAATGACTTGCTAGAAAAAATAATTGGCAGTTAAATTTATCATTTTCTATCTTTGAATAATTAGATTTCATGAAAGTATTACCTGGAAAAACAACTTTAAATTGGTCAGAATGCAAATCTTATGAGGATATATTGTTTCACAAATCAGATGAGGGAATCGCGAGAATTGCAATTAATCGGCCTGAAAAAAGAAATGCATTTAGGCCACAAACTGTAGATGAACTCATTGACGCATTTGATATCGTAAGAAATGATGAAACTATTGGAGTAGTACTCTTTACAGGTGCTGGACCTGACAAAAAAGGCATTTATTCTTTTTGCTCTGGAGGTGATCAGAGTGTAAGGGGTAAAAATGGATATAAAAATGATGAAGGGAAGCAGAGATTAAATGTACTTGAACTTCAAAGATTAATAAGAAGTTTACCTAAAGTGGTTATTGCTTTAGTTCCTGGTTTCGCAATTGGAGGAGGACAGGTACTTCATCTAATTTGTGATCTCAGTATCGCCTCTGAAAATGCAATATTTGGTCAAACAGGTCCAAGAGTCGGTAGTTTTGATGCGGGTTTTGGATCTAGTTATTTAGCAAGACTTGTTGGTCAAAGAAAAGCAAAAGAAATTTGGTTTTTGTGTAGAAAATATAATTCCAAGGAAGCTCTGAAGATGGGCTTGATAAATGCAATTACAAAGATTGAAGAATTAGAAGCTGAGGGTGTAATCTGGGCAAGAGAGATTTTACGCAATAGTCCAACTGCTATTCGTATTCTTAAAGCTTCATTCAATGCAGAGAATGATGGGATTGCAGGTATTCAAGAATTATCTGGATACACAACTCAATTATTCTATTCGACTGAAGAAGCTCAAGAAGGTAGAGATGCCTTTCTTGAAAAGCGTCCACCAGACTTTTCTGACTATAAGTGGACACCCTAGTTTATTTTTCAAAAGAACTTTTTTAAATAATTATCAATGAGAATTCTTCTTGCCGCTGCTGAATGTGCCCCAATGATCAAAGTTGGTGGTATGGGAGATGTGGTTGGTTCGTTGCCTCCATCTTTGATAAAACTTGGTCACGATGTAAGGGTAATAATCCCAGGATATGGAAAATTGTGGAGTCTTTTAGAGGTATCCAATGAACCAGTATTTAGAGCAAATACAATGGGCACTGATTTTGCCGTATATGAAGCAAAACATCCCATCCATAATTATGTGATTTACCTAGTGGGTCATCCAATATTTGATTCTGACCAAATATATGGAGGCGAAAATGAGGACTGGCGCTTTACATTTTTTGCTAGTGCCACTGCAGAATTTGCCTGGAATTGTTGGAAACCTCAAGTTCTCCATTGCCATGATTGGCACACTGGAATGATTCCTGTATGGATGCATCAGGATCCCGAAATTAGTACTGTCTTCACAATTCATAATTTAAAATACCAAGGCCCTTGGAGGTGGAAACTTGAAAAAATGACTTGGTGCCCTTGGTATATGCATGGAGACCACACGATGGCTGCGGCCATGTTGTACGCAGATAGGGTCAATGCTGTTTCTCCGACTTATGCAGATGAGATTAAAACCAATGAATACGGGGAAAGCCTCGAAGGATTACTTAATTACATTTCAGGTAAATTAAGGGGAATTCTTAATGGCATAGATCTTGATGAATGGAATCCAGCCAAAGATCCAGTTTTACCTGCACAATTCAGCATTAAGAATTTAGAAAATAGGCTCGAAAATAAAAAAATTCTGCAGAGAGAAATGGGTCTCGAAGTTAATCCTAAAAAATATCTTTTAGGTATGGTCAGTAGGTTAGTTGATCAGAAAGGGGTTGACTTACTTTTACAAGTTTCAAGAAGACTATTAGCCTATACAGATTCTCAAATTGCTGTTTTGGGGACTGGAGATAGATATTTAGAAGCTGGATTATGGCAACTGGCATTAGATTACCCAGGAAGATTCTCAGTATTTCTTACCTATGATGATTCTTTATCAAGGCTTATCTACGGTGGCTCTGATGCATTTTTAATGCCAAGTAGATTTGAACCTTGTGGTATTAGTCAACTCCTTGCCATGAGATATGGTTCTATCCCTATAGTAAGGCGAGTTGGAGGTTTAGTTGATACAGTTTTACCTCATGACCCAGAAAATAATAATGGCACGGGATTTTGCTTTGATCGCTTTGAACCTATAGATTTTTATACTTCTTTAGTAAGGTCCTGGGAAGCCTTTAGGCATAAAGATAGTTGGAAATTACTGCAAAAAAGAGCCATGAGCCAAGAGTTTAGTTGGCAAAGATCAGCTCTTGAATACGAAGTTATGTATAAGGATGTGTGCGGAATAAAAGAACCATCGCCAGATGTTGCTGAAGTTGAAAAATTTTCTTACGGACAATCAGCTGATCCATCTTTAAAAAAAAGTATGACTTAATTTTTTAATGGAATTCTCTTTATCAGAATTAAACGATGTTTTGGGGGGTATTAGAAATCTGAGCGAGGGGAAAGGAGATTCCTTAAAATTTAAAAATATAAGTATTGATAGTAGAACTTTATTAAAAAATGATCTTTTTATAGCTATCAAGGGTAAAAATTTTGACGGACACAGTTTTCTTCCAGAGGTTTTAAATAAAGGAGTTAAATCAGTAGTAATTAAAAAAGGGATGCAGAGATTACTGCCTAGTAATTTTCCTTATTGGGTTGTAAGTGATACAACAGAGGCTTTTCAAAAATTAGCATTGCTAAAAAGAAAAAAATTAAATATCCCCATTGTTGCAATAACTGGCTCAGTGGGTAAAACCACAACAAAAGAAATGATTGGTGGAGTTTTAAATAAAATTGGAAGAATTAAATTATCTCATGCAAATTTCAATAATGAGATTGGAGTTGGTCTTACTATTCTTGCTACAGATATAGAAGATAAAGTTTTAGTTCTTGAGATGGGGATGAGAGGTCTTGGACAGATCGAGAATTTATCTAAATATAGTGAACCCGATATTGCAGTTATTACTAACATTGGGACAGCTCATATTGGATTGTTGGGCTCAAAAAAAAATATTACTCATGCAAAGTGTGAAATTAGTAAGTTCTTAAATCCAAAGGGAGTTGTAATAATTCCAGCAAATGATCCATTCCTAGAAAAAACTTTAAAAGGATTTTGGAAAGGTAGAGTGATTACAGTAAAACTATTAAATATAGAAAATCAAAAGGATAGTTTTAAAAAAGATAATAATTTGCGAGGATTTTATAATCCTTCGAATAAAACAATTTTAATTGAAGAAAATACCTTTGAAATT
>QCCB01000011.1 GCA_003278955.1 Prochlorococcus sp. AG-347-K10
CCCAGACCCTACAGTTCCAAAACCTACAATCCCAATTTTGCATTTTCTCATTTTTTATTTCTTTTAACTTTTAGTTTAATTTTATATTATTAGGCCTACAAAAATTCATTTGCTTGAGACTGCATTTTCAATAAAATGTTTAAAAAACCATTTGAACGTGAAGGGGTTAAGCTTGCTTTTAAACCAGTATCTTCTATAAATTTCTTATCTATTTCAACAACTTGATTTGGTGTTAACTCATTTAATCCACTTATTAAAAAGGCCAACAAACCCTTTGTTATGAGAGCATCAGAATATCCTTCCCAAAATAATTTACCAGCTTTAATAGTTGCCTTAACAAAAACTTCTGAAACGCATCCTTTAACTTTATTCTCTTCAACAAGGATTTCACTATCTGGTTCTTTCAATTTTTTGCCTAACCACAAAATGTATTCATATTTTCTTTTTGGATCTTCAGATTTCTTTAACTTTTCTACTAATCTTGATAAATTATTGTACTTTTCCTGATTTTCCATTTTTAAAAACTATAAATTAATCTCTTTATCAGTCTTCTATTATACAAATATTTCTTTTTCTGTGATAAACCCTGATAAAGGGATATCCCACTCAGCTCTGGTTAATGGAATCGTACTTACACAATTGGAAGTTAACACTCCAATGCATGGAACATTTCTCCAATTATTATCTGTCCTTAATTTATCAAAATAACCTCCTCCATAACCTAATCTTGTTAAATTCTTATCTACAGAAAGACATGGTACAAACATCATACTTATCTGCAAATAACTTAATGGTGAAGAGTTATTTGGACTTAGTATCCCCTCATAATCTTTTGTGAGAGGTTCATCATCCCATGGATAAAATAGCAATTGATTTTTATCTCTACATCTGGGCAAAGCTAAAGAAAATTTTTCCTTAAGACTTCTAATATCTACTTCATTTCTTAGAGGCCAATATATTGCTATGTAACCAATTTTTTTATATTCCTTAATAAATGAATCAATATATAATTTTACATTCTTTTCTACATTTTCACTTTGTTTTAGAGAAATCTCATCTCTAAGTTTTCTAAAGTTATGCCTCTCCAATTTCTTTTTTTCAGAAATAATCATATTGAATCTTCAGTTAATGCCCTCCTCATTTAGTTTTGTGAGTGCTATAGCCAATGCATCCGCTGAATCATCAGGTTTTGGAGGTTTGTCAAGATCTAAGCTATACATAACAGCATCAAGAATATCTTTCTTAGATGCCTTACCAGAACCAGCGATTGTTAATTTTATCTGAGCAGGTGCATATTCACTAACTTGAATTTTTTTGGAGGCCAATACCATCATAATCACGCCTCTAGCCTGCACCACACTAATGGTAGTGCTTGACCTGTAAAAGAAAAATTTTTCAACAGCTGCTGCAGTTGGGTTCCAATGATTCATTAATTCATTAAGATCTTGGAATATCTCATAAAGTCTATCTTCTTCTTTTTTGTCTTTACCTGTCTCAATAACGCCGCAATCTAATAATATCTTTCTTTCATTTTTTACTTCAATTATTCCATAACCAACTCGAGCCAATCCAGGATCAATTCCAATTATTCTCACTGTTATTAAGCTTCAGCAGACAATTGAAATTTTGAAAGATTTTCTTTTTCATCTAAATCGAATACTTTACAAAAAGCTTGAATGACTCTTTCACCTGAATCAACTTGTTCTAGAGGATCTTTTCTTAGTCTATGTCTTAATGAACAAGAAATAACCCTTGCTATGTCATCTTCTTGAACTTCAGTTCTGCCCTCAAAGGCTGCAATTGCCCTTGCAGACCTATTTGTAACAATATCTCCACGTAAACCATCAACATCTAGTTCTCCGCAGATTGCAGAAATATTCAATCTTAGGTCATCGTCCATCTGTACAGAATTTAATATTTCTTGTGCTTTAATAACCTTTTGTTGAAGTTCATCCTGTTGTTTCTCAACACTCAATGAAAACTCATCAGGATTATCGTCAAACGAAGTCCTTTGATCTACTACTTGAACTCTTAATTCAGCATCTCTAACTGTCTTAACCTCAACGCTCATTCCAAACCTATCCAATAGTTGAGGCCTTAATTCACCTTCTTCTGGATTGCCTGAACCAATAAGGACAAACCTCGCAGGATGTCGAACTGAAACTCCCTCCCTTTCAACTGTATTCCATCCGGAAGCAGCCGAATCTAAAAGTACATCGACTAAATGATCATCAAGTAAATTCACTTCATCAACATATAATAAACCTCTATTAGCTTTTGCTAATAACCCTGGTTCAAATGCCTTAACTCCTTCACTCAAAGCCTTCTCTATGTCAATGGTTCCACAAAGTCTGTCTTCAGTAGCCCCTAAAGGCAAGTCAACCATAGGTACTTGTTTTTGAATACTCTCTAGATTTTCTCCTAAAGTAATTTTTTCCAAAACTTCTTTACTTTGTAAATCAGGATCGGCTAGAGAACTATTATATGGATCGTCTTTAACAACATCTATTGCAGGCAACAAATCAGCTAATGCTCTAATTGTAGTAGATTTTCCAGTCCCTCTATCACCCATTATCATCACGCCTCCAATTCTTGGATCAATAACATTTAATAAAAGAGCCAATTTCATTTCTTCTTGACCAATTACAGCTGTAAAGGGGAAAACTCTTCTTTTCTTTGTTGTAGGCACAGTTTTAGTTTTCTTAAATATTCAAATAATCAATAGATGATACTTCAGAAAATGCTTTTAGTAAATATCACCTTTCAAATTAAAACAAGAAGTGAATAATAATTAATCAAATTTATAGTTACTTATTTTTTTTTGAATTGTTCAAAGACCAGTTTATTTGATGGACAATACCTCTTAAAACATTTACTTCGTGCATTGATGTATTTGCTCTCAAAATAAAATTCTTAAATTTACTGATTTTTGCCTTAGAAGTATGTTTCAAAAGATATCCAACCTTAAAAAGTAATTCCTCTATCTCCAAAAACGAATCATGAATTTGTTTTGATGATGCAAGATTAAAAACTTTTAGTTCTTGATCAAAGTTTCTATTTGAAGACTTATTTAATTCATACAAAACTATTGAAACAGCGTGAGAAAGATTTAATGAAGGATTATTCTGAGAAGTTGGGATATTAAAAGTTTTGTTTGCTAGAAGCAATTCACTGTTAGTTAAACCTCTATCTTCTCTTCCAAATATAATTGCTAAATTATTTATTTTTTTAAAGGATAAAGTCCAATCAAATATATCCTCAGAAGATACAAAAAATGAATCTTTTTTTACATCAATCCTTCCACAAGATGCTAGAACTAAATCACAATCAAATATTGCTTTTTGAAGATCATCAAAAATCTTACAATGTTCAAGAAATTTTTGACCTTTAAGGGCCATTTTTTTTGCTTCTAGAGAAAATATATCGCATTTCGGAGAAACAATTCTTAATTCATCAACTTCAAAATTACTGCATAATCTAGCAACACTCCCTACATTTAAAGGGCCATTTGGTTCAACTAATATTATCTTTAAATTAGAAAAATTTTTCCCCAAAATCATTCAAGGCTATGAAGATATTTCAATAAATTGGACATATTTGCAGGATCAATTTCAAAACTTGGCATAGGAGGAGTTAGGCCACCAGTAACTTGTTTTATTATCTCTTTATCATTCAAACGTTGAGTTATTGAATGTAAGTCTGGCCCCACTAATCCTCTTGCTGTAATTCCATGACATCCAACACAATTTATCTTAAAAAGAGCATCTCCTTCCTCAGCAGAGCCATTAAGCTCAAGAGTTTCAATAATATATTTGTTATTTTCTTGATGTGTTCCGAAAAATATTGAAAAACAAATCAATATAACTCCAAATATAATAAAAACAATTTTTAAGAATTCTCTTTTAAAGTCTCTTTCTGCTGCAGTTGATGAAGATGTTGACACAAAAAATAGTCTCTATGTAACAATTGTGAATAATAAATTCAAAAAAGGCAAAAAATGATCGAGCCTCTTTTATGTGGAATTGTTTTAGGTTTAGTTCCAATAACTCTTCTTGGACTATTTGTAAGTGCATGGAATCAATACAGAAGAGGTTCAGGGATGCTGGACATTGATTAAAAATGTTAATCTTGACTGCCCATAATTTCTTACATCTACAGTTTCCCACAAAGTACTTTTTTTAATTGATGTGTTTGGAGAATGTTCACAAATAACTGTTGAATCTTTTTTTAAAAAATTACAATTGAATAATTGATTTAAAACTAATTCATGGAAATCCACCTCGTAGGGAGGATCTAGATAAACAAAATCAAATTTTAATTTGTTTAAATCCATATTTCTAGATGATAAGTTTCTGTCATAATTTGGTTTTGTCCATTTCAAAACATCTTTACAAATAACTTCGATATCATTTCTCCTATTCTCTATGTTCTCCAACGAAAGTAAATTTTCTAAGCAAATTTTTGAGTTGATTTTGTTTTTTTCAATTGCAAGTATTTTGTTTGCCCCGTGATTATAGGCTTCACAAGATATGGCCCCTGTACCACTAAATAAATCTAACCAGTTACTATTTTTAACTCTATTGTTCAATATATTAAATATGGCCTCTCTCACTCTCAAAGTTGTAGGTCTGGTGTGAGAATTATTTGGACTTTGGAGTTTTTTACCACCTATTAATTTTAAGTTAGTCTTCATCCTTAAGCATCTTTTATTGAATATTACTCAGCCATCTTCTCAAAAGTTTTTCGCCGGTTTTTCCAGATTTTTCGGGATGAAATTGACAGGCCAATAAATTATCATTCTCAATCATTGCAGTTAATTTTTCAGAGCCATAATCAACCTGAGCTGCAATAATATTTAAGTCATCTGGGATTGCATGATAGGAATGTACAAAATAGACCCAATTATTTAATTCTCTAAGCTCTAATAATGAATTTGGTTTTGTAGGTAAAAGTTGGCACCAACCCATGTGTGGGATTCTTTGGTTAATAATATTAGGTATTTTTTGTATTTTTCCTTTTAAAATCCCCAGTCCTTGAACTTTTCCTTCATCACTAGATTCAAAAAGGAGTTGGAGACCTAAACATATCCCCAAAAATGACTTTCCACTTTTAATCCAATTTTTCAAATCAGTTATTAAATCAGTATTTATAAGATTATTCATCGCCGGATCAAATGCTCCAACCCCAGGAAGTATTATCGCCTTACAAAGATTGGAATCATTAAAGTTTTTAATTAATATAATTTCTTCACCAAGACTTTCTAGAGATTTTGTTACGGAATGAATATTGCCCATTCCATAGTCTATTAGTCCAATTTTATGCAAAGCTTTTAAATTTATAAATGCTTAGTTAAAGTGCTCGAAAGAGTTGCTTTTGGCACAGCCCCCACAACTGTATCAACCTTTTGACCTCCTTTAAAGATCATTAATGTAGGAATACTTCTAATTCCGTATTGGCTGGCTACATTTGGATTCTCATCTGTGTTTAATTTAAAAACTTTAATTTTCCCTTCAAAGTCTTTTGAGATTTCTTCTACAACTGGAGCGACCATCCTACATGGACCACACCATGGTGCCCAAAAATCAACCAATACTGGTAGATCACTTTGCAGTACATCCTTGTCAAATGAAGAATCAGTTACGGCTGGAGCTGATGACATAATTTAAGTATTCCTTTTTGAAAATTTAGCAGGCAATTCTTTTAAGTGATGATTTCATTACAGATAAAACAATATAAGTAACAAAATATCTAAAAAAAGCCCGATTAATCGGGCGATTTAGTGTGTGAGGAGTATGGGGTTTCCCCCATCATTTAATAATAACTCCTAATTAGAAAATTTTTCAATTTAATACTTAATTCACCAAGGTTTTATAATTTTTTTTCTAAATGAACTACTTACCCATCCCAAGCTGCTGAGCTTTTTGATAAACCTTACCCTCTGTAAGAAGCGATGGTGCGATAACTATTTCAACTTCTTGCATTTCTTTAATATTTTTTGCCCCAAGAGTACTCATTGAGGTTCTAATGGCTCCTAATAAGTTATGTGTACCATCATCAAGTAAGGCAGGGCCTTTAATTATTCTTTCTAAGGATCCTGTAGAACCTACTTCAATTCTTGTGCCCCTTGGTAATACTGGACTTGGAGTAGCCATACCCCAGTGAAATCCTTTACCTGGAGCGTTTGAGGATTTAGCTATTGGGGATCCAATCATTACAGCATCTGCTCCGCATGCTAAACATTTGCAGATATCTCCACCCGTTACAATTCCTCCATCACCAATAATAGGAATATAACGACCACTTTCTTTAAAGTAATCATTTCTAGCCTCACTACAATCAGCAATTGAAGTTGCTTGAGGAATTCCAATTCCCAATACTCCTCTTGATGTACATGCTGCTCCAGGTCCTATACCAACCATTAATCCTGCAACTCCAGCTTCCATGAGAAGTTTTGCAACTTCGTAAGTAACACAATTACCTGCTACAACTGGGATATTCATAAATTGGCAGAGTTCTTTAATATTTAAGGTTTCATTACCTTCCATACCAAGATGTTCAGTTGAGACAACTGTTCCTTGAAGGAAGAACAAATCTAGGTTGGAATTATTAAGTGTTTCCTTAAACTTTATAGCTGCTTGAGGAGTGCCACTAAAAGCTGCGATGCCTCCTCTTTCTTTGACCTCATTTATTCTTTGTAAAATCAATCTCTCCTTTACCGGTTCACTATATATCTTCTGCATTAATGGAACAAATTCATCCTTTCCTACTGATGCTATTTGATTCAATATTTCATCAGATTTTTCATATCGAGTTTGTATGCCCTCCATATTTATAACCCCTAAGGATCCTAACTTTGTAAGTTCAACAGCCGTATTGACATCTACAACACTATCCATAGCACTAGCTATAATCGGAACCTCTCTATCGAAACCTCCTATTAACCAAGAAGGATCAGTCAAATCGTAATCTAGTGTTCTTTTGCCAGGGACTAAAGCTATTTCATCAATGCCATAAGCCCTTCTGACTTTTTTATTTAAACCAAGTTCAATATTCACGGAATTTACCTTTTGTTCTGAATAAATTAACAACTAAAGGGGTAATAAGCCAAGGTTTATGCAAAAACAACAGGTTTTATTTTGATTTGTGTGTAAATGTGAGTATTTCGGAATTAAATAAATCTTTTTTTTTATTCATTATGACAATCAGCGATTATTATTAAAGAAACTATTTTTGTATGTCTGATATTTTAGATTCTAATAACTCAGGATTAAACGAAGATAACGACAGAATTATTCAGACTGACTTAAGAAATGAGATGTCTCGCTCTTATCTTGAGTATGCAATGAGCGTTATAGTTGGTCGTGCTCTTCCAGATGCAAGAGATGGATTAAAACCTGTTCATAGAAGAATTCTTTATGCAATGTATGAACTTGGTTTAACTAGCGGTAGGCCATATAGAAAATGTGCAAGAGTCGTTGGAGAAGTTCTTGGCAAATACCACCCTCATGGCGATACAGCGGTTTATGATGCTTTGGTTAGAATGGCACAGGATTTCTCCATGAGGATGCCGCTCATAGATGGTCATGGAAACTTTGGTTCGGTAGATAACGACCCTCCAGCAGCAATGAGATATACAGAATCCCGTTTACAGTCTCTTACAGATGAAAGTTTGCTAGAGGATATTGAATCTGAGACTGTAGATTTCGCCGATAATTTTGACGGTTCTCAGCAAGAGCCAACCGTTTTACCTGCTAGAATTCCTCAACTGCTTCTAAATGGATCATCTGGAATAGCAGTAGGAATGGCAACAAATATTCCACCTCATAACTTAGGGGAATTAATTGATGGTCTTAAATCAATAATCAAAAACACTTCTATTGAAGATAGAGAACTTTTTGAAATAATCAAGGGTCCTGATTTCCCCACAGGAGGTCAAATATTAGGTAGAGATGGTATCAGAGAAACTTTCAAGACAGGAAGGGGGTCAATAACCATGAGAGGTGTAGCGAATATTGAGCAAATTAAATCTCTTGGCAGAGCAGAGAAAGATGCAGTAATAATTACAGAGCTTCCATTTCAAACTAATAAAGCGGCATTGATAGAAAGAATTGCTGACTTGGTTAACGAAAAAAAATTAGAAGGTATTTCTGATATTAGAGATGAAAGTGATCGAGATGGAATGAGGATTGTTATTGAACTAAAAAGGGATGCCTACCCACAAGTAGTTTTAAATAATTTATTTAAGTTAACACCTCTACAAAACAACTTTAGTGCAAACATCCTAGCTTTAGTAAAAGGTGAGCCCACAACACTTTCACTTAGAAAAATGTTAGATGTTTTCCTAGAGTTTAGAGTGGAAACTATAAGGCGAAGAACAGGATTTTTATTAAAAAAAGCTGAAGAAAGAGATCACATTGTAAAAGGTCTTTTATTAGCGTTAGATGCTATGGATGAGATTATCAATCTAATAAGATCAGCAAAAGATACAGTTTCAGCTAGAGAAAGATTACAAACTGATCATGAGTTATCTGCCACACAGGCAGAAGCAATTTTACAAATGCAATTAAGAAGATTAACAGCCCTGGAAGCAGATAAAATAAAAGGGGAACATAATGAGTTAACCCAAAAAATTAATCAATATCAGCAAATATTGAATAGTAAAGAAAGAATTTTCGAAATTATTCTTAAAGAACTCAATAAAATTGATGAAAGATTTTCCTCTCCAAGAAAAACAGAAATACTTGATTTAGGCGGTGGTCTAGATGATATTGATCTTATCGCTAATGACAGATCTGTAGTTTTATTAACTGAAGCAGGTTATTTAAAAAGAATGCCTGTTAATGAATTCGAATCTACAAGTCGTGGGTCAAGAGGCAAAGCTGGAACAAAGACACAAGAAGATGATGAAGTAAAACTTTTTATAAGCTGTAATGATCACGATACTCTTTTGCTTTTCAGTGATAGAGGGGTATCATATGCTCTCCCAGCATATAGAGTTCCAATGAGTAGCAGAACAGCTAAAGGTACTCCATCCGTTCAACTTCTCCCAATCCCAAGAGAAGAAAAGATAACTTCACTGGTTGCAGTAGATTCATTTGATAATGATTGTTATCTATTAATGCTAACCAAGGCTGGATTTATAAAAAGAACTTCACTTTCTGCTTTCTCAAGAATTCGATCAAATGGATTAATAGCAATAAATCTTGAGGATGGAGATGCTTTAACTTGGGTTAGATTATCAAGAGAAGGTGATAGTGTTTTGATTGGATCAAGTACAGGAATGGCAATTCATTTTAGATTAGATATCAACGAATTAAGGCCTCTTGGCAGGACGGCAAGGGGGGTTAAATCTATGAACCTTAGAAAAGGAGACAATCTTGTATCTATGGATGTTTTAACATCTGATTTGGTTGATAAATTGGCTAAAAATGAAGATGTTATTAAAGAATTTGATGAGAATATAGAAGTTAACTCTTCTGAAGGTCCTTGGGTACTAATAGCAAGTGCATTTGGACTAGGCAAAAGAGTTCCAGCAACTCAATTTAGATTACAAAAAAGAGCAGGCATGGGTTTGAGAGCAATAAAATTTAGAATTAAAGATGATGTATTAGTTTGTTTGAAGGTCCTCGGAGAAGGGGAAGAATTACTTTTTGTGACCGAAAAAGGTGTGATAGTGAGAACAAGCGCAGATAAAATTTCCCAACAATCTAGAGCCGCTACTGGAGTTAAATTACAAAGATTGGATGAGGGTGATCATTTATCTGAAGTTGTTTTAGTACCTCATGAACAAACAGAAGAAAAAGAACAATTCGACTCAGGCAAATAAAATTAATAGAAAATGGTTTAATAGGTCATATGGAAATACTTGATATTTTAATTCTAGGTTCCGGGCCTGCTGCTTTATGCTTGGCCTCAGAATTATCCAAACAAGATCTTAATATAAAGGGGATATCAACTAAATCTCCAAATGAAAAATGGGAAAATACATATGGTATTTGGGCTTCTGAATTAGAGGAATTAGGATTAGAATCATTACTATCTCATCGGTGGTGCCAAACAGTTAGTTATTTTGGAAATGGGGAGAATAAAAAGGGAGATAATCCAACAAAACATAATTACGATTATGGTTTAATAAATCAGGAAGCCTTTCAAAATGAACTTTTAAAAAAGTGTAAAGGGATCGAATGGTTAAATGAAACCGCAAAAGATATTAAAGAGAAAAATAAACTATCTGAGGTAATTTGTTTTTCAGGTCTAAGGATAAAGGCAAGATTAGTAATTGACGCAAGTGGTCATAGAAGTAATTTTGTAAAAAGACCAGTACAAAATGAAATCGCTCAACAAGCTGCATATGGTATTGTCGGAAAATTTTCTTCGCCACCAGTCAATAAAGAACAGTTTGTTTTAATGGATTTTCGTCCAAATCATTTAAGCAATGAAGAAAAGTTATCATCTCCTTCCTTTCTTTATGCAATGGATCTTGGAAATGAAACTTTTTTTGTTGAAGAAACATCATTAGCAAGTTATCCTGCATTATCCCAAGAAAATCTAAAAAAAAGGCTTTTCAAAAGACTGAATAGTAAGGGTATTGAGGTAAGTGAAATTTTTCATGAAGAGAATTGCCTTTTCCCAATGAATTTACCTCTCCCATTTAAAAAACAATTTGTACTTGGTTTTGGAGGATCAGCAAGCATGGTGCATCCTGCATCAGGATACATGATTGGATCTCTATTAAGAAGAGCCCCACTACTTGCAGAAAAATTAGCAATCTTTTTAAAAGAACCTCATCTAAGTTCTCTTGAACTAGCTACAAAAGGTTGGGAGATCCTATGGCCTTACGAGTTAATTCAAAGGCATAAACTTTACCAATATGGTTTAAGAAGATTGATGAGTTTTGACGAAAGTAGATTAAGAAGCTTTTTTTCAAATTTCTTTAGATTATCTACCAACGAATGGGTAGGTTTTCTCACTAATACACTTCCACTTCCAAAACTAATTTACGTGATGAGTAAGATGTTTATAAATTCACCTCTAAAAGTAAAATTAGGAATGCTTAAGTTAAATTAGTATTCTTTATCTTCGCCAATCATCAATATTAATATCTGGAAAAACTTTATCTTCTTCCTCAATAGCTTCAAGAAATTTTAAATTAATATTGGAATGATTTTTAATCATTCCAACTATTTTCCAAAATCTGAACAAGTGTCTTTCTATCCTCTCTTTTGCAAGCTCAGTTGTAGTTCCAGCTCTAAGGATAAAACTCCAATCAGATGACTCAGAGAGAAGCAATTCTCTTGCAGCTTGCTTAAAAAGTCTTGGAGATAAATCATTATTAAAATTTTTTGAGCATAAATCAACAAAAGTTGAGCCTGCTTTTGTGATCTCTGGAACAATCCATGCATTTGCATCATTAATCCAATAATTGTGATAACCACCTTGTCCCCAGCTTGATGGTGATGGCTCGCATATCTGAAGATTTGGCCTTTGAAGTAAGAATTCTTTTAAGTTTGTAAGCATGATTGAATATTTACTAGAATTCTTTAGTATATTTTCAATAAAAAAAGGTCCCTCATACCACCAATGACCAAATAACTCTGCATCGAATGGAGCTATTAACAACGGTTTAAAGGAAGAGGATAAAGTTAATTTTTCTAATTGTTTGGATCTCGCGAGAAGATAAGTATTAGCATGTTCTGCAACCTTCTTTTTGGCTTCATTTTCTAAATAAAACGCCTTTTCCCCTAATGGGACATTTTCATCTGTAATCTTATGAAACTTTAAACCCAAAGGTCTTTTAGTTGGGATACCTTTCTTTTGGAGCTTAGAGATAGGTAATTCCCATCCCAAATCTTTATGAAATTCCCTATAAACTTTATCTCCCGGAAACCCATCTTTAGCAGACCAAACAGGCAAAGTTGACTCACTATCTCTTCCGAAAAAGGCAACTCCTTTTTTCGAGCAAATTGGGGCGTAAACACCGTACCTAGGCCTTGGTGTGGAATTTAGAATCCCATGACCATCTAAGATCGCATATCTTATCCCGGAATTAAATAGTATTTCATCTAAATTTTCATAATATGCGCATTCAGGCAACCAAATACCCAAAGGCCTAGTTCCAAAAATATTTTCATGGTTCCTAATGGCTGTATTGATTTGTCCTTTAACAGTCTCTGGATTCTCTCTTAGAATCGGCAGATATCCGTGTGTAGCAGCACAAGTAAGAATATCCAAATTCCCAGAGTTATTTAGGACTCTAAACTTCTCAATTAAATTTCCAGAACAATTCTGCCAATACAAGTATTTGTCATTAAGGTTATTTGTTAAAAATGCAGAGGCATTTTTTTCTTTTTGTGGCAGTTCATTTAAAAAATCATTTCTTGTTTTAATCCAGTTAGGGAACGTTTCTTGGATTTTTTTATTGTTAAGAAGTGATAATAATGTTGGAGATAAACTAATAGTAAGTTTTGTATTTTCAGGATTTTCATTTTTGGAAGATTCTATAGATTGAAGTAATGGTATATAACATTCCATAATCGCCTGAAATAACCAGTCCTCCTCTAAGGAGTTTTTTTCATTTTTTCTGACATAAGGTAGATGAGCATGTAAGACTATGGCTAAGTGACCTAAAACATTTTTGGAGGAGTATTGCCCATTCATACTTTTTATAATTTATGCCTGTAATTCTTAAAAAAGCAAAATTAACCTTTTAAAAAGGGAAGCTTCAATCCTTAAAGATTACTTTAATAATAAAAGTATTTCATTTCTTTTTTCAGAATTTTAACCAATATTGTTAAGTTATAAATTTGCAGCAAATTTTTATTGAATTAGATCTAGTCAAATTTTTTTAATTAGCTTAATATAAGTTTAGTTTGTTCCCTCTAATGTCAAAAGATCCTGGAAGAATTTTGATATTTGATACAACTCTTCGAGATGGAGAGCAATCTCCTGGTGCCAGTTTAAATCTTGAAGAAAAACTTGCTATCGCCCATCAATTAGCAAGATTAGGGGTGGATGTTATTGAGGCTGGATTTCCTTTCGCAAGTCCAGGAGATTTTAAAGCTGTAAATAAAATTGCCAATGCAGTAGGAAAAGAAAATGGTCCGATAATATGCGGCTTGGCTAGAGCCTCTAAAGGAGATATAAAAGCATGTTACGAAGCAGTAAGTCTAGCTCCAAAAAAAAGAATACATACTTTTATTGCGACAAGTGATATTCACCTAAAACATAAACTTAAAAAATCCAGAAAAGATGTTCTTCAAATAGTTCCAGAAATGGTTAACTATGCAAAATCATTGGTAGACGATATTGAGTTTTCTTGTGAAGATGCCTCAAGGAGCGATCCTGATTTTTTATACGAAGTGATTCAACTAGCAATTTCTGCAGGAGCGACAACAATAAATATCCCTGATACAGTTGGATTTACAACTCCTAGTGAATTTGGCAAACTAATTGCCGATATAAACAAAAATGTTCCAAATATTGATGAGGCAGTAATCTCGGTTCATGGCCATAATGATTTGGGTTTAGCAGTAGCCAATTTTCTAGAGGGAGTAAAAAATGGAGCAAGACAACTAGAATGTACTATCAATGGAATTGGTGAAAGAGCCGGGAATGCCTCTCTAGAGGAACTAGTAATGGCATTGCATGTTAGGAAAAGTTTTTTTAATAGTTTTTTTAAAAGAAATCCAGATTCACCAACTCCTCTTACAGCTATAAGAACAGAAGAAATAACAAAAACCTCTAGACTTGTTTCCAACCTTACTGGAATGACTGTGCAACCTAATAAAGCAATTGTAGGAGCAAATGCTTTTGCACATGAATCGGGAATTCATCAGGATGGGGTTTTAAAAAATAGACTAACTTACGAAATTATCGATGCAAAAACTGTTGGTTTGAGTGACAACAAAATATCTTTGGGAAAACTTAGTGGAAGAAGTGCAGTAAGAGCAAGATTAGAAGAGATGGGATATGACTTGAGTCGGGAAGATTTAAATGATGCTTTTGCACGTTTTAAAGATCTAGCTGACAGGAAAAGAGAGATTACTGATAGAGACTTAGAAGCAATTGTTAGTGAACAAGTTCAGCTTCCAGAAGCTAAATTTCAATTAAGTCTTGTACAAGTAAGTTGCGGTAACGCATCTAAACCTACTGCCACCATTTCGCTTCTAAACACGGAAGATAATACTGAGGATACTGCTGTATCAATAGGGACAGGCCCCGTTGATGCTGTATGCGAGGCCTTAAATAAATTAGCTAAAGTTCCTAATGAATTAATAGAATTTTCTGTTAAGTCAGTAACAGAAGGAATTGATGCTTTGGGCGAAGTAACAATAAGAATAAGAAGGGATAATAAAATATATTCTGGTCATTCTGCTGATACGGATGTTGTAGTTGCTGCAGCGAATGCTTATGTTAATGCTTTAAATAGGCTTGTCTTTTCTGAGAAAAAAAATTCAATTCACCCACAATATGATAATTTAGAAAACTCCAGTGACAAATTGCTATCTAATCACCCAAATTAAATTATTTCTTAGGAATATTAAGTAGCATTAAAAAAAGTCTCTCAATATTGTAGATTAATCTAATAGTTAAAGCAGTAAATAATGAGAGAAAGGTTAATAGGATATTGGTTACTTTCATGGGTTGGGTTAATCTGCAATATAATTGCACTCCCTATAATCGCTTTAGTAATAAGTTATGGGCCTCCATTAAAAGTTGCAAATATTACTCTTGCAATAAGTCTTGGCTGGCCTGCTGCGATCGTTGGAATAGTTTCTTCAGCAGCTCTTTTAGCAGAGAAAAAATGGGGAGTAACTTTAACTCTAGTATCTCTATCAATGGTAATTTCTGGGACAGGTCCTTATTCAGTGGTGAGAATCATAACTCTAAAAGACATTTTTGGAATTGGTGGCTTTACTCTTTTAACAACATTATTAAGTACATTAGCTCTTCTATATTGGTGTAATCCAAAACATCGAAGAAGTATTAGGCTATAAATTTGAAAATTAAGAAAAAGTATTATTCTTGCTAGTTGGATACTGAATTCTTCTATGTCTAATTCTTTTCCAAACATTCAAGAATGCCCTTCTTATTAGAAAAATTTCTCCTTTCGATAAATTACTATTATCTAATTGCCCATCTTTTTGACGCGAGTAGATAATATTAGATATTGTTTTCAAAGCTTCTTTATCAGATGCATTAATATTCATAGCTCTTAGTGCTGCTTCACATCCGTCTGCAAGCATTAAAATAGCTGTTTCTTTTGATTGAGGGATAGGGCCTTTGTATCTAAAATGATATTCATTAATGTCGAGATTTTTTTCTTTAGCTTTTTGAAAAAAATATCCCATTTTTAATGTGCCTTGATGTTCAGGGATAAAATTAGCAATAAGTCTAGGTAGTCTATTTTTTCTAGCAAAATTTAATCCTTCATCAACATGCGCCTGTAATACTTCAGCACTTTTAATTGGATCATCTAATTCGTCATGGGGATTTTTTGAACCATCCTGATTTTCGATAAACCAATTAGGTGCATGTAATTTACCAACATCATGATATAGCGCTCCAGTTTTAATTAGATCAATGTCACCACCAATCATTCTTGTTGCTTCCTCTGCTAAACCACATATAAGTAAGGTATGTTCAAAAGTACCAGGAGCTTCAAGAGACAATCTTCTGATTAGAGGTTTCTCCTTATCAGCCAATTCGAGCAATCTTGCTTTAGTTAACAATCCAAATATCGACTCAAAAATGGGAATAAATAAAATAGTAAAAAGCATTACTATTGCCAACAGCAAGGACTCAGAAAATATATCCCCATTGGATAAAACAAAATCTTGCTTATTAAAAAGAGATATTTTATCTTTACCTATTAGTAACCATTGACTTAAGAACGATCCTATGGAGACAAAAATTGATAGTTGAAGTAACTGAGCTCTACTTCTTATTCTTCCTCCAAGTAGAGATACTACTGAAGAACAAACTAATAATATAAAAAACAAATTATTATTTATAGCAACAGTAGGATCTGGCCAACTAAAGCTTGCTATTGATACCCAAGTTAAAGCCGTTATGCTTCCCATTCCTTGAGATATTATTAATGCAGGAGGAATTACTATAGATAATGGACTTATTGTTGAAGCTAAGAATAATTTCGTGGCTTGTACTGCCAAAAGAAGAGTAATGATTAAGAAAATCTGTCTTGAAGAAATTGTGGGATTCTCTTTTTTTGAAACTAATATCAAGATCCCGGAACTAATAAGCACTTCAGTAAAGGTCAAAAGCCAAGAAAAGATATCTGCTATATTTAAGGGAGAGATAAGAAGTAATTTATAAGAAGAAATTATTGAAATTAAAATGCATACTAAAAAAATTATGAGATTATCTATTCTTGAAATTTTAATTGGTTGTTTTACTGGAACTTGACTTCGTCTCCAAAGATAAAACAACTTCTTTAAGTTAGTTGTGATGTTTTGCACAGAATATAAATAAATCTATTTGAATAATTTAAAATTATAGGCATGCTAGGTGTAAAAAGGAGATGTTTTTCTAAATGTCATTAAAATTAGACGGTAAAAAATTATCTCTTGAAATAGAAGAAAGATTAAATGATTATATCTCTAGTAACAAAAAATTAGCAAAAAGAGCTCCGGGTTTAGCTGTAATAAGAATAGGTGAAGACCCTGCGAGTGGTGTTTACGTTAATAATAAAGAAAAAGCATGTTCAAGGATAGGAATAAAGAGCTTTATCTTTCATCTAAAAGATAGTGTAGAGCAAAAAGAAGTTGAACAATTAATAATCAAACTTAATGCTGATAAGGATATTGACGGAATTTTGCTACAACTTCCAATCCCAATGAAATTTGATGACCAAAAACTTATCAGCCATATTAATCCAAGCAAAGATGTAGATGGATTAAATGAGATAAACATCGGCAAATTAGTGAAAAGTGAGCCCGCAATGCGATCATGCACTCCAGCAGGAATTATTAATTTATTAAGATCCCAAAATATTACAATTGAAGGTAAAAAAATTGTAGTTATTGGAAGAAGTTTGCTTGTTGGGAAGCCTCTATCGCTTATGTTGTTGAATCTAAACGGCACTGTAACAATGACTCATTCAAAAACATTAAATTTAAATAAAGTCTGTAGAGAAGCAGATATTCTAATTGCGGCTGCAGGAAAACCTAATCTTGTAGATTCGAGTTTTGTGAAAGAAGGAGCAATAATTATTGATGTTGGAATACATAGATTAAAAAGTTCCGATAAAAATCCAACCAGATTATGTGGCGATGTATTATTAGAAGATGTCATTTCTAAAGTATTTGCTTACACACCTGTACCAGGGGGTGTTGGACCAATGACAGTAACAATGTTACTTGTAAATACTATTTTTAGCTGGCAAAAACATTTTGGTTTATCATCAACTCTTAATGACCTTTTGCCATAAACTCCAAGATGAAAATTTTTTTACTGAAGGTATAAAATGACTGAAGTTATAAATAATATATCTGATTTTGATAAATATCTTAAAAACACAAAAAAGATTGTTGAGAAAGCTCTTGACTTTTCCTTGGGTCCTGAGAATCCAGAAATATTAAGAGAATCAATGAGATATTCTCTTTTAGCTGGAGGAAAAAGAATACGTCCAATTTTATGTTTAGCATCTTGCTCACTGGCTGGAGGAGAACCCTCTCTAGCTGTTCCTACTGCGGTAGCAATAGAAATGATCCATACAATGTCCTTGATTCATGATGATCTGCCCGCGATGGATAATGACGACTTGAGGAGAGGTAGGCCGACAAATCACAAAGTATATGGAGATGCAATAGCTATTCTTGCAGGCGATGCTTTATTAACTAGGGCCTTTGAAATGGTCTCTTTAAGAAGCCCTGGAGTCGATCCAAATAGATTATTAAATGTAATTGGAGAATTATCCCTAGTTGCTGGTGCCCCAGGCTTAGTAGGGGGGCAAGTTGTTGATTTGGAATGCGAAGGAAAAGAAGTCGACCTTGAAACTCTTGAATATATTCATCTTCATAAGACTGGGGCTTTATTAAAGGCTTGCGTAAGAACAGGCGCGATGATCGCTGGCGCCAACGAAAAACTTTTAAAAGCGCTAACAACATATGCAGAGGGAATTGGTTTAGCCTTCCAAATAATAGATGATATTCTTGATTTAACTTCCAGCAGTGAAAAGCTTGGTAAAACTGCAGGTAAAGATCTTTTAGCTGACAAAACTACTTACCCTAAATTACTTGGAATGGAGGAGTCAAAAAAAAGAGCATTTGATTTAGTTAAAAAAGCAAAAAAAGCAATTGAACCTTGGGGTGCAGATGCGAAGTATTTAATATCGTTAGCCGACTTTATTACAAATAGAGACAGATAATAAGTTTAAATTTATGTCTGAGTTTTTTCCCTTTTTTAATAATTCAGTTCTTTTCTGGAGCTTATTATCCTGTTTATTAGCTCAATTTTTAAAAATTGTATTCAATTTCTTTAAAAATGGAGAGATAAGATTTGGAATTATGTTCGAAACGGGTGGTATGCCCTCAAGTCATTCCGCTTTAATAACTGGTGCTACATCTGGTGTAGGTTATGAATTGGGATTTGATAGCTCAATATTCGCATTATCAGTTGCTGTAGCACTAATAGTTATGTATGACGCTAGTGGTGTTCGAAAATCAGCTGGGGTTCAAGCTGAAGAAATTAATAAACTATCAAAAATACTAGACCCTCAATCTGAATTACTGTTAAAAGAAACCCTGGGGCATACAAAAACTGAGGTCATGGTTGGGAGTTTTTTGGGACCATTAATCACTTTACCTGGAATGTATTTTTTAGGTTCTCCTCTCAAAATATTTGATTTAATAATAAATTAAGAATTCTTTTAAAAAGTAATTTGGGTGGCATCTATAAAGTTTTTTGCTACTTCTGGAGAACTTGGCAAATGTAAGTGAATCCAACTTGCATGTAATTTTTTATCAAAAAAGCCTTCTTTTTTGTATTCAGTTTTCCAAGATTTAATTTTCCATGGGGAAGAAAGTTTCCTCTGATGCTCAGCTTTTCCTAAATCAAGTTCAGATAAATTATTTTCAATTTCCCAATAATGAAATTCATGCCCTCTAATTAATTGATTTTGTTTAATGATCGGAGTATCTTCTAACCCCTCAATGTATCTATAACCTACTGAAAGTCTACTTTTTTTTGATCTAAAAGGGAGGATGCCACTCATTTTATGATTATTACCATTTTCATCTTTTATAAAATCTCCTAAAATCATCATCCCTCCGCACTCAGCATATATAAATCCATTTTTGCGGAATTTCCTTAACGAATTTAAGCTTTTTGTAGAGTTACTTATATGATCAGCATATTTTTCAGGGAACCCACCAGGAATAATTAAAGAAGAAGCCTCATTAGGTATTTCCTCATCATCGTAAATACTCCATGAAATCAATGGTAAGCCTATTTCACGCAAAAACTCCTTAGTTTCAGGGTATTGAAAATGAAAGATTTTATCTTCTACAATTGCAACAGGTTTACTTTTGTCTATTGTATAATCTTCAAAACTGATGGAATTAAATATTTTCTTTTGAGGAGATTTCAGGTATTTTATAAGAGAAAATACATCAAGATTTCTTTCGGCGAAATTTGCAAAATATTCAACATCAATTTCTTTACCATTATCCAATGGAGATATCAAACCTAAATTAGCTTTGTTTAAGGTAATTTTCGAATCGGAAGGTAAAAAGCCAAGAATTTCGATATCCTCATTTTTGAAAACTTCTTTTATTAATTTTTTATGCCTATCCGAATTTACATTGTTAAATATAATTCCTGCTATTGATAACTCACCATCAAAATCTCTAAAGCCTCTAAAAGTTGCCAAAAGAGAAGATACTTGACCTCTAGCATTAACAATAAAAATTACTGGTGCATTGAGAAGTTTAGAGATATTTGCTGTGCTGGAGTAGGTTGTTGACCCTAAGCCATCAAATAGACCCATTGCTCCCTCAATTAATGAGAATTCATATTTCAAAGAATGTTTAAAAAAACTTTCTTGAACCCATGCCTCGCCACTTAAAAAAATATCTAAATTCCTACAAATAGGTTGGCCAATTGAACTCAGTTGTTGTTGATCAAGATAATCTGGGCCAACCTTAAAAGTTTGTATCTCTATTCCTTTTGAAAACGCCCAACAAGATATCAAAAGCGATAATGTAGTTTTCCCACTATCAGTTGAAGGAGAAGATATTACACAAGGCATTTATTAGTTATTAAAGCCATTAAATATTTGAAGGGCTATTTTAATAGAATTCTCAAAAAGAGGACTTGTATTACCTCTACTACTTCCCAATAATTTACTTACATCATACTCCGATGTAGAAAAAGAATTTGGAACAACTTGTTCTATTAATTCCATATTGGCCATTCCTCCTGCTTCTAGTCTCATACATTCCACTGATTCACAGCCAAGTATTACACAAGTGTTATTTTTTTGAACCTCACTAATTTTTGAAATCAACCTCAATCCAATAACTTGCCCTAAATGAATACTTGGATTTCCCAAAGATAAGGGATTAATTGATGCAGTAATTATTTCGCCATTAATTCTTTCAAACTCTATTTTTGTTGATTCTGTGTCCCTTTCAACTTCTAGAAAAGACCAACCAAGTTTATCGCTAATCCATGAGATCAAAAACAAAGCTTGAATCATATGATCTCCTGCGATATCAATATCAATATCAGTAATATGATCTAAAATAGGTCTCCTCGAAGGCGGATCAAAAATCATTGCCAATGACTCCCTCCAATTTTTCAACCTAACCCAATTCAAATCATTAATAGCTTTGTCTGAATTATTTAATTGATCTAAAACTTTTAAACATCTGTTTGGCGATCCAAGTGCAGTATCAATTATTAACCTTATACCATGATTAGTAAAATATTCGAAAATTTCAGGCGATTCATCCAAGCTTCCATTCCACCACAACCATGAAGGTAATTCATCAATAGATAATTCATCAATTATCTTTAATCCTTTATTGGATATTGAGGCTGAGCCCCCCCTAATAACAACTAAATCCCCACATATAGGTTGCATAGCTGGAGTATCACTTAATGGACAGTAAGCGGATACAAAAGTTTTGATATCTGAATTTTTATTTAACGTTGGCGCTAGAGTTATTAATCTTCTTGGATTCAATGTACTTATTGATGATTCAAAGAATTGTCCTCTAAAGTCTTCAAATTCTTTATTAGATAAATTTTCCTTCAACAAGTTCAATAATTCTTCACTAATTAGGGAAGTAGTGATAGGAAGTCCCTGATCTAATATAAATTTTTTAGCAACTTCAATTATCTCAGAACTTAAATTTCCAGTAATTGGTCCATTTACTAATCCTTTTTGAACTAAACATTGTTCTAGCCAAGCAGGCTGCCAGACCATTAATGTAAAAGTGTTTGCTCCAGTAGTATCTTTATCTTCTGAAATCCATAATTTATTAAGGTAATTAGAAATTTCCTGATAAGGCAGCTCTAACGGTGTTTGGAGTGTAAGTTGAGGTTTCATTTTAAGGTCTACGCCAGAAAATATTATCTTTTGAGAGTAATTGATCAGACTCAGCAGGTCCCCACGTCATAGATTCATAATTACAAATAGGTAGCTTCCAAGGAGAATTATCCATCAATTCTATTAATGGCGTATAAAGTTTCCAGGCTGCTTCTACTTCATCACTTCGAGTAAATAAGGTTGGGTCAGAAAGCATCGCATCTGCTAATAATCTTACATAGCCTTCATCTGAGGGTTCTCCAAATGATTCATCATAAGAAAATTCCATCTCAACAGGTCTTGATTTCATTCCAGAACCAGGAGATTTTACCTCAAATTTAAAAGTAGCACCTTCATTTGGCTGAATTCTAAGGATAAGTTGATTTGGGGCAGGATTTATTATTGTTGATTCAAATAAATGAACAGGAACGTCTTTAAAAGTCAAGACTATTTCTCCAAGTCTTTTAGGTAGTCTTTTACCTGTTCTCAAATAAAATGGAACACCTTGCCAACGCCAGTTATCAACGAAAACTTTTGCCGCGATATAAGTTTCTGTTGTGCTATTACGATTAACACCCTCTTCCCGACTATATCCTCTGAGTCGATTTGAAATATTCCCTCCCTCTCCATATTGACCTCTTATGCAACAATTCCAAGGTTCATTTTCATCAGCAAGTTTTGAAGCTTGAAGAACCTTAGCTTTTTCATTTCTAATTGCTTCTGGCTCAAACTTTCCTGGAGGCTCCATAGCAGTAACAGCAAGCATTTGAGTCATATGATTTTGAAGCATATCCCTTAAAGCACCGGAGCTTTCGTAATAACCTGCTCTATCTTCAACACCCACTGTCTCAGATGAAGTAATTTGAACATTTGATATATAATTTCTATTCCAGATTGGCTCAAAAATAGTGTTGGCAAATCTCAAAACAAGAATATTCTGAACTGTCTCTTTACCTAAATAATGATCAATTCTATAAATCTGACTTTCTTCAGCGCAACTTTGAACGATCTTATTCAATTTTTTTGCACTTGAATAATCTCTTCCAAAAGGTTTTTCAATCACTAAACGACTTTTCTTAGGGTCATCTAAAAGGCCAGCTGCTTTTAGAGCTTTACATCCACTTGCATAGTAATTCGGAGATACTGATAAATAAAATGTTCTATTTCCATGAGTAGCTTGTGTTTTATCAATTTCATTTAATCTTCTAGAAAGCCTTACGACATGATCACTCTGTTGTAGGTCAACCGGTTCATAGAAAAGATAATTAGAAAATTGATCCCACTCCCTTTCTTTACCAGATATTTGATTTGATAACTTTACTTTCATCTTTTCTCTAAACTCATTATCAGTCCAAGGTCTTCTCGCACAACCAACTATTCCAAATTCACTAGGAATTCTTCTTTGCAAATAGAGTTCAAATAAGGCTGGTATTAATTTTCTATGAGTAAGGTCTCCACTAGCGCCGAAAATTACTAAACACTGTGGAGATATAACTCTTTCCTGCCGTAAACCTAATCTTAGAGGATTACTTAAAGTTGAAGGCATATTTTTAGTATTCTGTATTTAAAATCCTCTTTTTTTCAAATATTAGCTACATATTGTGTCTAAACCAAAAAGTATTTAATAGGCGAAACTTAAATCTAAATATCAAAGATTTAGTAAGTTTCTACGTGCCATCTTCCTGCTTTTTTTAGTTGAGGTCTTAATTCTGACCAGTTCAATCCTTTTTCTTCTGCTGCCTTAGTCATTGCTTCATCTATTCCTGGTTCCATACCCTTTAATCCACAAAGATATATATGTGTCTTTTCATCTTCAATCATATTGAACAGTTCATTAGCTGACTCTAAAACTCTGTCTTGAATGTACATTCTTCCACCTTTTGTATTTTGCTGCTCGCGACTAATAGCTTTTGTATATTTAAAATTATCTGGATTCTCAGCAATGTATCTTTGAAGATCTTCTTCGTATAGCAAATTAGCTGATTTTGGAGCACCCATAAATAACCAAGCTTTACCCTTGAAATTCCATTTATTTTTTTCTTTTTCAGTTGGTTCAAACATTCTTCTTAAATAAGCCCTCATTGGTGCTATTCCTGTTCCAGTGGCCAACATAACAATGTTTGCGTCCTCTTGATCAGGGAGAAGCATTTCCTTACCAACAGGACCTGTTATTTTTACTTTATCTCCAGGCTTAATATCACATAAGTAAGTAGAGCAGACACCATTAATGGTTTCACCATCTTTTTCATACTGAAGCTGTCTTACACAAAGAGAAACTGTATTTCCATTAAAGTCATCACCATGTCTAGTGCTAGCTATTGAGTATAGTCTTAATTTATGAGGTTTTCCATTAGCATCTTCACCAGCAGGCATGATGCCAATACTTTGACCTTCTACATAATTTAAAAATGGATCACTATCTTTAAGGTCGAAAGTTATGTGATTAACTCTACCAATTGCTCCTTCTTTGAGAAGACTATAGTTTTCAATGACTGTTCCCTCATATGGTGTTTTAGGACGATAAATATTGACTGGCACATCTGCATGTTTTTTCTTAACTATTTTTGGAGATTCTGCTTTTGGAGCTTCTATTTTTGAAACAGCGACTTTTTTAGGTTCCACAGATTTTGCCTCAGGTTTTTTTGTTTTTGTTTCTTCAACAAATTTTAAAGCTCTTTTATTAAAAGTTGTGAGTATAAAATAAAAAACAGCTATTACTACTGGTATATGAGCTAATCCTCCTGCGATTACTTTTGCTTGTGAATACATTTTTTAGATTTCTTTTATAAAAGATTATCAATTTGTAGTGTAATTTGTAGTGATTTTACAAAAATGGTTACGTTTTGAGATCGGGATAAATAAAAGAAATTATTTTAATTTTTCAGTATTTGTTGTTTTTATCAGTATAGTTACACAGAAATAATTTTTTATCTAATTAAAAAATTCATTTATGAATAATCCTCAAGAATCAGAAGATCATTCTAAGAATAATGATTACAGGACAATTGAGCAGACGATGGAGAAGTTTTCCGGCGGGACAAGACGACTAGCAGCTCAACTTACAACTTCTGCGAGTTTTGATTCTTTGTGGAGTGTTTTAACAGATTATGATCGGCTAAATCTCTACATACCAAATCTTTTATCGAGCAAAAAAATATTTCAGAAGGGAAATAATGTCCATCTTAAACAAGTTGGGGCTCAGGATTTCCTTGGCATGAAGTTTTCAGCTGAAGTAACTATAGATTTATTTGAGGATAAGGAGCTTGGCCTCTTAAAATTTAATTTAATAAAAGGAGATTTCAGAAAGTTTGAGGGTAGTTGGAAAATTCAAAATATTAAAAATACTTCAACAAACTCATTAATTTATGATCTTACTGTTCAAGGTTGTCAGTGGATGCCAATAGGGATGATAGAGAAAAGACTGAAAAAGGATCTTTCAGAAAATTTAATTGCCGTAGACAGGCAAGCAAAATCATCAAAAAGATCGTTATAAATTTAAATTAATAGCCCCAAGGGGATTCGAACCCCTGTCGCCTCCGTGAAAGGGAGGTGTCCTAGGCCTCTAGACGATGGGGCCAGGAAATTAGCACAACAGCTTATTAAAAACTAAGAGTAAGGCTAGCCTTTCGTCAAGTATTGTTGCTCTTTGTTTTGTCCTTGCCACACAGGAACTGTGAAATGGAAGCAGGAACCTTCTCCAACTTCAGATACGACCCATATTCTTCCTCCATGGACTTGTACTATTCTCCTACATACTGATAACCCTATACCAAATCCTGAAGTTCCTTCAGAAGTCTGGGGAAGTCTAACCCTATCTAGAAAAATTCTTTTTTGTTCGCTCAAAGGAATACCTGCACCTTTGTCACAAATTGTTATTTCTACCCATTGATTTGTCTTATGAATCATAGTGATTTTTATAGATCCAGAGTCTTTAGAAAATTTAATAGCATTTTCAATTAAATTTAAAAATACTTGCCTCATTCTTCTTTGATCTGCAAATACACTTGGCAGATCAGATGGAATATCAGTATCAATTTCAATATTCCTTAATCTCCAGAATTTTTCTAATTCGAGTATTACTTCAGCACTAATATTACCTAAATCAATTTTCTGAGGATTAAATAATGCTTCCCATTTAGTTGTTCCAACCTCCAAAAGATCCTGAGATAAGAGTTCAATCTCTTCAAGTCTTCTTTTAATTACCTCCTGTAATTTTGAAATATCTATTTGTCCGAGTTTTTGACTTTGAACAGCTAAAGTAGCAGCAGTTAAAGGAGTTCTTAATTCATGAGCGACCATTCTTAATAATCTTTCCTGAGATTCTATTCTTTTTGTTAATGTCTCATTTTCTTGTCGTAAAACAAGAAGTTCGTCTTCCAATAGAAATTCTTTTTGAGTTCTTATTGAATCAATTTTAGATGGCTGCAAATTAATTCCAAGATTTTTAGTTAAGCCTTCCTGTGACCACCTTGGTAACCACTTTTGCAATTGAGAGAAAATATTACTTCCAGCAAATATTTGCTTTGGAGCTGGGGAAAGCTTTATAAGAGCAGGAATAGCAACTAATCTATGTAGTTCAAGTAATTCTGGCTGCTCTGTGGGTTCAGAGATCTGAAGAGATATCTTAAATTCACAATCATCTGATTCTAAGTAAGCTATTAGAGACTTAATATCACTACTAGAAAGTTGATTTCTAGCTGCTATGAGTATTAGTTTTAGCTCTTTTTTATCATTCAAATGAATTCCTCTGAAGTGTTGAAAAGCTGTTAATCCTTATAAACACCTTAAGATATTTTTTTTTATTTTACATATAGGCTATTAAATAAATATGACTTTTTTATAAATGGTTGCTATTAATCCAAAGAAAAATTCACATTTTGGTGAAAACCCTCCTGAAATCAATTTAAATAGCAATTTAAAAAGGTGGTTTTCCAGGAATATTGGATTATGGAAATCTAATAGAACGTATTTTCTCGATGAAGCACAAAAAACTTATAATTTAATTATGAATATAAATATTCAAAATCTTGAGAGTAAATCAGAATGGGAGTCGCATTATAAATTTACTTGGTATCCAGAAAAAAAATATAATTTCTTTGACGAAAATCCCCAGTATAAAGAACGAGGAGAAATGCATGCATTTTTAAAAGGCCATCAACTTAAGAGGGAAAATTTTTATTTAAGTAATGATGAAGGTATTTCAAATATTAAGCAAGTTGACGAACACGAAATGATTTTTGAATCTTCTTACAAAGATTGGTATATTCTTGAACATACAAGACTTGTAGATTCTGATAATTATAGATTTAGAGTTATATATTCATGGAACAAAGATGTGCTTAAAATAGTAGAAAATCATCACGAAATTAAAATTATTAAATAAATTATGTTGGCAGATTTAATTTAAAAAATAAAAAATGTTATCTTTAAGTGATATGAATTAAAAATAAATCAAATATGAGTTTTAAAATTTCTAGAATTTTTGCAATCCCTCTAATTTTTTCATATTTTTTATTTGATGCAAATAATGAATTTAATAAAGTAAATGCAAATGTTAAAAATGCACCTGCCAATAAAAATGATTTAGATTTATACCATGGGATGGGTGTTTCATTTCTATGTAATGCGACAAGAAAAGGATTTGATTTAGATTTCCCAAAAACATTAAACGTTGCCTCAGCAACGTTCGCATCAGTAGTATCACAAAAACATGGAGGGAAAATAATAGAGAAAAAGAAAGAACAAACAGTTGATATGAAACAATTACAATTTATTGCATCACTGCAATTAGTTGAATCAGCTCTTCAAGTATGTCCAGATAATGTTCCTGAAAAAATAGAAAAACAATTTAAAATTGAAACTGAAAGACTCAAGAAATTACAAGGGTTATAAAAAAATAATTTCTTTTATCTAAACATAGAACTAACAGAACTTTCTTCGTGGATTCTCCAAATAGCTTCCCCTAGCATATTTGCGACAGAAAGAACTTTTAACTGAGGAAAATTATCTTTATGTATAACTGGTATGCTATTAGTCACAATAACTTGTTCGAAAAGATTCTTTGTACTTAATCTTTCATAAGAAGGAGGAGAAAATACAGCATGTGAGGCACATGCAAATATTCTATTAGCTCCTTCTTTTTTTAGTAAATTTGCCCCAGAACAAATTGTACCTCCGGTGTCTATCATGTCGTCTATAAGAATAGCTGTTTTACCTTTGACTTCACCAATAACGGTTAGACTTTCTGCGATATTATGAGCAGATCTTCGTTTATCAATGATAGCCAAGGGCGCATCATTCATTAATTTTGCAAATGCTCTTGCTCTTGCCACCCCGCCTACATCAGGAGAGACTACAACTATTTCTTCTAGATTTAAAGTTTCTAGATAATCAATTAATACAGGTGAGCCGTAAATATGATCGCATGGTATATCAAAGTAGCCTTGTATTTGAGCCGAGTGTAAGTCCATAGCAAGAACTCTATCGACTCCTGATTTCTCTAGTAAATTAGCAGTTAGTTTTGCAGTTATTGACTCTCTTCCTGAAGTCTTCCTATCTGCCCTTGCATATCCAAAATAAGGAATTACAGCCGTTATTTGTCTTGCAGACGCTCTCTTACATGCGTCCACCATTATCATAAGCTCCATTAAACTATCGTTTACAGGAGCGCATGTAGGTTGGATAAGGAATACATCGCAACCTCTAATAGATTGCTGAATCTGAACATAAAGTTCTCCATCTGCAAATCTTTTAGATATTAAAGGTACATTTTTAATACCTAAGTATGATGCAATTTCTTCAGCTAATTTAGGATTTGTTGTTCCACTTACAAGCCTTAATCTACTATTAGTTAGATTAAAGTTCGATTCTTTACTCTGCATTGCCGTGATAAAACTTGTCACGAAATTTGCACCATAAAACTATATTCTTATCGTAGTCGTTTATGTGAATTTCGCAAAAGATAATGACTAGATATTTTCAAAATTTACATCAATTAAGCAAAAAATTGTTTATTAAAAATTAGAAATTTTTTTGTTCAGACTTAAAACTAGGCATGATATTTGTCAATTAAATAAAATTTGTATATGGTTAAATTTAGAGAATCAAAAACACTTTAAGTGTAAAGGATCAAAAAATATATAAACATGCCTAAAGATTCAATTATTGCAAAAAAATCATTAGGCGTACTTATGCATCCAACATCTATTCCAGGAGGAAGAGTATGTGGAACTTTTGGTAAAGGAGCTAAAGAGTGGATTAAAAAACTACATAAGCATGGAATTGAATACTGGCAATTTTTACCTCTTACACCTACTGACTCTACTGGTTCTCCATATAGCTCCCCATCTAGTTTTGCACTAAACCCATGGTTTTTGGATATAGATGATTTAATCGAAAAAGGTTTTATCTTCATTTCAGATAAAGAAAATCTAGTTCCAACTAATCAGAATAAAGATCATTTTGAATTTGATATTGCTGATGAATTAACAAAGAAATTAGGTCTCCTCCTTTTGCAAGGTTGGAGTTCACAATCTGAAGAAAGAAAAATAAACTTCAACAAATGGATCAGTAAAAATTCTTGGGTTGAGGATTATGCAACATTTGTTGTTATAAGAGAAGAATTTAATATGTTGCCTTGGTGGGAATGGCCTAAAGAATTTAAAATAAAAAATAAAAGTTTCTTAAAATCGTGGATTAAGAAAAAAAGTGAAGAGATACTTATTAAAAAATTAATACAGTGGCATCTTGATGAGCAATGGAGCGACATTAAAACCTTTGCAAACTCAAAAAATATTAAGCTGATAGGAGATTTGCCTTTTTATGTCTCCAGAGACAGTGCAGATGTGTGGAGTAATAAATCATTATTTTCAATTTTTAAAAATGGAGATTTAATCTTTCAAAGTGGTGTTCCACCTGATTATTTTTCATCAACAGGACAATTATGGGGAACCCCAACTTACTTTTGGTCAAAGCATAAAAGGACTAGTTTCAATTGGTGGAGAAAAAGATTTCAAAGACAATTTGAACTTGTGGACATATTAAGATTTGATCATTTCAGGGGTTTAGCAGGTTACTGGAGAGTTAGTGGCAGTTCTAAAACGGCAATTATTGGAAAATGGATAAATTCTCCAGGTAAAACACTATTAAATAAAGTAAAAAAGGATTTAGGGGTTAACTATCTACCAATTATTGCGGAGGATCTAGGAGTAATAACTCCAGATGTAGAGAATTTAAGGGAAAATTTTGAACTGCCTGGCATGAAAATATTACAATTCGCTTTCGATGGCAATGAAGATAATCCTTATTTGCCTAAAAATATTGAAGGAGAAAATTGGGTTGTTTATACAGGGACTCACGACAACTCTACTTCTCTTTCATGGTGGGAAAATTTAGATTATGAATCCAAAAAAAGAATAAAAGATGAGTATAAATTTGCAGAGAATCCTTCTTGGGATTTAATAGAAATTGGCATGGAGACAAATGCTAATCTCTTTATCGCTCCATTACAAGATCTATTATCTCTAGACGATTCAAGTAGATTAAACAAACCTGGCACCACAAAAAATAACTGGAAATGGAAGTTAAATCGTCCTTTAGAAGAAATAGAAGATAATATAAGAATGTTTAGCGAGCTAGGAAATAATTTTGGGAGAACTATAAAGTAGATCTTGTTAAAAATTATTTATCAATGATTTGATTTTCAATATTTTGAATCTCTATGACATTTACATTTAAAATAAAGTATCTCTTCAATAAAAATATAGTTAGAACTAATATAAAAAAATACAAAAGACTTCCTTGCCATGTATTGATAAGATCGAATTTCCTGAACACAAATTCCTTTCCCTCTTTCTTTAAAATTTTTCTTTCCTTAACTGCTAAATCTAATAATGTATTTTTTTTTAATACTAAGCATTCCTCTAATTTAATTAATATAGATCTTATAAAAGGATAATCTGGCCTAATATTTTTATTATTATTTTCAATAGAGTTTATTATTCGTTCAGGAATTTTTGAAATGTATGACAATTCTTTAACTGTAAGGTTTTGTTGCATTCTTGCCTCTTTTACTAACTTTGCAATTTCAATATATTGATCAACCAGTCCAGAAATTAAATCTTTATTTTTTTCAGATTTTTTGTTAAGTAAAAAGAGATTTTTCAAAATATTCATTTAATTTCCAAAAATAAATAATACTTTTTACTTCTTATTTTTTAAACATTACATCCAATTCTAATCGAATTAAAATCATAATTAAGTTAATCAAATTAAATATAAACTAAACTGTAGAAATAATATTTTGTACTGCACTTTTTGCAATATTCAGAGGGCTAAAAGTATCTCTTATTAAAGCTAAGAGTTTTTTTGCATCAGTAAATTCTAATTTTTCATCTTTTATAAGACTTAAAAGAAGGTTCTTCCTAACTTCGGATCCTTTTTTACTGACAAATAATTTCAATCCAGCGTTAGCAACTGGTATCAGATCTGAATTAATACTTTCTGAATCTCTAAATAAAATGTTTAATAAACTTTCAACTTTTTCTACTTGGATTTGACCTTTTTTATCAAAAACAACTTCTAAAAGGATGTCTAAAATCTCATCAGAATTATCGGTCAATAGTTTTTTAGCAATATATGGATAAGCTATTTTTAAAATTTTAAATTCAGGATCTAACCTTAGTGCTAAACCTTCTTGACTAACTACGGCTCTTATTATTAAGGCAAACCTACTGGGAACTCTGAAAGGATAGGAATACATTAGTTTTGAGAATTTGTCAGTTACATTTTTAAGATTAAAACTACCAACCTCAGCGCCAAAAGATCCTCCTAGAACTTCTTTTAATGGTTCAACAAGTTTTTGAAGATCTTGTTCTTTGGTTAAAAAACCTAATTTCTGGAAATCTTCTGCTAGGAGATAATATTCTTCATTTATTATGTGAACAATTGCCTTAATGAGAGTAAGTCTATCTGAATTTGTAATAGTATCCATCATTCCGAAATCGACATAAGCTAAATTTCCACAATCTGCATTTCCTCCTTTTAGAGCAAACATATTTCCCGGATGTGGGTCTGCATGAAAATATCCAAATTCAAATAATTGCTGCAGTCCACTAATTACACATGTTTTTATAAACGAAGCAGGTATTAAGTTATTTTCCTCTAGTAAAGCTCGATCTCTTAACTTAACTCCATCAATCCAAGAAGTTGTGATTACCCTTTTGGAAGAAAACTGTTTTTCTAATTTAGGTATAAAAATATTTGGGTTCTCTTTAAATAAATTAGCAAATCGCAAAGCATTTTCGGCTTCTTTTTGATAGTCAATTTCATCAAAAAGTGCCTTACCGAATTCATCTATTATTTCTCCAATTCCTACACCTATATTTAAAGGTAAAAGTGGGGATAAAAAAGTTCCTAAAAACCTTAAGATTACAACATCCCTTCTTATGAGAAAGTATAAATTTGGCCGCTGTACTTTCACAGCTAGATAAGAATTATTTAATTTTGCTTTATAAACTTGACCTAAGCTTGCTGAAGCAATAGGACTATCTGGAAACTCTTCAAATAATTCCTCAGCAGGAGTTCCAAGTTCCTCTTCAATGATTTTTAACGCAATTTTGTGATCAAATGCTGGGAGATTATCTTGTAATTTTGTAAGTTCTGTAAGCCAATCTTGTCTAACAAGATCTGGTCTAGTTGAGAGTGCTTGGCCTAATTTGATGAAACAAGGGCCTAAATCTGTTATTACATCAAAAAGATATTTCGAGAGATTTTTTTGTACATTTTTATTTTTACTGTTACCTTGAAAAAGTATTCTTAAAAAAAGAAAAATAAAAGTTAAAAGGATATATAAAACTCTTGGGATAAAAATCCATGGTCTCAAAATTAACCATAATAAGTCATTTTTTGCTGAATATTTCGAATAAGAACTTTTCATTAAAGTTAAAAAGTATCAAAAAACATTACCATGTAATCCATTCTATATATGTCAATAATACTTTATGAGCATTTCATCCTTTCTGACTAAAAAGTTTTTAAAGTCTTTATTCTTTCCCGCTCATAACAGAGGGGCTGCTTTACCAAAGAAATTAGTAAAGTTATTAAAATATCCACCCGGGTATTGGGACCTGCCCGAACTGCCAGAGATAGGTTCCCCACTATCCCAAAGCGGATTGATTGCTAAATCTCAAAGAGAATTCTCCCACAAATTTGGGGCTAAAGGATGTTTTTTTGGAGTTAATGGAGCTTCCGGATTAATACAATCGGCAGTAATCGCAATGGCAAATCCAGGCGAAAATATCCTAATGCCTAGAAATGTTCATATAAGTGTTATAAAAATCTGTGCGATGCAGAATATAAATCCAATATTTTTTGACCTAGAATATTCAACCGAAACCGGTCATTACAAACCAATTACAAAAATTTGGTTGGAAAATGTATTTAAAAAATTAAATTTTGATGAGAATAAAATTGCAGGGGTTATTCTTGTAAATCCCTCTTATCATGGTTATGCCAGTGATTTAGAGCCTTTAATAGATTGTTGTCATCAAAAAAATTTACCTGTTTTAGTTGATGAAGCCCATGGTTCATATTTCCTTTTTTGTGAAAACCTTAATCTGCCAAAACCGGCCTTATCATCAAACGCTGATTTAGTCGTTAATTCATTGCATAAGTCGCTCAATGGATTAACTCAAACGGCGGTACTTTGGTACAAAGGCAATCTAATAAATGAAGGTGATTTAATCAAAAGTATTAATTTGCTTCAAACTACCAGTCCAAGTTCCTTATTACTTTCTTCTTGTGAAGAGTCTATTCGGGACTGGCTTAACAAAAAAAGTTTATCAACATATCAAAAAAGAATATTAGAGGCAAAAAGTATCTATAAAAAATTAATTCAAAGAAATATTCCTCTCATAGAAACTCAAGACCCCTTAAAAATTGTAGTAAATACCTCTGAGGCTGGGATTGATGGTTTTGCTGCTGATAAATTTTTTTATAGAAATGGTCTTATTGCCGAATTGCCAGAAATGATGACTCTCACTTTTTGCTTGGGATTTGGGAATCAAAAAGATTTTCTTAATTTATTTGAAAAGTTATGGAAAAAATTACTATTAAATTCCAAAAAATCAAAAAGTTTAGAAGTGTTCAAGTCGCCCTTTAAATTAGTTCAAGCTCCCGAAATCGAAATTGGAATTGCTTGGAGAAGTAAGAGTCGGAGTATTCCTTTCTCACAATCATTAAATAAAATATCTGGAGATATTATTTGCCCTTATCCTCCTGGGATACCTCTACTAGTTCCTGGCGAAAAAGTGGACATGGATAGGTTTAATTGGATAAATAATCAAAGTTTATGCAACAAAGATCTGGTAAATTTTAATATAAAGGTCTTAGAAACATAGCAATTTCATATGAGATTAAAAAGCGGATTAATTATAGGAATTTTCGGTTTAGTTGTTGTTTTGTTGGGGGGATGGTTTTTTACATTGGCAACTGCTTTGCTTACATATTTAGCATTATTAGAATTTTTCAGAATGGCAGAATTTAAAGGAATAAGACCAGCTACAAAAACCACATTATTTTCGTCCTTTATTATTATAGTTTCTACTTATCTTGAGACCATTGGTGTGCTTGAAGGAGAAATTTCAAATTCAATTTTGCCAATCTGTTCAGTTGGGATATGCACTTGGTTACTTTTGCAACCAAAACCTGGGACAATTTCAGATATTGCAGCATCTATTTTTGGATTATTCTATTTAGGTTTTTTACCCAGTTACTGGATTAAGTTAAGGGGATTAGATTCAGTGATAATAGTTTCAAATCAGAGTTTCATCTCGCTTGAGAATTTATCAAATACTACAGGTCTTCATTTAACTTTAACTTCTTGTTTTTTAATCGTAGCTAGTGATATTGGTTCTTATTTCATTGGGAAGTCATTTGGTAAAACATCTCTATCTCCAATATCACCGAGCAAAACTATAGAAGGTTTAATTGGAGGAATATCCTGTTCAATTTTACTAGCAATATTTTTCGCATTTTTAATGAATTGGGAAAATCCATTAATTGTTGGAATAATTTATGGAATTTCAATTTCTCTTATGGCATTAGTTGGAGATTTAATTGAATCTATGATGAAGAGAGACGCAAAAATAAAAGATTCCGGAACTTTTTTACCGGGACATGGAGGGATTCTTGACAGAATTGACAGTTACATCTTTACCCCATCTGTTTTGTATTACATTTTTATAATTCTCAAGTATCTAAATTAATTAAGAAATCTTTTATTCCAAAAAATAATCTTGGATAATTTTACTAGATAATGTTGGAAGATCTATATGCGGAAGATGACCACAATTTTGTAACCCTACAAAATTTAATTTTTCAATATTTCCTATTTTTTTAATCTCTTTTTTTCCAAGAATTCGATCATTTTCTCCACATAATGTTTTAATTGGTATATTTTGAATATATTTTTGAGTTCCTGCAAACCCACCACTTTTTGCAAATGATGCAAGTGAATTCCTCCATCCTTTACAACCTAAATGAATTGAAGCAATTTGCTCTTCCATCCGCCCAACGCATTCATCTGGAAAAGCAAATGCTTGCCTACAAAGACTTTTTCTGACTTGAGGCAATCCAAGAAATAAAGCGCCAACTTGGTTAAGAGGAAAAGGGATACTCTTAGGTTCTCCAAACAATCCGGCGGGGGACAAAAGGATAATTTTATCAATGGAATCAGGAATTTCATAAGCAAGTTTTAAAGCTGTTGAGCCTCCCATAGAGGCACCTATAATTTTTAAATTCTTTGTTATTTTTAATGTCTTAAGGAGATCAATTAAATGCGAAATTATTTTCGAGGAATTGTATTCATTTGTTGCGCACCTGGGACTAAAACCAAAACCCAGAAGATCAGGAACGATAACTTGAAAGTTTCTTTTTAGTGATTTATATATTCTTCTGAATTCTAAAAAACTACTATCAAAGCCATGTAGAAGAAGTATAGGTTGACCTTTTCCTCCCATAACTACTGGGAATTTTAAGGAGTTCCAATTTTGGTTGAGTTTTATCCACTTAACATCATTCGCCAAATAAAGGCCTAAAGGATCTAAAAGTGAAAATTTGGCACTTTCGAAAAATTCTACATTTAAATCACTTAATTGTTCAAAATTATTTTTAGTCAAAAAATAGTTATGTTTTAATTTTTTGTTGTTCAAAATTTGAAATAACCTCTATTATGTCCCATTTATTAATTTCAAAAGGCAAAAAGTGAATCTCAGATTTATCTCGACAAGTAAAATCAGCAATTTTCTCTAAATTATTATTTTCAAAAACATTTATTCCAAGTTGTCCGATAGTAGTTGGCAAATTCAATTCTTTCATAAGTACAAATAATTGTTTAATTGATTGATCAGCTAATTTATTGTTATTTTTCATTTCTTCTAGTCTTAATTGCAATAATAATCCAACCCCTACAATCTCACCATGTAAGAATTTATTAGGCGTGATTATCTGAGTAATTGCATTATGAATAGCATGTGCGGCTGCAGTCCTACATTTTTCTCCACCAATACCGCCAACTAATCCTGCTGTAAGTCCACATGCTTCTACAGTATTTTGCCAAGATGGATTATTTTCAAATTGCCCCTTAAATGCTTTTCCTCCATCTATTAATAGTTGATCTCTTAAAACTCTTGATATCTGAATTGCATGTTGAACAAGTCCGTCATCTATTTTTGAACTTGTTATTGAGGATTCGTACCATTTTGCCAAGGCATCTGCTATGCCACTTGCAAGTGTTCTTGATGGAGCTGTTTGAATAAATTTATGATCAAAAACTAGTATTTTCGGACAAGATCCTAATGCAACATCTTTTATAAATTGACCGTCCTTAGTATAAATATTCGATAAGGCTGTCCAACCAGCACATGTAGAGGCGCTCAGCGGAACTGTAATACAAGGGATATTGAGAGACTCGGCTATATACTTTCCAGAGTCTAGAACTTTGCCACCTCCAGCTGCGATAACACAATCATTATTATTATTTGAAATAATATTCTTGACTCTTGAAATATCTTCGTAACAACAATCAAATTGCAAATTTGCAGAATTTACATTAAGTTTTTGATTTTTTAAATCATTTAAAATATTATTTCTCAAATTATTCGTTTGAATCCCTCTACCTAGAATTAATGGACTTTTAGTTAATTTAGTAATTTGAGGTAAAGATTTTTCCCAGGCAGAATTTCCCCTGTAAATAGTTTCTGGAGATATAGACTGCATATTTACTTTGGAAAATTAAAAGTTAGCACTAGCTAACTCTTGAGACGATTCTTCAGGAGAGATGTTAATTGTAACCTTTTTATTATCATCTATATCAACTAATGCCTTATCCCCATCTTTTATTCTCCCAGAAAGAACTTCTTCAGCCAAGCTATCTTCCAATAATCGCATAACTGCTCTTCTCAAGGGTCTTGCCCCGTAAGAAGGATTATAACCTTCTTCAACAAGTCTTTCTTTAAAAGCATCAGTAACATTTAACTTAATACCTTTATCTTGCAATCTTGCAAAAACTTCTTTCAACATTATTTCAGCAATTTCTTTAACCTCATTTTTAGTTAGTTGTCTGAATACAATAATTTCATCAAGTCTATTTAAAAATTCTGGTCTGAAATATTGCTTAAGTTCTTCATTAACTAAAGATTTTATTCTATTATACTGGCTATCTTCAACTGAATCACTTGAGAATTCAAAACCTAGACCGCCACCACCTTTTTCGATAACTTTAGAGCCGATATTAGAAGTCATTATTAACAATGTATTTTTAAAATCTACAGTTCTACCCTTGGAGTCAGTTAATCTTCCATCTTCAAGTAATTGCAATAATAAATTAAATACATCTGGATGTGCTTTTTCAACTTCATCAAATAAAACAACTGTATATGGACGTCTTCTAACTGCTTCAGTAAGTTGGCCACCTTCATTAAAACCAACATACCCAGGAGGCGAGCCTATCAGTTTACTAACTGTGTGTCTTTCCATAAATTCTGACATGTCTAATCTGATCATTGCTTCTTCACTACCGAAGAAATATGAAGCTAATGATTTAGTCAATTCAGTTTTACCAACACCTGTTGGGCCAGAAAAGATGAAACTTGCAATAGGTCTATTAGGATTTTTCAATCCAACTCTTGCTCTTCTTATCGCTCTAGAAACGGCCTTTACAGCTTCATCTTGTCCAATTAACCTTTGGTGTAGTGTTTCCTCCATATTAAGAAGCTTGACTGATTCAGTTTCTGTTAATTTTTGAACAGGAACTCCGGTCCATGAAGCTACAATATGGGCTACATCCTCTTCACTAACAAGGGGACTCTGTAGGACTTTTGAATCACTTATTACTGATTTATTATCTGTATCAGGATGATCTCCAGCTGTAGATTCTTTTTTATTGTCCAATACTTCTTTAATTTTTGCAGACAATTCCATTTCTTTTTCCCGTAATTGGCCAGCTTGGTCAAAATTTTGGTCTCTTACAGATTCTTCTTTTTGTTTTTGGACTTGTCTTAGCTCTCTATCTATTTGTTTAGCTTCAGGCGGAAGTTTAGAATTTATTAAACGTACTCTACTTCCAGCTTCGTCTATTAAGTCTATAGCCTTATCAGGTAAAAATCTATCAGATATATAACGATCTCCTAAATGAGCGGCTGCTTCCAGCGCATCATCAGTAATTTTTAGACGATGATGTTGTTCATAACGTTCTCTAAGACCTTTTAAAATTTCAATTGTATCTTCAATAGATGGCTCCCCAACCATTACAGGTTGAAATCTTCTTTCCAAAGCAGCATCTCTTTCAATATGTTTTCTATATTCATCTAGAGTTGTAGCTCCAATACATTGGAGCTCTCCTCTAGCTAATGCTGGCTTCAGAATATTTGCTGCGTCTATGGCTCCTTCAGCAGCTCCAGCACCAATTAAAGTATGCACTTCATCTATGACAAGTATCACGTTCCCTGCTGACTTAATTTCTTCCATTATTTTTTTTAACCTTTCTTCAAATTCACCTCTATATTTTGTTCCTGCGACCAAGAGACCTATGTCAAGTGTCAAAACTCTTTTATCTTCAAGTAGGTCTGGAATATCTCCCGTTTGTATCCTTTGAGCTAAACCTTCTGCAATAGCTGTTTTACCTACACCTGGCTCCCCAATGAGAACAGGATTATTTTTTGTTCTCCTACCTAATATTTGGACTACACGATCAATTTCTGAATGGCGACCAACGACTGGATCTAATTTTGATTCACTTGCTAATTTTGTTAAATTTGTACCAAATTCATCGAGTGTAGCAGTTTTTAAATTTCCCTTAGTTGAAGTAGCCCCTGTGCCAACTTCAGCTGTTTCACCCAGCATTCTTATGACTTGAGTTCTTACTTTGGTAAGGTCAATGTTAAGGTTTTCAAGGACTCTTGCAGCAACTCCTTCTCCTTCTCTTATTAAACCTAATAAAAGGTGTTCTGTACCAATATAATTATGGCCTAACTGACGAGCCTCCTCAAGAGATAATTCCAAAACTCTTTTAGCCCTAGGGGTAAAAGGTATTTCTACAGCTACAAATCCTGAACCTCTACCGATAATCTTTTCAACTTCTATCCTTGAGTCTTTTAAATTCACTCCAAGTGATTTGAGTACTTTTGCTGCAACCCCCGTTCCTTCTCCAATTAACCCTAAAAGAATTTGTTCAGTTCCGACGAAATTATGACCGAGTCTTCTAGCTTCTTCTTGAGCAAGCATAATGACTTTTATAGCCTTTTCTGTAAATCTTTCGAACATTACAAGATTAAATTCCTATTACTAACCTACCAGCAATATGTCAATTTTGTGTTCAGAATGAGCTTTTGTGAATACCCAAAAGTGTAATTTATGAAATTAAATTGAACATTTTTAGTGATATAGCAAGAAATTATAGTATTTTCAGGCATTCTGGTTATCCGAACAATTAAATTTTTACATTATTTTGTTGTTAAATTTTTTTCTTTTAAAAGAGCATGTGAACCATCTTTATAATAATTTTTTCTTATTCCTACAGTAGAAAATTCGAAGCGACTGTAAAATTTTTCTGCAGTAAAATTGTTCTGAGAAACCTCTAGTAGTAATTTTTTTAGATTTGATTTTTCACATTTTTTTATTAGATAGCACATTAGATAAGATCCAAAACCTTTTTTCCTAAATTTCTTATTTACAACAAAATAATTTATCTGAGCTTCATCAAGAACAACTTGAATAACACATATACCAATGATTAAATTTGAAATTAATAACCCAAAAATTTTTGTACCTTCTTTTTTAAATTCGTTGGCCCATTGTTTCTTACTCCATAAAGAAATCGTATTTGAATCTAATTCATAACATAAATCAATCTCTTTCTCATTTATTTGTTTAATAAATATCATTTTATTATGTATATTTATTTAAAAAATTCAAATCTAGAGTCATTATAAAATAAGACGGATTTGGCAAAATTTTATTTAAAGTCCTCCCATGGAAGAAAAACAATCTTTTTTAAAACAAAAAATTGACTTGGAAAGTCCTAATAAAAATATCGTACCGATTACTACATCAATTGAAGATGGAAAATTATCAGTTGGTGGATGTTCTATTGAGGAATTAGTTAAAAAATATGATTCTCCTCTTTATATTCTGGATGAATTAACTCTAAGAAAATCCTGTAGAGCTTATAAAAAAGCATTAGAAAAATATTACCCAGGGAAATCACTACCTATATATGCATCTAAGGCAAATAGCTCTTTATTTATGAGCAACCTTGTTTCCTCAGAAGGTTTAGGACTTGATGCAGTTTCAGAGGGAGAATTATTAACTGCTCTAAAAGGTGGGGTGCCAAATGAAAAAATTGTTTTTCATGGGAACAATAAATCTGACAAAGAAATAGATTTCGCAATCAGAAATAATATAAAAATAATTGTAGACAATGACTACGACTTAAAAAGATTAGAGGAAATATCAAATTCATTAAATCATGACTTAGAAATTATGATTCGCTTTACTCCTGGGATAGAATGCCATACCCATGAATATATAAGAACAGGTTCATTTGATAGCAAATTTGGATTTGGAATCGAATATTTGAATAATTTATTTGTAAACATAAGTGAGACTAAACATCTAAAATTAAAAGGAATTCACGCTCATATTGGTTCCCAGATTTTTGAACTAGACCCTCATAGGGATTTGGGTGAAATAATGGTAAAAGTTATTTTAGACGCGAAAAAATTTGGCCATAATATCAAAGAACTAAATGTTGGTGGTGGCTTAGGCATTAAATATACAACAAATGACGACCCTCCTTCTATTGATGAATGGGTAAAAACAATTTCCAACTCTGTTGTTAAAGCCTGCAAAAAACACAATCTAGATCTACCTAAATTGATGTGTGAACCTGGAAGATCTATCGTATCTACAGCAGGCATAACAATTTACAAAATTGGAGCTTTTAAAGAAATTCCTGGAATCAGAACTTATTTGTCTGTTGATGGTGGGATGAGTGATAATCCGAGGCCAATAACATATCAATCAAATTATTCTGCATGTTTGGTAAAAAACCCCTTCAATATAAATTCGAAAAACAAATATACTATTGCCGGCAAGCACTGTGAATCGGGAGATGTATTGTTCAAGGAAATAGAATTAGCAGATTGTAAAACGGGAGATTTAATATGCGTTTTCGGTACTGGTGCATATAATAATTCAATGAGTTCTAACTACAACAGAATACCAAGGCCTGCAGCTCTTTTAGTTTGTAACGGGGAAGCAGAAATTATTCAAAAAAGAGAAAGTCCATTTGATCTTTTAAAATTTGATGTATTACCTGATCGCTTTATTAAACAAAGTTAGGTACATTTAGATTAATTTTTTATTTAATGTGAATTTCTGGGGGTTAATAAATTTTAAGCTTTTATTAGACGTTTTATTTGCTGTTGGTTTTGGGCTTTTATTATTTTCTAGAGTCAAAGAACAGAGAACCTTGTGGCTTTTAAGGGGATATTTATTTTTAGTTTCTTCTGCATGGTTCATTCAAAGATATGCTTACCTTCCATTAACATCAAAGTTAATTGATGCTGTAGTCTTAGCATGTTCTCTTTCTTTAGCAATCCTTTGGCAAGGAGAGCTTAGAAGATTAATGGAATTGTTAGGGACTGGAAGGCTAACTGTATTACTGGGAAATCCACCAAAGGAATTTAGAGCGACATCAACTACAATTACTCAATTAGTTGATACTGCAGGCAAACTTTCACAGAATAGAAGAGGCGCTTTAATCGTTGTCGATTTAGGGAGTGATTTAAGACCAGAAGATTTTTTGTATTCAGGTACAAATATTGAGGCTCAATTGTCAACTGACCTTTTAATAAACCTTTTTGCAACAGATACACCATTACACGATGGAGCTGTTCTTGTGAAAGGGAATAAAATAATTTCTGCTGGCGTAATACTTCCTCTCTCAAGACAAGGAATAAGTAGATATGGCACAAGACATTTAGCAGCATTAGGCATTACAGAAAGATTTGATAGATGTATTTGTATTGTTGTTTCTGAAGAGACAGGTACGTTATCATTAGCAAACCAAGGCAAACTTGAAAGACCAATAACCAGCAGTAGATTACAAGAACTTCTTGCAAAATTGATTGGGAATCAAAACTCCATGGGAACTAGTAAATCATCTATAGCCAAGAATAATGCGTCCCAAAAGACAAACCCAAGTGATAATATTACGATTGATATTAAAGAAAAAGAATTTAATAAATCAGACAATTTTACTAACATAAAGGATTAACTAATGAGTTTAGGAAAAATAATTGACAAGAAAAATAATGACTTATTCAAGAGAATAGATCAGGAAAAAGTGCCAGAACATGTTGCGATAATTATGGATGGGAATGGGAGATGGGCCACTAAAAAAGGTTTACCTCGTTCATTTGGTCATAAAAGAGGAGTTGATGTTTTAAAAGAAATTCTTAAAGCATCAAAAAAATTAGGTTGTAAAGTACTAACTGTTTATGCTTTTTCAACTGAGAATTGGGCAAGACCAACAAAAGAGGTTGATTTTCTTATAAATCTTTTTAATGAAGTTTTAAGAAATGAGATCGATGAGATACATGAGGAATCAATTAAACTAAGATTTATTGGAGATTTATCTCCTTTCCCAGTAACTTTAAAAAAAATAATCTCTAGTTCAGAATCTCTAACTAAAAACAACAATAAATTTTTATTGAATGTTTGCGTTAATTACGGCGGCAGACAAGAAATAGTAAAAGTTGCAAAAGAATTAGCATTAAAGTCTTCTTCTGGTGAAATAAAACCAAGTGAAGTTAATGAAGAATTATTTAATTCAGAGCTTTTAACAGGAGGAATTAAAGATCCAGAATTACTTATAAGAACTAGTGGAGAAAAAAGGATCAGTAATTTTCTTTTATGGCAATTAGCTTATTCAGAAATTTACATATCCGACGTATTGTGGCCAGACTTCAATGAGTTTGAATTTCTAAAAGCAATAATTGATTTCCAATCAAGGAATAGACGTTTTGGGGGTATAGAATCATTACCAAATGAATCTTTTGAAGATTCTCAATATTCTTCCTAATTAAAATGGATAATTCTAATAATCAGTTATTAAGAGAAATTAGGTTCGATTGGGAAAAAGAGGAGATATTGGAAATACTTAATATGCCTCTAATTGATTTAATGTGGGAATCACAAATAGTTCACAGAAAATTTAATAAGTACAACATACAATTAGCATCATTGTTTAGCGTAAAAACTGGTGGATGTGAGGAAAATTGTTCTTATTGTAGCCAATCAATTTATAGTGCTAGCGAAATCAAAAGTCATCCACAATTTCAAGTTGAAGAGGTTTTGGCAAGAGCTCAAATAGCAAAAAAAGAGGGGGCAGATAGGTTTTGTATGGGTTGGGCATGGAGAGAGATTAGAGATGGGAAATCTTTTAATGCAATGTTAGATATGGTAAGAGGTGTAAAAGATTTAGGAATGGAAGCATGCGTTACAGCTGGGATGCTTACAGAAAAACAAGCTTCTAGGCTTGCTGATGCAGGTTTGACCGCATATAACCACAATCTTGATACTAGTCCTGAGCATTATAAAAATATTATTACGACAAGAACTTATCAAGACAGACTTGATACCATCAAAAGAGTAAGAAATGCAGGAATAAATGTTTGTTGTGGAGGGATAATAGGTTTGGGTGAAACTAATGGCGATAGAGCATCTCTTTTGGAAGTTCTTTCAAACATGAATCCGCACCCTGAAAGTGTTCCTATAAATTCATTAGTAGCTATTGAAGGTACTGGTTTAGAAGATAATCAAGAAATTGATTCTATTGAAATGATAAGGATGATAGCTACAGCCAGAATCCTTATGCCTAAAACTAGAATAAGATTAAGTGCAGGGAGAGAAAAGCTTTCAAAAGAAGCCCAAATTTTATGTTTTCAATGTGGGGCAAATTCAATTTTTTATGGAGATGAGTTACTCACGACTTCAAATCCATCTTTTCAATCAGACAGAAAACTTCTCAAAGAGGTTGGAGTATCATTTAACAAAGATTTTGAAACTTGTGAAAAAACATTATCTTCTTTATGAAAGACAAAAATTATAAAATAGTTTCTCTTTATTCTTTCTTTCCATTTCACGAAAACTTAATTCTTGATCTCAAAGATAAATTATTAGAAATCGAAAATGAAAACGATCTTTCAGGTTTATTAATTTTTGCAAGTGAGGGTATTAATGGAACTATTTGTGCAGAGAAAAATGCCATTGATATTGTTATTAATTTGCTTAAAAAGTATATTGATAATAGAAATTTAAATATGAAAGTAAACTTTTCAAAAAAGAAAGTCTTCAAAAAATTAAAAATAAAAATCAAGAAAGAAATAGTTACCATGGGTGTCCCAGAAATAAAACCTTCACAAGATAATGGGACCTATATTGACGCAGACAATTGGAATAAGTTAATTAGAAATCAAAATACAATAGTCATAGATACCAGAAATCATTACGAGGTTTCCATAGGAACATTTAAGAACTCTATAAACCCAAATACAAAAAATTTTAGCGAATTCCCCAAATGGGTAGATGATCATTTAGATAACTACTTAGAAAATAAAGAGTCTACAAATATAGCCATGTTTTGTACCGGAGGAATAAGATGTGAAAAAGCTACTAGTTTGCTGAAAAAGAAAGGTTATAAAAATATATATCACCTAAAAGGGGGCATCCTTCAATACCTTGATGATATGCCAAAAGAAAAAAACTTGTTTGAAGGTGAATGTTATGTTTTTGATAAAAGAGTTGCTTTAGATCAAGCATTAGAACAAGGCTCCTACTCGATTTGTCATGCATGTGGAATGCCAGTTTCCATTCAAGATCAAGAAAGAAAAGAATATATAAAGGGTATCCAATGTCATTTCTGCATAGATCAATTCAGTGATGATGATAGGAAAAGGTTTGAAGAAAGACAAAAACAAATCGATAGATTAAAAGTGGAAAATCATAAAATCTATAAGGACTAATTTTTAAAAATGATGAAGGTTGAAGAATTAGAAAAATTAGCAGTTACCATTGGATTATTAATTAAAATTCAAATTAGAGAAACTCTCGGATTATGTTTTTTTAGAATCGTTATAGCAGAGCAGAAAGATAACATCATTAAGATATGGGCTGAAATGAAAGGTTGGACTTATTTAAATAAACAAGGTATTCAGCTTGATACATTAAGAATCCTTAGTAAGGCTCCTCCTTTTGTTTCGGAATTAATATGGGCAACAACTATGGCTTGGTCAATTGAAAAAAAATCAAGCAACAAAGTAAGACTTTTAGCCATTTTTGATAGTGAAGGATATAGTAAAAAACTTGTAAGATATTTCAAGTTAATAGGATTTAAAATTGTAAAAGAAGTTGGTTCTAGCCCAGTAGATCTTTTATTAAGATTAGTTTGGGGAGGTGCAGGTACACTTATGAACGGGGATTGTATTTCCATATTGAAAAAACTTGAAAAGAAACTTTCTTTAATTGAAGAAAGTTAACCCGCATGATAACTACTTCTAACTAAGGGGCCAGAAGATACTTTCTTGAATCCTAATTCTTTAGAGAAGCGATCTAAATATTCAAACTCTGATGGATCCCAATATTTCTTAACTGCCAAATGATTGAATGAAGGCCTTAAATATTGGCCGATAGTAATTTGATCACAATCTATTTTTTTAAGATCATAAATTGTATTTTTTATTTCATCCAATGTTTCCCCAAGACCTAACATAATTCCAGATTTAGTTTGAATATGAGGAGCAATATCTTTTGACTTTTTTAGTAAACTAAGAGATTTTTTATAATTTGCACCTCTCCTAACTTCTTTTTGCAGTCTTTCTACTGTTTCAAGATTATGATTAAAGCATATTGGATCTTTTTCTAAAATCATCTTCAATCTCTCAGTCTGAAGATTATTAGTTTCATCAAAATTTTTGCCCCCACCCCAAAAATCAGGAGTTAAAACCTCTATTTTTATTGTTGAATCAATTTTTCTGATCTCATCAATTGTAGATATAAATAAATTTGCACCATGATCAGGGAGATCGTCTCTAGCTACAGATGTCAAAACAACATATTTCAAATTTAGTACTTTCACTGCTTCAGCGACTTGAGTACATTCATCAATATTGATAGCACTAGGTCTACCTTTATTTACCTGACAAAAAGCACAAGAACGAGAACATATTGATCCACCCAGTAAGAAAGTGGCTGTTCCTGAGGCATAACATTCTGCTCTATTTGGACATCTTGCTTCTTCACAAATAGTATGAATGTTTGATTTTTTAATGAGTGTTTGTATTTTTTCGAACTCTGAAGCTTTACTAATAGGAAATTTAATCCAAGAGGGAAGTCTTAAGATTTTTTCTTTCTTGATTAGATCATTGTCTCTCATTGTCTAATTTAGTTTTGTTCTTCCTTCTAAGGCCCTTGCAAGTGTAACTTCATCTACATATTCAAGTTCACTGCCCATTGGGAGGCCATATGCAATCCTCGTAACTTTAGTAAAAGGGGTTAACAATTTTCCAATATAAAGACTTGTTGTATCTCCCTCAACACTGGGGGGCAATGCCAATATGATCTCATCTATTTCAGACTTACTAACTCTTTCTACCAGGCTTCTTATTTCTAAGAGTTCGGGGCCAACAGAATCCATTGGAGATATTAAACCGCCAATAACATGGTAAACACCTTTAAATTCTCTGGCGCGCTCCAAAGCAAGCAAATCTTTAGTTTCTGCTACTACACAGATTAGTTTTTGATTTCTTTCAGTATTTTTACAAATTTCACATACATCTTCTGAAGTCAAATTGAAACATTTTTTGCAACGACCAACATTACTATGAGCTTCTAACAGAGCCTTTGAAAAATCTTTTATTGTACTTTCAGGTTGTTTTAAAATAAACAGGGCTAATCGTTGCGCTGTTCTTGGACCAATCCCCGGAAATTTCTCAAAATGACCAATTAATTTTGAAAGCGGTTTGGTAAAAGTAATCAAAATTAAACTATTTCTAGGAATAATTTAGACGCAAAATTCTGAATTGCCATAATTGTTTGCTTTTAATGTCTTATTATGTTTTTAGTTAGTAATTTCAAACAAAATGAAAAATATAAAATTTAACCCTTTCAAATATTTATTTTTGATTTTTTTGTGTTTAACACTAAGTGCTTGTAGTGGCGGACTAAATGCGGGATTAGAAGCTTATCAAAGTCCAGATGGAAGATATGCCTTTTTGTATCCAACAGGATGGACTAGAGTAAAAGTCGATGGAGGTCCTGAAATTATTTATCATGATCTAATAAACAGTAATGAGACCTTAAGTTTAGTTATTTCTGATGTAAATAAAGAGATTCAATTAGAGCAATTAGGAAGCCCAAGTGAAGTAGGTCAAACATTAATTGATAAAGTTATTGCTCCCGAAGGTTCAGGTAGAGAGGTAAAACTCATAAATGCCAATAAGAGGGAGG
>QCCB01000012.1 GCA_003278955.1 Prochlorococcus sp. AG-347-K10
CATATTGAGTAATTCTGAGGTAAATTTTGAAATAGAAAAGATTGAACGTCTCTTAGATTCAAAAAAATAAAAGTATGAATAAAAACTAATTAAAAATATTCAACAACAAATGAAAATAACAACAAAAACTGAAGCATTAAATATTGTAGAGACCTCTTATTTAGCATCTCTTTCGTCTTTATTATGGGTTGCATTATATTATCTGCCAATTGGGGGAGCTTTATTAAGGTTGATTTTACCCCTCCCAATGATCTTGTTGCACTTGAGAAGAGGAACTAAAATCGCATTGGAAGGACTTTTAATACAATTTCTACTTTTATTCATAATTATGGGTCCTGTTAGAGGAACTTTATTTTTATTTCCTTATGGGATCTTGGCTTTTTGGTTAGGTTGGTGTTGGTTTAAAGAAAAGAGTTGGAAACTTAGTTTAACTGGAGGAGTTGTTATTGGAACCCTTGGCTTCTTACTAAGAGTGATAGCATTATCTACGTTGGTTGGAGATAATCTTTGGGTGTTAATTACTAGAGCGAGTTATGGTCTAATAGAAAAGTTAATTGGATTATTTAATTTACCTTTATATCCCTCAATTTTGAGTATAAAATTAGGTGCAATTTTATTAATAATTTTTCAAGAAATAGTTTATGTTTTAACTGTACATGTAGTTGCCTATTCCCTGTTTCCTAGATTTAAATTAACCATCCCAGATCCTCCAAGATTATTAAATAGTCTAGTTGATTTTAATAATTGAAAAAAGAAAGAATGTACAGTACAGAATTAGGGATAAATTTTTTTGGTAATGAATCCATTAAAAAAAGACAACTTAATAAGATAGAAATACTGAAAAAAAATATTAAAAATTTAAAAATATTTCTTATAATTGCTGGTACAAATACATCACAAATTCCAGGAATTTCCGCAGCAGGTATTAATGCAAAATCAAGGAGGAAAACTGCGCTCGCAGATGCCGAATTTTTGCTTGAGGGTGCTTCGAAAAATCATAAATATAAACTGCCTCCTCTTAATGCAGGAGTAACTCCGGCCCTAATTAGTCATGTTTGTTCAAAGCTTATAAAAATTTATCCAGTGATTGTTCCTCTGGGAATAGGAGCCAAGCCTTATTTTAATCATTTGGTTGTAGAAGATAGAAATTTGGGCCCATCAAATTGTCTTACTACTGGTAAATCGATGACTAAAGAGAGAGTTTTAAATCTCTATGAAAAAGGTCTTGCATTAGGAAAATCCTTAAAACAACCAGTTTTAATTTCTGAATCTGTACCGGGGGGTACCACAACTGCTCAGGCAGTAATGGAAGCTTTTGGTTTGCAGGTATCTAATTTAGTAGGGAGTAGTTTATTTAAAGCTCCAAGAGAACTAAGAAGACAAGTAGTTAAAAGAGGACTTTTCAATGCAAATTTTAAAGCTGATTTCGATTCTTTTGATGTTGTCGCTGCGGTAGGTGATCCTTTCCAAGCTTTCTCTATGGGTCTATTAATTGGTGCTAGGTTAGCAAAACAACCTGTAATATTGTCTGGAGGAAGTCAAATGTTAGCAGTCATTTTGCTTGTATTAGAATTTTTAGATGAAAAAAATAAAGATGAATTTACTGAAGATGTTTTTATTGCGACAACTGGCTGGCTTGTGAAAGATAATTCTCTAAATGATTTAGTAAATCTAATTAATGAAAAATATGATGTCAAATTATTAGGTTTAGCCAGTCCTTTAAATTTCAAATCTTCAAAATACAAAGAATTGAGGGATTATGAATTAGGACATGTAAAAGAAGGTGTAGGTGCTGGTGGAATATCATTGCTGGCTTTCTTAGACGGATTTAAAAATGAAGAAATAGTTTCATTGTGTCAACAAAATCTGGAAATAATGAAGGGCCTAGGTCAAATTTCTTTAGAGAAGGATTGCTAAATGTTTTTAAAATTTGCAACCAGAAGAGAATTTTTAAATTGTGGTAAGCTTTCGCTTTTGTTTTTCTTAAACTCATGCACTAATCTACCTAATAAAATAAAAATTGCATTACAAAATCCTTTTTATCCAGAATCTTTTAAAGATACGATTCCAAAAGATTGGAAGCAGGAAAAAATTAATTTTGAAAATATTCGGCTACAAAAAAATAGAAACACAATTTTCAATTCTGACTTTACTTTAATAAATGATGGATGGATTTCTAGTATTGATTTTTCAGAATTTGAAAAAATAAATGAATATACACTGTTCGAAAATTTGGATAAGAGATCGATAGATTTTTTAGGAAGCTTTAATCAAAATCAGAGGAGTAAATTATTTCCTATTGGCGTAGTACCCTATACAATTATCATTAAAAATAATAAAGAATTAATAAATTCAGCAAGAACATCTTGGGATTTTCTTCTTTCTAAAAAATTAACTGGGAAAATTATTTTTCCACAAAGTCCCAGAATAATATTGTCAATTGCTCAAAAAATTAATTCATCTAATTCTTTAAAAAAACTCAAAAGCCAAGCAATGTTATTTGATGATAAAAATATGCTTAATTGGTTGATTAATTCTGATGCTATTGTCGCAATAGTTCCTTATAGTCTTTGTTCAAAATATTTAAAAATAGATCCAAGGCTTTCTTTAGTTTTTCCAAGCCAAGGCGTACCATTGATGTGGCATTTTCTGCTTAGTCGATCAAATTTAAATAATGCAATATTAATTAAATGGATTAAATCTTTAGAAAATAAATCAATAGTAGACAAGTTAGTAAGCCAGGGTTGGTATCTTCCATTCAATAGTGATTATTTGCAAAGTAAATATAAAACTGAAATGCTCCCCATCTCAGGACCTTCTGAGAAATGTTGGGAAAATAGTTGGTCTTTCCGTGTCTTAACAAATGAACAAAAAATTAATCTTAAAAATATCTGGAATGAGTCATTATCCCCATAATCTTTTTGAAGGATTTTCATTTAATAAGTTATGAGTTTCCTTTAATAAATTTGGTATATCTAATTTACTAGGACATTTAGGAACACATTCATTACATTCTTGACAAAATAAGGAATTTTTTTCTTCCCACCAGTGGCCAGCTTTTCCTATTAAATTGTATCTTTCTTTTGAAAATTCTAATTGGCCATAACCAACAGATATATTTCTTAAACGAAGTATTTCTGGAATAGGCACTTCATTTGGACATGGAAGACAAGATCTACATTGCTCACATTTGGTCGAGTTTAATCTTTCATTAGAAACTTCCTCAATTTTATTAAGGGCGCTTTTTTCAAGTTTTGTAAGCTTCTCGAATGAGTTTCTAAGTTTATGCGCAAATTCAAAATCTTTTTTGTTTGTCGCCCCCAAGGATAAAGTTGTAATGCCTTTTGCCAGAAGAAAGCGATACGCTAATTCTAATGGATGAAAAGGCTTAGAGGCCTCTATCAAAATATCACTTGGAGAATACAATCTACCGCCTTTATCTGCAGGTGATATTGCTAAAACTCCCATACCTTTTTTTATTGCTTCCTCTGCTAAAGCAATCTTAGATTGATCTAAATAATGTAAATGAAGACTACAAAAAGAAAAAACTTCACAGTTAATTGCATCTTTAATTAGTGAATAACTTCCGTGAGAACTAAAACCGACTTGATCAACTAGTTCCTTATCAAGTATCCAAGATATAAATTTCTTACCCTCTCCAGCAAGAACCCAATCTAAATGTTGTTTTAAGTTGAGTCCGTGAATTGCAAGATTATTAATTTTCTCGCGATTTAAATTTTTAAGAGACTTTTTAAAATTATTTTTTAAAAATTCAAAATCACCCTTTGGTAAAACTTTGGAAGTAATCACCCAATTTTTTTCTTTTATATTCTCCTCTATTGCTAATTTTTTTATTGAATTTCCAATAAGTGATTCAGCATCACCATAAGAGGGTGCTGTTTCTATGTGGTTAATTCCTACATAATGTGCATTTTTTATTATGCTATACATTTTTTCTAGACTTTCAGTTGCTCGCATTGTCCCTAAAGTGAATAAGCTCACTTTCGCCCCTCTACCAAATGATCTTTTTTGTGAATTAATAATCATCTAAATATGATCAATTGCTTTTTATTTACTCTTTAATTTATTTATAGTTGAAAATCATTTAAAGTAAATTAAAGTAAATACAAAATTTTGCAAAAATATTTTTCTTAAATCTATGTTTACAGGAATAATTCAATCAGTTGGAAAACTAAGACAAGAAAAAAATATTTTAGAAATTGAAATTCTAGATAATTTATTTGATATGGCAATCGGTGACAGCATAGCTGTTGATGGAATTTGTTTGACAGTTAAAGAGATTTTTCAAAATAAATTTACTGTTGATGTTAGTGAGGAGACATTAAAAAAAACAACTTTAGGAGTAAAGTCGAACCTGAATCAGATTGTTAATTTGGAGCCCGCTCTTAGGGTGTCTGACCGTCTAGGAGGGCATATAGTCAGCGGACATGTTGATGGTCTTGGAACAGTTGAGAATATAGAAAAATTAGAGAAATCTTGGCTCTTATCAATAAAGTGGAAAAATAATAATTTTTCAAAATATGTAGTTAATAAAGGGAGTATTTGTGTAAATGGTATAAGTCTTACGATTGCAAAATATGAGCGGGAAGGAGAAATATTTACTATTGCGATAATTCCTCATACTTGGCATAACACAAATCTGAATAAATTAAATATCGGTGACAGCGTAAACCTTGAAGCAGATGCACTAATTAAATATGTAGAGAAATTACTTTTATTTAATAAAAATAGTAATCAAGATTTATCTTCTAATAATATTTCTTCCGAGTGGCTTAAAGAAAACGGTTGGTAAAATATATTTTTTAATTTAATGGAATCAGATAAATTGTTTTTGACTCTTTCTTAAGATCGATTTTAAATTCCTGACCAGGTTCTAGACCTAATTTTTTGGTGTAGGCATGACCAATTAATAGGTTCCCATTGCCATGAACTTTAGTTTTGTATTCTGTCTGTCTCCCTCTTGAAGCTCTATTACCATTTTTCCCCTGACGACCTTTTCCTATTTTGTAACCCTTAGCTTCGATAAGCGCCTTATAAAAACTTTTTCTTAAGATTCTTCCACTAGGACCTATGTAACCACAACCTTTTGCTATCTCATCTTCAGATTTTTTACTTAATAATTTTGCTTTTTCAAGAAGTTCTTTTCCTTCTAGCATTATCTGACAAATTTCTAACTATATATTCTTACTAAAAAGGAGAATTGTGGCAATATAAATTAATAAAAAATATATTTAATTTTTTTAATTTAGTTTTTTATAAAAGATACAAAATAATAAATAAAACAACCCATATTCCATCTACAAAATGCCAGTACAATTCAACAGCTTCCAATGGGAACATATTTTGACTAGTTAATCTTCCACCATTGATTCTCGATTGCCAAGCAATAATTAAAATCATTAAAGTGCCTAACGTGACATGTAATCCATGAAAACCAGTAAGAGCATAAAAAGTACTTGCAAATAAATTATCAGTTAATCCAAAAGGCAAATGAAAATATTCAAATAATTGACATATTAAAAATATAATTCCAAGAAAAGCAGTAATAAATAACCATTTTTGGGAATCAGAGTTTTTATCTTTTAAAAGTGCTTTGCCTGCTTTATGGAAAGTTGCACTACTAACAAGTAATAAAATTGTATTGAGTGTCGGTATTGGTAGTTCTAATTCATAAATAGCACCATCAGGTAATGGATTAACTGCTTTATAAGTTAAATAAGCAGCAAAGAATCCAGCAAAAGTCATTCCGTCTGCAATTAGGAAAGTTATAAGACCAAACATTCTGAAGTCTTCATGTGTTTCATTAACTTCAGAATTATTTTTTTGAATTTCTTTTGAGCTATCTAGTGTTGTCATATGTTTTTATTTTTGTTCAGAAATTTCTTTACCATAACCATAAGGTTCTTCAACTAATGGAGCTTCTCCTTCCCAATTTTCAACAGGAGGTGGAGAAGATGTTAACCATTCAGGTGTAAGAGCATTCCAAGGGTTATCTCCAGCATTTTTTCCATTTCTCACACTTAGGAATACGTTAATTAAGAAAGGAATTGTACTTATAGCCATCAAAAGAGCCCCAAGGCTACTAATTTGATTAACGAACTGGAATTGAGGATCATATTCTGCAACTCTTCTGGGCATTCCATTTAAACCAAGCCAATGTTGAGGAGCAAAGCACAAGTTAAATCCAATAAAAGTAATGATAAAGTGTAAAATTCCTAATTTTTCATTGAGCATTTTCCCAGTTACTTTGGGGAACCAATGATAAATTGAAGAGAAAATAATAAAAACAGTCCCTCCATAAACTATGTAATGAAAATGGGCTACAACGAAATAGGTATCATGTACGTGAATATCGAAAGGTACCTGTGCCAAAGCAACTCCTGTAATACCTCCAAAAACAAAATTTATAATAAATCCGCAAGAGAATAACATTGCACTATTTATGGAAATTTTACCTCCCCATAATGTTGCAACCCAATTGAAAAATTTTATACCCGTCGGAACAGCAATAAATGCTGTGGCGATAGTAAAAAATAATCTCATCCAAGGGGGTGTTCCACTCGTAAACATGTGATGCGCCCAAACAACTAAACCTAAAACTACTATTCCCATTATGGAAAAAACCATTGTTGTATATCCAAAAAGTGGTTTTCTAGCATGTACAGGAAGTATTTCACTGACTAAACCAAAGGCAGGAAGGACCATAATGTATACAGCTGGATGAGAATAAAACCAAAATAAATGCTGATAAACTACGACATTGCCACCTAAAACAGGATTGAAAAAACCTGTATTAGCGATGATATCGAAGCTAAGTAGAATTAAAGTTCCTGCTAAAACAGGAGTTGACAAAACAACTAATAGACTTGTTCCTAGCATTGCCCAACAATACATTGGCAATTGCATAAGTTTTAATCCTGGCCTTCTTAATTTGATAATAGTCGCGATAAAGTTTATTCCACCAAATATAGAACTGCCTCCAAGTAATAGAACGCTCAGAATCCAAATAATTTGTCCTGATTGAGGAGTAGTTATGCTCAATGGAGGATAAGCCGTCCATCCAGCCTGAGCAGCACCCTCAACAAAATAGCTTGCTACCAGCATCAAACCTGAAGGAGGAATTAACCAAAAAGCTACAGCATTCAATCTTGGGAATGCCATATCTCTAGCACCTACATAAAATGGAATTAAATAATTTCCAAAAGCACCGTTAACTACAGGCACTATCCATAGGAAAATCATTATTGTTCCATGTAGGGTTAAAACTTGGTTATATACATCTCTCGGCATAAAGTCAGACATCGGACTAGCTAGTTCAATTCTTATAGCGCTAGCTAAGGTTCCTCCTATTAAATAGAAAAGAAAACCGCAGACTAAGTATTGTATCCCAATTACTTTATGATCAAGGCTAAAACTAAAGTATCTAAGCCAGCCTTTAGGTTGAAGACTTTCATTATTAGTTTTTTGTGGATCAATTGATATTGTCATAAATTCACCTCTGGTTTTTTATTTTTGTTAAACCATTGGTTGTAATCAGATTCTTCTTCCACAATTATGGAGGCTCTCATTCCTCCATGATATGGACCACATAATTCTGCGCAAATTATCGGATATTTTCCTACTTTCGTTGGAGTGAAATTTAGAATAGTCGGCTGTCCAGGAATAATATCCTGTTTGATTCTGAACTCTGGTACCCAAAAAGCATGAATCACATCTTTGGATTCCATTTTCATTGATACTTTTTGATCAACAGGAACGTGTAGTTCTCCTGATATGAAATTGCCCTTGGGATAATTGAATAGAAATGCAAATTGCATGGCTGAAACTTCAATTGATAAATTATTTAGTGCTATTTCATTATCAGAGCTTTGACTTATTCCAGCCCAAATTTTTTCGGTATTAGAACTCATCATTTCGTGATTATGATTTAATTCTTTCATCCCTCCCATTCGATCGTAGATGTTGTAGCTGTATAAACCTATTAATAAAACAATTATTGAAGGGATAATTGTCCATACAATTTCTAAGCTTAAATTTCCCTCTAAAGCTATGCCATCGCCTATCTGATCATTTCTTTTTCTAAACTTAAATAAGCTATATATAACAGCTATTGTCATTCCTATAAAAATGATTAATCCAATGATGAAAAGAATTTTAAAGAGTTCATCGTAAATTGGTGCATTAATACTTGCTTCAGCTGGGAGCAAATTTACATTAAAACCAATCCAAAAAGATATAGCAAAAACGAGGGAAATAATTAGTATTAAATAAAAGTTTTTATTTAACAATTGATCTCTAAAAATTTGTATTTATATCCTCAAGATATTCAATTTTTTTAATCCTGCATCCTTTGTTAAAAGAAAAACATTTAAATTCACAACTTCTTAAGATTTATGAAATAAAAGGCGTATTATTAATAACTTTTTAGAGTTAATTGTCAGGGAAAAAAGATTAAATTAGTAAATTATTTTTTAAATTAAACATATTAATTTTTAATTAATGTTTGGTTTTTAAATCTAATTTATTATGCAAAATAATAGGTTTTATCCATTTGATTAATAACCAATTATATAAATCAAAATATCTGACAATTTTTAAAAGGTTGGGAAGTCATAGTGTACTCGCACTCATTGCACTAATCGTAATTGGAGGTACTACTAGAGTCATGGAGGCTGGACTTGCCTGTCCAGATTGGCCATTATGTTATGGATCTTTTTTGCCTTTTAGTCATATGAACCTAAGAGTATTTCTAGAGTGGTTTCATCGTCTGGATGCTTTTCTGGTTGGAGTATTAATTCTTTTTAAATTTGCCCTTTCAATTATTTGGAAAAATGAAATTCCAAATTGGTTACCTAAAACTTATTCACTATTACTTTTTCTCGTTATTGTCCAAGGATCTTTTGGAGCTTTAACAGTAATAAACTTGCTTGATTCATATACTGTTACTGGCCATCTTTTAATAGCTTTTCTACTACTTATCACAACAATTTCAATAAATCAAAATTTAGAAAAAGACGATATAGAAGAGCCATTAATTTGGTGGAGATTTTTATTGTTTTTTCCTCTTTTACTTACTCTTATTCAATCTTTTATTGGAGTAAGGCTTTCATCAACCTGGTCAGCACATATTTGTTTATCTTTTAATAAACAATGTCTAATTCTAAATACTCATAAATTATTTGCTTTTCCAATTGCTTTTTCAATTCTATTGATTATTGCTACTGCAATTTATAAGAGAAGTTTGGTAAATGAAAATTGGAAATATCTCTCAGCACTCATTTTTCTATTGTTTTCCCAAATTGCTTTGGGTGTTTTAAGTCTTAAAACAAATTTGAATGAACCTATTTTTATTATCGGTCATCAACTTAACGCCTCTTTATTTATTGCGATATTAACAACATTACTTTTCAGAAATCCTTTTACCAAAAAAGGTCTAGACCACTCCCTAAATTCTCAAATGGTTGGTATCAATTCATGAACAGTAGTAACTTAGAAAACTTGAACTATAAGTCTTCAATTAGGGATGAAGTTGTACCTTCAAGAAAAAAAATAACTTTGCCGCCTTGGCTTGAAGTAGCAAAACCCAGATTAATCCCACTTTTACTGGCAACAACTTTGGGAGGAATGGCTTTAACTGAAGAATGGCCTTTGTCTTCTCCAAAACTTATCTGTACTTTAGGAGGCGGAGCTTTGGCAGCAGCAGCAGCAGGAGCTCTTAATTGCTTGTGGGAAATGGAATTAGATAAGAGGATGACAAGAACTAGCAAAAGAGCCTTGCCAGCTGGAAAGTTGTCATCTGAGACTGTATTTTTAGCTGCCGTATCATGTACTTTGGCAGCTTCGATGCTTTTAGTAAGTGGTGTAAATTATTTGGCTGCGGGATTAACTCTTCTTGGTTTATTTAGCTACGTAATTTTATATACAGTTATTTTGAAACCTCGTACAACAAAAAATATTGTCTTCGGAGGAGTTGCTGGTGCGATACCACCTTTAGTTGGAGCATCTGCTGCTTCAGGGCATGTAGGTCTTAGTGGTTGGTGGTTGTTTGGTTTAGTAATGTTATGGACCCCAGCTCATTTTTGGGCACTTGCAATTTTGTTGAAGGATGATTACGCATCTGTTGGTATTCCTATGCTCCCTTCTGTTAAAGGATCTGTTTTTACTGCTAAAGCAATTTCTCGTTATGGATGGGCAACAATCTTAATGAGTATTATGGGAGTTTTTGCCTTACCTGAAGGGGGTCTTTTATACGGAATTATGTTATTGCCATTTAATGGAAGACTTTTGCAATTAATAAATGAATTAAAGAAATCTCCTGATGATCTTTTAAGAGCAAAGTCTCTCTTTAGATGGTCTATTCTCTATATGTTTGGTATTTGTCTTTTGTTATTAATTTCCAGAACCCAACTATCGGTAGAATTTGAACAGCAATCTATGCAAATATTTTTATCTATAGTATCCCTGCTTAGTAATTAAATTAGATGTAAAATGTTTTTTAAGTAAATTGTAAGTTTGATGGATTATATAAAAGTAAAAGGGCTTTCAAAATCTTATTCAGATATCAATGCATTAAAAAATTTATCTATAGAAATTGAAGCTGGCACATTATTCGGAATACTAGGCCCAAATGGTGCTGGCAAATCAACACTAATAAATATACTTGCTACTTTAATAGAGCCTGATAGTGGAGAAGTTTTTATAAATAATATTAATCTGATCAAAAATTCAAGGAAAATTAGAGAATTAATTGGTTATGTTGCCCAAGACATTGCACTTGACAAAATATTAACTGGACGAGAGCTTTTGGATTTTCAATCAGATTTATATCACATCAACAAAAATAAAAAATTTGAAAGGATAAATAAATTAATAGATCAATTAGAAATGAATGATTGGATTGATCGTAAGTGCGGAACTTATTCAGGGGGAATGAAAAGAAGAATAGATCTGGCAGCTGGACTTTTACATTTGCCCCAAGTATTAATTTTGGATGAACCTACAGTTGGTTTAGATATTGAAAGTAGAAATATTATATGGCAACTATTGAAAGATTTGAGAAATAATGGAATGACCATTATTTTAAGTAGTCACTATCTTGATGAAATAGATAAATTGGCAGACAGATTAGTGATAATTGATGATGGAAGAGTTATAGCAAAAGGGACTCCTTCAGAGCTGAAAAATAAATTAGGAGGAGATAGAGTAACTTTGAAAGTAAGAGAATTTAGTAATCAGGAAGAAGCAAATAATATATCTAAAATTTTATCTTCAATAGATGGAATTAGTCAGATTATCATAAATGAAGCTCAAGGTTTCTCGATAAATTTCGTAGCAGATAAGCAAAAAGATTTACTTACGAAGCTAAAAGTGGAATTGGCTTTCTCAAAGTTTGAAATTTTTTCTCTTACCCAAAGTCAGCCAAGCTTGGATGATGTATATCTTCAGGCAACTGGAAAAACATTATTGGATGCTGAAATTTCTATGGCAGGGAAAAGAGACCTAAAAAAAGAATCAAAGCAATCCATGCGATAAAAAAAACTTTTGGTTAATTAACTATAATGAATACTAATTACTGCTAATTATGGAATTACAACAGTATAATTTATTTTTTTTATATCAGGAAACATTTGCCTTAACAAAGAGATTATTTATTCAATTAAAAAGAAGACCATCAACTCTTTTAGCAGGAATATTACAACCAATAATTTGGCTTTTTTTATTTGGGGCATTATTCTCTAAAGCTCCTGAAGGTTTTTTACCAGGTGTTGATTCTTACGGGAATTTTTTAGGAGCAGGACTTATTGTTTTTACTGCTTTTAGCGGAGCCTTAAACTCTGGTCTTCCTTTAATGTTTGATAGAGAGTTTGGATTTCTTAATAGATTACTTGTGGCTCCTTTAACCAGTAGATTATCCATAGTTTTATCTTCTTTTTTTTACATAACAATCTTGAGCTTTGTTCAGAGTATTGTCATAATGATTGTTTCCTATATTTTGGGTTATGGATGGCCCAACTTATATGGTTTAGGAATTGTATTTGCCACACTAATTTTATTAGTTCTTTTTGTGACATCAATAAGTTTATGTTTAGCGTTTGTTTTGCCGGGACATATTGAATTAATTGCTCTTATATTCGTAATAAATTTACCTCTTCTATTTGCGAGTACTGCTTTAGCTCCAATCTCTTTTATGCCAAATTGGCTGGGCTGGTTAGCTTCATTAAATCCATTAACTTTTGCTATTGAACCTATTAGGACTGCCTATACACAAACTATGGATTTAGAATTTGTGGCTTTACATGCCCCATATGGTGATTTAACTTGTAAGAGTTGTATCTCAATTTTATTTTCTTTAACAGTTTTTTCCTTGATTATTATAAGGCCTCTGTTAAATAGAAAGTTAAATTAGAAATTTTATGCTTTTAAAAAATCATTTAATAGAAGTTTTTAAACAAGCTTCTTTAGAAAATAATTTTTTGCTTAAAGAAAATGTTGTTATTAAGTGGGTCCATAGATTTGGGATTGATTCATTAAATGATTTATTAATCCATAGTTCAATACAAAAAGAAAATCAAGAACATATATCTTTAATTGATGAAGTGCATGAAGAAAATCAAGAACAAATTAAGCTTGAATTATCAAAAACTTTTGAAAATATTGAAGAAACAAAGATGGAATCAAATGGTCTGGAAACTGCTAGAAGCGATGAAATATCTAGCAAAAATCAAAATTCTTATAAAATAAATCAATTTAATGGAACCCCAAAATTACCCTTACCTTATATTAAAAATTTAAGAAAGTGGATTAACAACGATAAAAAAGCTAGTTAGCTTTTACATCATACCCGGCATTCCCATGCCGCCCATTCCTGGCATTCCCATGCCACCCATTCCTGGCATTCCCATGCCACCCATTCCTGGCATTCCCATACCACCCATTCCTCCCATTGGATCTCCACCTGGTCCTCCAGGGGCTGAAGCTTCAGGTTCTGGGATGTCAGCCATCGCAACTTCTGTTGTGAGGAGCATAGCCGCAATAGATACTGAATCTTGAAGAGCTAATCTTATCACTTTGGTTGGATCTAATATTCCTGAATCTTTTAAATCCTCATATTGTCCTGAATTAGCATTAAACCCTTTGTTAAGCCTCTGAATTTCAGCGACAACTACATCACCATTAAAACCAGCATTTTTTGCTATTTGTTTGGTAGGTTCTAAAAGGGCTTCTTTAACTATCTTTATCCCCGTTCTTAAATCATCTGAAGATGTTTCACTTAATTTTAAAAGGTCATCTGATATTTCAATTAAAGTTTGTCCTCCTCCAGAAACAACACCCTCTTCAATAGCAGCTTTCGTAGCATTAAGGGAATCTTCGATTCTCAATTTTTTATACTTCATCTCTGTTTCTGTAGCAGCTCCTACTTTGATAAGAGCTACTCCTCCGGCTAGTTTGGCTATCCTTTCATTGATTTTATCCTGATCATACTCAGATTCAGTTATATTAATTTCTCTCTTTAATTTCTCTACTCGAGCTTTAACTAAATCTTTAGTGTCTTCGAAGGCAACAATTGTAGTTTTATCCTTTGTGATAGTTATTTTTTTTGCTTTGCCTAAATCATTAATCGATACTTGATCAAGTGTCATCGATTTATCTTCGCTAATTAACTTAGCCCCTGTAAGAATTGCAATATCTTCAAGGGCAGCTTTTCTTCTCTCACCAAATAACGGAGCTCTTACGGAAGCTACATTTAAAACCCCATTATTCTTATTCAAAACCAGAGTGGTTAAAGCCTCTCCTTCTATATCTTCGGCAAGAATTAAAAAAGGTGAGCCTGACTTCTGAATTTCTTCAAGTATTGGAACTAGATCAACTAAAGTTGATACTTTTTGATCAGTTATTAATATTTTAGGATTTTCAAGTTCACAAACTTGTCTTTCTTGGTCTGTTACGAAATATGGAGAACTATAACCTCTATCAAAAGACATACCTTCAGTTATATCTAATTCTGTTTCTAGTGATTGAGATTCTTCGACAGTTATTACACCATCTGAAGTAACAATATCCATTGCTTTCGAAATTATAGATCCAATTTCTTCATCACCTCCAGCACTAACTGTTGCAACTTTTTGGATATCAGAACCATTTAATGAAATACTTTTGGAACTTAATTTTTCTAAGACAAAAGCTAGGCCTGCCTCCATACCTTTTTTTAACTCCATAGGGTTGGCGCCAGAAGCAATATTTTTTAATCCCTCCTGAACCATCTTCTGAGCCAAAATGGTTGCTGTTGTTGTTCCATCACCAGCACTCTCTTTTGTCTTGGATGCAACTTGTTCTATTAATTTCGCACCTAAATTAGAAATAGGGTTTTCAATCTCAATTTCTTTGGCAACTGTAGATCCATCTCTTACTATATCTGGTGAACCAAATTTCTTTTCTATTACAACGTTTTTTGCCTTCGGCCCAATAGTAACCTTTACCGCATTAGCTACGAAATTAACACCTTTTTCTAGCGCTTCTCTTGATTCATTAGAAAAACTTAATTGTTTAGCCATGTTTGCTCGATCTTTTGTCTTATTCTAATCTCCCATAGAATCATTTTTAAGGGATATTTAATTAAGTGGGGAAAGCCGAATTTCTTTTAATAGGACATACAAATTAACTCAAATAAGAGTATCTTTAAGTTATGGAAGAAACAAATAATCTTATTTTTACTCTTACCGCAATCCTCGCGATTGCTATGACAGTGATATATTTCCCTTTAAGATTTTTCTTAACATTAACTGCTAGAAGTAGAAGACTAAAACTTTTGCAAAAAATTAGAAGGTTGAGAGATGAATTAGGCCAGCCTTATGAAAGTACATAACTAAATACTCATACCCCCGTCTATACTGATTGTTTGCCCTGTAATGTAACTTCCTGCATCACTTGAAACTAGGAATGACACTAAGTTTGCAATTTGAGTACAACTTCCTAATTTCCCTAGAGGGATAACTTTAAGTATCTCTTCAGTATTAAGTTTTTCAGTCATTTCTGTTTCTATAAAGCCTGGAGCTATTGCATTTACGTTTATACCTCTTGAAGCAAATTCTTTAGCACAAGTTTTGGTGAATCCAATAACTCCAGCTTTAGCTGCAGAATAATTTGCTTGACCGGGATTACCAATTATTCCAACAACAGATGAAATATTTACGATACTACCACTTCTTTTTTTCATCATAAATTTTGAAGCATATTTTGTACAAAGAAAAACCCCTTTTAAGTTTGTATTTAATACATCATCCCATTGTTCCGATTTCATTCTCATCAATAGTCCATCTCTAGTAATACCAGCATTGTTAATAAGAATATCAATGGAACCATTAATTTTTATGATTTCTTCAAAAGCTGAACTGACAGAATCTTCTCTTGATACATCAAATTTTAATTTATGAGCTTTACCTCCCGAATTTTTTATTGAATTTACAACTTCTTCAGCTTTTTCATCAGAAGAAGAGTAATTAATAAAAACTTCTGCTCCTAAGCGGCTTAGTTCTAAAGCAATTTCTTTACCAATTCCTCTGCTAGCTCCAGTGATTAAAGCAACTTTGCCTGATAATGAATCTGTATTGGACATTATGAAATTTTATAATTTTCAATCGTAGTACTATTTGTGTAAAGATATTGCTTTTATTTATAATTGTCTAGAAAACATTAAGTCCTTCTATTGTGCACTTTTTAATACCAGCTGCAGGGAGTGGTAGCAGAATGAAAGCTGGGAAAAATAAATTACTTATTGATTTAGAGGGAGAGTCTTTGATTTATTGGACACTTAAATCTGTATTTTCTGCAAGCTCAACAAACTGGGTTGGAATAATTGGGCAACCAAAAGATAAAAACTTATTACTTAATTCAGCTAAGGATTTTGCCCATAAAGTTCATTGGATTAATGGTGGTGACACCAGACAACAGTCAGTTTTTAATGGTTTAAAAGCGTTACCAAAAGATGCTGAAAAAGTTTTAATACATGATGGTGCTAGATGTCTAATTAATTCTGAATTGATAGACCTTTGTGCCAAGCAATTAGATGAAGATGAGGCTGTAATTTTAGCTACTAAGGTAACAGACACTATAAAGATTGTTGATAATGAAGGTTTTATTAAAGAAACACCAGACAGAAATTATTTATGGGCAGCGCAAACTCCTCAGGGCTTTTTAGTAGATAGATTAAAAAAAGCACATAAGATGGCAATTGATAATAACTGGAAAGTCACAGATGATGCTTCTCTATTCGAAATGCTTAATTGGAAAGTGAAGATTATTGAAGGAACTTATTCAAATATAAAAATTACATCCCCTATAGATTTGAAAATAGCAAAACTTTTTGTGAAGAACTCCTAGTTAAAAAGGTTTATCGATACTAAGAATGCCGTTGTCACCATTTAAGGTTGCTTCATACCCTAACGGGATGCATGCATTCCCTGATATGTGGCCTATTGGGAGATCAAAAAGAATAGGAAAATCGAACTCTTGAAGTCTTTCAATAATGCAGTTTTTTAGTAAATCTTTCAATTCAAGGTCGCAGGAATCATTAGAAAAACTTCCGAATCCAATACCCGCAATTTCAGAAATTGTTTTAGTCATCCTAAGGTAAGTCAACATGCGATCAATTTTATAAATATCTTCATTAATGTCTTCAAAAATTATTATTTTCCCTTTGCAATCTGGAAAGTGATTAGTACCAATTAAAAAAGTAGCAATAGTCAAGTTAGAAACTATTATCTCTCCTTTCGCTTTCCCACCTCTTAAAGGGATTCCTATTATGTCCTCAACATATCCCTCAAAAAGTAAATTTCTTAATCTCTCAAGACTCCACTCTGGTTCTTTGAAAAGGCTAGTAACCATGGGGCCATGGATAGAACCTATAAATCCTTGAGAATATTTAGATAGTAATAAAGAACATGTATCTGAGAATCCAAGCATTAAACCATGCTGCCAAGAAGGTTCTTTTTCTAAAAGTCTTGCTGAACCCCAGCCTCCTTTTGCAAAAATGATTAGCTTACTATTTTGTGCTTTTTCAAGTTCTTCAAATCTAGTTAGATCATCCCCTGCAAAATAACCAAATTTTTTTGATAGAGAATTATTTTCATTAATTTCCAAACCCCAATTTTTTAAGATTTCTATGCCTTTTTGAAAATTTTCGTTTTCATCAATAAAGGAGCCTGGAGCTAAAATATCTATTAAATCCCCTTTTTTTAATCTAAAAACCATATTTAGAATTTATGAAGCAATAATAATTCCTAATAAAATGACTCCTCCATAAATTGATTGATTTTTGAAGTGATTGCCAATATTTTTTATTGATTGCTTTTCCTCAGGAAATACTTTTAGTATATCTCTCTGCATTAAGATTGACGTTACAAGCCAAATTGGCCAAAAAATAAAATCCATTTGATTAATAAATCCGCATATTGCGAGAAAAAAAGAAGTTAAAAAATAACAAATTTGAATGGTTATTCTTGTATTGTTCTGGAGGTTAACTGCGGAACTATTAATTCCAATTTTGATATCATATTTTTTATCTGCTAAAGCATAAATCGTATCAAAGCCAAAAGTCCAAAAAATGGTAGCTAGCCAGCAAAATAGTAAAACAATACTATTTAAATTGCCTTCATTTGCGGCCCAGGGAATTAAGACAGCAAAACCCCAGCATATGGATAAGATTAATTGAGGATATTTAAACCATCTTTTAGCAGAAGGATAAATTAAAATGATAGGTAAAGCTAAAAAAGCAAGTGAAATTGAAAGGATTCTTCCAGGCTGAGGTAGTGACAAAGTTAGAAAGAAGCTACATAAAATTAAAAAGAAAAGAATTGAATAAGCTGTCTTAAGACCGATTTTATTTGCAGCTAGAGGTCTATTTTTTGTCCTAACAACTCTTTGATCAATTTTTTTATCCCAAATATCATTAACTACGCATCCTAATCCACTTACTAGTAGTCCTCCCAGTATTATTCTTAGCAACATTAAAAATGTTGGATTAGCATCTGGGGTTAAATATAAACTCCATCCAGCAGGAATAAGTAAGATCATTCTTCCAGTCGGCTTATTCCACCTTAATAATTCAAAAAAAGTACTTAATTTAATTTGTCGATTTTTATTTTGCATATGACCTATTGTATATTTCATAACTTTAAATAATCTTACTAGGATTAAATGATTTCTATTATTTAATAATCAATGTTGGGTATATTTATTAATGGATTAAAGATATCTTCGTCTTATAAAAAGAAATGATACTGAAACAAGATTTAAGGTATTTTCAAGAAAAGCAAATTTTAGTAGCTTCTATAGATATTGGAACTAACTCTACACATCTCTTGGTAGCAGAAATTAATCTAGAATTAAAATCATTTTCAATAAAATTTACTGATAAATCAACCACTCGTCTTGGAGAAAGAGATGAGGAGGGTAATCTTACTGAAGAATCAATCCAAAGGGCATTAGTTACTCTTAAGCGATTTAAGGAATATTGTAAAAGTAATGGAGTAAAACAAATCGTAACAGCAGCAACAAGTGCAGTTAGGGAAGCTCCAAACGGTCAAAATTTTATTAGAAGAGTTCTTGATGAAACTGATATTCAAATAGAAATGATAAGTGGATCTGAGGAAGCCAGATTAATTTACCTTGGTGTTCTTTCTGGGATGTCTTTTGAAGATCAGTCTTTTGTAATCATAGATATTGGAGGAGGATCTACAGAATTAATACTTGCAGATAAAAAAGATGCTATAGCGCTTACGAGTTCGAGAATTGGTGCGGTAAGACTTAAAAATGATTTTTTAAATAAAGGGTCTATAACTTCAGAAAGATCGAGTTTTTTAACAACTTTTATTAAAGGATCTTTAGAACCATCTGTTCGAAAAATAGAGAGTAGATCTAAGGGAGATAAGCCTTTATCTATGATTGCAACCAGTGGTACTGCAACCTCATTAGGAAATTTGATTTCAGATGATTTGGGAGAATCTAAACAAAAATTACATGGTTATAAATTCAAAAGGGAAAATTTACAAAATGTATTGGAAAAACTAATTAAATTGCCAGTTTCGGAAATCAAGAAAATACCTTCATTAAGTGAGAGAAGAGCAGAAATAATTATTCCAGGAGCATTGATATTAAACACCGCAATGGAGATGTTGAACTTTGATGAATTAATAATAAGTGAGAGGGCGCTTCGAGAGGGTTTGGTTGTGGATTGGATGCTTCGTAAAGGGATAATTAAAAATGAGTTAAATATTCAAGGCAATATTAGAAAAACAACTATAGTTCATCAGGCCAGAAAGTTTGGAGTAGATAATACAAGAGCTGAGAAAGTTATTGATATTGCCTTTCAAATCTATGATCAGACTAAAAATATCTTTCATAGCGATAATGACCCTAAAGCTAAAGAACTTCTTTGGGCAGCTTCTAATCTTTATAATTGTGGGAAATATGTGAATGTTGGTTCATATCACAAACACTCTTGGTACTTAATAAAAAATTGTGAGTTGTTGGGATATTCTGAAGCAGAAACAAATATTATTGCTTCAATTGCTAGGTACCATAGAAAGACTCTACCCAAGAAAAGACATGAGTCTTGGCAAAATTTAATATCCAAAGAAGATAAAACATTAGTTCTTGAAATGTCATTAATCCTGAGACTAGCAGCAGCTCTTGACCAAAGACCTGACAAGGTGATCTCCTCAGTTCAAATAAAATTGCAGGAAAATAATCTTACATTTCAACTTTTACCTTTAGATAGAAACCATGATCTTCTTCTTGAAAAATGGAACTTAGGATTATGCCGTAATGTAATAAAAGAACTAAAGAATTTGGAATTAAAAGTTATTTAGTTTTTTTAATAAGTTCTTGTTTTGGAGTTTGATTCTGAGAAGAATCTGAAAATAAATTGAAAATTAAGGACGAGGCGATTAGTCCGAGAAAGCCTGAAATTACAATAAATATTAGGAATCCTAGTTGATTAAAATTCTTAGATTGCTTAGTTTTATATTTTTTTTTGGAAACTTCTTCAACTATTTCTTCAATTTTCACCTCTTTCCTCTCGGTATTGAATTCATCCATTAAAAATTCTGTATCAAGTTTTAGCTTCTGTGAAATCCTTCTAATCATTGCTTTGATAAATACTTTTTCAGGTAGTTTTTCTTCATTACCTTCCTCTATGGCTTCAAGTTGATGAGCTCCAATTTTTAAATCAGAAGCCAATTCTTCAATTGATTGATTTTTACTTAACCTAGCCTCTTTAATGAAATTTCCGATTCTCTTTAAAGAGGAATCTCCTCCTTTATTGTTGATTCCCGAAACAGATTTTATTTCTTTCAAAGCAAATAAATTTTTACTAATTATAGTAATTAATATTTTTCTATCAACTTTAAGATTATATATTCCTAAAGAGATGCTTATAAGATGGATTATAAAGATTAGATCTTTTTTGAGAATTACTAATTGCTGGGCTAATTATGTAAATGGTTGTTCTAATTAGTTTTTTCTCAATAGAAAATTTTTCCATATCTTTTAATTCTATTAATGATGTCCAACCATCATCCCAAGATACTCTAAATCCAACAATCACTTTAGTCTCTGGAGGGTAAAACTCTAGTAAAGTTTCTTGAGACCTTTTCACATGCCTAGCACTTAGATATAGACATATAGAGGAGTTGTGTTTCGCAAGATCTTTCAGAGATTCTTTTTCGGGCATCCCTGTTCGACCTCCTGCTCTAGTTAAAATTATTGTTTGCGTTACGTCAGGGATGGTTAACTCAGCTTCATGATATGCTGCAGCAACTTGAAAAGCACTTACTCCAGGAACAACCTCGATTTCAATTTTTTCATTTTTTAAAATTTCGATTTGCTCTCTAATTGCTCCAAAAAGGCAAGGGTCTCCATCATGTAACCTGACAACAGTTTTCCCTGCCTGAAATTTTTCTATCATAATTGAGGTGATTTGCTCTAAGTTAAGTGAACTCGTTTTTATTTTTTCAGAACCTTCTCTAGCAGAATCTAAAATCTTTTCAGGAATTAGAGAATCAGTCCAAATAATGACATCTGCAATTTTTATCTTTTTTAATGCTTTTAAAGTTAATAATTCTGGATCGCCTGGACCAACACCAATAAAGGATATTTTGTTATCCATTCTTTCTATTTTTCCCGCTATATGTTCTCAATCTTAAAAAAAATATTCCAATTAATCCAGAAGAAAATAGAAAAATACTTATAAATTGAGCCATTCTTATACCGCCATCACAAAAAGGTGGAAGTCCACCAATGCATAGTGGGTCAGTTCTTAAACCTTCAATCCAGAATCTTCCAAAGCTATAACTTATTAAATAAAGACAGCTAATAAAGCCAGGCCTGAAAAAATCTGTTTTATTTTGTTTATTAAAGGTAATAATAAGGACGATGAAAATTAAAAGATTCCACAATGACTCATAGAGAAATGTAGGATGAAAAAATTCATAATTAATAAATTCTAAAGGCCTATTTTGGATAGGTATAAATAATTTCCAAGGCAAATTTGTAGGAACTCCAAAGGCTTCATTATTGAAAAAATTTCCCCACCTTCCTATTGATTGTCCAAGAATAATCGAGGGTATTAATATATCTATAAAAGTTTTTAAATTAATTTTTTTCGACTTACAGAAATAGATAATAGATAATAATCCTCCAATTAGACCTCCATGGATTGCTATACCTCCTTCCCAAACTGCAAGAAAAGAAGGTATTTGAATGATGTTATTGAATAGTTCAAAAGAAGTAAAAAAGTTCTCTCCGCTATATTGCCTCCACTCAAAAATTACGTAATAAGCTCTAGCTCCTATTATTGAAGAGATTATTAATGATGGAAGTATTTCACTAATGTACTCTGGGTTAATATTTCTTGCCTTTGCTAGTTTTTTAGAGACAAATAGGCCTATTAAAACTGAAACAGAAATAAGAAAACCATACCATCTAACAGTTATAAATCCTAAATTTAAAAAAGTTTCTCCTGGAGATTGTATAAAAGCTTGAAGTATAAGCATTTAGAGAAAGTTAGATACCCTCTGCTGCTTGCACTTTTTCTACTTGTTTTTTCTTTAATACTAAAAGTATTTGTGTTAAGCCTACACCAATGAAGAATGCAATCAATCCAATAACTCTATAAGGGCTCTGAAGTACAACCTCAGCATCTAATTGCCCAAAGCCACCCACGTTGGGATCATTAGTAAGGGGGTCGCCTACATTAATTTTGTCTTGCGCTTTTACTATAAGTTGAGGACCAACAGGGACTGCTTCAGTAATTATTTCACCATTATCGTTTTCTATATTGACTTGATAGCTACCATCTTCAATTGTTTCTATTGAATTTATGGTTCCTGCAGTGGAAGAAGCGAATACTACATTATTGCTCTTGTCTCCAGTTGGATATACCTGACCTCTACCTCTATTGCCTCCAATATGTAATGAGTATTTCCCATAGTGATATTCTTTATTAGTGGATGGGTCAGGGGATAGTACAGGGAAAACGATTTCTTTATTGGTATCGCCAGGTAAAGGTCCGACAATAATGATATTATCTTTCTCTTCACTGTAATTAGTGAAATAAACCCCCTCTGTCTCCTCTTTTATTTCTTCGGTCCATCTTTCTTGTGGAGCAAGTTTAAAGCCATCAGGCAGCATTACAACTGCACCAACTTGTAATGGGACTTCCGAACCATCAGCCCCTATCTCTTTTAAATCATTTTTGTAGGGTATTTTGACTACAGCTTTGAAAACACTGTCTGCCCCAACAGATTGTGGAACCTCTGCAATTGTAGGCATCTGAGCTAGATGACAATTTGCACAGACTATTTTACCTGTGGCTTCTCTTGGGGATTCGTAGTTTTGCTGAGCCCAAAATGGATAAGCAAAACTGATTTTCGGATAAAATAAAATGCTTGAAATGAAAAGCAAAGTACAAATAAATAAACTTGTTTTTTTCATGATTTGATTTTTAAGACCTTTCATTTTTTTTATGCCCACCATGGATTTTCATTAGTTCTAAAGTCAGTTTCTGACCATTGTTTTACGAGTACAGCATCATCTTCAATATCGACATGAGCTAGCGCTAAAGATAAAGGCGCAGGCCCTCTTACTACCTTCCCGTTAGTATCATACTGACTGCCATGACAAGGACATATGAATTTATTAGCACCACTATCCCATGGGACAACACAACCTAAATGAGTACAAATTGCATTTAAACCAAATTCTCCTATTTCCCCACCCTCATTAACTATTAAATAAGTTGGATCTCCCTTTAGACCCTGAACTAGACTTCTGTCTCCTGCTTGATGGGTAGCTAACCAACCTGTCTTAGTTATTGGATTCCCTAATTCATCTTTAGCAGAAGTACCACCTCCACCACCGCCTGCTCTTAGAGGCATGAAATAATTAGCTACAGGGTAAAGGGCTCCTAAAGCTACACCAGTTGCAGTACCAAATGTAAGAAGATTCATAAATTGCCTTCGACCCATAGAGGGGACATCATTGGTACTTAATTGAGTCATTCGCTACTTGGTTCTGTTATTTATTAGTTATTATGGAGCAAATTGTTCAATTTCTGTTGCAAATAGATAGGACTTTTAATAATTTAAAGTAAAAGTTTAGGAAGTCTTAATTAATTGATTTAAATGAACCCATTGCTAGTAGATGAAGTTATACATTATTTGATTCATCGCTGGGGAAAAAAATATGATTTTAGACTCTTTAGAAGAGGAAAATTCGTGTATTTTCAAATGATGTGGGGATTTCTTGGACAGGAATCATTCCCTTTAAGTGAAGATGAATATAAAAAATCGATAGCTGATAAAATTGAGATTTTAAATAGATGTGGATATTCAGAAGAAGTAAGGGAATGGCTAAAGAAAGTCAATGCTAAGCCACGATTAGGTAGAGCTGTCAGCTTGCAATTAAATCTTAATGAGAAGATGAAAGAGTTTTTGACTTAAGATTTTCTGATAAGTAAGTTAATCCAGTACCCACAAAAAATAAAAACACAATCGATATAGATAGTAATGACATAGTCAATGGGTCAGTTGAAGGGGTAATCACTGCAGATAATATTGCTGAGGAAATTACAACTATCTTCCAATTCGAAATCATTTTTTCTGTTGTGATTATTCCAAGAGAACCAAGAATAAATTGTAATACTGGCAATTGAAAAGCTATTGCAGTGCTGGACATTAATAAGAGAACAAAATCAAAATATCTTTCTATAGACCAAGTTGGTTCAACAATATCAGCACCAAAACTAATGAAGAAGTTTATTGCTGCAGGGACTAATATCCACCATGAAAAAATTAATCCTAAAAAAAACAGAAGACCTGAACCAAAAACTGCAGGCAAGATGAGGCTTTTTTCTTGTTTTGTTAAACCAGGAGAAATGAATAATATTATTTGATAAAAAATATAAGGCATAGATACTATCAATCCGCTGTACCCTGCAACTTTAATAGCGACAAATAAAAACTCTCCCGGAGCAAGTTGTAGTAAATGAATATCACCAGCTGGAATTTCTAAAAAAGATATTAATGGCTTTATGATGAGAAAGCTAAAGAATATTGAAATAAGTATTGAGTAAATTGAGTTTAGTATCCTTTGACGAAGCTCCTCTAAATGATCACTAAAAGTCATCGAATCTGATAATTTTTTTTCACTTTGACCTGTACCTCTCATTATTATTTGATAAAAATTGTGTAAGAAAAAGGTTTTAAACTACTATTGTCAAAGTCCAATTTATTTTTCCGATTAACTTAATTATTTGCTTAATTTAGGATTTGTTGGATCTGGTAATAAGAAAGGAGGGGCATCATTTAAAGATGATTCACCATATGTTTCATATTCTCTATATCCACCCATTTTCCCATTTGTTTTCATTAAAGCGCTTACGAAGGCAAGTAGTAAGAAAACAGTAGGAGCTCCAATTATTAATGCAGCACCAAATAGATATCCAACAATAAATTCTGGAAAACTATGATTTCCTAAAAATTCATGAGTGCCTAAAAGAAAATCAATCATCTAGATTTAAAAATTTTTTTTATTATAAACTAAATTACTGTTTTAAGATTTTTTTTAATGTAATCTTCTCCTCTTGTAGGATTTCCCCAAATAATTTCTCCATTTTTAAAGGAAACGCAACCCGGTCCTCCGTTTTTGATTTTTTGCAAATCTTTAATCTTTACTAAATTAATTGGAACTTTAATGTTTCTTTTTGCCTTACTAAATAAAGCAGCTAAATCTGCAGCTATTTGAAGATCTTGTTCAGATGCTACTTGAGATGAAGACTTCAAAACTACATGACTGCCTGGTGATTCCTGGGCATGAAACCATAAATCGCCTTTTTTTGAGAACTTAAAGCTTATTAAATCATTTTGCCTCATATTTCGCCCTACCTGAAGCTTTAATCCTGTGGGAGTGTCAACTTGAATTGGTGAAGACTCTATCTCATATGTACTTTTCTGATCTTCTCTTTGCTTCTTGATATTGATATTAAACTCGTTACAAATTTCTTCCATAATTTCTTCTATGAGTTTGATTCTCATAGAAAGTTTTTCATGATTTAAAGAATTTAAATTTTCTAGAAGCGTAGTGAATTCGTCTAATCTCTCTATATTTGTTTTGTAAATACTTAATCTTTCTTTTATTAATTCTCTAGATCTCTTTAGCTTTTTTGATTTTTTATATAGTTTTTGTCCCTTTATTATGTCTTGTTTTTTAATTTCATGTGAGGCGAATATATTATCAGCTTTTTCTTTATATATCTCGTAGTTTTCTGATTTTGTCAGAAGATCAATTTGAATATTTAAATTCTTTTTCTCAGTATTGGTCTGTTTAAAAATTATCCCTTCAATTTTCTTTTTCAATAATTCAAGTTTTTTTTGTTTCAGATGATAATCATAATAATTCTCTAAGCTTCCGCATAAATCTATTTTATTTTCGCAATTAATTTCTTTATCAAAAAACCAAACGCAATAAAAATCTTTGTTGAATGTAGAAAAATTAAAGTTATTGTTTTTAAACCTGTTTATCCAAATCTTCCAATTTTTAAATATCTCCTTTAAGTCTGAGTTGCTAATGAAATCAATGTTTTTTTCCATTATTTCTGAATTAACAGTTGCGCTAACAACCTCTAATTGTTTTGTGAGGATAGGGCTTACTCCTTGATAGGTATTTATTAAACAGTATTTCAAAGACTCAGGTACTAATGAAATTGAGTCTTTCCATGATTGAAAAGACTCATCTTCTCTAGGTTGTTTTTTGAGATTGACTGGAGGGCCAGAATAAATTGATCCTGTTGAAATTGTTCTAAAACTAGATTGACTTGATTTAATTTGTTTACCAACGGCAATTATTTTATGTTTATTATCCAGATAAAAAATATTACTATGTTTTCCCATTAATTCAAAAATTAAATACTTATTAATTTCATCTCCAGGTTTTTTCGCAAAACTAAATTTTATAACTCTCTCGAAATCATCTTGATCAATCGAAATTAAAGCCATATACTTTAATCCATATCTTATTTGTTTAGAAAGTGTGCTTTCTCTCCCAATCTTTTCTGGCTTATTTATCTTTAGTATTCTAGGAGAGTTTCCATTCCATGAAACTTCTAACCATGTTTGAGAATCAACTCCTCTGAAACATAATTGAATTGTATTAGGCTCTGGTTGTTGGGCAGTTTCAAACTTTGTAGGTAAGATATTTCTTGTCAAATAATGCAAGACAGATCTAATAGATGTAATGTCCATTATCTGTGGAACACCTTTTTGCATTATTCCTTCTTAATTCACAAGAATTTTATTTTACTGTAAAAAATTTAATATGAAAAATCAAAAAAAACTTATTATCCTTACTGGACCGAGCGGGGTAGGTAAAGGAACAGTTGTTAAAGAAATATTAGGTAAAGAAAAAAATTTTTGGCTTTCAATATCTGCAACTACTCGAAAACCTAGAGATGGAGAGAAGGAAGGAGAAAATTACTACTTTTTAAATCAAGAAAAGTTTAAAGAAATGATTGAACGAAACCTGTTCCTTGAATGGGCTCAATTTGCTGGAAACTACTATGGAACACCTTTGTCTTCTGTTAATGAGAAAATTGAAAAGGGATTTACCGTTCTACTTGAAATTGAAGTAGAGGGTGCAAGGCAAATAAAAAATAAGTTTCCTAATTCACTTTCAATATTTTTGCTTCCTCCGGATAAAGAAGAATTAGAGAGAAGAATAAGAAATAGAGGTACAGAAAAAGAAGAGGCAATTAAAAAAAGACTCTTAAGGGCTAATTATGAGATTTCAGTATCAAATCAATTTGATTTTGCATTAACAAATCACAATGTTGATGAAACAGCAAAAAAGATAATCAAGTTAATAAAAACTTGATTATTTTCTCTTTATCAACTCATTGGATGGAATAATAAATCTGGGAAAAACCTATTAAATTCAATAATTATTCCAGCTGTAAGGCTTAGCCAAATAGCTGCTACCACTGGAGCAGATCTGACAAATTTTGTGTTTAGAATTTTGAACATTTTTTTATGAAAGTTTAAAGATGTTTAGCGAGGACCATTAAGTGTAATATTGTTATCTTTCTCTCTTAAATCGCCATTTCTACCTTCTTTATTAGCAAGAAGAGGCCATTGCGCTCCTTTTACAAGACATTTTCTCGCTAAGTCTAGGTCAATAATGATCTCAAGATCTGCTGGATTCTTAGTCTTTTTTGATTCAATTAGATACTCTCTTCCTGACCAACCTATAATTCCAGCAATGTAAATGAACAAAACTCCTGGAATAAGTAAATCTCCTTCATGTCCTCTATTTAAAAGTGCTCCCCAAGGCTCAAGAGGAGGACCAATTATTAAATGTGGAAGACCATCATCTCCGCATGATGCTTTTCCGTATCTTTCAAATCTTGCGATGTCCTTTTGTGTAGTGGCAGAACTTGCTCTCTCAATGAATTTGGGATTTTCAGAGCATTTTGTGAGGGCTGAAGCAGTATATTCTGTGCTAGCTCTATCTGCGTTTAACGCAGGCCCATTTGCAGCTAGAGCAATTGGAGTAATTCCGAGGAACAGAAAAACTGAGGTTATGATTGAAAAAAAGAATTTCATAAGTTGCAATCTTTAATTCCTTATAGTGTGTTAAGTAAGAAATTAATATTAAAATAGAACAAGTTGAATCAAAAATGCATAAAGTTTTAGCTATTGAAACAAGTTGTGATGAGACATCTGTCTCAATAGTTTCTAATATTGGCGATACTTTCAGAATACATTCAAATATAATAGCTTCTCAAATTGAAGATCATTCAAAATGGGGAGGAGTTGTGCCTGAACTCGCAGCTAGAAAGCATTTAGAATTATTACCTCTTGTTTTGGATGAGGCTTTAGAAGAATCAAAAATCAAAATTGAGGAAGTCGATTATATTGCATCAACTGTGGCTCCTGGATTAGTTGGTTGTTTACGAGTTGGCTCTATAACTGCAAGATCACTTTGCATGTTACATTCAAAACCATTTTTGGGAATTCATCATTTAGAGGGGCATTTATCTTCAATTCTTTTTTCAGAAAACTATCCAAAAAAATCTTTTCTTACATTACTTGTTAGCGGCGGGCATACTGAATTGATAAAGGTTGATGATAGAAGGGGAATGCAAAGACTTGGGAAAAGTTTTGATGATGCTGCTGGAGAAGCCTTTGATAAAGTTGGCAGACTATTAGGTCTTAGTTATCCAGGAGGACCGGCAATTGAAAAGATTGCTAAAAAAGGGGACCCAATGAAATTTAATTTACCAAAATGTAGGATTTCTGATAAAAAAGGTGGATTTCATAAATATGATTTCTCTTTTAGTGGTTTAAAAACTGCCGTACTAAGATTAGTTGAGAGAATAAATTTGGATGGGAAGACAGTTCCAATTCCTGATATTGCTGCAAGTTTTGAGAGAGTAGTGGCAGAGGTCTTGGTAGAGAGAACAATAAAATGCGCAGAAGATCATAGGTTGGATAATGTTGTTGTGGTTGGGGGAGTGGCTGCTAACAATACATTAAGAAAAATGATGATTAGTGAAGCAAGTAAAAAATCTATTAAAGTTCATTTAGCTCCCCTTAATCTTTGTACAGATAATGCTGCAATGATTGGAGCGGCGGCGTTGTTCAGGATCAAATTTAAGGATCATTTAAGTTCCCTTAAATTAGGTGTCGCAGGAAGACTATCAATTGAACAAGCAAATACCCTTTATGAAGAAAATCCTCCTTTCTAACTTCAATGAACAAACAACCTAAAATCGAGATTAAAGAGACAAAAAACTTCGTTGATAAAAAGGAACTGAATTTGTGGAAAAGAGGTTTTACCCCTCAAGCTGAAATATGGAATGGAAGGATGGCAACTGTTGGTATAGGAATTATTTTTATAATTATTGCTTTAATAAGCCAGTTTTCTTAATAGAAATAAAATTCATTTTCTTAAAAGTAGTTTTGAATGATTTAATAAAAATCACTCTTGTTCAGCCAATTAATTAAATTAAAAAGTATTCGATTTATTGGACTAGAGATAAGATTATTGATTTAATCAAAATAGGTAATATTTTTATTATTTATAATTTTATATGACGCCTGAAAGGCTTGGATTACTTTGGGGGATAACTGTATTTGCAGGTGCTTGCGCTCGATTATTTTCTTCTTTTACAGGATTCCCAAGTGTTGTTATTTTATTGCTTTCTGGATTATTCATTGGAAGATCAGGATTAGGACTTGTTGAGCCTTTAGATCTTGGGCAAGGTCTTGAAACTATTGTGGGGCTTTTGGTCTGTTTGGTTCTTTTTGAAGGAGGATTAAATTTAAAATTGCCTGAGGGGAATATAAGAAATACTGTCTTGAAAATTTCATTGGTAAGACTTTTTATTTCATTATCAGCTGGAATTTTTATTGCTCATTGGCTGGCTGGCCTCTCATGGCAGGTCGCGGGAATATATAGTGCCATAGTTCTAGCTACTGGACCAACAGTTGTCTCTCCATTAGTGGAACAAATAAAATTAACTTCCCCACTCTCGGAAGTTTTAAAAGCTGAGGGGTTGTTGCTTGAACCAATTGGTGCAGTACTAGCATTACTACTTTTAGAACTGACTTTAGGTGATCTTCGTGGGATTAACGATGTATTTATAGCATTAATGCAAAGATTAGGCGGAGGAGTTTTAATCGGATTAAGTGCAGGATGGTTACTATCAGAAATTTTAAAAAAAATAAAGAATGAAGCCTCATTTGGTATAGAGCTTCAAGTTACCCTTGGATTTATTTTCCTCGTTTATGGAATTTGCGAATATTTTTTACCAGAATCAGGCTTGCCAGCTTCAGTCGCGGCAGGTTTTATTGTAGGCAAAAGAGAAGTTATAGATAAGGAGAGATTGGATAATCTAATAGGTGAATTAGCTCAATTAGCAATAACAGTTCTTTTCCCTCTTTTGGCCGCTGACGTTTCTTGGGGTGAATTAAGTCCGCTTGGCTGGGGAGGGGTTGTTTGTGTTTTTATGTTGATGGTAATTGTTCGCCCTATTTCTATCTGGATAGCAACAATGGGGAGAGACTTGAACTTAAAAGAAAAAATATTTTTAGCTTGGTTAGCCCCAAGAGGGATTGTTACTGCAGCTGTAGCTTCTCTTTTTTCTATCAGATTAGAGCAGGCTGGTATCCTTGGAGCTGGCCGTCTCCAAGGTTTAGTTTTTCTTACTATTTTGATGACAGTAGGGATACAAGGTCTTTCAGCTAAACCATTGGCAAATAGGCTTGAATTAGACCAAAAAAATAATATAGATTGATTAAAGACATCTTTCAATTCGATTTCTATCAGTGTTACTCTCTGCGAAAAGCTCCCAACTTTGAATTAAATCTGGCCCACTGAGAGATCCAAAAAAGGCTACTCTTAATGATTTCATTAATATCCCTTTTTTAATATTATGCATTTTTGAGATTTCGTTTATTATTTCTTTGGCTTTTTCGTTATTTAGTTTCATAGTATTTTCCTTGACTAAGTAATTTAAGATTAGTTTTAAAGATAATTTGCTATCTTTGTTTTCCAGAAAATCTTGACCTTCTTTTTGAATTTTAGGTATTAAGAAAAATGGTCTTGCTTGATCAATTGAATCTTTTAAAAGAGTCATAGAGTCCCTAATCAAAATTGCTAATTTATAAGCCCATTCTTGAGATGGTGGCTCCCATCCATTATCATCCCAATAATTCCTAAAGATATCAATTAACTTTATTAAGTCCATATTTTTTATATATTGAGAATTAATCCAGTTGAGTTTTTCCCAACTGAATTTGGCTCCAGCTTTATTTATTTCTGATAATTCAAAAATTTCAGATATCTCTTCAAGTGAAAGTATTTCTCTGTTAGCACATTTTGGAGACCAACCTAAAAAGGCCATATAGTTCGATAATGCCTCAGGTAAATATCCCATTTCTCTAAATTCGTCGATTGAAGTAACGCAATCTCTCTTAGATAATTTTTTCCCTTCGCTATTTAGAATTAAAGGTGTATGCGAAAAAGTTGGCAAATTAAAATTTAATGCTTTATAAATCAATATTTGTTTTGCAGTGTTCGAGATATGGTCTTCACCCCTTACAACATGAGTAATATTCATAAAATTGTCATCAACTACAACTGCAAGATTATACAAAGGATCTCCAATCTCATATCCCTTTGCCCTTCTTGACAAAACTAAATCACCACCCAAATCCTTCCCATGCCATTTGATTTCACCTCTTATCTGATCTAACCATTTAATTTCAATTTTTTCATCAATTTTAAACCTTATTACTGAAGTCCTCCCTTGGGATATGAACGTTTCTATTTCTTCTTTTGAAAGACTTCTGTGTCGATTATCATGCTTTGGAGGTAATCCGTTCTTTTTTTGTTCTTCTCTTAATTCAGATATTTCATCTTCTGTTGTGAAACACCTATATGCAGCCCCACATTCTAATAGCTTTTTGATATGACCCTTATGAATCGAAATTCGGTCACTTTGCTTTATAGGTTCTTCATCCCATTTAAGTCCAAGCCATTTCAGTCCCTCTAATATATTTTTTGTATATTCAGATTTAGATCTAAGAGAATCTGTATCTTCTATTCTGATAAGAAATTTCCCACCTATTTTTTGTGCATACAACCAATTAAATAGTGCTGTTCGCGCTGTCCCAATATGAAATAAACCCGTTGGACTCGGGGCTAGTCTTAAACGTTTTTCCAAATTTCTTTTAGAAAAAACGGGACCGACGGGATTCGAACCCGCAACTTCCGCCGTGACAGGGCGGTGCTCTAACCAGTTGAACTACGGTCCCAGAGTTTTGTTCTAAATTTATTTAGAACTTCATTCTTAAAATTATCAGATCATAATACTTAATTTATGGGGTTGTAATAAAAAAAATTTATTAATTTGAGGATTTACAGAAATAATTAGTTTTTTAATTGCCTTAGTGTAAACAACTATTTATTTTTGAGGTCTAAAACCAGCAGGTTCTATCAACCTAACTTGATTGCCTCTAGCAGTAAATTCTCTGCCTTGGTCACTTTGTACTACAACTCTTCCACCAGACTTAACTCTGATAACTCTTGCACGAACCCATCCTAAAGCTGCTGATTCGAGGACTTTAACTACGTCCCCAGGTTGAAGATCTAACTCCATCTTATGAAAAAATGATTTACATAATGTTGATCAAACGCGTCGTGGAGGACTTGAACCCCCGACATCAGGTTTTGGAGACCTGCGTTCTACCAACTGAACTAACGACGCATTTAAATGATTATAAGCGTCTTTGTGACCAATAAGTTGATTAATTTACAACTTTATCGATCAAAGCGTTGTTTTACGCGAGTAGCTTTTCCTACTCTATCTCTCAGATAGAATAACTTAGCTCTTCTTACTTTACCTCTACGTTCAACTTTTAGAGAGGCAACCTGTGGACTATGTAGCATAAATACTCTTTCAACACCTATACCCTGAAAAATTCTTCTAACTGTAATAGTCTGGTTAATTCCTCCATGTCTTTTTGCTATTACAACACCTTCATAAGGTTGGACTCTTTCTTTATTACCTTCTGTAATTTTTACTCCAACTTTAACAGTGTCCCCAACATATATTTCAGGTAATTCTTTTTTTAATTGTTCGTTCTCAAATTCCTTAATAAGATTGGATGCGTTTAAGGTTTGCGTAGTCTCAGAAACCGTATTTTTTTCTTTTTGTTCAACTGCTACATCAACTGATGCGTCAGCCTTAATACCGGTTTCTAAATCCTTCTCTTGTTTCTCTTTGGCCATTTTGGTCATTATTATCCTACAAGTTCTATATCTTAACCTTTTGACTCGCCTTTAGTAACCTTTTTGGTAAATGAAATTGTTTTTGAAAACATTTGGAATCCTGTTACGAGCATCCATAAAACACCAAGGGAATTCAATATTACGTATATAAGTTCTCCATTATCTCCTAACCATTCGCCCTCATGGAGAGACATTAACCAATGAACTTGTTCTCTAGAGTAACCTAGTAAATCTTTTGAAACTCTATAAAGAAGACCAGTAATTGAAGATATAAATAATGGAAGAAAAACCCAGGGCGCCAAAGCCTTATGAAATTGCCTAGAATTAAATAAAGTTTTCATTTTTGTTTCTTTCCCATTGTTATTGATAGATTTAAGGTGGCCAAGACCATAAAGGCTATTTTGAAGATATTGTCCTATTACTATTATTTATTCCAATGAGACATTTTGCAGATCTTTTGTTAAATAAAAATAATTCCAAAGCTAATGATCAAGTTCCTTTTATTCAGAGGAGGAGAGGAATCGAAATAAAGTCTTCACGGGAAATAAATTTGATGAAAAAATCCAGCAGGATTGTAGCAACTGTTTTGAGAGAAATTAATGACTTAATTAAACCTGGAATGAGTACAAAAGATTTAGATGATTTCGCAGAAAAGAGGATAAAAAGTTTTGGAGCTGTGCCAAGTTTCAAAGGCTACCATGGATTCCCTTCTAGTATTTGTTCTAGTATCAATAATGAAGTTGTCCACGGGATTCCAAGTAAAAATAAAATAATTAAAAATGGTGACTTGGTTAAAATTGATACAGGAGCATATTTAGATGGTTTCCATGGAGATAGTTGTATATCAATTTGTGTAGGAGAAGTTAGTCCAAAGGCTCAAAAACTTAGTGATATAGCATTTAAAGCATTGTATGCGGGGCTTTCGAAAATCAAAGCAGGGAATACACTACTAGATGTAGCTGGAGAAATCGAGGACATTGTTTTAAAAAATGGTTTTAGTGTTGTGGAAGACTATACAGGTCATGGAGTTGGAAGAAATCTACATGAAGAACCATCGGTATTTAATTTTCGGACCAAAGAATTGCCAAACGTCATCCTTCGTGAAGGAATGACATTAGCTGTGGAACCGATCGTTAATGAAGGGACTAAATTTTGCAAAACATTAAATGATAGATGGACTGTAATAACAAAAGATGGGAAATTATCGGCACAATGGGAGCATACAATAGTTGTTTTAAAAGATGGTATTGAAATATTGACAGATAGAGATTTCTAGATACTAAGATTTGTACTTATAGATAATTTGGCAATATAAAAAATTAAAAAATTCTTTTAATGGAAAAAGTATGTAGGTTAAAGGGTTTGGACTAATTATTATTAAATAATTTTTTGAATTAGCAAAATCATAAATTTTTTTTGAAACAAATTTGGGACTCATTATTCCGATAGGATTTAGTTCTGATTTAAAAGGCCCTAAGATGATTTTTTTTATTATTAATTTTTTCTTTGTATTGTTGTCTAGAAGATTTTTTTTGAAAGAAACTAATTTACCTATAAGTGATTTACTAATCTCATATGACGGATTTAAGGCTGGTAATATTTCCGCTTCAGATGTGTTTATCCAAATCTCCTTTTTTATAAGTGAATCATTGGTTAGAGCAATTTCTTCAAATAAATTTAAAAATTTGAATTTGCTTAATGCATTTATTTCTATTGAGTTTTCATAATTGGAATTTTCTCTACTCAAATCATAGACACCATGATTCAAAATTAAAATATCTATCTTTTCTAATTGTTTTTTTAATGAAGACTCCTTCCCACATTCCCATTTAATCCATTTATTTGGAGATTCAAGATTTATTTCGCAATTAGTTTTACTATGAGTAAATCCAATAACTCTATATCCTTTTTGGCGAAACAACTTTGTTAATTCTTTCCCTAGCGCACCAGAGGCACCAGTAATCCCTATTGTTTTTTCGTTTTTGATTGAATTTATCATTTTGCTTGATTTCTACGAGATGCCAAAGGATTAAAATAAACCTACCAAAAAAAATTATATATTTATTTTTTTATTTAATTAAAACTCATAAATAAATATTTGTTTAGTTCTGAAAAAAATATTATCTTAAATTTATTGATCAATGATTTTACTAATTATGAGCGATATATTATTAATTGGTTCATGTGAGCCATTTAGTGGTAAGTCTGCAATGGTTCTTGGTATAGCAAAAAGACTTTTACAGGAGGGAAAAAAAGTACGCATAGGAAAACCTCTTGCAACATGTATTGAACTTACTAATCTTCCTTCAATGTCTTATGAAGGATTAATAGATGATGATGTAAAGTTTATTGGATCTACATTAAATATCCCAGAAGAGGATCTAATTTCTTCAGTAGGATTATTGGATAATATATCAGCTGAAAAAAGAATCTTTAATAAAGACTTACTCCCAGGAAAAGGTTTTGATCAGATTGAAGGATTGGTTAATGATGATTTCGAAGGTCTGAATATTTTAGAGGCAGCTGGAAGCCTTCATGAAGGTATGATATATGGCTTAAGTCTCCCACAACTAGCTAAGGATTTAGATGCGAAAGTTTTAATTGTAAATTTATGGGAAGATTGTAAAAGCGTGGATGCATTACTTGATGCGAAAAAACAATTAGGTGAGAAATTGACTGGAGTTGTATTGAATGGAGTTTTGCCGCAAGAAGTTGAAAAAGTTAAAAATGAAATAATACCTTCTCTTAAAGATCTGGAAATTGAAGTCTTTGGGGTGATGCCTAAATCACCACTTCTTAGAAGTGTCACAGTTGGTGAGCTTGTGAGAAGACTAGATGCTCAAGTAATTTGTTGCCCTGAGAAAGATCAATTACTTGTTGAAACATTAAGTATTGGTGCAATGGGAGTAAATTCTGCAATGGAATTTTTCAGAAGAAGAAGAAATATGGCTGTAGTTACTGGAGCTGATAGAACTGATATCCAACTTGCTGCTTTGGAGGCTTCTACTCAATGTCTAATATTAACTGGTTTAGGAGACCCTTTATCACAGTTGATTCATAGAGCGGAGGAATTGGAGGTGCCAATTTTAAAGGTGGAATTAGATACTCTTTCCTCCGTAGAAATTATTGAACAAGCTTTTGGCCATGTAAGAATACATGAATCAATTAAAGCTTCTTATGCTATTCAATTAGTTCAAGAGAATGTAAATTTGAAAAGAATTCTCAAAAAAATAGATTTTCCCTGCAATTTTTCAGATAAATGCTAATTTCAAATATAGGAACTATATTATTTTGAGTCGCTCTCTAGATCTACCAGCAACTGAAGGTGTTGATGCCTTAGCTCAAGAACTTGCAAAACTCCAAGATAATGGGAAAAGGAGAATTGCTTTTTTAGGTAGTAGACATGTTCCGGTTGTAGATATCCACTTAATTGAGTTGATAGCTAGGTCGTTAGCAGATGAAGGACATAATATCCTTACTTCTGGATCTCAAGGTGTTAATGCAGCTGTTATTCGGGCTGTCTTAGATGTTAATCCATCATTATTAACTGTTTTATTACCACAAAGTCTTGATAGGCAGATACCCGAAATAAAGGATCAACTTGAGAGGGTTATGCATTTGGTTGAAAAAAGTGAAAATGATGAATTACCTTTGCCACTTGCAAGTAGTCTTTGTAATCAAGAAATTATTACTAGGTGCGATCAATTAATATGCTTTGCCTTTCACGATAGTGAAACTTTGCTAAATAGTTGTAGATGTGCTGAAGAAATGGGCAAAGTGGTTAGTTTGTTGTTTTTTGATTAAATTAACCCATTTCCCCTTATTAAAAGATGATTTATGCTAATAGTATTAAGCGCTTAATAATTCACTATGGCAGAAGGTTTTTCATTTGATGTAGTTTCTGATTTTGATAGACAAGAATTAGTAAATACTTTGGATCAAGTTAAAAGGGAAATTTCTCAGCGTTACGATTTGAAGGGCACGGATACTTCAGTTGATTTAGAAAAAGAAAATATTTTTATAATCACGAATAGCGAACTTACTTTGAATGCTGTTAATGACATAATTAGACAAAAGGCAATAAAAAGAAACTTATCCTTAAAAATATTTGACTACGGTGATATTGAAATAGTTAGTGGTAATAGAATTAAACAGAAAATTTTATTAAAACAGGGCATTAAACAAGAAATTGCAAAAAAAATCAGTAAAAATATTAGAGATCAAATTAAAAAAATTAATGTCAGCATCAATGGAGAAACACTCAGAGTTACTAGTAAGAGCAAAAATGATCTTCAATTAGCAATTAAACTTGTTAGTGAATTGGAGGAGTCCTTGAACATTCCTCTAAAAGCTAATAACTTTAGATAAGATCTTTAGTAAGATTATTATAAATTATGGCAGATTATTCAAAATCTCTCATCAACTCATTGATTAAGAATGTAAAAGAATACCCTCGTTTTTCAAAAGAAGAATTAGAGAAATTTTGTTGGATGGCGGTACATGAGCATAAGCATGGTGTGTTACCTTCTGAATATGATATCAGGGAGATAGATGAGGATCTTTATTTAGAACTTTTGCAAGAATTTAAATCAAATATCTATTAATTAAAATCTATATTTAAATTTATAATTATTAAAAAAATATTTTAATTAAATGTCTTACTAATGCACTAATTAGTCTATTTAAATATGATTAATTAAAAGAATAAATTTAATGTCAACATCCTTTAAAAATGTCACACCAACAGGCCCTGGTGGGACAGCAACATTACTAATTGTATTGTCTTTTACTGGCTTCCTTTTGCTCACACAATCATTATTTGTTGTACCGTCTGGACAAGTTGCAGTCGTTACAACACTAGGAAAAGTAAGTGGCCCCTCTAGGAGAGCTGGTTTAAACTTTAAACTTCCATTTGTTCAATCTGTATATCCATTTGATATTAAAACTCAAGTTCAACCAGAAAAATTTGAAACGCTAACTAAAGATCTTCAAGTTATTAGGGCTACAGCTACTGTTAAGTACTCAGTAAAACCTAATGAGGCAGGAAGGATCTTTGCAACAATTGCAAGTAGAAATAGCGATGTTTATCAGAAAATTGTTCAGCCATCTTTGCTAAAAGCCCTAAAATCAGTCTTTTCTCAATATGAGCTAGAAACAATTGCTACTGAATTCGCAGTTATTTCCGAAAAAGTAGGCGACACCGTTGCACAAGAATTAAATTCTTTCGATTATGTAGATGTTAAAAGTTTAGATCTTACTGGATTAGAGATTGCTGAAGAATATAGAGCTGCGATTGAACAAAAGCAAATAGCTGGTCAGCAATTACTTAGAGCAAAGACTGAAGTTGAAATTGCTGAACAAGAAGCACTTAGATATGAGACATTAAATAGAAGTCTCGACGATCAAGTACTTTTCAAATTATTTCTCGATAAATGGGATGGCAGTACACAAGTTGTTCCTGGCTTACCAGGTTCAGAAGGAGGTACTCCCCCAGTAATAGTTGGTGGTAGAAGGTAATTTTTAAGAGAAGATCTTTCTGAACTTTTTAATCATTTACTTATTTTTCTTGAAGGAAAAACTAGTAAATGGTTATTTTTTAATTGCATTAAAAGATTCGTCAAAAGCTTCAATAGTTTTATCAATTTCTTCTTCGCTGTGAGTTAGTGATGTGAAACCAGCTTCGAAGGGGCTTGGTGCTAGGTAAATTCCTCTTTGAAGCATTTCTCTATGCAACTTACCAAAAAGTTCAACGTCATTTGTTTTTGCTTCCTCAAAGTTCCTGACTGGCCCATCGCATAAGAAAAATCCAAACATAGCACTTACACTTCCGCCGTTAATAGCAATACCGTTATTTTCTGCAGACTGAATTATTCCTTCAATTAATTTAGAAGTTGTTGAATCAAGTTTCTCGTAAGTACCATCTTGTTTGAGCAGTTCAAGAGTTTTTATTCCAGCAGTCATTGCGAGTGGATTGCCGCTCAAAGTACCTGCTTGGTATACCGGCCCTGAAGGGGCTACCATTGACATTATTTCTTTCTTGCCTCCATAGGCTCCTACAGGCAAGCCTCCACCAATTACTTTCCCAAGGGTTGTTAAATCAGGAGTAACCCCAAATTTTTCTTGAGCTCCTCCATAACTTATTCTGAATCCAGTCATTACTTCGTCAAAAACTAATAAGGATCCATTCTCAGTGGTTAATTCCCTTAATCCCTCCAAGAATCCAGGTTCTGGAGTAATAAATCCAGCATTTCCAACGATTGGCTCAAGAATAACCCCCGAAATAGCATCAGGATTTTCAGAAAATAATTTTTTTACTGCTTCAAGGTCATTGTAGGGAGCGGTAAGTGTATTGGAAGTTGTTGTCCGTGGAACACCTGGAGAATCTGGCAACCCCAGAGTGGCTACACCTGAGCCTGCTTTTACTAAAAACATATCTGCATGACCGTGATAACAACCGTCAAATTTAATAACTTTATCTCTTCCAGTAAATGCTCGCATTAGTCTCAAAACAGCCATGCATGCTTCAGTTCCACTATTGACAAATCTAACCATTTCTACAGATGGGACTGCATCTATAACCATTTCTGCAAGTTGGTTCTCTAGAACGCATGGAGCACCAAAGCTAGTGCCTTTCTCAATTGCTTCCTGTAGTGCCGTTGTAACTTCAGGATGGGCATGTCCACATATAGCAGGTCCCCAGCTTCCTATGTAGTCTATATATCTATTTCCATCAATATCCCAAGCGAAAGGACCTTTGACTCTATCAAAAACAATTGGCTGGCCCCCTACAGACTTAAAAGCTCTTACTGGAGAGCTTACTCCTCCTGGCATTAGTTGTTGGGCTGCAGAGAAAATTTCTTCTGATTTTGTGTAATTTAATATGTCAGTCACAATTTAGCTAAATGATGTTTTGAGAAAAATCTATTCATGTTCTAAATTAGAAATAAGTAAAAATTTTGTCAATCAGATTGAAATTCTACATTATGATATTTTTATTGCGATAGTTTGGATTGTAAATTATTAATTTTAAAGAAATCATAATAAAAATCAATCTTACTTTAAATAACTCTTTATTAATAAGCGTTTTCGAGCATTAAAGAAATTAAATTTATTTTATTTATATTTCGAAGAAATTATCCTCATCCTCAAAAAAATCTGCATTTATTTCGTTTAAGTTAAGATCTATCATCACTGGGGCATGATCGCTTGGACGCAAATTACCTCTTGGTGAGCTGTCTATGACACAACTTTTAAGTTTTGATGTCAGATCTTTGCTGATATATATATGGTCTATTCTCCAACCTTTATTTAATTCAAATGCGTTGTTACGGTAATCCCACCAACTCCAATGGCCAGTATTTTGTTCATAAATCCTGAACGAATCTATTAATCTTTTTTTCAGAACATTATTTAGTGCACTTCTCTCTATCTCAGATGCCATTATTCCTCCTTCATATTTCTTTGGATCATGAATATCTAAGTTAGATGGAGCAACATTAAAATCACCCATAAGGCAAATTAATTCTCCTTTTTTTTCTTGCTCATCCAAAAATGAAGCTAAACAATTTAGCCAATTAATTTTGTATTCGAACTTATTAGATTCTAGAGAAGATCCATTTGGAACATAAACATTTATGATTTTAATACCATTAATATCAGCAGAAATCAATCTTTTTTGATCTAGGAAAATTTCGATATTTTGATTAGAATCATTACAACCGTAGAATCCTTTTTTAACATTTTCGGGCTTTATTTTGGAAATAATAGCAACTCCATTATATGATTTTTGTCCGTAGATCTCTACTGAGTATCCTAATTTTTCAAAAGGTTCAACAGGGAAACTATCGTCCATCACTTTTGTTTCCTGCAAACATAGAATATCTGGATTGGATTGATTAATCCAATCTAATATTTGTGAAAGTCTGGTTCTTATTGAGTTAACATTCCAAGTTGCTATTAACAAATTTCTACAAAATTATGTAAAATTAAAATAGCAAAAAACTTTGGCGTTCAAGAATTTTGAAATTAAATAAAATGAAAAATTATTTTTGTAAAACCGTTTTTAAACCAATTACGGTTGCAATTTTTTTTACTTTATTAATTTCTTTAAAAAGTGATTACCTAAATGCTGAATATTTACTTAAAGAATTAGAAATTGATACTTCAACTAAAACAGAAGACGATAGTTCAGCTCTTCCAAATAATCCTTTTGAACTTGTGGAAATGATTAGGAGACAAAATAGTATGAATGATGCGACTGATCCTTCTGATGCAATTGACGATGCGTTACGGTCTTTTAATAGTTTGGAGGAAAATTTAGAAATTTAATACGATAAATTGTTATTTTCAAATTTTTAATATGTTTAAAAACCCTATCCCAAAAGTTACTAACCAATTACAGTACAGAGCAATCGGTATTATTAATGGTAAATTCAGTCCTCTTAGTAATGAACAAATAAATAGAGGCTTTTTAATTGACAATAAAGACGAAAAAATTGAAACAGTAGTTCTGGGTAAAGCATTATCACTTTTTAAAAAGCATATTGATTTTAAGAAAAGTTATTATTGGATTGTTTATCCAAAGAATAAAAATACTCAAAACTTGCATTTACAGGTTGCAGGCATATGGGATCCATATCAACTGAATGATTTTCCTAATGATTCTTCAAAAACTAACTTCTCAAAATTATTAGAAGAATTAGATCTAAAAGATAATTATTTTTCTGTTAGAGGAGAATTAGTTTTTGTTAATACTCAAAAGAAAGAAATTGTTATTAAGATCTGTCCCGCTATAAAGTCAAAAAATTTAAAAAATAAAAATTTTAAATTAGTCATAAAAGGAGAACTTTCTCTTGAACTTTTGCATAGTTTTGTAAGTTTAGATATCAACAGGGATGGAAATTCTTTGCAATTAATAAAGTACGAAGTGATTGAAAAAAATCTTTCTAAAAATAACTAGAATGAAAGGTTGATTCCCACCGCAATTTTACCAGTCAAGAAATTTTTGATTTATGGATAATGTTTTAATTGAATGTTCTCCTGGCATCTCTGGAGATATGTTGTTAGGAGCTTTTTATGATTTAGGGGTTCCTAAAAAAGTTATTGAACAGCCACTTATTGATCTTGGATTAAAGGATCTATATCAACTAGACTTTAAGGAATCAAAAAGTTGTTCAATCCGAGGCATCAAGGTAAAGATTGAGAATATTGACTGTAGTTCTATTAAAAGAACTTGGAGAAGTATCAAGGAACTTATTTTAAATGGCCACTTAGAAGATAAATTAAAAAAAATAATTTATGAAGTATTTGAATCTTTAGCAATTGCGGAAGGAAAAGTTCATGGCATTAATTCTGATGAAGTTCATTTTCATGAAATTGGAGCTATAGATTCATTGGTGGATATAATTGGAGTATGTGCTGCATTGAATTATTTAAATCCAAAGAAGGTTTATTGTAATGAACCAATGTTGGGGAAAGGTTTTGTTCAAACTGAACATGGAAAATTATCTGTACCACCTCCAGCTGTAATAGAGCTAATAAGACAAAAAAACATTAAGGTTTTATCAAGCCTTGACTCAATAGAGGGTGAACTTTCAACACCAACTGGCGTTTCTTTACTTGTAAATTTAGTCGACTATCATAAAATTCCTTCAAAATATTCTATTAATTCTTATGGAGTAGGCATTGGTAACTTAGAATTTCCATTCCCCAATTTGGTAAGAGTTTATAAAATTTCTTCATTTGAGGATTCTTCTACTGATGATAATGCACAAATCAGTCCAAAGTGTGAAGAGATATCTATTCAAGAAGCATGGATTGATGATCAAACACCTGAAGATGTATCTAATTTTGTGGAGAAACTGAGGATTGAGGGAGCTTACGACGTTTCCTATCAAGCTATCAATATGAAAAAGAATAGAATTGGATTTTCTATTCAAGTAATCTTGCCCGTAGAGAAAAAAGAATATTTTAGGAGATTATGGTTTGATTATTCCAACACAATTGGGGTTCGTGAAAGGAACCAATCTAGGTGGATATTACTCAGACGTAGAGGAGAATGTTCAACGAATTTTGGAAATATAAAAGTTAAACAAACTTTGAAACCAGATGGATCAATAAATATGAAACCAGAAAATGATGAGATTTTGAGATTAAAATTAAAGCATAAAATATCAGCTTACGAAATAAGAAAAATAATAAAAGATTCAAGTAAAAAATTTAAAGCATTTGAAAACTGGAAATGATATTTAAAATAAGTAATCAACGATATTTGAAATTACTTAAAAAATTTAATTTTGGGGGGTTAAAAAGTATTTTCTTTATTTCAAGCTTGTCATATTTTTGTATCTATTTTTTTCATAATATTGATCAAATTTCTTTTGAGATCAGTTTAGAAAGAAATGGAATTAATCTATCTTTATCATTTTTATTTTGTGTTTTAAGTATTTATCTGAACGCTTATGCATGGAAATATATCATTAAATGGTTAGGGAACGAATTTAAAAGTAATAATATAGTTTCTTTTTATGTTTTAACAAATATTCTTAAATATGTTCCAGGAGGGATGTGGCATTTTGTTGAAAGATTTAATTTTATAAAAAAAATAAGTAACCCTCAGATTGCTTTGTATTCGACACTCATAGAACCTTATTTTATGTTGACTGGATCTTTTCTCTTGGCATCAATGGGATTAATTTTTTCACCATTTTATTTTTTTTTAATTTTTCCTTTAATATTCTTAAATAGGAAATTTATTTTTTTGATATTTAAAATATTATGGTCTCTTAAGGGGAAAGTTCTTGAGGTTTTGAGACTTCCAAATTCAAAGGGCCAATTTGAAGAGAAAATAAATATTGTTTCTTTTTTCCCTTCTAGAGCTTTATTTCTTGAAATTGGTTTTGTTTTATCTAAATTTATTGGTTTTTATATTTGCTTAAATACTTTTTATACAAGTAATACTCTGAACATCATATTTTTATTAGTAATCTTTTCTTTGTCATGGTCTATAGGCTTGGTAGTCCCAGCAGCTCCTGGAGGAGTTGGCGTTTTTGAGGCTTGCCTCCTATTATTTGTTGGCAAAAGTATTCCAGAAAATATAATTCTCATAAGCTTAGTTTATTTTAGAATTATATCTACCTCGGCAGATTTGTTGTTAAGCTTACCTTTTTTAATAAGAAAAGTGTCTAAAAGAATTTAGTTTTTTTCCTCTAAACTTGGGATCAATGTAATTGATGCAATAAGGCCTAAAGTCATGATAAGAATGGCCGGTAATATTGCCTCTACCATTCTTTCATCTCCAGCATACTGATATATTCTCACAGATAATGTATCGAAATCGAATGGTCTTAAAATAAAGGTTATGGGTAATTCTTTTATCGTGTCAACAAAAACTAAAAGTGATCCTACGAAGATTGGCCCTTGGAGAAGAGGTAGATGAATTTTTTTGATGATCCCCAGCCAATTCTCTCCTAGTCCAAGTGCTGCCTCATCAAGACTAGGAGAAATTCTCTCAAGACTTGAATCAATAGACCCCTTAGAGATAGTTAGAAATCGGACAAGATAACCCCAAATTAGTAAGCAAATAGCAATAAAATTAAATTTTGAAGAAGAAATGCTTATTAAAGATAAAGCTAAAACAGTGCCTGGGATTGCGTAACCTATTCCCGCAAGATTTGTTATTAGTCCTAGTAATAAACTTTTATTTGGGCGTCTGGCTAAGGAAATTATTAAGGAGAATAGCATCGCTATTAATGCAGTTAAAAGTCCTAGACTTATGGTCCTTATTGATAGGCTAAGTAATTCTATAGATAACCCTTTTTGAATTAGATCTACATTAAGTAGAACCCAAAAACATGGAATCCCAAAAGAGAAAATTGGAGGAAATAAAGATATGATTATTGCAAAAAAAGCTCTAGTTTTTTTTAATTCCCATCCTTGAGAATCTTTTGATGCAGGATTTTCACTCCACCTCTTTGATTTTCTTCTTGATAACTTTTCGAAAATAATTAAAATGAAAATCACTAATAAGGCTACCAATGATAATCCAATAGCACTTTTTGGATTACCCTCAATTATCCAATTTTCAGCTATACCAGTAGAAATACTGGGTATGTTTAATAATGCAAATGTACCTAACTCATTCATTACTTCCATACACATTAAACTTATTCCTGTTATTAGTGCAGGAAACGCCATTGGGAAAGCGATTTTAAAGAAGCTCCTCCAAGGCCCTACTCCCAATCCTCTACTAGCATTGATTTGATTAACTCCAAATTTATTAAAACTTTCGTTAGCAAGAATGAATACATATGGATAAGTAGAAATTGAAAGTATTAATACTCCCCACCACAAACCAGTTACTTGATACCCAAAAATACTTCCTAAATCCTGCAAAATAGCTGTTATTAGATATGCTGGGGCAGCTAGTGGAACTAGCTGACAAGTACGGAGAACTTTTCTGAACTTAAAATCACAATTTGAAAGTAGCCATCCATTCAAAGTTCCTAACCCGCCACCAAAAAAACTTGTCATTATAAGAACTTTTAAAGTACCTAATACCTCTTCTCTTCCTGCAATACCTAATGAAAAATTTCCACTAATAATGTAATCAATCCCCTCTAAAAGAAAATTGGAAATTGGAATGATTACTAAGATTGAAACAAAAAACGCAGTGAAATAAAGAAAATTTAATTCTGTTAATGTTTTTTTTAACCCTTTAATGCGTATTTTCAAAAATTAATTAAATCCTAATATGAACTCTAATCTGAATTAAATCTACATGATGACAGTTGATTTTTAATAGTTTGGTGATCTAAGTTTTTCCCAATTAAGACTATTTTGTTAGATTTTTCTTTTGTCCATTCCTCATCATCTAGAGAAAACCGCTTTCCAGATAGGTGAAAAATATGTTTTCTTTCACTTTCCATAAACCATAATATTCCTTTTGCTCTAAATACATTTTGTGAGATTTGATTATCTAAGAAATATTGAAACTTCCTTAATGAAAATGGTTCA
>QCCB01000013.1 GCA_003278955.1 Prochlorococcus sp. AG-347-K10
AAGCTAGTTAAAAGATGTGATGATGTTTTTTTAGAAACTCATGCAATTTCCATAACTGGGGATTGTGGATTTGTTGAATGGACAATGGGTTTAAAAATTATGGGTAAAGAATTTATTTATCCTGGAACTACTCGTTTATTATTTGGTGAAAATGGATTAATAAAAGAGCACAGAGATTATTTTGATTTTTGCGGCCCAACTTTTGGACCAGTTCCTATTTTAGGACCTTTTATAAGATGGCTTTATAGTAAATTTGTATCTTGATTTAGTTTCTCTAGAAACAAAGTGCTTTATATTTCATGAATCAATAAATTTTGAGAAGTAACTTCTTTAAAGTCAAATTGAGAATAAAACAATTTTTTATTTGTTGTCATTAAATATAATTTTTTTGTATTTTTAATTTTTTTTGAAGATAAAAGATTTTTTACAATTAATGTGCCAAAACCTTTGCCTTGGTGATTTTGATCTATAACAATATCCCAAAGTACTCCGCGGTAAATTCCATCCGTTAAAGCTCTACCAAAACCAACTATTTCCTTACCAACCCAAAGACTTATTACGACATCACTATTAGCAAGACATTTCTTTAGATCATTAATTGTTCTATTTTTTGCCCAAAAAGCATTGCTATCTAATAATTTTTGTAGCTTAATTAATCCGTTTGTTGGTTTAAGATTAGGACCTAATCCAAAAATCCTTAATCCTAAAGCTCCTTTGGCATGTTTGATTAGAGATATTTCTTTCATTTATTAAAAAGATTTTTGAGAAGTGATGTCAGCTAGGTTATTTTTCTGACTTCAATCTAAATACCTTAATCGATCGTTTATATAAAATAAAGAGATAATAGTTTTCTTCATTCTGTTGTAACGCACTCATTTATAATGTTTGTAATAAGATGAATTTTTTAAGGACTTTGACTTATGCTAAAACTTTTGTTGGGAGATCCGAATACACGAAAGTTAAAGCGCTATCAACCAATAGTGGAAGAGATAAATTTTTTAGAAGAAGAAATTTCTCAATTGACTGATGATGAGCTTAGAAAAGAAACTCAAAATCTTAAGTCAAATATTTCAGCAGAATTAGATTTTAAAAAACAAAAAGCACTTCTAGAAGAATTTCTTCCTAAAGCTTTTGCAATCGTAAGAGAAGCAAGTAAACGTGTTCTTGATATGAGACACTTTGATGTTCAGTTAATAGGCGGGATAGTTTTAAATGAGTGTCAAATTGCTGAGATGAAGACAGGAGAGGGAAAAACTCTTGTCGCGACATTACCTTGTTATTTAAATGCTCTTACGGGAAAAGGTGTTCATGTTGTTACTGTAAATGATTATTTAGCTAGAAGGGATGCAGAGTGGATGGGACAAGTTCATCGTTTTTTAGGTTTATCGGTTGGTTTGATTCAGCAAGATATGAATCCAGTTGAGAGAAAGAAAAATTATGATTGTGATATAACTTATGCCACAAATTCAGAATTAGGATTTGATTATTTAAGAGATAATATGGCTACCGATATAAGTGAAGTAGTTCAAAGAAAATTTAATTACTGTGTAATTGATGAGGTTGATTCAATATTAATTGATGAAGCAAGAACGCCTCTAATCATCTCTGGCCAAGTTGAAAGACCACAAGAAAAATATCAAAAAGCTGCAGAATTATCTCTGACATTAGTTAAAGCAAAAGAATTAAGTAAAGATGGTATCGATCCAGAAGGAGATTATGAAGTTGATGAAAAACAGAGAAGTTGTATATTAACTGATCAGGGTTTTGCAAAATGTGAAGAGTATTTGGGAGTTAATGATTTATATAATCCTCAAGATCCTTGGGCGCACTATATTACTAACGCTTTAAAAGCCAAAGAATTATTTATTAAAGATGTGAATTATATTATTAAGAACGATGAGGCTGTCATAGTTGATGAATTTACTGGTAGGGTTATGCCAGGAAGACGTTGGAGTGATGGACAACATCAGGCAATAGAAGCGAAAGAGAGTCTTAAAATTCAGCCAGAGACCCAAACATTAGCATCCATAACTTATCAGAATTTTTTCCTTTTATATCCTGGTTTAGCAGGAATGACGGGGACTGCAAAAACTGAGGAGGTTGAATTTGAAAAAACTTATAAATTAGAATCAACAGTTATACCGACAAATCAAATAAGAAGGAGACAAGATTGGTCGGATCAAGTATTTAAGACAGAGATTGGGAAATGGAAAGCCGTCGCTAAAGAAACTGTAGAAATTCACAGAAATGGTAGACCTGTTTTAGTTGGTACAACAAGTGTTGAAAAAAGTGAATTATTAAGTTCACTTTTATCTGAAGAAAAAATCCCACATAATTTGTTAAATGCTAAGCCAGAGAATGTTGAACGTGAGGCGGAAATTGTTGCTCAGGCAGGAAGAGCAGGTGCTGTCACAATTGCGACTAATATGGCTGGAAGGGGAACAGATATAATTCTTGGCGGAAATAGTGACTATATGGCAAGGCTTAAATTAAAAGAAATTTTAATTCCTTTGTTAGTCAAGCCTGATAATGAGCATAAGCCACCAATACCTAAACAAAGAAATTCAAAATCTAAGGGTGGTTTTTCTAAAAAAGTTGGTTCAAATTTGAAAAAGAACATTTCAAATTCCTCAATAAGTCTTTTCCCTTGCAAACTAGATGAAGGAATTGAAAAGAAACTCTTTCTGTTATCTGATGAACTTGTTAAAAATTGGGGAGATAGACAACTTTCTGTCTTGGAACTCGATGACAGGATAGCTACAGCTGCAGAAAAGGCACCAACTGATGATAACTTGATAAAGCTTTTGAGAGAATCTTTGTCTGATGTAAAAAAAGAATATGAAAAAGTTTTGATTCATGAAGAACAAAAAGTAAGAGAAGCTGGAGGTTTACATGTGATTGGTACTGAGAGACATGAATCAAGAAGAGTCGATAATCAACTTAGAGGAAGAGCAGGAAGACAAGGTGATCTTGGAAGTACAAGATTCTTTTTATCTTTAGATGATAATTTATTAAGGATTTTTGGAGGTGATAGAGTGGCAAACCTAATGAATGCTTTTAGGGTTGATGAAGATATGCCTATTGAGTCGGGAATGCTAACTAGGTCTTTAGAAAGTGCTCAAAAGAAAGTAGAAACCTACTATTACGATATTAGAAAACAAGTTTTTGAATACGACGAGGTAATGAATAATCAAAGAAAAGCAGTTTATGGTGAAAGACTAAGGGTATTGCAAGGAATTGATTTAAAGAGACAAGTAATAGGATATGGAGAAAGGACAATGATTGAAATTGTAGATGCTTATATTAATCCTGATCTTCCCCCTGAAGAATGGAATATTGATCAATTAATCTCTAAAGTCAAAGAATTTATATATTTATTAGATGATCTCAAAGCTGATGACATTAATTTACTGTCAATAGAAGAATTAAAAAACTATTTTCAAGAGCAGTTGAGAATAGCTTATGATTTAAAAGAATCACAAATAGAAAAGATTCGTCCAGGATTGATGAGAGAAGCTGAAAGATTTTTCATTTTGCAGCAAATTGATAATTTATGGCGAGAGCATCTTCAATCCATGGATTCCTTAAGGGAATCAGTTGGATTGAGAGGTTATGGCCAAAAAGATCCTTTGATAGAATATAAAAATGAAGGATATGATATGTTTCTCGAAATGATGACAAATATGAGGAGAAATGTTATTTATTCAATGTTTATGTTTCAACCTAAAACTGACGTTAATGAAAAAAATTGAATAATGACTTATTCATCTCCAAGAAATTCTATTATTTCTTTGTCTTTAAGATTTTGAGCGTCGCCTAGTTTAGAAATATCAATGGATTCTGAGTTCACTAAACAATGAAGAGTTTTTTGTAATTTAAGAATTTCATTTTCAAGGAAATCTATTCTATCCATTAAATTTTTTATTACATTAGCTTCTGCATCTGGTAACGCAGAGTGAGCTAATGGGTTTACTTTAACACCACTTTGATGTACAACTCTGCCAGGAACTCCAACCACTGTACTGTTACCTTCTACATTACGAACAACTACTGAACCCGCACCAATACGTGTATTCGATCCTACTGTGATGGATCCTAAAACTTTTGCACCTGCCCCAACTACAACATTTTCCATCAAGGTGGGGTGTCTTTTGCCATGGCTTTTACCAGTACCTCCTAATGTAACACCTTGATATAGGAGACAATTATTTCCTATCTCAGCTGTTTCTCCAATTACAACTCCCATTCCATGATCTATGAAAACCCGTTTGCCAATTTTGGCTCCAGGATGTATTTCAATTCCTGTCAACAATCTATTAGTATGACTTAACAACCGAGGAATCAAAGGTATTCTTAATTGCCATAATTTATGTGTAAACCTATGAATAACTATTGATTGAAAGCCCGGGTAGCAAAGAAATATCTCTATTATTCCTCTCGCGGCAGGATCTCTCTCTCTGATAATTTCTATGTCTGATTTAAAAGTTTTTAGCACCATGGTCTAATTAATAACTCCTATCTCTTTTTTTAATTGATTTATTGTTTCGATACTTAAATAATTTTTTGCACATATGATTTGAGGTAATCTCATTAACTGAGAACGATTTTTTAATAATGTGTTTTCTACAACTGATAAACTAGGTCCATCACATACTATATGGCTCGAAGCCTTTAAAAGTGATAGTAATCTACTGTTATTGTCTGAGATTGCAGTCATAAGCATTAATTCACTACCTCGCATGCTGTGTATAATAACCTCTGCTGCTCTTAATAAACCAGGACTTATGCTAACAATACCTACATAACTTCCAGTATTTAATTCCTTGATAATTTTCAATTCCTTTTGAAAGTCGCTCAAGTCAACTGCGATAGCTCGAACTCCATGTTGCTTAGCAACTTTTTCTAGAGGCTGTAAAAAATATCTGCTTGTAACAATCGTACCATTATTTGAATTACTCAAAACTTTTTCTAATTCCTCCATGGGAACAACTTCTACTGGTACAGTAACTTTTGCAGAAAGGTCTTCTGCTATTAACATAGAAGCGCCAATATCCTCTCTGGGTGTACTGACTATGATTCTCGATCCACACTTAATGCGCCAATCAATTTCATTAGTCAATATATCTCTAGTTTCTTGTAAAGTGCATCCTAGAGTTATTAAATTGTCAATAGCCTTCTTTGCTTCTTGATCTGGTGGTTTACTTATTTTATCTTTTGAGTAAAATGATTTTTTAAATTCTTTTCTAGTTAGATTATCTCTTACATAGATCCCTGATCCAGCTATTGCTTCAACAACCCCATCTATTTCCAGTTGTCTGTATACTTTGCTTATAGTATTTCGATGGAGTCCAGTTTGCATTGCAAGTTGCCTTGTGCTTGGAAGTCTATGCCCTGGAGGATAATGTCTTGCTGCAATTGCAAAACAAATTTGATTATATAGTTGAGTAGAGGCTGGGATATCACTTTCTTGTTGAATGTGGAATCTCACTTTATAAAAACCCTGACTAATTAATTTTTTGACCTTAGTGACACTTTAACATTCGTCATATTTTTTGATAACAATTTTTTACTCATCATCTTTTTTTATGAGGGGGTTTTTTCGAGGGCTTAAAAACATAGTCATGTTTCTTCCTTCTCTTTTTGGTTTTTGTTGAACTTCTGATTGCTCTTCTAAATCATTAGCCATCTTCAAAAGAAGCGTTTCAGCTAAATTTGAGTGTTGAATTTCTCTACCCCGAAAAAATACAGTGCATTTTACTTTGTCTCCCGATTTTAAAAATTTAGTAGCTTGACCAATGCGGACATCATAATCATGCTTGTCAATTTTATATCTCATTTTTACTTCTTTGACTTCTGTTTGATGAGATTTTTTCCTTGCTTCTTTAGCTTTTTTTTCTTGTTCAAATTTATATTTTCCGTAGTCCATTATTCTACAAACAGGAGGATTTGCTTTTTCGCTCACCAATACTAAGTCAAGTTCTCTTTGAGAAGCTATTTCTAATGCTTTTAATCTGTCTATTACTCCTAATTGTTTTCCATCTGAATCAACGACTCTCAATTCAGGGTATTTTATTCTTTCGTTTATATTTGGCAGCTCTCTAGTGGGAGCTCGGCGGTCAAAGCGTGGGCGTGGTGGCATTCAGTTAATTTAATAAATTGATTGGATGATGAAATAAATCTATTTTTATAAAGTTAGCTTAAAAAAGACTCTATCTTAATTATTGCATCTTTTAGCAGGTTTTTGTTATTAAGCCAAAGAGGATTATTTTTATTACGAAACCAAGTTTTTTGCCTTTTGGCAAATTGGATCGTTTTTGTCGTAGTTAACTCAATCGCTTTGTCAATTGTTGCATTGTTATTTAAAACATCCCTAGCTTCTCGATATCCAATGGTTTCTAATATTGGCAAATCAAATCCGTATTTAGAGATAAGATGGTTCGTCTCCTCAATAATTCCAGATAAAAACATATTTTTTGTCCTTTGTAAAATTCTTTCTTTTAAATTATCTCTATCTAATCCAAGCTCTAGAATTCTCCATTTAGGTGGTTTTTGTAATTTCAGAGTTGACAAAGGTTTACCTGTTACGTAGTAGACTTCTAAAGCTCTTATTGTTCTAATGTGGTCAGCAAAATTGATTTTTTTTGTTGATAATGGATCACAATTTTTTAGTAGTTCCCAACATTTGTTCTGTCCAAGTTCTTCTAATTGTCTTCTTAAATTATTTTGAGGCGGGACATCTGGTACAAAAAACCCCTTTGTTATTGAGTTCATATACAACCCACTCCCGCCGACAAGAAAAGGTATGTTATTTTGTTTAATTTCTTTTTTTATTGAAGTTTGAGCAATTCCTTGAAATTGTTTGACATTAATTGGATGAATTGGCTCCTCAATATCTAGTAAAAAATGCTTTATTTTTTTTTGTTGATTTTTAGATGGCTTGGCTGTTCCAATATCCATAAACTTATAAATTTGTCTTGAATCGATATTGTGTATTCGAGTTTTAAAATATTCTGCAATTTCAATAGCTAATTCTGTTTTGCCACTTGCAGTAGGGCCAATTAAAATTATTACATTAGGCGGATATGAAGACATATGAATTTCTGAAGAAAAAAATATTAGCTATATAATTAAAGTGATTAAATTTTTCATAGACTTCGAGCCTTTATCTTAATGCGGTGGTAAGTTTAATGAAATACCTTTTAAAAATTACATTTTAAAAGTTTAATATTTTTTTTATATTAAATGAGTGAGGACAAAAGATCTAATAAAATCTCAAATGATTATGGCGCGGAACAGATTCAGGTCTTAGAGGGGTTAGAACCAGTTCGTAAACGCCCTGGAATGTATATTGGTTCTACAGGACCTAGGGGATTACATCATTTAGTATATGAGGTAGTTGATAACTCTGTTGATGAAGCTCTTGCAGGACATTGTGACCACATTGAAATAGTTCTTCGAGCTGATGGTTCTGCATTAATTTCTGATAATGGACGAGGTATTCCAACCGATATTCATCCAAGAACAGGAAAAAGTGCCTTAGAAACTGTACTAACTGTTCTTCATGCAGGAGGTAAATTTGGAAGTGGTGGCTATAAAGTTTCAGGGGGTTTGCATGGAGTAGGAATATCTGTAGTTAATGCTCTAAGCGAATGGGTTAATGTCACTGTTTATAGGAATGGAAGCGAATTTAATCAAAGATTTGAAAAAGGTGTATCAAAGGGTGAATTGGAAACAAAAAAGCAGATTGGCAAACTATCTAAGAAAGGAACAACTATTTGCTTCAAACCCGATAAAACGATTTTTTCTGGAGGAATTGAATTTGAATATGCTCTTCTCTCTTCTAGATTAAGGGAACTAGCTTATCTTAATGGCGGAGTAAAAATTGTTTTTAGAGATGAAAGAAATCAATTATCAGATGGTTCTTTTAAAGAAGAAATTTACTTGTATCAAGGAGGTATTAAAGAATATGTTGAATACATGAATGCTGAAAAAGAGTCTATTCATCCTGAAATAATTTATGTTGACTCACAGAAAGAAAATGTATATGTAGAAGCAGCGTTGCAATGGTGTTCAGATGTTTATTCAGATAATATTTTAGGGTTTGCAAATAATATTAGAACTATTGATGGAGGAACTCATATCGAAGGCTTAAAAACAGTTCTGACAAGAACTTTCAATAATCTTGCAAAAAAGAGAGGCAAAAGAAAAGATATTGAAAAAAATTTAGCTGGTGAAAATATTAGAGAGGGTTTGACTGTCGTTTTATCAGTAAAAGTTCCAGATCCTGAATTTGAAGGGCAAACAAAAACGAAATTAGGAAATACTGAAGTAAGAGGAATTGTGGATTCTCTTATCGGGGAGGCTCTTACGAAATATATGGAATTCAATCCTGGAATTTTGGACTTGATTCTTGAAAAAGCAATTCAATCATTTAATGCAGCAGAAGCTGCTAGAAGGGCTAGAGAATTAGTTAGAAGAAAAAGTGTTCTAGAAAGTTCTACATTACCGGGCAAATTAGCTGATTGTAGTTCTAGAGATCCCTCAGAATCAGAAATTTACATAGTTGAAGGAGATTCAGCAGGTGGCTCCGCGAAACAAGGACGAGACAGAAATTTTCAGGCTATTTTGCCTCTCAGGGGTAAAATTCTTAATATTGAAAAAACTGACGATACTAAAATATATAAAAATACAGAAATACAGTCATTAATAACAGCTCTAGGATTAGGAATAAAAGGAGAGGAGTTCGACGAAAGCTCTTTGAGATATCATAGAGTTGTAATCATGACGGATGCTGATGTTGACGGTGCTCATATAAGAACTTTATTGCTGACATTTTTTTATAGATACCAAAGAGAACTTGTTGAGAAAGGTTTCATATACATTGCTTGTCCCCCTCTTTATAAAGTTGAAAGAGGTAAGAACCATAATTACTGTTATAACGAAAATCAATTAAAGGATACAATTCAAGGTTTTGGAGAAAATGCAAATTATAATATCCAAAGATTTAAGGGATTAGGTGAGATGATGCCAAAACAATTATGGGATACAACTATGAATCCTCAAACGAGGATGATGAAAAGGGTTGAAATTGAAGATGCACTTGAAGCTGACAGAATATTCAATATTTTGATGGGAGATAAAGTTGCACCAAGAAGAGAATTTATTGAAACTCACAGTAGTAACTTAGATATGGCAACTTTAGACATATGATTAATAATGTTCTAAAGAATTTTTGTTTAATTACTTTTGCATTAATTGCTCCAATAACATTACCTGCTGGTGGGATCCAAAAAAGTTTAAATCAAAATAAGTTCCCTAATAATACAAATGAAATTATATTAATATCCAATACTTCGCTTTATTCTTCTCCTGAAATTTATGCTAAGGAATTACTAGTTCTTGATGTAGGTACAACTTTATCCGTATTACGTAATTGGGAAGTCAGCAAAAGTGAAACTTGGGTTAGGATTGAATTAGCTTCTAATAAATTTTTAGATGATCCTAATAAGATTTTAAAAGGTTGGATAAAAATGTAAATTTTGGATTTACGTTCAATAAGTATAATTTTACTCGGCAGTACTTTTGGATTAATACTGAGAATATTCATACAAAATAATTTTAAAAAAAATATATGTTTTGATATTCAAAATACTTCAATAGTAAATTTTTTATCATCTTTTTTTTTAGGAATACTAGTGGCTTTGAATTTCATTAATAACGAAATATTAGTATTATTTTATAGCGGTTTTTTAGGATGTTTTAGTACATTTTCTTCCTTTATATATCAATTATTTATCCTATTTAAAAAGAGAAAATTCAAAACATTATTTTTCCACTACATTGAAGTGATAATTTTTTCATTTCTTTTTTTTTATTTAGGTTATTTTCTCATTCAGTTTTTTTAAAGTGAAAATAAATAATTTTATATATAGTCTTTTTGCTGCTTACCTAGCTACTTTTTTAAGATTAACCATAGATAATAATTTTTTTATTTCAATAATTGGATCATTCTTAGTAGGGTTTGTTATTAGTAAAAGATTAAGTTATTCAACTGAAAAAATTTTATTGGGTGGTTTTTTTTCTTGCTTTACATCCTTTAGCGGATTTATATATTTTTTGTACAAAATTTTAAATCAAGGGGACTGGATAAAATTTATAATTTTTTTTAATTTAATCATTATCGTAAATTTATTCACAATGCTTTTCGGGTTCTGGGTAAGTAGAAAAATTACTTAGATTTCATATAATAGTGTTGTAACTTTGACAAGGGATAATATTTATGAATGAAAATAATCTTGAAACAGTTACATCTTTATCTTCAGATTTAAGTACGAGAGAAAATATTACTATTCAACTTGAAGAACTGCTCATCGCAGGAAATTATGATGAGGCAAAGTTACTTTTAGAGCCGTCCCAACCTGTTGATATTGCAGATGCAATAGGAAGCCTTCCACTAATATTGCAGGCATTAGCATTTCGATTATTAAAGAAAAATGAAGCAATCGAGGTTTATGAATATTTAGATCCAGTCGTTCAGCAAACTTTATTAGAAAGACTTCGTTCAGGAGAAGTTTTAGAAATCGTTGAAAAAATGTCTCCTGATGATAGGGTTCAACTTTTTGATGAATTACCTGCAAAAGTTGTACGAAAATTTTTGTCTGCTCTTAGTCCTGGTGAAAGGAAAGTAACAGCTGAATTACTTGGATATGAGCCTGAAACCGCAGGAAGATTAATGACAACTGAATTTATAGACCTTAAAGAGATGCAAACAGCAGAAGAGGCTCTTTCTCTCGTTAGAAAAAGAGCCCCATTCACTGAAACTATCTATAGCTTATACGTTACAGATAAAGAAAGACATTTAACTGGTATTCTCTCTTTAAGAGACCTTGTAACTGCTGATCCTTCTAAGCCAATTGGGGACGTTATGACTAGAGATGTAGTTAATATATCTACTAATACGAATCAAGAAGAGGTTGCTAGAGCAATACAAAGATATGATTTTTTAGCTCTCCCAGTTGTTGATAAGGAAAAAAGACTTGTTGGGATTGTAACCGTCGATGATTTAATTGATGTCATAGAGCAAGAAGCAACAAGAGATATTTATGCTGCGGGAGCAGTACAACCAGGAGATGAAGATGATTATTTCCAAAGTAGTTTGTTTACGATTGCTCGAAGAAGAATTTTATGGTTATTAATTTTGGTTTTGGCAAATGGTTTAACGACAAAAGTTATAGCTATGAATGATCAAATATTAAAAGAGATAGTTTTATTAGCTGCATTTATTCCACTTCTTATAGGTACTGGTGGGAATGTTGGCGCTCAAAGTTCAACTGTTGTCATTAGAGGTTTAAGTACTCAAAAATTGAAGTCTCTTGGTGCAATTAAGGCAGTAGTTAAGGAGGCAATAACAGGCGCTCTTTTAGGCGTTTTTATGATGCTTGTAGTATTTCCCTTTGCTTGGTGGCAAGGAGAAGGACCTTTAATAGCTTCTGCTGTGGGAATAAGTTTAATATCTATAACAACTTTAGCTGCTACAACAGGAGCGATTCTCCCTTTGTTGTTTGACAGAATGAAATTGGATCCAGCTTTAATGTCCTCCCCCTTCATTACAACTGTTACCGATATTGCTGGCGTATTTATTTACCTTAGTACTGCAAAATGGCTTTTAAGTTCTTCTTTGACCTAAATGCACTAGGTATTTATTCTCATTTTTGTAGAAATGTGGATTTTTTTGTTTAACTTTACATTTCTTAATGGTATTGTTTACAAAACATCAGCCAACTTTCATGTCTTCTGAAACAATAAATGAGAATAAACTAGCGTCAATCGCAAGCATCAAAGCGAGTAATGATGTAGATCTTGTACGATCATATTTGAGGGATATAGGGAGAGTTCCATTACTATCGCATGAGCAAGAAATTACTTTAGGAAGACAAGTTCAAGAGTATATGGAAGTTGAAAGAGCAGAATTAGAATTTACTGAATTGACAGGAGACAAGCCTAGTATTGAAGAATTATCAAATAAATTAAATCTAACCACTTCCATAATAAAAAAAAGATTGAGAGCAGGACAAAGAGCTAAAGAAAGAATGGTTGCAGCTAATTTAAGATTGGTGGTAAGCGTTGCAAAAAAATATACAAAAAGAAATATGGAACTATTGGATTTAATTCAAGAGGGAACTATAGGACTGGTCAGAGGAGTTGAGAAATTTGATCCAGCAAGGGGTTACAAGTTTTCAACGTATGCTTACTGGTGGATTAGACAAGGTATTACAAGAGCAATAGCTGAAAAAAGTCGGGCGATAAGGCTACCAATTCATATAACTGAAATGTTGAATAAGTTAAAAAAAGGTCAAAGAGAGCTCAGCCAAGAAATGTCTAGAACTCCAACTGTAAGTGAACTTGCAAAATACGTAGAGCTTCCCGAAGATGATGTTAAAGATTTGATGTGCAAAGCCGGGCAGCCAGTTAGTCTTGAAACCAAAGTTGGTGATGGTGAAGATACTGTTTTATTAGATTTACTTGCAGGGGGTGAGGATTTACCAGACGAACAAATAGAGATGGATTGTATGAGAGGTGATCTACATTCTCTTTTACATCAATTGCCTGATCTGCAATGTAGAGTTTTAAGAATGAGATACGGAATGGATGGTGATGAGCCAATGTCTCTTACTGGGATAGGAAGAGTACTAGGGATAAGCAGGGACCGAGTAAGAAATCTAGAACGAGATGGGCTTAGAGGCTTGAGAAGACTTAGCGATAATGTAGAAGCTTATTTTATTTCTTGAATAAATTTATTTATTAAATCATTTGTTTTTTCAGGTTCTTCGTCATGAGGACAATGACCAGCCCCATCAATAACATCTAATCTTTTAATATTCTTAAATTGTTCCTTCCATTCTTTTGCCTCATTTAAAGATTCCCAAGGATCTTTTTCTCCCCAAATCAATTGGATTGGAGCATTAGTCTTATCGAAAAGGTCAGTAGCAAGATAGTCATCAAATAAGTTTATAAAACCACGAAATGCTTCTTTAGAATTTTTCCTTTGAGAGGGTTTATAAAGTATTTCAATCAATTCTTTATCGATATTTTTTCCTGAAGGGTAAGCTTGTTCAAGTATTTTCTGTATAACTTTTGGTTTAGCAGCTCTTTTAAAAAGAGTATTACTAATTACTCTTTGTCTGACTATCGTTTTGAGAACAGGTCTCAGTAGATTCATTAATAAATCACTTTTTTTTAAACGTTTATCATCCATAGTTCTTTGTGCACAATCAATCAAAATGACACCTTTGCAATTATCTTTAAGGATTTCAGCAGCTTTCAACGCAATAACACCACCAATTGAATTGCCTACTAGATAAACAGGAGATTTTATTACCTCTGCACAAAATGTTGCGATTTGATTACCCCATAAGTCAAATGAATATTTAATTGAATTCTCTTTATCAGTTTCGTAATTTAATAAAGCACTAGGCTGACTGCTTTTCCCAAATCCTAATAGGTCAATTGCGTAGCAGTTAGAAAAATTACCAAGAATATCTTGATTATGTCTCCAGTGGTTTTTTGATGCTCCAAATCCATGAATTAATAAAATTTTAATATTTTTTTCAGAAGTAGACTCTTTGGATAAAGACCAAGAAATTTCCCAATTTTTCCACTTCCAAGTTTCAGATTTATTTAAAGACACTTTGAATATACTTTTAATTAAACTTTAATTCAAAAAAAAATTATTCGTTTTTAATAAATTATTCTTAGTTAAGAAAAAGCGTTAATTTCATGAAAAAGAAAAAGGTTATATGTATTGGAGAGGCTTTAATAGATAGAATCAGAAATAAGTCAAATCAAGGATTTACTGATTTTTTGGGTGGTGCGCCGGCTAATGTTGCTTGTGCATTAAGAAAATTAAAAATAGATTCATCATTTATAGGAAGTTTGGGTAGTGATGATTATGGAAAAAAATTTATTATGAAATTTAATGATTTGGATGTTAATTTAAATTTCTTGCAATTAGACAATGATTTATCTACTCGCGTGGTTAATGTAGATAGAGATCAATTTGGAGATCGTTTTTTTTCAGGCTTTGAGGAAAGTTCTCATTCATGCTTTGCAGACGAAGTTCTTAGTAAGAAATTAATTGAAAAAGAAATTTTAAATTTGGAGAAAACTTTTCTAGAAACAAAATATTTGGTTACAGGAACGATCTTATTATCATCTCCAATATCATCAGAGACTATTTTTTTTCTTCTTGAACAGGCAAAAAAATTTGAAGTCAAAATAGTTATTGATTTGAATTGGAGAGAGGTTTTTTGGGATCATTCAAGTTTTTCATCAGAAATTACTAAAGCTGCGAGAGTTAATTTAATAAAGGAATTTTTAAATCATGCAAATGTTTTAAAGCTTGCTAAGGAAGAAGCAACTTTGTTTTTTGAGGATGAAAATCCCATACGAATTTCTAAACAATTGTCTAATAGACCAGATGTAATAATAACTGATGGGGAAAATCCCGTTTCATGGTATATCAATCGATTGTACGGAATATCTGAAACTCCTTCTTCACCAAAAATTGTTGATACAACTGGTGCAGGCGATGCTTTTCTGGCTGGCTTAATTTCAAAATTAATTTCTTCTGGCTATCCTTCAAATAAATTAGAGATAGAAGATTGCATTAAGTTCGCAGGTGCTTGTGGATTATTAACTTGCCTTGGTGAAGGTGCCATAGATCAACAGCCAGATTATGAAAAGGTTAATAAATTTTTAGGATCTTTTATTTCATAGTGCCTTCCGTAATTTTTGGCATAACTAATTTTTATTTTCCAGAAATTATAAATAAGTGGTTCTATTAGTTCAGGCCATTCAACAACTAAAATAGCTTGGCTTTGTATTGCTTCTGCTTCTTCTGAAAAAAAAATTTCTTTTGCTGAAGAGATATTTTCTAACCTGTATAAATCTAGGTGTATTAGTGGTATTTTTCCTGAATAATAATGATGCGATAAAGAAAATGTAGGGCTGGTAATGTCCTCAGAAATTGATAACCCTTGAGCAATACCCTGCACAAATGAAGTTTTTCCTGCCCCAATTGGACCCTGTAATAAAATGATTGTTTCGGGTTTTAATTTTTGTGAGAGTTTTTCCCCTAAATTTAAAGTTTCTTTTAAACTTTCAACAAACACAAAATTACACTAGAATCATCTATAGTTTAATAGAAAAATAGTCAGCTAGAAATGGTTATTGCAGACTCAGTTAAAACCTCTATTCCTCAATTTGTAATATCTGACATTTCTTTATCAGATTTTGGACGTAAAGAAATAAAAATTGCGGAAACTGAAATGCCAGGATTAATGGCACTTAGAGATAAATATCAATCTGAAAAGCCACTAAAAGGTGCAAAAATAGCTGGAAGTCTTCATATGACTATTCAGACAGCAGTCTTAATAGAAACCCTTGTTGATCTTGGTGCAGATGTGAAATGGGCCTCATGCAATATTTTTTCAACTCAAGATCATGCTGCAGCAGCTATCGCAGATCAAGGAATTTCTGTATACGCAAAAAAAGGGGAGTCTCTTGATGAATATTGGCAATATACTCACTATATCCTTGATTGGGGTTCAGACTCACCAAATATGATTCTTGATGATGGGGGAGACGCAACTGGCTTATTGATACTTGGTAGTAAAGCAGAAAAAGATTTATCTGTTTTAGATAATCCAGGTAATGAAGAAGAAATTGCCTTATTTAATTCTATTAAGTCTAAGTTGAAAAATGATAGCGACTTTTATTCTAGAGTTAAGAGTAATATCATTGGTGTCACTGAAGAAACTACAACCGGAGTTGCAAGACTTTATCAACTGCAGAAGCAAAATGCTTTACCTTTCCCTGCTATCAACGTTAATGACTCAGTAACTAAGAGTAAATTTGATAATTTATATGGCTGCCGAGAATCTTTAGTTGATAGTATAAAGCGAGCAACTGACGTGATGATTGCTGGTAAGGTCGCTTTAGTAATGGGTTTTGGAGATGTAGGTAAGGGTTCAGCCCAGTCATTACGTGGACTTGGTGCTATCGTAAAAGTTGCTGAAGTTGATCCAATTTGTGCTCTTCAAGCAGCAATGGAAGGGTTTAGCGTTGTTACGTTAGATGATGTTGTGAAAGATATAGATATCTTTGTAACGGCTACTGGAAACTATCAGGTTATAACTCATGAAAATCTTCTCAAGATGAAGGATGAGGCCATAGTTTGTAATATTGGACATTTCGACAATGAAATTGATGTAGCTTCATTAAAAAACTATCATTGGGAAAATATTAAGCCGCAAGTTGATCACATAACTCTACCTAGTGGAAATAAAATTATTCTTTTAGCTGAAGGTAGATTAGTCAATTTAGGCTGTGCCACTGGCCACCCAAGCTTTGTTATGAGTAATTCTTTTACTAATCAAGTATTAGCTCAAATCGAACTTTTCAATAAGTCAGAGCAATATGCGAAAGAGGTTTATGTTTTACCAAAACAACTAGATGAAATGGTAGCTAGATTACATTTAGATAAAATTGGTGCAAAATTAACAAAATTAACTAAAGAACAAGCTGATTATATAAATGTATCTATTGATGGACCTTATAAACCAGAACTTTATAGATACTAAGATTGAGTTTAATTTTTGTAAATTTTCTTACTTCAATTCCTGATTATATTAGTTTGGCTGTTGAAAAAAATTCAACAATTGCATACCTTACTATTTGTTTGGCGATGTTTTTAGAAAATATAATCCCCCCCATCCCTTCGGAAATAATAATGCCATTGGGTGGTTTTTTTGTTTATCAACAAAAATTAAACTTCTATATTTTAGTTTTTTGGGGTTTACTAGGAACTATTTTAGGATCATTGCCTTGGTATTATTTAGGAAGATTAGTAAATGAAAAAAGACTTTCAAATTTTTTAGATAAAAAAGGAAAATATCTGGGTATTTCTTCTAACGATCTAAATAAAAGTAAAAGGTGGTTTGATAGATATGGAGTTTCTTTAGTTTTTTGGGGCCGATTAGTACCAGGCATAAGAACTTTAATTTCAGTTCCAGCTGGTATAGAACTTATGCCATTAAGAAAATTTTTGCTTTGGACTACATTTGGGAGCTTGATATGGGTAGCACTTCTAACTTATTCAGGATATATATTTGGTGAAAACTATCTAATCATTGAAACCTACTTAGATCAAATTAAATATGTTATTAAGCCAATTTTAATTTTAATTTTCTTATATTTTTTTATTAAAGTAATCATTAGATTTTTGAAAAAAAATAGAGCTTAGAAAGGAATTTCACTTGAGTTATTGCTGTTAGAATATTGGTTATTATCAGACTCTTTTCGTGAGCCTAGTAAGTTTAATCTATCTACCCTAACAACTGGTTTATATCTATCTTCTCCAGTATTTTTATCTTTCCAGCTGTCAATTTTAAAACTTCCTGTGATTCCAATTAATGATCCTTTTTTTACATAATCTGCGGCTATTTGTGCTTGCTTGCCCCATATTTCTAAATTAAACCAATCTGGCTCTTCATCTCTACTTCTTCTGTTAACAGCAATTGTGAAATTCGCTACGATACTGCCTGATTCAAAATATCTGACATCTGGTTCTCGTCCTGCTCTGCCAACAAGGTTAATAGTGTTAATTTCCATGATTTTTTTTTTTAATACTACTCATATTTTCAGATTCTGCTCAAAGTTTTACGTGCTATTCATAACTAAACGATAGAATTCCGAGAGCTTATCAAAAAATAGATATATTATTTATAAAAAAGAAATTCTTATTGTGATTTTTAACAGATTTAAATTTTCTAGAGATATTGGCATAGATTTGGGAACGGCCAATACTCTTATACACGTATCAGGAAAAGGCGTCGTTTTACAAGAGCCTTCTGTAGTAGCTATGGATTTAGAAGAAGGGATTCCATTGGCTGTTGGTAAAGAAGCTAAGTTAATGCTTGGAAGGACCCCTGGCAATATAAGAGCCGTAAGGCCACTAAGAGATGGGGTTATCGCAGATTTTGATGCTGCAGAACAAATGATAAAAACATTTATTCAAAAATGTAATGAAGGCAAGGGGATAGTAGCCCCAAGAATAGTGATAGGTATTCCAAGTGGAGTTACTAGTGTTGAGCGAAGAGCAGTAAGAGAAGCTGGATTAGCGGGTGCTAGAGAAGTTCATTTAATTGATGAACCTGTTGCAGCCGCAATAGGAGCATCGTTACCGGTAACCGAGCCAATTGGAACAATGATTGTTGATATTGGTGGAGGTACTACTGAGGTTGCGGTATTAAGTTTAGGAGGAACTGTATTGAGTGAATCTGTTCGAATAGCAGGTGATGAAATAAATGAGTCAATTGCTCTATATCTAAAAAAAGTTCACAATTTAGTTGTTGGAGAGAGAACTGCAGAAGACATAAAGATTAAAATTGGATCTGCATTTCCAGATGATGATTTTGATAAAACCACTTTAGAGGTTAGAGGTTTACATCTTTTATCTGGTCTACCTAGGTCAGTCACTTTGACATCAGGAGAAATAAGAGAAGCCATGGCTGAAACACTTAGCAAAATAGTGGAAGCTGTAAAAAGAACTTTAGAGCGAACTCCTCCTGAACTTGCTGCTGACATAGTTGATAGAGGGATTATGCTTGCAGGAGGTGGAGCTTTAGTGAGAGGAATTAATGATTTATTGAGTGATGAAACAGGAATTTTTACTCACATAGCAGAAAACCCATTGCTTTGTGTAGTTAATGGTTGTGGAGAGGTTTTGGATGATTTTAAAAAACTGAAAAGAGTTGTCGACACTCCAGAATTTATAAGGAATGCCATAAGAGATTAATATCATGATAAGTATCCGACGAATTTCTACTAATCGTTGGTGGCATAAAAAGAAAAATTGGCTATTGTTTGCAATTTTTTTATTTTTAGTTTTTGTAAGGATATCTAAGGGTTCTTTTTATAAAGATTTTTATTTTTTTATATCAAAGCCTTTTTGGCCTGGTCAATTTCAGAAAGAAATAGTTCTTGAAAGTATAGACCAAGAATATTTAATTAAGTTAAATCTTCTTCAAAAAGATAATACAAGATTGCGGCAAATCTTATCTTTACAAGAATCATCTAATAATGATCGTATTTCAGCCGCAGTTATTTCGAGAAAAACGGGTAGTTGGTGGAGACAAATAATTTTAAACAAAGGTTCAAAGGATGGAGTAGAAATTGGTAATGTTGTTATTGGACCGGGTGGATTATTAGGAAGGGTAAAGAATACTTCTTTATTTACTTCTTCGGTAACTCTAATAACTTCTCCGGAAAGTAAGTTAGGCGTTTGGGTGGATAGAATTCAAATTAATGGATTACTTGTCGGTTCAGGAGATAATTATCCTAGCTTAATAATTTTTTCAAAAGATGCTGATGTTAAAGTGGGAGATTTGATCTCTTCATCTCCTGCTAGTACGCTATTACCTCCCAATATACCTATTGGTATTGTCCAATCTATAGATGAAACATTGAAATCAAAAAAAACGGCAAAAATTTCACTTTTAGCAAAACCTCATGTAATTGATTGGGTGCAAATTTTGAAAGTAAATATTTAATGAATAAATTTTTTATAAAAAAATTATCTATTCTAAGCTTTATTTTTATTCCAATTATCTTTTTGTGGCACCCTAATTGGCTTGGATTTTTAGGTGTTCAGCCATATTGGCCGTTATTTTGGTTATTGCCTTGGTCAATGATTAATGGATCAATCAATGGATTAATATTTGGCTTATTTTTAGGTCTTATTTTAGATTCTCTTACTTTAGATAATAATTTTACTCAAATACCAGGTTTAATTTTGTGTGGATTTTTGTTTGGAAGAATTAAATTACATAGGGCTTTTTGGGTTGGACATTTTAGGTATGGTTTAATTTGTTCTCTTGGAAGTTTTTTATGTGGAACACTTTATTTTTTACAAATTTTGTTGAGAAATTTTTTAGATACTGATGCTTTTATCTTCATTCCCGGTATAAAAAATATCTTGGCTGAAGTTTTTTTGACAGGTTTTTTTGCTCCTTTTATTTGCTCCCAACTTTTAAGAATGTTTAAATTTTCAAAGAGATAACTGTTTTCATGAATTTCGCTAAGAAGTAAAAAGTGTTTAAAAAATTAATATTTTCAAATTATTTAAAGTTTTTTTAAATCCGTGGAATATCCCTTTGAGGGTTCGTGATGTTATATTTTTAATTGTTAGAATAAATATTCATTGCAATATTTTTTTGCTTTGAAACATCGAGAAAACTTTTTTAACCATGTCAAAAGCAAGAATTTTAGTTGTTGATGATGAGCCAGCAGTTTTGAAGGTATTAGTTACGAGGCTTCAACTAGCTGGATATCAAGTTTATTCAGCCACTAACGGTGAAGAAGCTCTAGAGTCTTTTCACAGAGATTCTCCAGACTTGATAGTGCTTGATGTTATGCTTCCAAAAATGGATGGATTTGCTGTTTGTAGAAGAATTAGAGCTGAATCAGTAGTACCAATTATATTCTTAACTGCTCTAGAGGCTATTTCAGAAAGAGTCGCAGGTTTGGATTTAGGGGCTGATGATTACTTATCTAAACCCTTCAGTCCAAAAGAGTTAGAGGCGAGAATAGCTACTATTTTGAGAAGAATGGGACCAACTGTATCAATTACCGAAACTAAAGAAGTTCCTTCAGGCAAAGGAGTTATGAAATTTGGAAGTTTGGTTGTTGATACTAATCGCAGACAAGTTTCTAGAGCAGGAGATAGAATAAGCCTAACTTATACTGAATTTAGCCTTCTAGAATTACTGTTTGACGAGCCTGGTAAAGTTGTCCCACGAGCAGAAATTTTAGAACAACTATGGGGTTATCCTCCTCGTAGGGCTGCAGATTTAAGAGTTGTAGATGTGTATGTAGCTAGATTAAGAGGTAAATTAGAACCAGATCCAAGAAATCCAGAATTAATATTAACTGTTAGAGGGATTGGTTACGCATCTCAGAGAGTTGGCGAAACAGCAACATCTTTGGCAAGTTGAGCAATACTCTGATAATTTTATTAAATAAAAACAAATATATTTAGGTTAAATTTTGTCTGAAATAAAAGAAGCACGTTTAAAAAAAGCCAATTCACTCCTTAGTAAAGGATTTGCTTCTTACGCTCAGAGTTTCAGTGTTTCACATACTACCGAATTTCTTAATCAAAAATTTGATTATTTAGAAAATGGTCAAGAGGAAGACTTCAGTGTTTCTCTTGCTGGTAGAGTAATGGCCAAAAGGGTAATGGGTAAAATTGCCTTTTTCACAATAAGCGATCAAGAAGGGCAGATTCAGCTTTATCTAGATAAAAGGATTATTAATTTAAATTTAGAAAAACAAAAATTACTTTCTTTTGAAGATATCAAGGAAATAGTAGATATTGGTGATTGGATAGGCGTCTATGGAACTATTAAAAAAACTAATAAAGGTGAGCTTTCAATTAAAGTAGAAAAATGGGAAATGTTATCAAAATCATTACAACCTTTACCAGATAAATGGCATGGATTGACGGATATTGAAAAAAGATATAGACAACGTTATCTAGATTTAATAGTTAATCCTCACTCTAAAAATGTATTTCAAACAAGAGCAAAATGTATAAGCTTTATAAGAAAATGGTTAGATAATAGAAACTTTTTAGAGATAGAGACTCCAATTCTGCAATCTGAAGCTGGTGGTGCTGAAGCAAGACCATTTATAACACATCACAATACATTAGATATACCGCTTTATCTAAGAATAGCTACAGAATTACATTTAAAAAGAATGGTTGTTGGAGGGTTTGAGAAAGTATATGAATTAGGAAGAATCTTCCGTAATGAAGGTGTAAGTACAAAGCATAATCCAGAATTCACTTCAGTCGAAGTTTATCAAGCTTTTTCTGACTATGTCGATATGATGAACCTAACAGAAGAATTAATTAAAGATGTTGTAGCTGATGCATGTGGCTCTTTAATCATAAATTATCAAAATAAAGATATTGATTTTTCTAAACCTTGGTCAAGAATATCTATGAAAGATATTGTCAAAAAATATACAGGGATTGATTTTGATTCTTTCAGTGGAGACTTTCAAGCAGCAAAACAAGCTGTTCAAGGTTTAAATATTGATTTTTCTAATAAAGTTAATACTATGGGAAGACTTTTAAATGAGGTTTTCGAGCAGAAAGTAGAATCAAAACTTATAGAACCCACTTTTGTGATTGATTATCCTGTTGAAATTTCTCCTTTAGCTAGACCTCATATTGATGATAAAGAAATAGTTCAGAGATTTGAATTATTCATTGTTGGTCGAGAGCTAGCAAACGCGTTTAGTGAGTTGATAGATCCAGTAGATCAAAGAGAAAGAATGCAATTACAGCAATCTCTTAGAGATGAAGGAGATCTTGAGGCTCACTGTATAGATGAAGATTTCTTGAATGCTTTAGAGATTGGCATGCCTCCTACTGGAGGATTAGGCATAGGCATTGATAGGCTAATTATGTTAATTACTAATAGCGCATCAATTAGAGATGTAATCCCTTTCCCATTGTTAAAACCAGAAATAAGTTCCAAAAATAATGAAAAATTACCCTTAAATGAAGTAAAATAAGTAAATTAATCCAATACGAAATTTTTAAATGAGTGGTGAACGTGTTGGTTTCCGCTTCAAACACGCGGATGCAGTAGTAAAAAGAAATCCTCAAGGCCGATCAAGAAGAGGATGGGTTATTGAACCAGTAGAGCAAACTACAAGTAGAGGTACAAAAATGCCTGCATATAAAATTCGCTGGAGAGATAGTGAGAGGCCCGAAACTGTCTTACAGCATATGTTAATTGCAGATCCGGATCCTTCACCACCTCCAAGTTCAGTTAGTTTAGATTCATAGTTTCAATAATTCTGTCTAATATTTCATCTTTTTAGTGCAGAGTTGATTTCTTTATTTATACTTTTTTGTTTCTCATCTTGGCGTTTGTCATGTAATTTTTTCCCTTTACCAACTCCAATAGTTAATTTTATCCATGAGCCTTTTAAATAAAGAGATAATGGAATAATAGTCATTCCTTTTTTTTCAGTATTTGATTTCATTTTTATTATTTCTTTTTTATGAAGTAGTAACCTTCTATTTCTTAATGGATCATGATTAAAGAAAGACCCCACATTTTTATGTGGTGATATGTGAACATTTAATAATAAGATCTCACCATCTCTGAATGAACAGTAACCATCTCTTAAATTTGCTTTTCCGTTTCTAATGGACTTTACTTCAGTCCCTAAAAGCTCAATTCCAGCTTCGATTGTTTCAGATATTGCATATTGAAATTTTGCATATCTATTATCAGCTAGAAGTTTAAAATTATTTGCTTTATTAGTATTTTTTTTCACTTTGTTTGAATTTTTTGCCATTTTAGTTGTAAAAAATCTTTCTACTCAGAACAATTGCAATTAACCTTTTATTATGGCAATAATTTCTTCCAATATAGGCGAAAATGACTTTTCTTTTCGTAAAAAAGAACTTAGGCTAGTTGATTCAAAAAATATTCCAGAAGAAAAGAGTAACAATAATTTGAACTTAGCCCGGCCTCTTATTTTAAAAGAATTTATTGGCCAAGAACAACTTAAATCTTCTTTAAGAATAGCTATAGATGCTTCAATTATTAGAAAAGAACCTTTGGAGCATACTCTTTTATATGGACAGCCTGGTCTAGGTAAGACTACTCTTGCTTTTTTGATAGCCAACGAATTGAATACAAAATGTAGGATTGCTACTGCACCAGCAATTGAAAGACCAAGAGATATTGTAGGTTTACTTCTTGGATTACAAGAAGGTGAAGTTTTATTTATCGATGAGATACATCGCTTAAATAGGTTAACTGAAGAGTTGTTATATTCTGCAATGGAGGATTTTAGACTTGACTTAACAATGGGAGCTAATAGAGGAGCCCGTTGTAGAACAATTAATCTTCCTAGGTTTACTCTGATTGGTGCGACAACTAAATTAGCCTCAATAAGTGCACCTCTAAGAGACAGATTTGGGATATCTCAGAAAATTGAATTCTATACATGTGATGAATTAAAACAAATTATTGTTAATTTCTCCCGATTAATAAACCTCAATTTAGAAGATAAAGCATCTTATGATTTGGCAAAAATATCTCGAGGGACTCCAAGAATTGCTTTAAGATTATTAAGACGAGTAAGAGATTATGCGCAAGTTGTTATGAAAACTAATACTATCTCAGTGAATTTAATAAAAAAAGCTTTAAATTCTTACCAAATAGACGAAAAAGGATTGGATTCTTTAGATAGACACTATTTATCTTTTCTTAACCAAAACAATAATATTCCAACTGGCCTTGATTCAATTGCATCTGGGTTGGGCGATGATCCTTCAATGTTAGAATTTGTTGTTGAGCCATATCTTATTAAAATTGGTTTTCTCACGAGAACTCCTCGAGGAAGAATGCTTACTGCTTTAGGAAAAAAGTACATTGATTCAAAAGATGATAACTTTTAAAAAAGTTAAGGTTTGTTTTTTATTAATTTTTATTTTTTTCAATATTTTTTATATTGCACCATGCTATTCATTATCTTCCAGAGAGGATTTGTTTAAAAATGCGTTAGATCTTAGTTCAGGCGGAAAATTTAATCTCGCTTTACAAGAATGGAATCAATATCTTGATTCTTATCCTGATGATGCTGCAGGTTTTAGCAATAGAGGAAATGTAAGACTTGTTGTAGGAGATGTTAAGGGATCAATAGATGACCAAAATAAGGCAATAAGTTTGAATCCTAGTGAAATAGATCCTTACATTAACAGGGGGATTGCTGAGGAAGCATTGGGTTTATGGTCGCAAGCGAAAAAGGATTATATGTTCGTTATTTCCCTAGATAGTGAAAATTTCTCTGCATTATATAATCTAGCTAATGTCGAAGGATCTACATCCCATTGGGATAAAGCAAGAGATTTATTCTCAAAAGCTGCTTTATATAATCCAGGATTTGCCATGGCTAGGTCAAGTTTGGCGTTAGCAGATTTCCAGTTGGGAAATATTGATGAAGCTGAAAAAGAATTAATAAAGTTAATTAGACGTTATCCAACTTTTGCAGATGCTAGGGCAGCTTTAACAGCTTTGAATTGGTCCAAGGGTGAATCTGGTAAAGCAGAGAGTAATTGGATAGCGGTAACTGAATTAGATCCTAGATATAGTGATGAAGAATGGTTAAAAAAAATAAGAAGATGGCCTCCTCAACCAATTAAAGATTTAATGAATTTTATCGATTTAAAATAAGTAATGAATAGAGATCAGTTACATAAAAAAATTGATTCGTTTAATGATGAACTAATTAACTTAAGAAGACATATCCATGAACATCCGGAATTAAGTGGACTTGAAAATCAAACAGCGATCTTGATCAGTGGTTTTTTAAAAGATATTGGTTGGAATGTTAGAGAGTCTATAGGTAGGACTGGAGTTATAGCTGATTTTGGCCCTCTAGATAAAGGTATTATAGGTTTAAGAGTGGATATGGATGCTTTGCCAATATTTGAGGAAACTAAATTAAGTTTTTCTTCAAAAGTAGATGGTGTTATGCATGCCTGTGGTCACGATTTGCATATCTCGATTGGATTGGGTGTCGCAAAAATTATTAAGGATTTAAAACTAAATTTTGGGACTCGGATAATTTTTCAGCCTGCTGAAGAAATTGCGAGTGGAGCTAGATGGATGATTAAGGATGGTGCAACTAATGGTTTAACCCATATTTTGGGAGTTCATGTCTACCCCGATTTATCCGTAGGGACTATTGGCATTAAAGAGGGAAGTTTAACTGCAGCTGCCGCAGAACTTAATGTTGAGATTAAAGGAAAATCAGGCCATGGTGCTAGACCTCATGAAGGAGTTGATGCTATTTGGGCGACCTCAAAAGTTATCTCGGGAATTCAAGAATCAATAACACGGAAGTTAGACCCTCTAGATCCAGTAGTAATAACTTTTGGGAAAATAAATGGTGGTAATGCATTCAATGTTCTCGCAGAAAAGGTTAATTTAATTGGTACTGTTAGATGCACTAATCGTAAAGTATTTACGAATATTGGTAATTGGCTCAATGAAAATATCACTTCTTTAGCTAATAGTTGCGGAGCTGAAGCAAAAGTAAGATTTAGAGAAATCACTCCGGCAGTTAATAATAATCCTGAAATTAATAGAGTCCTCAGAGATTCGGGAATTAAGGTTTTGGGTCAAAAAAATGTAATCGAATTACAAAAACCATCATTAGGAGCTGAGGATTTCGCTGAATTCTTAAATGAAATTCCTGGAGCTATGTTTAGGCTTGGGGTTTCTAGTTCCAATGGATGTGCTCCTCTTCATAGTTCTAAATTTGATCCGGATGAAAGAGCTATTGCTGTTGGGATTAAAGTTATAACAGAATCCATAGTAAAATTAAACAATGAAAAAATTAATACTATTGGTAAATGAACATTAATAAAAGATATATTTTATCTTTTGTAGCTCCTTTCATGATTTTTATATCTGCCATCGGATTAATATTTAGGGATAATTCCAAGAAGATTTTTTATTTCCCTATTGGCTTAATGGGGATTGTAATTATTACGGAGAGGGTTATAAGCAGACAATTGGATAGAAAAAATATTTTAAAAAAGATAAAGTCTTATCAAAAAAATAAATAAAACAATTTTATTTATTTTCACGCAATATGAGATGACTTATTTTTAGAAAAGAGCTATTAATAAGATAAATACTAGGGGTGCTAAGAAATTTAACTTAGCTGAGATCATACCCTTTGAACCTGAATCATTAATTTCGATGCAGGGAAGTTGAGATTTGATCAAACTTTAGTATAACACTTTTAAAAATTAAGAAATTATGAGAAGTTCTTGGATTAAGCCTCGCCTTGGGAAAGACAATGTAACTCAGATGAACTTTGCGAGAAATGGATATATCACTGAAGAAATGGATTTTGTTGCTAAAAAAGAGAATCTTCCTTCTTCTTTAATAATGGAAGAAGTGGCAAGAGGAAGATTAATTATTCCAGCTAATATTAATCATTTGAATCTTGAGCCAATGTCTATAGGTATTGCTTCAAGATGCAAAGTTAATGCCAATATTGGTGCTTCCCCTAATGCAAGTGATATCAATGAAGAAGTAGAAAAGCTCAAACTTGCTGTTAAATATGGTGCTGATACGGTTATGGATCTTTCTACGGGAGGAGTAAATTTAGATGAAGTCCGACAAGCAATTATTCAAGAATCTCCTGTTCCCATAGGAACTGTTCCTGTTTATCAAGCTTTAGAAAGTGTTCATGGTTCAATAGATAGACTAACAGAAGACGATTTTCTTCATATTATTGAAAAACATTGTCAGCAGGGCGTAGATTATCAAACTATTCATGCTGGTCTATTAATAGAGCATTTGCCAAAAGTTAAAGGAAGAATTACTGGAATTGTCAGTAGAGGGGGAGGTATTTTAGCCCAATGGATGTTACATCATTTTAAACAAAATCCACTCTATACAAGGTTTGATGATATCTGTGAGATTTTCAAGAAATATGATTGTACTTTTTCTTTAGGAGACTCATTAAGGCCTGGATGTTTGCATGATGCTTCTGATGATGCCCAGCTAGCTGAATTGAAGACCTTAGGCGAGCTTACTAGAAGAGCATGGGAACATAATGTTCAAGTTATGGTTGAGGGTCCTGGTCATGTACCTATGGATCAAATTGAATTTAATGTGAGAAAGCAAATGGAAGAATGTTCAGAAGCTCCATTTTATGTGCTTGGTCCATTAGTGACCGATATATCCCCTGGTTATGACCATATTTCAAGTGCTATTGGTGCAGCGATGGCTGGGTGGTATGGAACTTCTATGTTATGTTATGTAACTCCGAAAGAACATCTAGGTCTACCAAATGCAGAAGATGTAAGAGAAGGCTTAATTGCCTATAAAATAGCTGCTCACGCTGCTGATATAGCAAGACATAGAGCTGGAGCCCGTGATCGAGATGATGAACTTAGTCATGCAAGGTATAACTTTGATTGGAATAAACAATTCGAACTTTCTTTAGATCCGGAAAGGGCAAAGCAGTACCATGATGAAACACTGCCTGAAGAAATCTTTAAAAAGGCAGAGTTTTGCTCAATGTGTGGGCCTAAACATTGTCCAATGAATTCAAAGATTTCTGATGAATCTCTTGATCAGTTAAAAGATAAGCTTGAAGAATGTAATACTTCAGTTTAGTTATCAATTAGTAGTTATAAAATTTCCTTCGTCTTATTAACTACGTTTTCGACAGTAAATCCAAAATTTTTCATACATTCTCCACCTGGTGCAGATGCACCAAATCTGTCCATAGTAATACAAATTCCTTCAAAACCTGTATATTTATGCCAACCAAATGAATGGGCAGCTTCTACTACAACTCTCTTTTTCACACTACTAGGTAAAACACTTTCTTTGTAAGATTCTTCTTGCTCTTCAAATAGTTCTACACAAGGCATTGAAACAACTCTAATTTTTTTACCTAAGCTTGAAATTTCCTTACTTGCTTCAATGCAAAGATTAAGTTCGCTTCCAGTACCAATAAATATTAGATCTGGGGTTCCTTCGCAATCGGAAACTATATATCCTCCTAGAGCAACTTTATCGATCGAAGTATTTTCTTGATTTGGCATACCTTGCCTACTTAAACAAAGGGCAGAAGGTCTTTTTCGATTTTGAATAGCAAGCTTATAAGCTCCACTTGTCTCATTTCCATCTCCTGGTCTGAAAACTAGCATGTTAGGCATAGCGCGAAGAGAAGGAATAGTTTCAATAGGTTGATGTGTGGGACCGTCTTCTCCTACACCAATTGAATCATGGGTTAATACATAAATAACTCCTAATTCGCTGAGTGCTGAGAGCCTCATTGAACCTCTCATATAATCGGCGAATACAAGGAAAGTTCCACCATAAGGAATAAGACCACTATTGTGATAAGCAATACCATTAAGGACAGCTGCCATAGCGTGCTCTCGTACGCCAAAATGTAAATATCTTTTTTCAGGACTATGAGGCTGGAATGATCCAGTTTCTCCTTTGATATCTGTGTAATTAGAGTGAGTTAAATCTGCAGATCCACCAATTAATTCGGGCAGGTTCGGTCCTAAAGCACCTAAACAAATTTGCGAATGTTTTCTGGTGGCTAAACCTTTATCATTAGGTGTATAAGACGGGAGATCTGAGTCCCAATTTTCGGGTAATTGGCCTTTTAACATTCTGTTTAACTCGGCGCCTTCAGAAGGGTATTTTATTTGATATTCTTTAAATTTAGAATCCCATTCTTTTTCTAAACTTTCTCCTTTATTTATTGATTTTCTAAAATGCGCATATACTTCATCTGGTATCTCAAATGGAGGATATTCCCAATTTAGAAACTCTCTAGTTAATGCAGCTTCTTCTTCTCCAACAGCTGCTCCATGAATCCCAGCAGTATCAGATTTATTTGGCGAACCATAACCTATGGTTGTAGAAATTTTTATAATTGAAGGCTTGTCTTTAATTAATTTTGCTTTTTCGATAGCTTCAGTGATTCCTTTAACATCATGATTCCCATCCTCAACATGTTGTACATGCCATCCATAGGCTTCGTATCTTTTTAAGACATCTTCGGTGAAAGAAACGTCAGTTCGCCCATCAATTGTAATTTGATTATCGTCATAGAGTGCAATTAATTTGCCAAGCTTAAGATGACCAGCTAATGAGCAGGCCTCTGATGCAATACCTTCTTGATTACAGCCGTCGCCCATTATTACATATGTATAGTGATCAACGATATTGCAATCAGGTTTATTAAATTTAGCTGCTAAGTGAGTTTCAGCTATTGCTAAACCAACTGCATTTGAAATTCCGGCTCCAAGAGGACCAGCGGTCACTTCAACGCCTTCAGTTTCAAATGTTTCTGGATGTCCAGGAGTTTTGGATCCCCATTGCCTAAATTGTTTAATATCTTCTATGGAAACTGATTTATATCCTGTTAAATGAAGCAAGGAATATAACAGCATACAGCCATGACCAGCTGATAATACAAAACGATCTCTATTGAACCATTTTGGGTTATTAGGGTTGTGATTAAGTATGTTTTGCCATAATGCATAACCCATAGGAGCACATCCCATTGGCAATCCAGGATGTCCACTATTAGATTTATTTACTGCATCTACAGCAAGCATTCTTATACTATTTACACAAAGTGATTCTAATGAAACAGATGCAGCGACCATTGTTTTAAAAAAAGTTAAGTTGGAAATACAGAATTGGTTGTCTTCAATTCATTTTGCTGAAAGCAAGGCAAACATTGTGACCACCAAAGCCGAAAGAATTAGAGAGAGCAACTCCTACTTGAGCATCTCTCGCATTATTTGGCACATAATCAAGATCACATTCAGGATCTGGATTGACGTAGTTAATTGTAGGAGGGATAAAATTATGTGTCAAAGAAAGTATACAAGCCACAGCTTCTATACCTCCTGAGCCTCCTAGGAGATGACCAGTCATCGACTTAGTAGAGCTTACAGGAATGAGGTAAGATCTGTCTCTAAAAATAGATTTAATTGCAGAAGTTTCATTTTTATCATTGGCTGATGTACTTGTTCCATGAGCATTTATGTAATCAACTTTTTCAAGGCTAAGACGAGCGTCTTCAATTGCTAATTTGATAGCTTCGGCGCCTCCAACCCCGCCTGGAGATGGAGCAGTAATATGATGAGCATCACATGTTGTTCCATATCCAACTATTTCTGCATAAATTCTCGCATTCCTTTTTTGTGCATTTTCTAAAGTTTCTAAAACAAGAATTCCAGATCCTTCTCCAATAACAAATCCATCTCTTTCTGCATCAAAAGGTCTGCTAGCAGTTTGAGGGCTTTCATTTCTGGAAGAAAGAGCTTTGGCACTGGCAAAACCAGCTACTCCTAGAGGGGTAATACTTGCTTCTGCTCCTCCACAGATCATTGCATCTGCTTTTCCAAGTTGCAGTAATCTAAATGAATCACCTATTGCATTTGAACCGGCAGCGCAAGCGGTGGAAACAGAGGAACTTGGTCCTTTTGCACCCAGAGCGATTGCAGCCAATCCAGTGGCCATGTTTGGAATCATCATTGGGACTGTAAATGGACTTACTCTTTTAGGCCCTTTATGACTCAATATTTGAGCTTGACTTTCCATAGTTAGTAAGCCTCCAACACCAGAACCAATAATCACTCCAATCCTTGATGCATTAGTTTCAGTAATTTCAAGTCCAGAATCATTAAAGGCTTGCTTTGCAGCAATAACTCCAAACTGGGAAAAACGATCCCATCTTTTGGATTCTTTAGCTTCAATAAATTTTTCAGATTGAAGATTTTTTACTTCTGCAGCAAATTTGCAGGGATGTTGTTCAGGATCAAAGAGAGTAATATTTGAGACTCCATTAGTACCTGTTTGAAGACCGACTAAATATTCATCAATGTTATTACCAATTGGAGTTACTGCTCCGATACCAGTAATAACTACTCGATGGAAATTTGGCATTCTTTAAATTAACCTTTTTTTTCTTCGATGAATTTTACTGCATCGCCAACAGTTGCGATTCCTTCAGCTGCTTCATCAGGAATTTCAATATCAAATGCTTCTTCTAAAGCCATTACGAGTTCAACAGTATCTAGAGAATCTGCACCTAAATCATTTTGGAAATTTGAATCTGATTTTACTTCTCCTGCTTCAACGCTTAATTGCTCGGAAACAATAGAACAGACTTTTTCAAGGATTTCTTGTGACATAGTTTATGGAATTTACTAATTATCTTTATGATTTTATGCCCTAGAGTTAACAAGAGTGAAGCATATCTTAATTTTTTTAATTTCTTTGTAAGACAATAGTATTATAAAACGAGGTTCAAAAGACAATTTCTACATGTCACACGCAGTTAAAATTTACGACACTTGCATTGGTTGTACCCAATGTGTAAGGGCTTGCCCACTTGATGTTTTAGAGATGGTTCCTTGGGATGGCTGTAAAGCTGGCCAAATAGCTTCTTCTCCTCGAACAGAAGATTGTGTAGGGTGTAAAAGATGTGAAACGGCATGTCCTACAGATTTCTTAAGTATTCGCGTTTATTTAGGAGATGAGACTTCTAGGAGCATGGGTTTAGCATATTAATTTTTATAGTGCAGTTTTAAGAGAGTCCATGTTTTAGTAAATACGCATTTTATTTCAATATAATTGAAAAAAAAATTCGTATGTGTGGAATAGTTGCTGTAACTGGATATAAAAAAGCTTTACCATTATTAATAAATGGTTTAGAAAAACTTGAATATAGAGGTTATGATTCTGCAGGTATTGCAATAATAAATTCCGAAACTAATTCTATTTCTTGTAATAAAGCAGAAGGAAAACTCAAGAATTTAATAAGTATTCTTAATGATAATAATATTCCTGGAACCGTAGGTATAGGTCATACCAGATGGGCAACTCATGGCAAGCCTGAGGTTAAAAATGCACATCCTCATACAGATAGTTCAGGAAATATAGCAGTCGTTCAAAATGGCATTATTGAAAATTTCCAAAATTTAAAAAATAAATTAGAGGAAGAGGGTATTATTTTTAATTCTGATACAGATACCGAGGTAATTCCTCATCTAATTCAGAGAGAGTTAAACACATTAAGTAAACTTAATCTTGAGAATAATGGTTCAACATTATTAGTAGCTGTGAGAAATGTAATATCTGATTTAGAAGGATCTTATGCTTTAGCAGTTTTATGGTCTGGTGCTCCAACCTCTTTGGTAGTTGCAAGAAGACAAGCCCCCTTGATTATTGGTTTGGGTGAAGGAGAATTTATTTGTGCTAGTGATACTCCAGCCATTGCAAACTTTACGAATATTATTTTGCCCATGGAAGATGAAGAAATAGCTTTGTTGACTCCCCTTGGAATTGAAATATATGACTCAAACAACGATAGACAATATCGAAATCCAGTTTCTTTAAAAGTCTCAGAGCAAATAATGGATAAGATGAATTTCAAACATTACATGTTAAAAGAGATATATGATCAGCCACAGACTGCAAGAAACTGGTTGGAAAATTATTTAATTAAGAACTTAGATAATGGAGAATATCAGATCAACTATCCATTTGATATAGAGTTTTTTGAATCAATAGAGAGAATTGAAATTATTGCTTGCGGCACAAGTAAACATGCTGCAATGGTGGGCAGTTTTTTATTAGAACAATTTTCAGGTATCCCTACAAATGTTTTTTATGCAAGCGAATTTCGATATTCACCCCCACCACTTTTGCCAAATACATTAACTATTGGAGTCACTCAATCTGGAGAAACTGCTGATACAATCGCGGCTATTGATATGGAAATCAAAAGACGTTCTTCAATTGAGGATGAAAAATTTAAACCGAATCTTATTGCAATAACAAATAGAAAAGAGAGTTCCATAGGAAGGCAGGTCTCAAATGTAATTGATATCTGTGCAGGAATAGAAGTTGGAGTCGCTGCAACAAAAACCTTTTTGGCTCAATTACTTTCTTTTTATGGATTAGCCATAAAATTTGCTCAAATTAAAGGCAGTCAAAGTTCTGATGAAATAGGTAAATTAATAAATGAACTCATAAAAGTTCCGCTATTACTGGAAGATCTATTAGAGAAACATAATAAACCTTCAGAAAAGCTAGCACATGACTTTTTTAATATTAAAGATGTTATTTTTTTAGGAAGAGGAATAAATTATCCTATCGCCCTTGAAGGAGCGTTAAAACTTAAAGAAATTAGTTATATCCATGCAGCTGGATATCCTGCTGGTGAAATGAAACATGGTCCAATAGCTTTATTAGATAAAAAAGTACCTGTAATTTCAATTGCCTCTCCTGGTGAGGTTTTTGATAAAGTTATCAGTAATGCTCAAGAAGCAAAAGCTAGAGATTCATATTTGATTGGGATTGCGCCTGAATGTAATGGAACTGAAATCTTTGATTATTTAATGAAAGTTCCTTCCTCTAATGAATGGATTTCACCTTTACTTAATATATTGCCTTTACAATTATTGAGTTACCATATCGCAGCACATAGGGGACTTGACGTGGATCAACCAAGAAATTTAGCTAAAAGTGTAACTGTAGAATGATGAGTTTCTTATAAATTTTTATTTTTTAATTTATAGCTCTAAAAGTCCATTTGGAGGATTGATGATTAGAAAATTATTTTTTAGATCTACTAATGGGACTATTTCTTTAACAAATGGTATGAGAACTGTTTTTTGATTATTAAATAGTTCGATAACAAGTAAATTATTCTTTTCATTTTCTAAATTGATAACTTTTCCAATTGTATTTAATTCATCATTTTCCATAGTCTTGACCTCGAGATTTACAAGTTCTAACAAGTGGAATTCTTCCTTTTTTAATTTTGGTAGTGAATCCGTTTTTACAAGAATTTTAAATTTTTTCAGTTCCTCTGCATGATTTCTTGTATTTATTCCTTGGAACTTTACTATGAAGGTTTCTTTGCCAAGCTGTTTGAAACCAGATATAAGTTCTATTTTTGAAGGAGGTTCATTTTCTTTTTGTAACCATCTAATTCCCGGTTTTAAAAATCTTTCTTCAAAATCACTTAGAGATTTAACCTTAACCTGTCCATTAATTCCATGACATGATGTTATCAATCCAACAGTCAACCATTCATTTTTATTTATCATATATTGTATTAGAAAGAGTGTTTTATGGAATTATCTACTAAACCTATACTCCCTGGAGCTTTTGTTGTTGTAAAAGACACCAATTCTATCTATAGAGGATATAAAGGGTTTGTACAAAGAGTTACAAAAAAAAGAGCAGCGGTTCTATTTGAGGGAGGTAATTGGGATAAACTCATAACTTTTCAGCTAAACAATTTAGAAATAGTATAAAAATTAGATCTTATCTGTAGCAATTAATTTTTCTATCAAAACTCTAGCTGCATTTGTTTCTGCTTGTTTATGGGACTTGCCGAATGCAGAGGATTCTTTTATTCCTTTTATAAATATGTCGCAAGAAAATCTTTCAGGGTCCCCATTTTTCTTTGAGACTTCAATTATTTTATAGACTGGCAAATCAAAAGCTTTACTTTGACACCACTCTTGCAATACTGTTTTAGATTTGAATTTATATGGAGCTTTTAAAAATATTTTTGAATCTTCTTCCCAAATATCATCTAACCAAAGATTTACTTCTTGAATGGAATTAAAGCACTTGTAAAGAGCACCGATTAAGGCTTCTGTAGCTTCACCAATAATAGTATTTTTTGAATTTTCATCACCAAGAGCTTTAGGCCCTTTAATTATCAATTTTTCTATATCAATGTTTTTCCCTAATTTAGTTAACCATTCATCACTTACAATTTGTGCTCTTAGCTCTGATCTTTCCCCAACATTCATTTGAGGATATTTTTTTTCAATAAAATTAGAAGCTGCCAATCTTAGGACTGCGTCTCCGAAAAATTCTAGTTTTTCATAATTTAATATTTTGTCCTCCGAGGAGTGGATAAATGCTTGATTAAAATCTTGAATAATTGAAATATTTTGATTTCTAACTATTTCAGAAAATCTTTTTGATTTAATATTTAAAGAATTTAAAAAAGTAGTTATTTGATTAATCCTTTTTGCGTTAATTATTTTTGTCATCTGATTTTAATAATCACAACAATTTAGAAAGCAGGTCATAAGCCGGGTTCTGTTCATCTTAATTAATAAGATGGGCAATCATCTATCTAGAACTGGAATTACTTCACAGTCTCAAGCGGCGCTTATAAGTAGATTGTGGAATGGTCATAAATCTACTAAGCCTTGCTCCCAGCCGGGGTTTACCTAGCCAACACTTCTCAATGTTGCTGGTGCGCTCTTACCACACCCTTGCACCCTTGCCATACATGAAAGTATTAGGCGGTATGTTTCTGTGGCACTATCCTCACGGTTGCCCGCACTGGGAATTACCCAGCAAGCCTGACCATGTGGGAGCCCGGACTTTCCTCAAGAAAGTTTTATTTTGTTTCCAAAATAAAACTTTCTTGCGATTGCCTCTCCTGCTTTCATTTAGCATAATGCTTAATACTCCAAAAATCATCTATTGGGGCTGTAGCTCAGCTGGATAGAGCAACGGTTTCCTAAACCGTAGGTCGTGGGTTCGACTCCCGCCAGTCCCGTAAAAATAAAAAACTATATGTAGTATGTGTGCAAAACTGCTACTCTCTAGCTAGCGTATAGTTAGTAGTAAATCTTTTATGGCTAAGTTGCATGATATGCGTTTAAAGCTCCTAATTCAACAAGAGCATGAGCGCATTTCTAAATCTCAACCTAATGATTTAGATCTTTCAATAGTTCAAGCAAGATGTCTTTGCTGGCTTGCTCTATTGGCGGAAGCTCATGAAGATCAAGCAAATGATGCAGAAAAAAGAGGCGATGCCGAGCAAGCAATGGGATGGTTTGCTGATTCTATGAGACTAAGAGATGTTATTAATTTGGTTACTAGTATTGAGATACCGTTACCAGATAGTCCAGATTCACTAGATGAAAATGACGAATTATTGGATGGCCCTACAATTTTGCCCAAATAGTGAGATGATATAGAAAGAATTATTTTTTCTTTTGACTGAAGAACCATGTCAATGCTCTGATTGTCAGAGATTTTATAAAGAGCATGATCGTCTAATTAGAGAATTTCCTACTTTTAAACAGCAGCAAGAATTGAATTGGGCATCTATTCAATCGTTCCGAACTCTTTGTACTAAGGTTACTGATGATTTGCAGAGAGAATTATCTGAAAGAGAATCAAATGAAGATACCAGTACAAAAGAAAAACATATTTCTGATACAGAAATTACTGAAGCTTTAGATGAACTGGAAAGTGTCAATGCCTATTTATATTCAATTGAAGCGTTAATGGAAAGAATATTTGATACAAAAATTTCAAACAATATTGAATCAAAATTTAAAGAAATTGCAAATGAATTAGCTCCAGACCCATTAAATATGGATAGATTGATTTTGAATAGATTATTTCATCAAACCCCAGATTCACCAGATAAGAAAAATATTAATTAGTTAATTCTTCAACGTCGCAAGTAATTTCAACAGGCATAGGAGATACTTTCCAAATAGATTTACAATACTCTCTAATAGATCTATCTGAAGAAAAATATCCAGATCTAGCAGTATTTAATAATGCCATTTTATTCCAAGATTTTTTATTATTCCAGCATTCACTGACCACATCTTGCTTATTTAAGTAATCTTCAAAGTCAGCCATAACAAAAAATGGATCATGTCCTGTAAGACTGTTTAATAAAGGTTTAAATAATTCTTTATCCCCATTGCTAAAGTGGCCTATTTCAATTAAGCGTATAACCTCTTTGAGCTCTGGGCATTTATCAATAAAAGTTTTGGGGGAGTAATTATTATTTTTTAAGTCCATAATTTCGCGTTCAGTTTTCCCAAAAAGGAAGAAATTCTCTTTTTTAACAAGATCTCTTAATTCAACATTAGCTCCATCTAAGGTTCCAATAGTTAAAGCTCCATTCATTGCAAATTTCATATTTCCAGTTCCAGATGCTTCTTTTCCAGCAGTTGAAATTTGTTCTGAAAGATCCGTTGCAGGATAAACTATTTCACCAAGTTTAACATTGTAGTCTGGTAGAAAAACAACTCTTAGTAGACCGTCCATATCTGGATCGGAATTGACTACGTCAGCAATACCATTTATAAATCGAATCATCAGCTTTGCCATAAAGTAGCCTGGTGCAGCTTTACCTCCAAATATTATTGTTCTTGGAACTTCATATTTGTTTGTACCATTTTTGATTCTTAAATATTGAGCAATAATTTGAAGAGCATTTAAATGTTGCCTTTTATATTGATGTATTCTTTTGACTTGAACATCAAACAAACTTGATGGGTCTACAAGTATTCCAGTTTTTGAATGGATAAAACTAGATAATTTTCTTTTGCCATTTAACTTAGTTTCTTCAAATTTTTGTAAAAAATTGTTATCGTCTTTTTTTTCTTCTAATTTCTTTAGAAGTTCCATATTAGTTATCCAATTTGGACCAACTTCTTCTTCAAGAAGGGTAGATAAAGATGGATTAGATAAGGCAACCCATCTTCTTGGAGTAACCCCATTAGTTACATTTGTAAATTTTTCAGGCCATAATGCTGCAAATTCAGGCATAAGTTGTCTTTTTATAAGATCTGAGTGAAGAGCTGCAACACCATTTATATGATGGGCTCCAATTGTGGCTAAGTGTGCCATTCTCACTGATTTGGAACCTTCTTCATCAATTATTGAAAGTTTTTGAAGGATCTTGTCATCTCCAGGATAACGAAGTCTTAATTGCTGAAGAAATCTCCAATTTATTTCATAAATAATTTCTAGATGACGAGGAAGAAGATCGTTAAATAAACCTAAATCCCACTTCTCTAAAGCTTCTGGTAGTAATGTGTGGTTGGTATAAGCAACTGAGGAGGTTGTAATATTCCAAGCTTTATCCCAGCCAATTTGATATTGGTCAATAAGAAGTCGCATTAATTCTGCAACTGCAATAGCAGGGTGGGTATCATTTAATTGGACTGTCCAATGCTTAGGGAATTCTGTTATTGGTATTGATCTTTTTTCAAGGCTTCTCAACATATCTTGAAGAGAACAACTTACAAAAAAGTGTTGTTGTTTGAGTCTTAATCTTCTACCTTCGTCAGTTCCATCATTTGGATATAGAACTTTTGAAAGTGTTTCAGATGCTACTTTTTCTTCTACTGCACCATAATAATCACCAATATTGAATGCATAAAAGTCAAAACTTTCAGTTGCATCAGCTCTCCATAATCTTAATCTGTCACATGTATTTACTCTGTATCCTAAAACTGGAACATCATGAGGTACTCCAATAGCATGTTCAGAGGGAATCCATCTTGATCTGTAGTTCCCTTTATCATCTCTATAACTTTCAGTTCTGCCTCCAAAACCAACGAAACAAGATTCGTCTGGTTGTGGAAGTTCCCATGGCCATCCACCTTTTAACCATTTGTCAGTTACTTCAACTTGCCAACCATCTCTAATTAACTGGTTGAATATTCCAAATTCATATCTAATACCATAACCAACTGCTGGGACTTGTAGAGAAGCTAATGATTCCATATAGCAAGCTGCAAGTCTGCCAAGTCCACCATTTCCTAATCCAGGCTCCTCTTCAACTTCAAGAATTGTTGCCAATGATTCAATGCCAAACCTCTTTAGGGCATCTTCTGCTTCTTGAGTTATTCCAAGATTTAGAAGATTATTACTTAATTGAGGGCCGATTAAAAATTCTGCTGATAAGTAAGCGACTGTTTTTTGTGGTTTTTTTCTTATAACTTCTTGGCTAGCTAAATATCTCGTCATTAACCTATCTTTGACTGCGTAACTCAAAGCCATATACAAGTCGTGAGGACTTGCAGAGGTTGCTAACTTTCCAAGAGTGTAGAAAAGATGGGCTGTCATTCCTTGAAAAACAGCATCCGAATCCATCCCAGCTTTCTCAGGATCTAAATAGCAGCCTGGTGTTGGCAAGCGCAGATCAAAGGGTTCGTTGGAATTCATTGGATTAGCCATATAACAGACGATAGCCATTTTTAAGAAAATTTCTTTGTTGTAACTTCAGATCCACACTTGTTGAGTATTTTTGCTTTTTTCTTACATATTTCTTAAAGTGGGCCCTCAATAAACTATCTTCCAAGTAGGTAGTTTATTTTTTACACTTAAATGTACTCTTTACTTGCTGAATTAAGTGCACATGATTTAGAAGTTGCTGAAACATTGATCGGAGTTATAAGATTTTTATTGATCTTTTTAGCAGCAAGAGCATTAGCAGAAGTATTAGTGAGACTAAGTTTGCCAACGATTGTAGGTGAGCTTCTTGCAGGGGTTGTAATAGGAGCATCAGGATTTCATTTATTGATACCGCCCTCAGCTGGAACTGAACTAAATGAGGGACTTGTAAATGTAATTAGTTCATTAGCGTCAATCCCCCCAGAAGCAGTACCTGATGTTTATTTCGAAAGTTTTCCCTCGCTCCAAGCAGTAGCAACACTTGGTTTATATGCACTTTTATTTTTAACAGGCTTAGAAAGTGAGTTAGAGGAATTGGTAGCTGTCGGTGCTCAGGCTTTTACTGTTGCTATGGCTGGCGTAATTTTACCGTTTGCGTTTGGAACTCTTGGATTAATGTTTATTTTCCAAGTAGATTTAATTCCAGCAGTTTTTGCTGGAGCATCTATGACAGCCACAAGTATAGGAATTACTGCAAGTGTTTTCGGTGAATTGGGATATTTGAAAACTAGAGAGGGACAGATTGTTATTGGTGCAGCAGTGCTAGACGATATTTTGGGAATTGTTATTCTGGCAGTTGTAGTCGCCCTTGCTGCAGGAGGTACTTTAGAAATTGCTCCTATTGTTAAATTAGTTGCAGCAGCTGTTGTGTTTGTTATTGCTGCTATTGCATTAAGTAGAACAGCTGCTCCAGGTTTTGATTGGTTATTAGATAGATTAAAGGCTCCTGGAGCCGTGGTGGTAGCTTCTTTTGTGATACTTGTATTGTGTTGTTTCGTAGCAACAGCCATTGGATTGGAAGCAGCTTTAGGGGCTTTTGCAGCTGGATTGATTCTTAGTAGTTCTAAAAATAATCATGCAATACAACAATCTGTTTTACCTTTAGTTTCCTTATTCGCAACTATATTCTTTGTATTAGTTGGAGCTGGAATGGATTTATCTGTTATCAATCCACTTGATCCAACAAGTAGATCAGCTCTTGTAGTTGCAGGATTTTTATTAGTTGTTGCGATTATTGGAAAAATTGCAGCCGGATGGGTATTTTCAAGTGATAAACCTACAAATAGATTAGTTGTAGGCTTGGGTATGATGCCCAGAGGAGAGGTTGGTTTAATTTTTCTTGGGCTAGGAACAAGCGCTAAGTTATTAACTCCTTCTCTTGAAGCAGCTATTTTATTAATGGTTATAGGAACTACATTTCTTGCACCTGTGCTCTTAAGAATTGTTCTAAAAGATAAGCCCCCAAATGATGGCAATAAAATTTCAGATGATGTTGCAGCTGATCCTGTTGGTCTTCTTTAGGAAATAAGTTTATTAGAATCTATAAAGATAAATTTCAATGAATGGAAAAGTCAGCTCTCATAGATAGTGATGTAAATTATAACTGGAATTTTTTAAATTACCCAATTCATACAGTTTCCGCTAAACCCGAGCAAACATCAAAAGAATGTGCAATTTTATTAATTCATGGGTTTGGGGCTTCTACGGATCATTGGAGATTTAATATCCCTGTTTTGAGTAAAAAATACGAAGTCCATGCAATTGATTTACTTGGTTTTGGAAAAAGTCCTAAGCCTCAAGACGTCGAATACTCAGGATCTTTATGGAAAGATCAGGTTGTCGCTTATGTAAAAGAGAAAATAAAAAAACCTACAATTATTGTTGGAAATTCATTAGGAGGTTATGCCGCATTAGCAGCTGGTGCAGAATTAAATGAGCTAAACGCAGGAGTGATCTTACTTAATGCTGCTGGATATTTTAGTAAAGAAAAAAATATCAAAAAGAATATGTTGCAAACTTCAATTGAAACAGTTGCTGGCATATTTTTGAAAAATATTGTTCTTCAACGTTTAATTTTTGAGAATATGAGAAATCCAAAAAATATTAAAAAAACTTTGAATCAAGTTTATGTTGATAAAAAAAATGTTGATGATTTTTTAGTTGAGTCAATAAGGAAGCCTTCTCTAGATTTCGGAGCTTTTAATGTTTTTAGAAGTGTATTTAACCCATCAGGTCCTCAGGGATTGCCATTGGATAAACTATTCGCAAAACTAAATGCACCATTATTACTTCTTTGGGGAGGGAAAGATCCATGGATGAACACTCCAAAAAAAAGAAATCTATATAAAGAATTTACACCAAATAATACAAAAGAAATTATTCTCAATGCAGGACATTGTCCTCATGATGAGATACCTGAATTAGTTAATCAGCATATTTTGGATTGGGTTGATTCTCTTTAAGTAATAATCGTGAAACTTGAATCATCTAATGAGGACCAAGGAATTTTTGTCTTTCAATTGGATAAAAATAATTACATTAAATTTTGTCCTAAAAGAGGAGGTGTTGTTACAAATTGGGTTTCTGATGGTAATGAAATACTTTATTTCGATGAAACAAGATTTATGGATAAGACAAAAAGTATTAGGGGAGGTGTACCAATCTTGTTTCCAATTTGTGGAAATCTCAATACATCTAGTTCAATATTTGGAAATGGTTATTTGAAATTACCACAACATGGCTTCGCTAGGGATTTGCAATGGCAATACTACTTCAATGAAAATGAAAACCTTTTATGCTTATTCTTCAATTCATCTAAAAAAACCAAAAAATATTATCCTTTCGATTTCGAAGTAAAAATAGAAGTTACCTTAAAAATTAACTCTTTAGAATTTGAAATTACAATCCATAACAAAACAGAACTTGCTATGCCTATAAATTTTGGTTTGCATCCTTATTTTAATATTTCAGATTTCAAAAATATAGAGTTTGTTGATAATCCACTTAATTGTCAGGATCAAGAAAAAAATATTATTAGTAATACTTTGGATGAATTAAACAAAATTAATTTAGGAGTTGATCTACTTATGTATACTTCCGGAAGAAGCTCTTTTCGAGATAAAATTTTTAAAAGAGAGGTAACTTTAAATCATCCATATCCTTTTGATTTAGGAGTTATTTGGAGTGATCCTCCAAGAAGAATGATATGTCTAGAACCTTGGACTAGTCCCCGAAATTCTTTTGTTGATGGATTTAGAAACATTATGATTCCTTCAAATGATAGTCAAAGGTTAAATACCTCAATACAAATAAAATCTCTTAAGTAATTTTGCAATACTTATGAAATTTGTCGTTATAGATGATGATCCCACAGGCTCTCAAACTGTTCACGATTGCTTATTACTTCTTAAGTGGGACTGCTCAACTTTAGTCAAAGGTTTTGAATCTAAATCTAATTTATTTTTTATTTTGGCTAATACAAGGTCACTATCGGAAAATGATGCGAAATTAACAATAGAGGAAATTTGCAAAAATATTAAGACTGTAATTACTTCTAAAGCCTATGAAGAAGAAATTATTTTTATAAGTAGAGGAGACTCTACTCTTAGAGGACATAACTACTTAGAGCCAACTGCTCTAAATAGTTGCTTAGGTCCTTTTGATGCTACTTTTCATATTCCAGCTTTCATAGAGGGTAAAAGATTAACAATTAATGGATCTCATTTTGTTGATAAAACTCCTATTAGTCAAACAATTTTTGCAACAGATAAAATTTTTGGATATGAGACAAGTAATGTCAAGAATCTTTTATTTCAGCAGAGTAAATCGCAAATAAATTTTGAAGATATTCAAAATCTTTTGTTGTCAGATATTGAAATGCTTAATGATGAAGAAAATAATATTGTTTTTAAAACACTAAAGAACTTAAAGAATAATAAACATGTAGTGGTAGATGTAAAAAATTATTCCCAACTAAAAAAATTTTCTTTAGTAATTAAAAAATTAATTAAACAAAAAAAATTTCTTTTTCGAACTGCAGCAAGTTTTATAAGTTCAATTTCTGAGAAAAAAAGTGGCTCGCAGAGTGAAATACTTTTCTCTAATTTAAGAATAAGAAATGAAGAAAAGAGTTTTCTTCCTGGACTAATAATTGTTGGATCTTATGTAGAACTTTCAACAATACAATTGAATAATTTATTAGAGATAAGTAATTGCAATCCAGTTGAATTAGATGTTTTTGAATTCTTTAAAATTACTTCATCAGATAGTAATCAGAAGCGATGGAATTTGTTTAAAAATAAATTTTTAAAAGAAATTAGATTTTCTTTTGAGCAAGGAAAAACTCCTGTTTTGTTTACTTCAAGAAAATTCATGTCTTTAGATTCCTCTCAATTATTTAATTTTTATAATTTACTTGCTTGTTTTATTGCTGAATTAGTCGCAGATTTGAAGTATGAAATAGGATATTTGATTTCAAAAGGTGGAATAACAACAAATTTGATTCTTAGTAAAGGACTTAATGCCGATTATGTTTATCTTGAAGGACAGATTTTAACTGGCATTTCAGTGGTGACTTACAACCTAAAAAATGGCGAAAAACTTCCCATTGTTACTCATCCTGGAAATATTGGCACTAAAGATTCACTGGTTGATATTTGGAAAGTTTTTGAAAATAAAAATAATATTTAAAATTAGAAATTTGTGATAATTTCTTCAGCAAAACTGCTGCAGGATAAGGGTTCGACTTTTGGTTCCATTAAGCGTGCTAGATCATAGGTGACTTTTTTTTGCTCTATTGCCTTACTTAAACCATTAGTAATTAAGTTAGCTGCCTCATCCCAACCAAAATATTCAAGCATCATTACACCA
>QCCB01000014.1 GCA_003278955.1 Prochlorococcus sp. AG-347-K10
TATGAAATTTCTCATAGAGAAAAAAACTCCTCGGATCTAGTTATTCGAGAAACAGTTCTACCAAAAGTTGTCAAAGAACTTGAGAGTAAAGAACTGACTTTTGAGGCTAATTATGATGATAAAGAAGATTTAAAAGAACTATTAAACTTAGCAAATAAAAATTTATTAAATTCAAATTTAGATTCCTGGAGAAAAGTTTTACCTCTTTACCTTATTTCTCCAATTAACTAAATATTCATCCAATCAAATTATTAATTTTATCTTGAAGGTACATTGTTACAGAATTCAGATCATCTCTCGATGAACTCTGTGGAGGTTGAACAGGTTTTCCCACTTTAATAATAATTTTTGAAAACAAAGGAATAAAGAATTTAAATTTTATTAGTCTATGAGAATTTACTATTGCAACAGGCAATAATAATTTTTGATTTTTAAAAGCTAGTAATGCTGCCCCTTGTTTAGGCTTATTCACTCGACCATTTTTTTGACGCGTACCATCAATAAATATTCCAATACAATTATCATCTGATAATTTTTTACATGCTGTTTTGATGGTATTTTTATCAACAATTCCTCTTTTTACAGGGTAAGCTCCACAAGCCTTGATAATAAACCCAAGTAAAGGTATTTTAAATAGCTCTACCTTGGCCATGAAAGATATATTACGTCCAAGAGCGTGTCCTAACAAAGGTGGGTCAAGCAAAGAACCATGATTAGAAACCATTATAAAAGAATTTTTTTGCGGAATATTTTCTCTACCTATTAAATGACCTCTAAATACAAATTTATAAATTGGCAATACAACAAGTTTGCTAACTAATTGATAGATTAATTTTTGAAAAACATCATTTTTCATACTTGCTTAATAAGTTATTTGATTAGAAGATGAAACTTGAGAAATTTTTAAATCTTTCATATGTCTTTTTGCTAAACCGCTAAGAACATTTGATGGGCCAACTTCAACAAAATGAAGATCATTATCTTTTGCCATTAAATCCATAGTTTCTCGCCACCTTACGCCATTACACATTTGATTTTCCAATCTAGTTTTAAGCTCATAAGGATCGTCACATAAAGAAGGTTCATAATTACTTATTACTGGGAAAGAAGGATTTTTAAACTCAATCTGTTTTAAATACTTAGAAAATTTAACTGCAGGCTCATCCATGAATGGTGAATGGAATGCACCTGAAACATTTAATTTTAGGAATCTTTTACAAGAAATTTCTTTAGATAAATTGTCTAACTCTTCATTAGATCCTGATAAGACAACTTGGGAAGAGCTATTATCATTAGCAATTACAACATTTTCACTTTTTTTGACTAAAAAATCAAGTTCATTTCTATCAAAACCAATAATTGCTGCCATAGATCCTTGTCCAGCATTTACCATTAATTGAGATCTAACTTTTATTAGGGATACGCAGTCTTCGAATGAAAAAACATCAGCACAATATAATGCAGTTATTTCTCCCAGACTATGCCCAGCAACATAAGTTGGTTTAAAACCATTTTCTTTTAAGGCATCTAATAAAATTGATTCAACCAAAAAAAGACAGATTTGTGTATTTCTTGTATTATTCAAATCAAAAAGAGGATTTGTTGGATCAGAATTTAACTCACAAATTTCAAATAAATTTCTCTCAAATATCTCAGAAGCATAACTAAACTTCTCTTTTGTGCTTGGCAAATTTTCAATTTGTTTTGCCATTCCAATTTTTTGCGAACCCTGTCCAGGGAATACCCATGCAACTGTCATAATGTTCCTATTTTGTTTTTAACCCCATTTAATTAGGGCTGCACCCCAACTTAACCCAGCACCGAAACCACTTGTAGCAATAATATCATTTTGTTTAATTCTATAATCTCTTACAGCCTCATCCATCATTAGTGGAATTGTTGCTGCTGACGTATTGCCATATTTTTCTAAATTACTAAGAATCTTTTCTCTAGGAATTTTTAACCTTTCTCCTACAGAATCCAATATTCTTTGGTTAGCTTGATGTAGCAAGAGCCAATCAACTTGATCAGAATTATACTTCATTTTTTTCAACAACTTTTCAAGAATTATAGGGACTTCTTTAACTGCAAATTTATAAACTTCCTGACCATTCATCTGAATTGGAGAAAAGCCTCCACTTAAAAAGTCAATTTCATCAACTATTGAATCCTTATTCTTTTTTGATGGAAGATTAAGAAAAGAACCTCTAACTCCATCAGTTCTCATATCAAAACCTATAAAATTATCAAATTCATTTGTGGCTTCAATTGCTAATGCACCGGCACCATCTCCAAAGAGAATACAACTTCTTCTATCGTTCCAATCAACAAAACTTGATAATTGATCTGCTCCAATAACAATAGCCCTTTTAAAACTACCCCCTTTTAAAAATTGTGAGGCTGTTATTAGGGCAAATAAAAAACCACTACACGCTGCAGTTAAATCGAAGGCTACAGCATTAGCTGCCCCTAATTTAGCTTGAATGGATGGGGCTGATCCAAATAAATCATGCGGAGTAGAAGTAGCTAAAACAATCAAATCAATCGTTTTAATATCCCAACTAGCCATTTCTATAGCAGTTAGAGCAGCCTTATAACCCATCTCAGTAACATTATCTTCTACGCTTGAGATTCTTCTCTCAGAAATGCCAGTTCTAGATTGTATCCATTCATTGCTTGTATCAACCTTTTGACTAATTTTTTGATTGGTTAGGATTTGATTAGGTACATAACTTCCGCTTCCCTTGAATGACACTCCAATCTGATTAAAATTTATTCCTTCCAAAAGAGTTTTTTAGTTACTTATATTAGTCAAACATAAATTTGACTCAATATGTTTTATGAATTTAAAACTTGAAGCTTTTGCAGTTGATTTAAATTGTCCATAACACCATGATTCACTGCAGAGTGAGCCAAGCGAAGAGCACTAACTACTGATAAAGATTTGCTACTTCCATGACCAATAACGCAAATACCATTCACCCCAAGTAATAAAGCTCCTCCATGTTCGGCATGATCTAACCTTTTCTTAATTCTGAGTAGATTACTTTTTAAAAAAGCTGAACCAACTTTTCCCCGTCTTCCACGTGGCAGCTCAGATCTCAAAATATCTAATAAAACTCCTCCCACAGATTCAAGAAATTTCAATAATATATTGCCAGTAAATCCATCACAGACTACTACGTCGAAACTACCTGATAATACATCTCGCCCTTCACAATTACCTCCAAAATCAAAACTTTTTTCAGAAGATAACAATTCAAATGTTTTTAAGGATAAATCATTACCTTTACATTCTTCTTCTCCAATATTTAAAAGGCCAATTCTTGGTTTTTGTACTTGTAGGACATCTTTTGCATAAATATTGCCTAGAAGGGCAAATTGATGCAGATAAGATGGCTTACAATCAGTATTTGCACCGACATCTAAAACTAAAACCGGGCGAGTTTGATCTTTTGTTGGAAACAATGCTCCTATAGCTGGTCTCTCGATCCCTTTCAATCTCCCAATTCTAAATATGGCAGAAGCCATCATAGCTCCTGAATTACCTGCTGAGTAGACAGCTTCAGCTTTATTATTTCTAACTAAATCCATTGCAACGTTTATACTTGCATTTTTCCTTTTTCTAACAGCGGTAGCTTCTTCATTCATCCCAATAGGATCTCCACTATCAATTAATTCAAGACGATTATTATCTATTTCATTTTTTAATAATTCTGCTAAACCAGTTTTTTCTGCTGCATCTTTAACTTTTTCAATTGTGCCGACAAACTTTATATTTATTGGGAATCTACTTATTGCTTCTAGGCAACCCTCAAGAATTGGACCAGGAGCATAATCTCCACCCATCCCATCAACTGCAATCCAAATTCTTTTAGATTGAGATTCATCCACCCTATCTAAAACATTATCATGATTTTGTAATCTTTTTAATGGATCAAAAACTAATGGCTGTAATGTATTTTTAGCTATTGAACTAGCATTTGAAACTACACTACTAGCAGTATTAACAACAGATTCAGCGCTTGAAACTACATTCCCTGCAACATTACCTGCAACATTACTAGCTGTGGTTACTACTGATCCAGCACCAGAAACCATATTACCCGCCACGTTACTAGCTGTTGCTGCAGAACTGGTAGCAGTATCAACTATAGAAGTCACAGCCGAATTTCTTTTGTACCAAATTACTAATCTTCTAATAGCTCTAGGCTTGTTAATTTTTTGCGCTGTTTCTTTCCCCATTTATTTACCATCAAAGGGAGCAATATCGACAATCCTTTGAAAAAGATATCCTGTACCCCTTGCTGTCAATATCAATTCTGGATTTGCTGGATCAGCCTCCAATTTGGATCTTAATCTTGATATATGAACATCGACAACTCTTGTATCTACATGTCTCTCGGGAGTATATCCCCAAACTTCTTTCAAAATCTCTCCTCTACTAAATGGCTCTCCTGACCTACTCACCAAAAGCTCTAAGAGACTAAATTCCATACCAGTTAATCTAATTCTCTCATCACTTTTAAAAACTTGTCTTCGATTTGTATCAATTTTTATATCCGTAACCAAAATTAATCCTGAATTAGGCATTCCAGGAATTTGCTCTTTGTCGATTCTTCTAAGAACGCATCTAATTCTAGCCTCTAACTCCTTTGGGCTAAATGGTTTTACTACATAATCATCAGCCCCTAATTCTAAACCTGTTATCCTATCTGCAACATCTCCTAATGCAGTTAACATAACAATTGGAACATCAGAATCTTTCCTTAACTCTTGACAAACTCCATAACCATCTAGTTTTGGCATCATGACGTCAAGGACTACTAAATCAGGTTCATAATCTTTAAATAACTTTAGTGCTTCTTTGCCATCACTTGCAGTTAAAACTTTGTAGCCAATCATGGAAAGACGAGTCTCCAAAATTCTTCTTATACTTGCCTCGTCATCTGCAACAAGTATGGTTTCTTTAGTTTGACTAGATAGAGCCATTTGTTTCTATTAGCTAATCAGTAAGAGAATTTACTATTAACCTAATCTAACTTGTAGAGGGGCAATATCCCAAACATTCTAGTTCCATTAATTTATTCAGAGACTAAATGTCTAGCAAATTATCTACTTTTATTTGTCAGAATTGCGGATCTGAAACTTCTCAATACTTTGGTAGATGCCTAAATTGCAACTCATGGAATTCCATTGTTGAAGAAATAAAAAGTAAGAGATCTAAATATCAAGAAATAAAAAATATAAAAAATAATAAAAAATCTATACCTTTTAACGAGATTTCATCAACAAAGATATTAAGATTTACCAGTGGTTTTAGAGAATTTGATCGAGTACTTGGAGGGGGAATAGTTCCTGGATCTGTTGTTTTACTAGGAGGAGAACCAGGTATAGGTAAAAGCACAATAGTTCTTCAATCAGCAGGAAAAATATCTCTTAATGAGAAAGTTTTATATATAACTGCAGAAGAATCTTTAGAACAAGTAAAAATTAGATGGGAAAGATTAAATCAAAAAAGTATTGATTTACAAATTTTTGCAGAAACCAATTTATCCTTAATTATTGAAGAGATCAAACGTGTAAATCCAAGTTTAGCAATTATCGATAGTATTCAAGCTATCCATAATCACGAAATGCAAAGTTCTCCAGGATCGGTTTCTCAAGTTAGAGAATGTTCATCTGAATTGCAAAATCTTGCCAAGGAAAACAATATTGCTCTTCTAATAATTGGTCATGTAACCAAAGATGGTGCTTTAGCTGGCCCCAAAACTCTAGAGCATTTAGTTGATACAGTAATAAACTTTGAAGGAGATAATATTTCCACACATAGATTACTTAGGAGCATAAAAAATCGATTTGGATCGACCTTCGAGATTGGAATTTTTGAAATGCTTGAAGAGGGTTTACGAGAGATAAAAAACCCAAGTTCAATTTTTACAAATAAAGAAAACATTTCAGGTCTAACTACCACGATTACAAATGAAGGCACTCGACCATTAGCAGTTGATATACAAGCACTGGTAAATAAAACTTTCTACAGTAACCCAAGACGTACTACAACTGGAATCAGCATAAATAGATTGCATCAAATTCTAGCTGTTATTGAAAAACACGTAGGGATAAAATTATCTGAATTTGATTGTTATATAGCTACTGGTGGGGGGTTTGAGATTAATGATCCATCCTCTGACTTAGGTGTGGCAATATCAATTTTATCAAGTTTGAAAAATATTCCTCCCTTGGCAAATAGCTCATTTATTGGGGAATTGGGTTTGAGCGGTCAGGTTAGAAAATCGAATAACCTTCGGACAAAGATAGAAGAAGCTGTAAGACTAGGGATCAAAAATATCGTAGTGCCAAAACTAGAGGAGGAACTAAATAATAATTTTCAAAATTTAATAAATATCAAAGAGATATCCAATATTAAAGAAGCAGTTGATTATTCTTTATTAAAATAAAAAATCAAAGGTACATATCAATTGAGCTTCTACCTGAGTTTTTCAACCAATTCTCAATATCTAGATACCCACCTGGATAAAGCCTGACTGCTTTAGACCAAACTTCAGCAGCTTTATCAAACCAAATATCCCTCTGATCTAAATCACCATTTTGCTCAGCATATCTCCCCCTTTTTTCATAAATTAAACCTATATTTTTCAAGCATGAAGGCTGTTTGGGATTTTCTACTAATGCTTTTTCATAAGTTTCAATAGACAAATCCTCTTCACCGTTACTCATATATATAATTGCCATATTTTTTAAAGTTTCACCCCTATCAATTTTATTTTCTTCAAGCAGTAAGCTCTCTTTGTAATACTCTAATGCTTCTGAATAATCCCCATTATTTTGTGCAGCTAAGCCGTCTCTGTAATAAATGTATGCCTTTTTTTCTTTCTCAGCAATAGGCATTATTTTTACAATAGATTCAGCAATTACAGTAAAAGCTTTATCAATAAAATTGTCTCTGTTTTGATTACTAGGCACTGCTCAAAATCTAATAAGATTAATATAGTAATTTAAAAAATAACTATTTAAAAAGACTATTACATTTATTATTATAGTTAAATATAAGATGGAGCATTAATTTGCTTATACAGTGAAAAATATGGAGAACATTCAATTAAGTATTACAGGAATGAAGTGCGGAGGTTGCGTTAGTACTGTTGAAAAAATATTGAATAATTCTGATGGTATTGAAAATGTTTCTGTTAACTTGCTTACTGAAAGTGCTTATTTTGAAATTACCCAGAAACATATAGAAATAGAATCAATTCTCGAAAATCTAAAAGAAAATGGTTTCCCATCAAAGATTTATATAAATGATTTTTCAAAAAAAATAAATAAAGCAGAATTAGAAAAAAAAAAGAAGTGGAATAATCAATGGAAAAAACTAACTTTTGCCTTATTACTCTTATTATTTTCAGGATTAGGTCATCTGGCAGAAGGAAAATATATAAATTTTCCAATACTAGGTAATATATTTTTTCACGCTTCATTAGCAACGTTAGCTCTATTATTTCCTGGCAGAGGAATAATTATTAATGGATTTAAATCATTTATTAAGAACCATCCTGATATGGATTCTTTAGTAGCTCTTGGAGTAATTAGCGCATATACAACAAGTCTTCTATCCTTAATATTTCCTGCCACTGGTTTTCCTTGTTTTTTTAATGAGCCAGTTATGCTATTAGGCTTCATACTGATTGGGCGTTACTTAGAAGAAAGAGCAAGATATCAAACTGGTTCGTCCATTGGAGAATTATTAGATCTTCAACCTGAAATGGCAAATATCTACATAGAAGAAAATCAAATAAAGTCAATAAGAGTAAACACTTTAAGGCCTGATCAAGAGATTCAAGTTTTAGCAGGAGACAGAGTACCTGCTGACTGCATTGTTATCCGAGGTAATTCATATGTTGATGTTTCACATATTACTGGAGAATCCAAACCTATTGAAGTAAAAGAAGGCGAAAATCTATCTAGTGGGTCTTTAAATCTTAATTCAACTCTTAGACTTAAAGTACAAAAGGTTGGAGGAGATTCGTCTCTTGCAAAACTAGTAAATCTTATTGAGTCTGTAAACGCTAAAAAACCTCGCATTCAAAGTATTGCTGATGAAATTGCAGGTAAATTTACTTACTATGTACTTATTTTTGCTACTTTAACCTTCTTCTTTTGGTGGAAAGGGGCAAGAAACATATGGCCTGATTTATTAAGTCAAAATCATGCAATAATCACTCACTCAAGCCATACACTGCATAGTTCGTTTGGTAGTAATGCTGAGAATTTCCTGAGTTTAGCAATTCAATTATCAATTGCGGTTTTAGTGATAGCTTGTCCTTGTGCATTAGGTTTAGCCACCCCAACTGTAATCACTGTCGCATCAGGTAAAGCAGCAAAAAAAGGGGTTTTATTTAAAGGCGGCGATAAAATAGAGATGGCTTCAAAAATTAATCACATTATTTTTGACAAGACCGGTACTTTAACAAAAGGTAAGCCTTTCATTGTTGATTACAAAAATAATGATGATCCTTCATTTTTATTAAAAATAGCTGCCAGTTTAGAAAAGGAAAGCAGACATCCAATCGCAGATGCCTTAATTCAAGAGGCAAAAAAGCAAAATTTAAGTTTATTTCCAATAAAAAAAATTTTCACTCATTCAGGCCGGGGTATTTCTGGAGAACTTGAGTCAATTGATGGAGTCATTAATATTGGAAATATTGAATGGCTACTGAGCAAAGGAATAATTATTGATAGTGATGCAAAGGAAGGCATTGAAAATGAAGAAACAAAAACGAACACTATTATTGGAGTAAGTGTCAAAGATAAGTTATTAGGCTTTATTTTGCTTGGAGATTTACTCAGAGATGATTCAATTAAAACAGTTCAAAATTTGAGAGAAAACAAATTTACAATTAACATTTTAAGTGGCGATAGGAAACAAACAGTTTTAGCTTTAGCAAAAAAAATTGGTTGTAAAGAAACAGAAGTAAAATGGGATCTTCTTCCTGAAATGAAGCTAAAGACTATAGAAAATTTAAAAATTAATAATAAAGTCGCAATGATTGGTGATGGAATTAATGATGTCCCAGCCTTAGCATCCTCAGACTTAGGAATTGCGGTAGGATCAGGGACTCAAATAGCCAAGGCAAATGCAGATGTAGTATTAATGGGAGATCAATTAAATGGATTACCCTACGCCTTAAATCTTGCAAAAAAAACTATAAGAAAAATAAGGCAAAATCTAACATGGGCTTTTGGTTACAACTTACTAGCTATACCTTTAGCCGCAGGCATTTTGTTCCCTAAATACGGTATTCTTCTTACTCCCTCAATAGCAGCATTATTGATGGCTATTAGCTCTATTACAGTTGTAATTAATGCTTTATCTTTGGATTAAATGAAAGGAAAATTTATTGTTATTGAGGGTATTGATGGATGTGGTAAAACTACCCAAATAGATGAACTATCTAAATGGCTTCCTAATAGTGGTCTAATAAAGAAAGGGTCTAAATTAATCACAACTAGAGAGCCTGGAGGCAGTCTTTTAGGGAAAAAACTTAGAGGACTGATTCTTGATAATAATAAAAATAACAAGCCTTCATCTCTCGCAGAATTATTGCTTTATTCAGCTGATAGAGCTGAACACGTTTCCAAAATTATTTCACCTGCTTTAAATAATAATGATTGGGTAATAAGTGATAGATTTTCCGATTCCACCCTGGCTTATCAAGGTTATGGAAGAAATATAAATTTAGAAATAATTAAAAATATTGAATCTATAGTGTGTCAAGGAGAATCTCCTGATCTAACCTTCTTCTTAGAAATTACTCCAGAAGAGAGCATATTCCGAAGAAAAAATCAAACTCCAGATAGAATAGAATCAGAAGGTATTAGATTTTTAGAAAAAGTAAATGAGGGATTCAAATTAATCGCCAAACAAAAAAACTGGAAAGTAATATCTGCCTCGCAAAATATTAAAATTATTTCTAATCAAATTAAAGAAACTTTGCTAGACAAGTTTTCTAATAACAAATGATTGAGGATAAAAATAACAATTTTTTCTTGAATGAGGAAGTTTTTACCTGTCTTAACAACATAATTAAAAACAAATCATTTGCTAATGCTTATATATTTTATGGTGCTGAAGGAGTAGGGAAAAAGCAAACCGCTCTTCAATTTATAAAAGAGATTTTAAAACAATCCTCACCAAGCGAGAATGTTGAAGAGAGAATCGCAAACAATAACCATCCTGATTTTTTAATCATCGAACCTGATTCTCTTTTGGCAACTAAAAGTTTAAGAAGTTCCGATCTTGAAAAAACCATTAAAAGTGGATCTGAGATTATTAAAATTGCTCAAATACGCAATATCAAAACTTTTCTTAGTAAAAAATCAATAAACTCAGACAAAAAAATTGTTTTAATTATTGATGCACACCTCTTAAACGAAGCAGCCTCAAATTGCCTTTTAAAAACCTTAGAAGAACCTAGTAACGGCATTTTTATTTTACTAACATCAAAATTAAACACCCTCTTAGATACGATCATCTCAAGATGTCAAATAGTCAGATTTAGATCCTTTTCTAGTAAACAAATAAAGTCTATTTTGAGAGAATATTTAGATAATTCTAAATTAAAAATTAATACGCAATTAAAATTTGAAGATTTAATAAGCTCTGCAAATGGATCTCCAAATCAATTATTGAAAAATATTAAAATTTTAAATGATTCTTCAGATGAAATTATTAGTAAATTAGTTTCTCCGATGAAAAATAGTGTAGAAATTTTAGAAATATCTAAATCAATATCTGAAAAATTAGAAATTTCTCAACAGATAGATTTAGTGAATTTAATTCAAACTATCTGGTGGAGAAAGACAAAAAATATTAGTTTAGTCAAAAAACTTGAAAATTTAAAAAATCTCTTAAGAAAAAACATTCAACCTAGGTTGGTATGGGAAATTACTTTTTTAAAAATTTCGATAGAAGATATATTTAATTAATCCACTACAGAATTTATTAAGTCAGGATTTCTTGCTTGAATAAACTCTTGCTTAGCATTTTCTACTTGAGAACCAATAGGCAACTCAAGGCAATATCCAGCTCCATATACAGTTTTTATATAAATAGGCTTACGTGGATCTGGCTCAAGTTTAGTGCGCAAGTGTCTAATATGAACTCTTATTGTCTCAATATCATCATCAGGTTCATATCCCCATACTTCTTTAAGAATTAATGCTGGCGAAACAGTTTGACCATGCCTCTGCAAAAGACAGTGAAGCAATTCAAATTCAAGATGCGTTAATCTAACAGGAGATTCAAACCAAATAGCTTCAAATCTTTCCGGTACAAGAGTTAAAGGGCCATAATTTAATATTTCTTGCTGGTTACTAGAATTTAATTGTGCTCTATTAGTTCTTCTCAGTAATGCTTTTATGCGTACATGCAATTCTTCTAGATCGAAGGGTTTCGTAATGTAATCGTCTGCTCCAGAATTAAACCCAGTCACCTTATCTTTAAGGCCACCTAAAGCAGTTATCATAAGAATTGGGATATTTGATGTTCTTTCATCTCTTCTTAGTCGCTGACATAAAGTTAATCCATCAACACTTGGTAGCATTAAATCTAAAAGGATTAAATCTGGTGAGTATTGAAGAGCTAATGCTTGACCTTTGATGCCATCTTCAGCTTTTTGGACATCAAAACCCGAATGTTCTAAATGTCTCGCAACCAGATCACGCATATCACGATCGTCTTCAATTAAAAGGATTGAAATTTTCATATTGATAGACTATTAAATTAAAATTAAGTTTTAGTAATATGATTCTCTCAAGAATTTATAAAGATTGCTGAATTGATGTAAACATTTTTATATATTAGATTTATCAATTAACTCAGTAATAGCAGAGGATTAGACAGAAATTGTAAATTTATAAAAAGTTGAAATTTTACAATTTCTTTCGATTCTATTTACTTTTTTTTAATAATCCTAGGAATATTAGGGAAAAAAGTGATTATTTTGAAAAAAAAATATTAATTCATTTTCCCAGCGTAAGTTATCTAAAAATACAATTTAATGATAATTCTCAATTTTCAAAAAGAAATTTACTTAATTTAAAGTTTTAATTTTTCCTGAATGTTTAAACTAATAAATTTTGTTTATATTTAAAAAAAATTTAAGTATCTATGAAAAAGAAGTCTATTATCTACTCTGATTTATCAAAAAAACAACTAGAAAATCTCAAAGAAATTTACATTCAAAAAAAAGTTGAATCGATGAGTCATCAAGAACTCAAACAATATGTACTAGAAATTATTTCTCATCAGATAAACGATACTATTGGAAAAGAAGAGGAAATGGAAGCATGGAGAGAAATGTCAGATTTTTTTGGAGAACAATTTGAAATAATTATTTTAGAAATACAAACAAAATACATTGACGATAAAAACGTACTTGAAGCAGAAGTAGATTCTCAAAAACAAAGAATAGAATTACTTGAAAGAAATAATTTGGATGAAAAGAAAAAGGATATGTGGGATGATTAGAATTTTTTGAAAGGTGATATTCAAATCATTAAACAGAAAAATATATCTTTACTATATTGAACATAAAATTATTTAAAGATCTTATTCCTCTACTTAAATTATTAAATTAAAAATTTTATAAACGTTCTAGTTACTGTCCTATAAACATAGTATTTTTTAAGTTAAATTAGAATAAAAGCCAAGTAATATGACTAGTTTTGATGTTCTATTTATTGTTCTGAATATTATATATAATTTACCAAAAAATATAATCCTACAATCACTGTTGGACAAAAAGAGTGCAAAAGTATAGAAACAAAAAAGTCACGTTTATTATGGAAACTTTGCGTGACTTTTTAGAATGCATAAATTTCCAAGGCGAAAGTCAGCTTTAGCGAATATAACTACACCTAACATAAAGTTAATTAAAAATGTAAGTTGGGTAATTTTAATTTTATTATTTTTTAGAGAAAATTTTTTTAATGCATACATTGCAGCTGATTATTTTAGTCCATAAGCAAAATTGAATAACTAGATATAAATTTATTTATATCTTTAGTTTGAGTCCAAATTTAATTTTTAAAGAAAATATCATTAAATAATTTTCCCAAACTGAAGCAATGGAAAGTTTCTGAACCTCTGAAAATGAGTTGATTTTTTCTGTTATCAACGCAAATTAAAGCTTATTTATATTTAGCAATAGTCATCTTTTTCTTGAATTTCTTATCAAAACGATTTGTAACTAATTCTAAAATATTTGACAATAACTTATTTAACCCTCCAAATGGTACAAAGTTAAAAAAATATGTACTTTGCAAAACTGTTATTGATAAATTTCTCTCTATATATAAAAAATTTTGTTTTTTATTAATTCTAATATCTATATTAATTTTAAAACTATTTAATAAAGTTTTAATTTCATCAATCTCAATTCTTTTTAGTTTGATTATGCAATTATTCTTATCTTCAAAAATAATATGAAAGTATACTTTTGGATTTATATGAAATTTTAAGAACTTATATCCTCTGCTTTTATATAGAAAAACATTTTCTCTTTCTAAGAGAATTAAATCTAATGATTGTAGGTCAATATTGATTAAATCTTTAAAAGAATTTGATTTTAATTTGTATTTATTGTTCGAACTTTTTAAGATCATAAGTTGAAATTTTTTATTTATTAATAAGTGTCTTTAGTGTTAATTAATAATCTTTGAATTTCCCTCTGCAATCTTTTTAGAAAAAATTGAGGAATTTACTTATTAATGCCCCTAGCTATAAATTTAGGATTTAAGATATTACTCTTACCATAAATAATATTTCTATTATCTAGTTGAACAACTTCACCTCCAGCACCTTCAAGTATTGCTTGAGCAGCAGCTGTATCCCATTCAGAAGTTGGGGCTAATCTAGGATATATATCTGCTAAACCCTCAGCAATTTTAATAAATTTGAGACTTGAACCAGCCTGGATTAATTCTATTGGCCCATTAATATTATCGATAAATTCTTGTGTACTTTCGTTTAAATGGCTTTTGCTTGCGACTACTCTGCAAACTCTACTATTTGATTTATATCTTATTTTAAAAATTTTTTTGTCCTTATTAATACAGTTAGAACCAAATTTCTTACCACCAAAGTAAATCAGTCCCTTTACTGGCACACTTACGAATCCTAAGGTTGAAACATTATTTTCAACTAATGCAACATTGCATGTAAAATCGTCATTTTTATTTATAAATTCTTTTGTTCCATCAAGAGGATCTATAAGCCAAAAAATTTTATTTGTCTTTGGAATATCTAATGAACTTTGATCTTCTTCACTAACTATAGGTATTTCTGGAAAAAGATTTTTTAAGCCATTTGTTAATATTTTGTTTGCAGCTAAATCAGCTTTAGTAACAGGCGTATTATCTTTTTTTAATTTCACATTATTATTTGATGTCTGATACACATCCATTATGGCTTTATTGGCTTGATTCATTAAATTAATTATTTCTTCTAATAATTTTAAATTTCCAATAATCCGTTCTGAGCAATCCATGATTTATAAAATTAAAATTCCTTTTTTTAATCTTAAGTATACCAACAGCAAAACTTTAAAAAAGTTCTGAATATTTTCTTGAGAAATATTAAAATTCAAAAAAATTAAATTGCGTTTTTAGAATTTTTAATTTAGAAAATTTAAAATTTATGCAAACTGATATTTCTAAACATTAAATCTTTGTTGCCAAATTTTATTTTGTACATATTTGTATAATAAGTCTGGCGATAAATTAGGAATTAAATCGCCCCTGGAATCAACTTCACTTAAATTTGGATAATGACCTATAAATTGATCTTTAAAAGAATCCCCAATAAGCATTGCCACAGATGCACTTCCATGATCAGTTCCCAATGAACTATTTTCTTTTAATCTTCTCCCAAATTCACTAGTAACAACAATATTAAGGTCTATGAATTTTCCTAAAATTTCAGATCCTCTTTTAAGAGCATAAATATTTTCACTTAGTTCTTTTAATTTTGCATTATGCCTATTAATTTGATTTTGATGTGTATCAAAACCGCTTAGTTCCATTTGTATAAAAGGGGGTGGATTTTTTGTATTAATTAATTTTAAAGCTATTTTTGTTTGTTTAGATAATTTACCTTTTGGAATTTTTATCTCTTTAGGTAGGTTGCTAATTCTCTGATGTACTTTCTCTAATTCTTTGCTACTAAATGCATCTATTTCAGTATATTTTTGAAGTATTTTCCTATTTATAAAAATCTCTTTATTTTCGTAATTTAAATTTCTGAACATTCTGTTTTCATTGCCTATTAAATGTAATGAGTTAACGTCACCTCCTTGTACGGCATTAGAACCTGTGGGTCCTAAAGATAAAAGAAATTGATTATTTTCTATTGCATTTGATATTTTTGCAAGCCATCCTTTACCTAATCCTTCTTCATTTCCCGTACTCCACTGATCCATAGCCTTAAAATGACTTCTATTTGGTTTAGTCCACCCAACACCTAATGCAAAAGTTAATTTTTTTTCTTTGAATAAAGGCATTAATTTTTTCATATTTGGATTTAAAGCAAGTTTTGAATTCAATTTCAAATAATCATGAATTGATATATTTGGTCTTTGAGAATAGTAAAACGGATCTTTGAAAGGAATAATTGTATTTAAACCATCATTTCCTCCTCTTAATTCAATTAGTATTAATAAACTTTTTCTTTCAAGTATATTATTTTGGCTTGTCAATGCATATTTATTAAAAGTAGGCAATAATCCTGAAAGAAAAATTAGGCTTAAAAACTTACGTCTTGAAAATTCCATAATTAAAAATTCAAATTTATTGGTTCATTAAAGTTCCATGATGGATCTGTAAATAATTTTGCAATATTTTCTCTTGTTGTTTCGGCTGGCAAATTGATGTTGAATGGCTCAAATGGCACCAAATCTTCGCTTAGGAAAGCGGGAGTATTTCTTGTATCCCAAATTTCTTCATCAGATAGCAACATGGTTAATCCTTTTTTCCTATAAAAATTTCTTGAAGTGCTTATCCATTCTTCGCCAAAAGGCCAACCTTCTGGATTTGGAACCTCTAAAAAAGGTTGTCCCATGAGTTTTAATATTCTTATGCCAATTTCATAGTTATTCTGATGCTTACTTCCAATTAAAGCTATGCTTTTAGTAACTAACGAAATAGGATCAATTAGTCTTGTACCATACTTTTGACATCTTAAATATTTTTTATTTTTCGATAAGCTACTATATAAAACTTTAAGATCAAGATTGCTAGCCTGAAAATCTTTTATTACTTCACTTATATCTTTTGTCTCAACCTTCTCTCCTAAAAGATAATTACAGAATCTTTTAGAAATATTTTCAGCAGTTGATGGCTGTTGAACTAACCAATTAATTAAACTTTTTAAAGTAAAATTATCTTTTTTACCAAGAATTAAAGTTTCGCCTTGAAATTTAAATTTTTTTGAGATATAGGTTGTATCATTTTTTCCTAAAAATAAACCAGTCAAAGCTAGGGAAGTATTTTTAACATCATCTTCAGAAAAGTTACCTTCTCCCACAGTATAAAGCTCTAATAATTCTCTCCCAAGATTTTCATTCGGATTATTTTTTTTATTTCTAAAAGCATTCAAATATGTTAAGAGACCTGGATTTGTAATTTGAGAAAAAATTAACTTTTCGTAATTACTGAACTGTAAATCATTAATTGATTTAATTTGTTGTAAAACCCAATAAGGGTTAGATAATTTTCTTGCATTGACCGCAAAAATAGAAAGCCATATATTGATTAATTGATTTTTATATGAACCATAAGTTAATTTATGTAGCCATTTCAATTTAGTATTTTTTAAAGATAAGCTTTTGCAAATTTTTTTCTCTTCTTTGCTTTTTTGATTTCTGCAATCTTTTTCTTTCATTAATAAAAAATAAATCTCATAAAAATTTATTTCTTGTAAAAATAAGCTTTTTTTTAAGATAACTCAATTTTCAAAACTATTCATAAATTTATGAATTTTTTAAAATTTCAATGAGATTTTCTTTCGAAGTAGCAACTTTATAACGTCCTATTTCAAAAAGTCTATTTTGGGTATTATTTATTATTTCAATAGATTTATTATTAAGATAATTAAGAAATTTATAATCAGGACCTTTATTTATATCTTTACGAGTTGATACGCTCAATATTTGATTTCTTAAAGGATCCTTAATTTCAAACTTATCTAAAAGTAATGACAAGTCATACCAAATCTTCTCTTGTCTTATTAGAGTTTGAAGATAATATTTATCATTAATAAAATAAAAATTTTCTTGAGCGTTTAATTGGTTTTCGGATAATTTATATTCTAACCATTCTTGAAAAATTTTATTTTTAAATTTAAATTGATTATTATTTGAATTGTGGTTTTTTTCAATTTGCCTTTGAACAAACCTAGGTAATTGATCACGAACAGCTAGATGTATAAATGCGGAAACATTTTGTGCATAGGGATTTCTTATTGTTGAGACTTTATAAGCCTTTTCAAATAGTTCTTCACCAAAAAAATTTCTTACTTCCTCAAGAGTCATATGTGCAAAACATATATTTTTATTTGTTTTTGTTAATTCCCTAAGCTCTTTTTCCGGTTTTCCATCATTATTGCAATATAACGAACCATTAATTTCCTTCGATATTTTAGTATTTTTTCCTTTTTTTATTATTTGCCATAAACAATGCTCAAGAAGTGTACTAGCTGTTTTTTTACTTTTAATAAAAATCAAATTAAATTCTTTAAGATAAATCATTGCTTTAAAACAAATAGGAAGCAAATCTCTTCCACTCTCTAATAGTTAGTAATTCAGCTTGAATTTTATTTGTAATTACTTCATCTTCATAACCAATAGAAGATTCATCATTTAGATTTGTTTGTGTTGATAAAGGAAAAGTGAATGACAATGAATCTCCCATATCATAAACCAATTGATCAATAACCAAATGTCTACCAAAAGTATAAGCTGGAGTGAGGTCGAATTTTGGCTTTTTTCTGTCTCTATAAAATTTTGATAAAAATTTTTCAGCATAGTTTCTTTTTAATATATATGCACTGCATCCATACCATTCTCTTTGCCATCTTTGAACAAGACTCATTGGACGAGTCTTTTGATGAGCCCAATAAGCATTTTTGGAATGATGTTCAAGCTGAAGTACATCCCATCTGGAAAGAACTGGTTTAGTAAAAAGATTTTTTAAACCGGTAATCAAAGGGTCTGGAAAAAGTCTAGTATCATCCTCAACTATAAAAATATAATTACTTTTTGATTCATTTAATGCTTGATGAATTGTTAAGAGATGACTAATTAAACATGCAGTTTGAGTAGGTTTTGATTTCGATAATGGGATTTGATTTTCATAAGAAAGATGATTATTAATATTTCTTGGAGTTACTCCGTAACTTATTTTTGGATTTAAGCCAAGATTTTTTAAATGATTGAAGGTAATTTCACATCTCTTTTTATTATTAGGAATTGAAACTATATATGGAGTACTTAATTCTTTAAAGAATTTCCATGAGGAATAAGAAGGATTGTAAACTTTATTTTTTAGAAAATTTAATTGTTTTATTTTATTGGTTTTTTTATTTTCCTCTGAATTTTTAAAAATTCTCAGGTTTCTTTCTTCTTTGATTTCATTTGAAATATCAGAAATCTTCATTGATATTTCTGTTGTAAAATCAGATATCAAATCTAAACTGTCAACTATTGATTCAAGTAAAAATGAGGGCGACAAAAGTATAAATGAAAATAATCTTAAAAAGATTTTAAATAAAATCTCAAATGGTTTTAGTAAAATTATCGTAAAAGAATAAAGTTTAATTTTTTTTAAAAAGTAAATTAAAACATTTTTTGTCCTTAATTTAGTTATACCTAATTTTGAATATGTTCCTATATTGGCTCTTGGCCATTGCATATGTTTTTTTTCTGCATAAATATATTTTGATGTTCCAATCTTTTCGTAAATTAATTTTAAATCATGATTATTTTTAACATTACATCTAATAAAATCATATTGATTATTATTTTCAAAAAAATTTAATACCTTTTCTTTATGGTTATTATACCTGTCAATAAATTTTTTCTTATCAGGAATTTTCCATGGGACAACATTGAATCTTTCCCACATTAAAATATCACTTTTAGCTAGTGATAAAGGGTCTCTCTCTAAAAAGACAAAAAGTGAATCAGGGTATTTTTTTGCAAGCCACTCATATATAAACATGAAAGGGTAATCATTAAATGCATCAAAATTTTCAATTAATTTGATTAAATCATTAGAATATTTATCTAAAAATTGAATAGCATCAAAATCCCAGCTAGAATTTCCTTTAATATCTTCTTTAACAGTTTCCCATGGTCCGAAAAATGATCTTAAGCCAAAGTTTCTCATTGCCTTTCCGAAAGAAGTAGTTCCTGTTTTATACATTCCTATACAGAAAATTTTTCTTTGATATTGCATATTCAATCGTACTCTTTAAAAAAATAATATCATATGTTCATTGTTACTTTGGTTTATGATAATAAAATTACTAAATTTTTCTTATAGTAATATAATTTGATGAAACTTATACTACATATTGGTACTCAAAAGACAGGTTCAACAAGTATTCAAAGTTTTTTAAATTTGAATAAAGATCTTTTTAAAAATAAAAAAGTGTTAATTCCTGAAAGTATAAATTATAAAAATTCTTATAATCATCGTTGGCTTTGTGGATTTGCTTATAATCAAAAAAGTTTCGAAAAAGTTAAATCACTTAAAAAAATTGATAATATTGGAAGTCTTTTAATATCAGAAAAAATCGTTCAATTTAAAAATGAGATAATAGAATCTGATGCAAATTTATGCATAATCTCAAGTGAGCATTTATCAATTGAATTAAAAACTCCAAAAAGAGTTGAGAAACTTAAAAATAATTTAAAAGATATTTTTGACGATATAGAAATTATTATTTATATTAGAAAACCTATAAAGCAAGCTATTTCTCTGTTATCAACACAGATAAAAGGTGGAAGTTATATTAATATTTTTTCTAAAAATTATCCCTTGAGAGCAAGATGGTTTAGACAAAGAAATAATATTAAACAAATTTTAAACGCATGGGAATCAAATTTTTCAAATAATGTAAAGGTAAGAATTTTTGAAAAAGAACAATTATATAAAAATGATCTAATAGAAGATTTTTGTAAAACTTGCAAAATTGATAATAGAAATGATTTGTTAATGCCAAATCAAGAAAATATTTCATTAGATGTTAGACAGTTGAAATATATTAACTATTTAAATAAGTTGATAAAGTTAAAAAAAATTGAAATAAATAATATCCAGAGAATTAAACTTATTAAAGTTATAACAAACAATATAAAAAGTAATAACTATTTTCAACCTTCGAAAAAAGAATTTGTTTCGTTTCAAAATTCTTTCAATAAGGATGAGAAATGGATTTGTAAAAAATATTTTTCTAATAGCAAAAATTTATGGTTAGATAATAAAATCACTTTTAGAACAAATAAAGATATCTTAAATGCTTTTGATTTGAATGAATTAAAAGAGATAACAATTTTTTTAAAATCATCTTTAGAAAATTTAGATAATTTATAAAAATTTAATATTCATAATTTTTTAATTATCAATTTTTCAATTTATTTTCTAATTTATTAATATATTGCGACTTTTTATCTAATTTTTCTTTTAAAAAATATAATTCAGAAATTTTCTCATTTAATTTTTGTTTAATTATTTGAATATCATCTTCTTCATCTATTTCTTGGGAAATTTCACTCTCATAGAAATCCAATTTCTTTGACAAATTAATTCTCTTATTTTCTAATTTTATTATTTTTTTTTGATAAGAATCAATAATTTTAGCATTTAACTTTAGTTTTTCTTCTGAATCCATAAGTGCTAGTTGATTTATATATTTATTATTGATCATATTAAGAAATGCTTCTTGAAAATTTATTTTCAAAATAATTAACAACTTAAACCATAAAAATAATTTATTTTTTGTTGATAAAATTTCAAAAATAAATATTCTTTTTTCTAACTTTTTAAGAAAAAGATTAATTTCATTAGATGTGTCTTCTAAATAAAATTTTTTTAATAATAATGAATCTCTTTTAACATCTTTGATTAAATCTTTTGAAATAATAATTTTCTCTAGCATTTTTCCAAGTTCTTCAATACTATCTGCGCTATGCCATTTACTTTTATTGTCAAAACCTGAAAAGGCATCATTAGTTCCAATAATTGGTATTTCTTTTAGTAATGATTCTATAGTTTTAATTTTTAACCCAGTTGTATTATGCGGCATAGGATTAATAATCATATTTATAGAATCAAAAAAAATGTTTAAACGCGATTCTTCAATTATGTTTAATTTTTTTAACCATTTATATTCTAAATTTATTTCATCACAGATCTTACCTGCCAAATAAAATTTAAAATTCTTATTTTGCAATTTATCTAATATCAAAAACAATTTTTTTATACCATCGATATTAATTTTGTTAGATGAACCTAAAAATCCAAATTTTAAGGTATTTATTGAATCTTCTTTTTTTATTTTTATTTTATTTGAATATTCATCATTTCTATATCTAATAGTAATAACATCAATTCTTTTATTATTTTTCGAGACTAAATTCCTAAAATATTTTGTTTCTGATTTGGATATAGAGATTATTAAATTACTTTTCCTTATCAAATTAAACTCTTGTAATGATGAACAACAAAAAAACTTTTCTTTTTCTGATTTAGTCCAATTTAATTTCTTATGCCTATTACCATAAACGTCATGAGTATTAACTATTTTAATTATGTTTTTAGGTAATAAATCAAATATTGGTGTTAAATAAATATAATCACAAATTACAAATTTATAATTACCTTTTGAAAAATTTTTTTCAATCCACTTAATTAAATTTAACTGTATGTGGTCTAATAAACCATTACATTCCTCTTCAGACAAAATTATTGGTATTTTTCTTGGCTTTTTTTCGACAAAAAATATTTTTTCAAACTGTCCTAGATTACTTTTTTCATAAGGAAACTTTGCTTTAGGCATAAAGTACAAAAGATCTAAACTGTATTTTTTACTAATCTTTGATGAAAGAAATTTAATATATTTTGAACTTCCCATTAAATTGTTATTTAAGTTAGTTGAACTTATCCATAAACCCCTATGTTTATTCATTCTAAATTTGCGTCTACTGCAACTTGAACTAATATTAACTTATTAAATTTAAATTCAAAAAAAAGATTTTAATTTAGTTGTTATTACTAGCAAGAATTTAATGTAATGTATCATACATTAACAAGAAAATGATATGATATAATTCTAGAAATTACTTAAAATTGATGAATTTACAAGAATTTGTAGACGAGATAGTCTTAGAAACGGATTTGAAGAAACCTAAAGTTAGAAAAATTACAAAGATTGTCTTTGATAAAATTTTACAGAAATTAGAACTTGAAGAATCAATAAGAACCCCTTCAATAGTTATAAGACCTAAGAAAAATAAAGAAGAAACAAATAATACAATGGGTTTAATAAAAACAATTCCTCCCACTGAACAATCAACAGAATAGTTTTCTGAGTGAATTACGTTGAGTAGTAATTTTTAAAATTTAGAGTTATTTCAGCTCAATATATATTTATATTACATTATCTATGAAAGAATATTTTGGATTATTTAATTAATTTCTCTTTTTTGAATTTTCTAATATATGATGTAAATTGATATTATTTCAAAAATATAATTTAAGAAAATTAAAAATATCTATTTCATTAAAAAATTTTTATTGAATAAGGTTTAATAGCTATGGAAAAAATAATTTTACATATTGGAATGCCTAAAGCAGGTTCTACATCAATTCAAGAATTCTTAAAAATAAATACTAAAGAACTTCTTGATAGGAATTACTTTATCCCAAACTTTTATGGAAGTGGAGTAAATAGCTGGCCACTAACATTTCCTTTTATGAATAAAAACAAATTTAATAATAAAAAAAGAAGACTTTATCATTTAGATTTATCAATAGAAATTACGCAAGAAAATCTACTAAATTATTATGAGGAAAAATTTCAAAATTTTAAAGAAAAGTACTCTAAAAAAATTCTATTAACTTCTTCTGAAGATTTTTTTGGAGAACTTAAAACTTCTTGTGAGATTAAAAGTTTTCAGTCTTTCATAAACAAATTTTTTGATAGTGTAGAAATTATTTTATATATAAGAAATCCTTTATCTAAGGCTATATCTTGTTTGTCAGAAAATGTTAAGCAAGGTAGATTAAAAAATGAATTAAATAAAAGCGATATTCCTTTATATTCATATAAAAAGTATTTAACCCATTGGTTGGAATGCTTCCCAGGAGCAAAATTTCAATTAGCCTTATTTCAAGAAGAAGATTTATATCGTAAAAATCTTATAATTGACTTTAATCAGAGAATAGGTTTAGTATCTAAGGCAAAAAGTTTTGACTATAAAGTGGAGAACACCAGTCTCAACTATAAAGCTATATGCGTTCTTGCTGAAATTAACAAAAGACTTTCCACGATAGAAAATAATATGAGATCAAATAAAATATTAATTAATCTTCTAGAGACGATTTATTTAAATCAACCAAAATATTATGTGAGTGATAATCTTTGTAATGCTTTTAAAGATTTTTTTTCAGAAGATGATGAGTGGTTAAGATCAAAATTTTTTCAAAATAAGCAATATTTATGGGATTACAAAAAATATTCTAGGAATGAAAAAAATAATTATATCCTTGATAAATATGATCAATCTTTAATTAATAATATTATTTGCAGAAGCGATATGTACTTTAAATCAAAGTAGTTAAGTTTTTAAAATATTTTCTAGCCTTTCAATAATATTTTTCCAATTATGTTTTTTTAAAGATTTAAATTGATTATAAATTATTTTTTTTCTTTCATTAATGTTCTGATTTAATAGTTTATCTATTTCTTCAATTAAAAAAAATGAGTTTTTATCATCTACATTTATTAACTGTCCTACCTCTTTATAAATATCGATGTTTTTAGTAATTACGGGGCATAGATTTTTGGATGCCTCTACTATTGGGATACCAAAACCTTCATAAAGTGAATAGTGTACTAAACATAATGCACCCTGAAGAAGATAGTTTAAATATTCTTTATTTATATCATTTAAAATAAAAATCAACTCCCCAAATCTGGAGTTGTATTTATCAATATTTTTCTTAAGTTTTTTATAGTATTTACTTTCAGAATCTTTTCCAATAAAAAATAACTGTATCTTTTTTTCTTTAATTAAAGGTAAAAGATGTTCTAAAAGTTGTATTTGATTTTTCCTTGGTTCTATAGCCCCTAAATTTAATATATAAGGTATATGAGATACGTTTGAATTTATATTATTGATTGGATTCATTGATTGATTTATAAAAAATGATTTTGTCTCATAATTATCTAAAATATATTGATGATTAAGAATATCCTCCGTACTTAAAATCGGCTGACCAAGGAATTCAGGCTTTATTGAACTATTTTTATTAAATTGATTAAAAAATATTTTCTGTAGTTCATTTCCTACCTCATGAGAAATATAAAGATTTTTATTTGAATTTTTTATAGCTGCTGAATATCTAATAGCTGCTTGTCTAGAATTTTCTTCTAGATGATTTGGATCAATAAATGGAATTACATCGTGAAAAATAGAAATTAAAGGGGAACCGTAAGTTTTTATATTTTGTGGGGATATTGAAATTACATAATCAATAGATTCTGGAACTTTAATTTTTATGGGAATTCTTAATCTTCTTGATAACCAATCTTTTAATTTGAATAAATTATCATTATAAAAACCATCCCAATTGATAAATTCATTTCCAATAAAAATTTTTTGTTCTTTTGAAATTTGATATTTAATTAGTTCATTATTTGAAAATAAAATCTGAATATAATTGAAAAACTTTTTAATCCTTATAAAAAAATTGCTTTTAATTATTGGCTTATAATCACCATAATAAATAATTTCTTTAAGCAACTCGTTAGTAATAGCTATTTGATTTGAGTAGATCTTATATTGTTTTTTTGATAATTTAACATTGCTAGTTGAGTAGATATAAACTTGATGTCCATTAGATTTCAATGCATTAATTAAGTTGAAGCCATAATTAGCTACTCCCCTTTTATAAGTCTGATAAAAATCATTTGCATAAATCAAAAATCTCATTATATTTTTATTCTATTTATCTTAATTATAATCTAGCGTCAAATTCTTTTATCTCCTCTATTCTTTCTATTATCTTCTTTCTAAAGGTTCTTTTTGTAAGGTCAACATTAGGACCAAATTTATTCTTTCTTAAATTATTTTCTACAAGTTTCTTCAAAATATTTGATGCTTCAATAATATTGGGATTTGCCCAAACAGAATTATTACTAGAATGTGGATATTTATTACCTATTAATTCTTTATGATATTCAATTAGATATGCATTAGAGTGTGAGCAAAAGTCAATTGTTCCCGAATAATTAGTAGTTATTATTTCATTTCCTATTAATAGATTTTCTGCAATTCCATATCCGAACCCTTCACTCTTATGAAGTGAGATAAAGCAATCATGTTCTTTATAAAGTTCTATTACTTCTCTATATAAGATTTTTTTATTAATAATTTTTATTCTCGGGTCAGTCTCAATTATCCAACTTATCTCTTCTAATCCAGTTGGATACTTTGATGGAACTATTTTAATTGTTAATTTAACGTTTTTATAGTAATTATTAGAAGCGTTTTCGGAAGGGAAACCAAAAGCATTCCAAAAAGCATATAAAACACCTTTAGGATTTTTTCTTTGATGTTTAGATTTAGAATCATATGAAAAAATAAATTTAGAGACTTTTCTAGATTCTCTTTTTTTACTTATATCTAATTCAATTCCAGGATAAATAATAAATTTTTTTTGTTTATTATTCCTTAAAGGAATTGAGTCAAAAACAAATTTTGATGGGCACCAAATTTCGTCAATTACATCTAAGCATGAGTACCATTCCAAAGGCCAGTCGGATATCTCCCATGCCCAATAACCTATAAAAAAATTCCTATAAGTGCATCTTTTATTCTTAATTTTTTTTATTATTTTAAATGTATGCATTGGTTGAAGACAAAATATATGTATCAAATCTTCTTTGTTTTTAAATTTTTCATAAGAAGATTTATATATCAAATTATTTTTATTAATTAAATTTTTATAGCTTATATTATTCCTTTCTACTTTGTAATCCTTTTTGATAGCATTAAAAATATTATTAGCATTATTTCCTAAACCAGGTGGTCCATTTCTAAAAAAACCATGAACAATAATTCGGTTTTTGTTACTTGTCATGTGTTTTTTAAATAGTGATAAAGAATACGTATTTTAATCATTACTTTTTCTAATCTACGTTTAAAGTTATATGTCATTTTACTTTTCATTAATTTTCTTGTTGAACTACGTTTATGAATTGCAGTTAGGTTTGTAATACACAAATTTTGTAAGCCACTTTCATATGCCTTTAATGATAAATGAACGTCGTTAAATGTTAAAGGAAAGATATATTCATTCATACCACCTAATTTTATAAACACTTCTTTTCTTATTGCCATAAATGCGGAAGTTACTGCTTTTGTCTTCACGTAATTAATATTTTTATATTTTTCATTGAACATTGGTTCGTCGGTAATTTCTCTTGCGCCGTATTTAAAATCTAAATTTATGCCTACGTGTTGTATGGAATTATCAGGATTTAGTAGTTTAATCCCAATGCAACCAAAATTTTTATTTTCTAATAAATCACATATCTCAATACCCCAATTATTACACGTTATGAAAACATCATTATTTAATAAAAGTACCTTATCGTATTTACTAGAAAAAACTGCATTATTAATAGCCTTTGAATAATTAAATGGATCATCGGTATTAATAATATTGATATTCTTGAAAATCTTGATTTTATATAAATTTTTTATTACTTGATAAGTTTTTTTCTTGATCGAATTATTATTAATTAAAAGTAGCTCTAAGGGAATAAGAGGATTAATATTAGCAATTCTATTTATACATTTTTTAAGTAAATTTGGTTTATCTTTAAATGGGATAATGATAGTTAACACTTTTCAGTACTAATTTTTATAGTTATCTATAATTCCAAAAATAAATCTTGACAAATAATATGTTAAAAATATAAATATTAAAGTAGTAAAGTAAAATTTGTTTTTGGGAAATAGATATTCTTTTTGTGAAATATAAGGTTCAATTACCTTCACTATATAATGCTTTTGTCTAATAGTTCCAAGTCTTGCAGATTCTTGGATAGTAAGAGCAGACTTATATAAATCCATACTAAATTCTAAATCTGATTCTAAATTTTTTAATGCAAAAGCCTTCTTGTTAAGTTTTTTCCCAGATTCGCTAAACATTTGATTTTTTTCAATATTTATTTGTTTTTCTAATTCAATTATTTGGTTGTTTAAAAAAATAATTTCTGGAGTATTTTGGTCAATAAATTTTCTTTTCAGTGTAGATAATTCTACTTTGAATTTGACAAGTTCATTTTCTAAACCATTAATTATTGTCGTATTTGCTCTGAGCGCATCATATCCATCAAATAATAAATTTTTATTCTGAAAATCAGTTAGTCTGATCTGCTTATCTTTTACTTTTTTAAAAGCCTCTAAAACTTCCTGATTTTGCAATTGTAATTGAGTTCTAAAAATTTTTTTATTTAATTCATTAATAAATTTTTCTGATTTTTTAATTAATAATTTATTTAGTGTATAAGCTGTCTTGGGCTGGAAGGCAATTACTTTAATCTCTAATTCACCAGAAATACTATCTAAACTTAGAATGATATTATTTTTGTAAAATTCCAATTTTTTATCGAGTGGCATATCAAGATTAATACCAGATAAAAAATCGAATCCAGCTTTTGAATATAATTCTGAAAAATTTAACTCTTTTTCTATTTCCTTATAGACTTGAGGAGAATGAAGATAGGTTTTTATATATCTTGTCTCAGTGAAAGATCCAGAAGAATTTGAGTTGAGTAAAGAAAATATAGAACTATCTATAACATTATTATTAGATGAATTTCTGATTACAATTTTTGAAGAGCTTATATATCTAGTTCGGTAAATATAATAGGAGAAAAATGTGAATGGTATAAGTAGCAAAAATATAAATGAAATTAAATAAAAACGTTTTATTTTTTTTCTATTCTCTCTATTAATTCGGTTTAAATTTTTTGAACGGACATTTTTATTTGGATCTTGAAGAATAGAAAATTTATAAAAAGCTCTCAAAGTTAAAGCCTTAAATTGTTTAAATTTATCCCTTAATTTATAGATATCTTTCAAATTATTTATCACCTTTATTTAATATTTTGCTGTATTCATTATAACCCTCTTCAGGATCATCATACTGCAATACTGTTTTATTCTTTATTAATAAAACCTTACTAATGAAATCTTGTTTTCTTTTATAACTGTGATCAGTCAAGACAAATGAACATTTTTTTTTGATCTTATCACGGATTAAATTTTCACACTTTTTTCTAAATCTTAAATCACCAACAGATAAAGATTCATCGCTTAAATAAATATCAAATTCGAAAGACATTGCCAATCCAAATGCTACTCTTGCTCTCATTCCTGATGAGAATGTATGAATTGGATAATCAAAATATTTTCCAGTTTCAGAGAATCTTTTAATAAAATTAATCTTTTTATTTATTAATTGCCTATTATTTCCTAAGTAGACCTGACATATAAAAATGCAATTTTCTCTAGCTGTCATTTGATTCTGAAATCCACTTTTTAATGCACATGGCCAACTTATATTTTGTGTGATTTTTAATTTTCCTCTTTGAAAGTTTTCTACTCCACCTAAAATTCTTATTAAAGTACTTTTACCTGAGCCATTTAATCCTAAAATTACTGCAGTTTCGCCATCATTAATCTTGAAATTAACATCATTAAAAATATTAATCTTTTTACCATTAACAAGATAGAACTTTTTTAAATTCGAAACTTTGATCATTTAAAAACTTAGCCACTAATATTTTTAGATATTAAATATGAATAATTTTTTGAATGAATAAACATTCCTATTAAAAATACTAAAATAGAAGTAAAAATAAGATATTTTAGTGATATGCCATCATACAAAAAATAATCATTGGTGAGTGCATGTCTATTTAGCTCAACCGCCTGCAATATTGGGTTCCATGTTAAGAATTTATGCAGGTTATATGGAATTCTGTCTAAAGATAATATAACGCCAGATAATAAGAATATTGGTCGAGATAAAAGTGGTAGAATTTCATTAGAAAAAGTTGTATATCTACTACTTACTACAATCATTATATTGCCAAAACCAAAGGAAAATATCACTAAAAATATTGTAGAAATAATTAACAAAGGTAAGTTTGTTAATAAGATCTCTTGATTAATAACAAAAATTAAGCTCAAGATGATTGTCAAAATAATTAATTGAAAGGCAAAAGATACTAATGTAGTGGAGATAATAATATCAAATGGTCTTATTTTTTTGTAAACAAATAATTTAGAATAACTGTTTAAAATTTGTGATGATTTAAAACCTATTTCAAAAAAAATTTGATAAGTAATAAATCCTATTGCTAGAAATAACTTTGGATCCATTCCTTGAACAATTCTGCCTCTTATAAAAGTAAAAATTAATAAAAAAAGAATTATTTGAGCTAATTGTCTTAAAAGAATACCTAAAAACCCAAATTTGGATTTTGATAGTTTTAATTTTAATTCCCTAAAAATTATCGCATCTATTGTGCCTTGATGAGATCTAATAAAAAAAATAAATTTTTTAAACCAAAGAATCATTTGCAAAATCTAATCTGACAAAATTTTGTATAAAGAAGCTGCGTTCAGTATTGGTGAAATTGGTTCGACAATAGTTTTTAACGAATCAACAGATTTTGTCCAATTATTTTTCTCTATATAAATAATGTCACCATCCCTAACAGGCGGATTTTGATCTTTATCCAATAATCTTGATTGTATTAATTTATATTTATTCTTTTCTATATTTCCATTATTGTTTAGCCTTATTAGGTAAACATTTTCTTTTTTTGCTCTTTTAGTGTATCCACCGGCAACAAGAATTGACTGAATCATTGATGTATTCGCTTTAACTTGAACCGGTCCAGGTTTAATTACCTCACCAATTACATTAACCGTTATAAAAGATGGTGCTAAATTAGAAGAGGATTCAGTAATTAACTCAAAATTAGTTTTTTTTGTAGCTCTTGGGATAAATATCTTATCACCATCAAAAAGAATTGGATTATATGCTATTTCATTTTTATTAAACGCTAGCCAATAATTAATAGTTTCTTGATCTACAGATTTTGTTTTATAGTTATATCTTGAAAGTTTAACTTTTTTTAAGTCTCCATCGTTAGTGATTCCTCCTGCTTTCTGAATAGCTTCAATAACTCTTGGAAAACCTTTTGAATTGATACTACTTTTTTCACCTCCATCAGAATTAGATAAAATGTTTACTTCATTTGTACCAATACTATATATTCCTGGTTTTTGAACTTCTCCTGATATAGATACTCTTACTGGTCTAGTTTCAATTAAATCAATATAAACTACTGGGTTCTTAATAATCTGCTTGAAATATTTAACTATTTTTTTATTAGCGTCTAATACACTTAATCCAGAAATATTGATAGTGCCTATTCTTGGTAGATTTATTGTACCGTCAGGCAAAATTGTTATGCTTGAATCAAGATCTTGGAAACTATATACTTTTAGTAATAATTTATCACCCGGACCTAAAACATAAATGCTATCTTTGAAAATTTTATTTTCATATTTGGTATGTTCTAAAGCTTTTACTACATTTAAATTTGGGATAAAAATAAATATAATTAGATAAAATTTAAATATTCTTCTAATAAAATTAATCATAAATATACTTTTATCTAAATAATTTAATTATAAACAAACAATATAAAATATCCTAAGTTATTTAACATTTTTATTTTTAATTTGATCAAAAAAATTTTTAAGCTTTTAATTTTTTTTTATGTCTTACTAAGTAAGAATTTTTATGATACTTTAAAAAAAATCGATTTAATTTCAAAGATATAATTATTAAAATATTAAATGAATTTTTTAAGAGATCTCATATATCAAATTTCATTTATAACATCTAGAACAAAATTAATTATTAAGGAATATAAATTTGATAGTTCCCATAAATACGTTTGGGGTATGAAAAAAAAAAATATTCATTCAATTTTTAACCAAAACAATTCTAGATTAATTTATCTCGAAGATGGATTAGTTCATTCTTTTGGATATAAAAAAGAAAAAATCCCACTTTCTGTTTCTTTTGATAATGATGGAATTTACTACTCATTTAAAAGTAATAGCAGATTATTTTCTTTAATTGAACAAGACTTAAGTAAAAACAATTTAATAAGATCCAGAAATATCATCAAATTGTGGAAAGACTATTCGATTTCAAAATATAACTTTCCTTATTTTATTGAACCACCTAAGTTCAAATATATTCTTCTAATAGATCAGACTTATGGTGATTTATCTGTATCTTATGGATCTGCAAATAAGAATTCATTTTTGGAAATGTTTAAATTTGCTTGCGAAAATTGGCCTGATCATAAAATCGTCATAAAAGTACATCCAGATGTAATTAACTCTAATAAAGTTGGATATCTGGACAAAGATTTTTATACAAATAAAAATGTTATTGTTATTAGTCAATTAGGTCAGATAAACAAATTAATTGAGAATAGTTTAGCTGTTTGTGTAGTAACAAGTCAGGTTGGATTTGAAGCCTTGATTTATAATAAAGAAGTTCATGTTTTTGGTAGACCTTTTTACTCAGGTTTAGGATTAACTATTGATCATAACTTACCAAAAGATGACAAGAATAATAAAAAAATTTCGTTAGAAAATCTAGTTTTTAAATTCTTAACCAAATATCAGATTTGCCTAGATCCAAGAACAAAAAAAAGATGTGAAGTTGAAGATATTATGCAATATATATATTTTAGAAGAAAAGTTTATCAATTTTTCCCGAATAATTTATATGGAATAGGTTTTTCACCGTGGAAAAAAAGACAAATAAATAGATTTATATCTAATGCAATAAATGAGAGAATAGAGTCTTTAAAAAAATTTAAAACTTATTCAAAAAATATATTAATTTGGGGCAAAAGCATAAAATCAGATAAATACCGTAATAAAGCTAATGAATTTATTTCAGTCGAAGATGGCTTCATCAGATCTGTTGGTCTAGGGGCAGATCTTTATTCACCTTTAAGCTTATTATTTGATAAAAAAGGTATTCATTATGATGCTAGTAGTGTGAGTGATATAGAGGAGCTTCTTCAAAATAGGGTGGTAAATAAAAATGAATTAAAAAGATCCAGTGATCTAATAAATTTAATTATCAAATCAAATATTACGAAGTATAATCTTAAATTTAATAGTGGACTTAAATTACCAAGAAATAGTGTAAATAAATATAAAATTGCAGTATTAGGTCAAGTAGAAACTGATAATTCAATTTTATTTGGAGTTCCAAATGATACGATTCAAAAAACAAATTTTTCATTGATTGAACAAGTTAGAAAAGATTACCCTAATTCTTATATTATTTATAAGCCTCATCCAGATATTGAGTCAGGTTTAAGATATAGTTCAAATGAATTATCTATTAGAGGTATTTCAGACTTCATTGCTCACAAAACTTCATTAGAAGATATTTTAAAAAATGTTGATAGAGTTGTTGTATTTACTTCATTAGGAGGCTTTGAAGCATTAATTAGAGGAAAACCTGTTACTACTTATGGGCTTCCATTTTATGCAGGATGGGGTCTTACTGATGACAAATTATTAAATCATAAATGGGCAAAGAGGAGGCGGAGAATATTATCATTAGAGGAAATAGTTTTTATTTCTTTAATAGAATATCCTATATATAATAGCCTCAAATTTAATACCTTAACAGAGATAGAAAATATTATAGAAGAGTTAAAAATTTATAATAATAAGAAAAATATATGGCAAATAATTTTCAGAAATTGGGGCTCATTAAAAGATTTTTTAGCAACTATAAATAAAAATGATTAAATCTTTAAACAGACCAAATTTTAAAAGGAAAATTCATATAAAAGGCAACTGTTTATTTTTAGTTGGGCCGATTGGTACATTCTTTTCAAGATTATCAAATTATCTTGAGGTTAATGGCATATCTACTTATAAGATCTCTTTTCCTTTATATGAATTTGGATTTAGAAAATCTAAACGTATTTATTATTCCAAGTCAATTTATGAATTCAAAGAATTACTAATCAAAACTTTAATTGAAAAAAATATAAAGCATATTTTTATGTATGGTAATTTACTTATTCCCCATAGATACGCTTTAGAAGTAGTAGAGGATTTTAAAAAAAAAGGCATAGAAATATATACCCATATATTTGAGTTGGGATATATAAGACCGGATTTTGTTACTTTGGAGGATAAAAATATCAACTATAAAAGCAGTTTTATTTTAAATAAAGATTTTTATTTTAATCAAGAACCATATACATTATTACCTATACCCAAAAGATACTCACGTTTTAGAGTAAGAAAAATATGGAAGGCAATTACTTTTATTAATCACAGTTTCACCAATTACAAAATAGTTGAATCAGAACATAAACTTCAACCTAAACCTATATTTATTTGGTTTCAATTAAAAGGTTTTCTTTTAAAATATTATTTTGGTTTAAGTGAATATAAATTAAAAAAAAGATGCTTTAATAAACAATTTTTTTTCATTGTAATAATTCAGGTTTCGTCAGATAGTCAATTAACAAAAGGTTCAAGATTTAAAAGTAATGAAGAATTTATTTATAAAGTTATAAACGATTTTGCTAGGGCTAAATTAGATAATGTTAACTTAATTTTCAAACATCATCCAAGAGATAGAGGATATATTAATTACAATTATTTTGTGAAAAAGATTTCAGACAAATTTTGTATAGGTAATAAGGTATTTTATATTCATGACTTTTCTTTAACTAAAATATTCACAAATCCGAAATGCAAAGGTACTGTTTTGATAAATAGTACAGTAGGTTACCAATCTCTTTATCATTCAATACCACTTAAAGCTCTTGGAATATCAGCTTACAATATAAATGGTTTAACACATCATGGGAGTTTAATTTCTTTTTTTAAAAAACCTAATTTTGTAGATAAGCTATTATTTAGAAAATTCTATAAATATATAATAGAAAATTCTCAAATAAATTCTAATTTCGATGGTTTTTTCCCTTTTCAAAATGTATTTATTTGTGCAAAAAAGTGAATAATTTTTTTATTTTAATAATTTTAAGATTTTGTTTAAGGCTTAGTATTTTTTTCTTTGCTTATTTACTTTATTTAATTCAGTTAATTTTAATTTTTGTCAGATTAAACACAACGGCAAAAAAAATATTTAACTTTGCCGCATTCTTTTGTGCGATGTCTTTAGGTTTCAACTATGAAATAAAAAAAAATGAAAAATTAAAATTATTTAAGTTAGGTATTCATATTGCAAACCATGATAATCCTTTGGATATTTTTGTAGTACAAAACTTATTTGGATTAAAAACAATTACAACTATAAATCAACATTTAAATAATTTTTTACCCTTTTTTAAGTTTTCTGTTGAAAATTTTGGTCATTATTGTTTTGATTACAAAAATTTCAATCAAAGAGTATCAGCCTACTTATTTTTAAACACAATTTGTTCAAAATATAAAAAAGTACTGATATATCCTAGTGGTTCAATTTATACCTCAATTACAAAAAGATTTTCAAAAAGTGTTTCAAAATTGTCAATGCTGCATAATCTTGAAGTCATTGCATGGAAATTTTCATTTAATAATATGAGTAATAATATCTATGAAAATGATATTCTCAAATACATATTTCAAAGATTTATGTCTGATACAACCTATTTAAAAGTGGAAAAAGTAAAGATATTTAATCCTAATGAATATCAAAATAAAGAAGAATTTATGTTGGCATTAAGAGATTTTTATTCAAATATGTAAGAATCTTTTCGAAATTGATAATCTTCTAAAATTTTCCTTTTTTTAAAATTAATATCTTGAGATCTTCCAGAACACAAAATCTGCATTAGCCCATTATATTCTTTTGCTATAGAGTAATTTTCATAGGATATATTGCAGTATCTTAAATATGGCTTAAAAACTAATGGCATTTCAAACTTATCATCTAAATCTTTTAACTCTTCCTTTATTTTTTTTAAATTATCTATATTAAGAATATATTTTTTTTGACCTAATTTAGAATGAACAAAATTTTCATATAAATATCTCCCATTTGGAAGATCCAAAAAACTTGTTTTGGAATTTTCTAGAATTTTTAAAAATCGGCTTACACAATTTTTATTCAGTTTTTTATGATCAAAACTTATTAATCCTAGTGCCAATGAAATATTTCTTGATTCTGGTATTTTTACAAAACCTCTGATTAATTCTTTTAAGATATTTTTATTTTTAAAATCGGGCATAACAAATGTTCTTCCAATCTCACAAAAACTCTCATTTTTAAGTTTTTCATATGTTCCCTCATGATAATTTTCTAAATAAGAAAAGCTTTTATTTTCTATACATCCTTTTGAATTGAATAAGAATCTTTGACCACCAGCTAAACTCTTTCTATTTTTATCCCAAATTATCATATGTGTATAAAACAAATCTCTTTCCTCAAAATCAGAAGTTAATTTTTCTGTATTTATTAAATTAAAAGCCTTACTTCTTCTCTCTGTATACCAATCTAATTTAGAAGTAAAATTTTTGCCTGGAATTAGAAAAACTAATAATTCTTTTGAATCTTCAATTATATATTCACGAAAATTATTAGAAAAAAATTCGTACATTTATAACTAAAACTCAATGTTTTATCTATTATATTATTAGATAGTATGCACCTTAATTTTATCAATAATTCTTTAATTTTTAAATCTTTGCAAAAACCCATTGCAATAGTTTCAAATAGTATGAATCCTACAATTTACTATTGGCTTAATATGGAAATATCAAAATTAATAAAACCTAGTCAACTATCTAAAGAAAAATTAAATAACTTCAATACTATTATTCTTGTCAGATATATTCCATTAAGAATAATTATTGATCTATTCAGATTAAGAAAAAAATTAAAAATTGTTTTACTCATTGATGATAATTTGCTTGATTTTAATATTTTTTCAGAACTTCCGTTTTTGTATAAAATAAAAATTTTTTTTGGTATTTATTGCTATAAACTCTTTTTACATTTTTTTATAGATGAAATATGGGTTACAAATGAAAGATTAGAAAAAAAAATTAAGAAAAACGTTCTTAAAAAAGATATGAATATTAAATTATTATCTTTTAGTAATAATAGAATTTATAACCCTAAAAAAATCTTTAAAATTGCCTACATTGGTACAAGTTCCCACCAGCTAGAATTATATTGGTTAAAATCCTTGTTCGAACAAATACAATTTGAAAGGGAAGATATTCTTATTGAAATTTATTTAGATAAGAAATGGAGAAGACTATATAGACATATTCCTAGAGTTAGTATTTTATATCCAACTAATTGGGAAACATTTCATATGAATACATTGCATTCAAATGTTGATGTTGTATTAAATCCCATTATTAATTCTAATTTTAATAAATATAGATCTCCTACAAAATTCTTTGATACTACTCGTTTGGGAGCAGTAGGTATATATAGTAATTGTGCTCCTTTTAAGAATTTTATAAAAGATTATAAAGATGGAATCCTATTGGAAAATGATATAGAAATTTGGAAAAAAGAAATTTACCATATCC
>QCCB01000015.1 GCA_003278955.1 Prochlorococcus sp. AG-347-K10
TCTCAAAAAGACCCACACTCATTATTGTATGTAATGCAACTTCACTATTAGTTGATCTCAAAATCCTTGGTTCTTTTTTTATTTTATTTATAAACTCTTCTATTTTCTTTAATTGTTTTTCATTTACTAAATCAGATTTATTTAGAAGAAGGATATCTCCGTATAAAATTTGAGAATAGGCGACACTTGTATTATTAATTTCAAAATCAAAATTTTCTCCATCAATGACTGTGATTATCGAATCTAATCTTACTTTTTCTCTCAGATCACCAGCCGCAAAAGTCATGGCTACTGGTAATGGATCTGCTAATCCAGTTGTTTCAACAATCAAATAGTCTAATTTTTCAGCTCTTTCTAAAACTTTAGATACGGTATTTAATAATTCGCCATTAATAGAGCAACATATACATCCATTATTTAATTCGATCATATCTTCTGAGCCTTCTATTATTAATTCATTATCAATTCCGATTTCTCCAAATTCGTTGACTAAAACAGCTGTTTTAATCCCAACTTGATTTTTTAAAATATGATTAAGAAGTGTAGTTTTGCCAGAACCTAAAAATCCACTAATAATAGTAACTGGCAATAAATTTTTAGACATTTTGACTAGTTGAAAACAAATTTATATTTTTATTGATCGAAAATTTTGTTGATTTCCGAAGCTAATGTTTGATCCAGATTTGTAATACCTCCTAGATCATGTGTATTTAATTTAATTATTACTTTTGCATAAACATTCTCCCAGTTAGGATGATGATTATATTTTTCACAGATTAAAGCAACCTTAGTCATGAAAGAAAAGGCCTGAATAAAATTAGCGAAGTTAAATTCTCTTTGGATTTGTTTAGATTTAATTTCCCAGCCAGGTATCTTGACAACTAATTCATTCAATTCTTCATCTTGCAAAATGTAGGGTTCCATTAAATAAGAAATCTGACTTATTACATTATAAATAACTTACTTTTTCTCACCAATTATATGTACATTTATGATTCTTTCCTTTTGATCAAATCGATGTTCCCATAAATAAACTGCTTGCCATGTGCCCAGCATAATTTTCCCGTCTTGAAAACTTAAAGATAAACAAGTGTTTGTTAGGGATGTTTTGATATGTGCTGGCATATCGTCAGCCCCCTCTTGATAATGTTTATAGGATATTTCTTCTCTATCCTTTGATAAGGTTAAGTAGGAATCATAGGGAACTATCGATTGCATATACTTTTTTAGGTCTCTTAGCACATTTGGATCTGCGTTCTCATTAATAGTTAAACTGCAACTTGTATGAAGTGAAGTTAAATTTAAAATTCCGGAATGAAAATTATTTTTTTCAATACATAAATTTAAATCATATGTGATATCAATAAAACCCTCGCCATGGGTTAAGAATTTTAATTTTGAAAATATTTGTTCCATTTAAGATAAATCTTAATTAATTAATATCCTATTATGGATAAGATGTATGCTTTACTGCAGACATTAAAATTTTTATCTTAAAATAAATTTAATTTCCATTTAAATCTTTGGCTGAAACTCATTGGAATAAATTGGGTGCTTACCTTAAAGAAACACAAATATTAGGTTCAATCCAAAATACACTTTATTGGGATCAGAATACTGGAATGCCAAAGAAAGGTGCTTCTTGGAGGTCTGAACAACTTACTTATATTGCAAAAGTATTGCATGAAAGAAATTCTTCCGAGGAATTTTCTAATTTAATACAATCTGCTAAAAATGAACTAGCAGATAATGAACGAAATCCCGATAATCAACTTTTCATAAAAGATAAAGAGAGAAATATTTGTCTTTTATTGAAGGAATTCAATAGAGAAAGAAATTTAGATCCCCAATTAGTTGAGTCTCTAGCAAAGGCAAAATCTAATGGATATGAAAGCTGGCAAGAAGCCAAGGGAAAATCAGATTTTAAAATTTTTCTTCCTTTCTTTGAAGAATTAGTCAAATTGCGGATTGAAGAGGCAAAACAAATATCAGATCAATATTCACCATGGGAAACTTTAGCCCAACCCTTTGAGCCTGAATTAACTTTAAAGTGGCTGAATAAAATGTTTCAGCCTTTGAAAGATACCCTCCCAGAGTTGATTAGAGGGATTAATAAATCTAAGAAATATCAATGGGATTTGAGTCCAGAATCTCAACATAATTTATGTTCTCAATTACTTGATGAGTTTGGGAGAGATAAAGATCTAGTTGTTGTTGGTAAATCTCCCCATCCTTTTTCAATTACATTAGGACCTAATGATTACAGGATTACGACAAGAATTGTTGAAGGTGAACCATTATCAAGTTTTTTAGCAACTGCGCATGAGTGGGGACATTCTATTTATGAGCAAGGTTTGCCATCTCAAAGTCATCAATGGTTTGCTTGGCCTTTAGGTCAAGCAACCTCTATGGGTATTCATGAAAGTCAATCTTTATTTTGGGAAAATAGAATAGTTAAATCTAAATCTTTTTCAAAAAGATTTTTTAACAAATTTGTTTCGGCTGGATGTTCTTTTGATAATTATTTAGAACTATGGAAATCTATTAATCATTTGGAAGCAGGATTAAATCGGGTTGAAGCGGATGAATTGACTTATGGCTTACACATATTAATAAGAACCGAACTTGAAATAGATTTAATTGAAAGAGGGTTACCTGCTGCAGATATTCCAACAGAATGGAATAAAAGATATGATGAACTCCTAGGAATTAAACCATCTAATGATTCAGAAGGTTGTCTTCAAGATGTTCATTGGAGTGAAGGGGCGTTTGGATATTTCCCCTCATATTTGTTAGGACATGTTATAAGTGCGCAAATATCTTCTCAAATGGAAAGAGAAATAGGTTTGATTGACAACTTAATTGAAAATGGTGAATATCAAAAGATCATCTTTTGGTTAAAAAATAATATACATAAATATGGCAGATCAGTTAATTGTATGGAGTTGGTAAGAGATGTAACTAATGAAGAACTATCTCCAAACTATTTTATTAATTATTTAAGGTCTAAAATAAATGATTTTTGCTGAAACATTACTTTTAAAGAATTTGGCTAAGTGTGAGGATGTAAGATAAACAAAAATAATTTCTTGATGGCAAATCTAAATCAGCCCCCAAGCAGGGTTACCCCAAATTTATTGCACATACTAAATGCTTTTACTGACAGCTCAAATTCAATAATAAATACTATTGTTGAATTGAACTCTAATACCATAAATAAATATGAATTAATTACAGAAACGGGCCATCTTAAACTTGATAGGGTAGGCTATTCATCACTTGCGTATCCTTTTGCTTATGGATGTATTCCAAGGACATGGGATGAAGATGGAGATCCTCTTGATGTAGAAATTGTTGGGGTAACTGAGCCATTGATACCCGGATCTATTGTGGAAGCAAGGATTATTGGGGTGATGAAATTTGATGATGGTGGAGAGGTCGATGATAAGGTAATAGCGGTTCTCGCAGATGATAAAAGAATGGATCATATCTCAAGTTATGGAGACCTTGGAGATCATTGGTTAAAAGAAACAATGTATTATTGGGAGCACTACAAAGATCTAAAAAAACCAGGAACATGTACTGTTAATGGTTTTTTTGGGATAGAAGAAGCTGTTAAAGTGATTAAAGATTGTGAAGAGAGATACAAAAAAGAAATTGATCCAAAATTAGTAAATTAACTAATTTTATTTTTCTCTAAATTTTTCAAATATTTCGCTTAGTATTTCTTCGGCACCTTGCTGCTTTAATTTTTTAGCTAGTTCTTTGCCTACTTCTTCGGGATAATTAATATTGCCAATATATTTATCTTTAATAAGCCTTTCTCCATCAAGAGATGCAACCATACCAGTAAGGCAAAGTTGATCATTCTGAATTTTACTATTCACACCTATTGGGACTTGGCATCCACCTTCAAGCTCTCTTAAAAAAGCCCTCTCTGCTAGACATCTTTGGCTGGTGGGTTTATCTTCTAAGATGTTTATAATTTCTAAAACTTTTTTATCATCAGATTTACATTCAATGCCTAGTGCTCCTTGGCCAACGGCATGAAGGGAAACTTCACTTGGGATAATCTGGTGAATTCTTGATTCAAAGCCTAATCTCTTTAAACCAGCAGCCGCAAGAATTATACAATCAAATTCTCCTGCATCTAATTTTTCAATTCTTGTAATAACATTTCCCCTGATATCTTTGAAAACAAGATGTGGGTACTTATTTCTTAATTGTGCAAGTCTTCTTAGGGAGCTTGTTCCAACAATCGAACCTTCAGGTAAGTTTTCTAATTTATAACAGTCATTTTTTTTGTTTACTACTAAGGCATCTGCAGGATCCTCCCTTTTTGTAATGCATCCTAATTTAAGGCCATTGGGCAAATTGGTTGGTAAATCTTTTAGAGAATGTACTGCTATATCTGCATGTCCTACGAGCATTTGTGCTTCAAGTTCTTTTGTAAATAAGCCTTTGTCGCCTATTTTTGCTAAGGCTACATCCAGGATTTTGTCACCTTGTGTTGCCATAGCTTCTATAGATACCTCTAAATTGGGAATATTCCTTTCTAGTTGATCTTTAACCCATAAAGTTTGAACCATTGCTAGCTTACTTCTTCTACTAGCTATTTTTAGCTTAAGATTAGTCATTAAATATTATTTTGAGTTTGAATTAAAAATTAAGTCGAATTTATTTTAAGCTATTATTTTGCCAGTTTTTAAAGCTAAATATTATACTTAACTCTTTTTATTTAATATATTCTTTTAAAACCCCATTTCGATTTGGATGTCTGAGTTTTCTTAGGGCTTTTGCCTCTATTTGTCTAATTCTTTCTCTCGTCACATCAAAAATCTGGCCAATTTCTTCAAGAGTTTTCATTCTTCCATCATCAATTCCATATCTCAATCTGAGAACATCCCTTTCTCTTGGACTAAGAGTGGCTAATACTCCTTCCAAATCTTCTCTTAGTAAAGTTTTAGAAACATCTTGCTCTGGATTTTCTATATCAGCCTCTATAAAGTCTCCTAGTCTTGAGTCTTCTTCTTTCCCTATTGGAGTTTCTAAAGAAATAGGAAGTTGCGCACTTTTGGCTATAAATCTAAGTTTTTCGATTGTCATTTCCATACTCTCAGCGATTTCTTCTTCACTAGGTTTCCTGCCAAATTCTTGGCTAAGAACTTTTGTGGTTTTTTTAATTCTGGATATTGTCTCGTATAAGTGAACTGGTAATCTAATAGTTCTACTTTGATCCGCAATTGCTCTTGTAATGGCTTGGCGAATCCACCAAGTTGCATATGTAGAGAACTTATAACCTTTTTCATGGTCGAATTTTTCCGCTGCCCTAATAAGACCCAAACTTCCTTCTTGGATTAAATCTTGAAATGATAAACCTCTGTTCATATATTTTTTAGCAATGGAAACAACTAATCTTAAATTTGATTGAACCATTTTTTCTTTAGCTCTCCTCCCTAAGAGAAGTCTTCTTCTGAATTTGGGAAGAGGCATATCTATTAACTCGGCCCATTCTCTTACAGATGGGAAATGTCCTTTTTCTGACTCATATTGAGTTGCTAGCTCTTCTAATTGGAGTAAGTCAGCAATTTTTCTTGCAAGCTCAATTTCTTCATCTGGTCTTAAAAGTCTAATTCTTCCAATTTCTTGGAGATAAACTCTTATTGAATCTTCAGTGTAGATACCTTTTGGCCCAAGTTTTATATTCCCGAGTCCTTTATCTTCTTCTTCAGAATCACTAAATTCATTATTGTTATTTTTAATATTGCTTTCGTTTAACTCAGCAGATGTCTGTAAAGTTTGATTATTTTTATTACTTTCTTCTTCAACTACTGTTTCTAAATTTGTATTAATTTTTTTATTGATCTTTTTTTTTGAACTAGGCTTGGAATTCTTTGATTCTGCTGCGACTGGACACATAATTGACTCCTTTCTACGGTGAATTTAACTAGATAAAATTTTATTTAGGGCTAATTTGAACATTTAGTAGTAAAGTCCCCTAATGTTTAAAAAACTTTTTCACAAAATGAGAACAAGAAAAGTTTTCTAAATTGTTGAAAAATTTAAATAGTGCTATAGATTACCTAAAGTAAAAAGTCTTGGGATTTCTCAGACAGGCAGATCATTTTTGAATTTTCAGTCAATGATCAGAGCTTCATGTCTCCCTTAAGAGCAGGATACTTACAATGTGCAAAAAACACTTTGTGGAATGTTCAACAATCCAATACTAAGAAAAAGTTTTGAAGCCGGCAAGTAATCAGTTATTAAATATCTCCTATAAATTGGAAATTTTGCTTGATATAGGTAGTAGCAATGAAAGCTTTTACTATTTAGATGGAAATAATCTTGGAGTAGAAGTTGGTGATATTGTAAGTGTGAGACTAAGGGGGAGATTATTGAATGGGTTGGTGATCTCCATAAAAGACTTTTCGACAATCAATAATGATGAATCAAATATTACTGGAGGAAAAAGCATAAGATATTTGTTTGTTGAAAGTATTTTGCAGAAAAAAATAATTGATGAATCTTGGAGAGAATTTATAGACTCCTTAGCCTCTTTTTATATGGTTAGTAATTTAAAAATGTTTAAAACTGCACTTCCTCCTGGCTGGATTGGTAAATATAAAAATTTCTCTAAAGGTTTAAAAGATCAAATATGGATTGAAACTAAAAAAGAATTTGATATTAAGAAAAATGGATTAACCAAAAAAGAAATTTTTTTAATGGATACTTTATCTAAAAAAGGTAATTGGCAAAGTGAATTAATAAAGTCTGGTTTTAATTACACTTTAATTAACTCAATGGTCAGTAAAAATTATCTTGCTAAATCTAAAAGAAAAAAAAATATAAATAGTAAATTAAATTCCTTTGTAAAAGATCATATCGCAACGAAAAAACCAAATCTTACAAATGAGCAAAAAATTGCATTTCAAGAATTTCAAACAATGAAACCAGGAGATGCATTACTTCTTTGGGGCGAAACAGGTTCAGGTAAAACAGAAGTGTATATGAGAATAGCTGAAGATCAATTTCTTAAGAAAAAAAGTTGTTTGATACTAGCCCCAGAAATTGGATTAATTCCTCAACTTATCGATAGGTTTAGTAGGCGATTTAATAATGTCGTTTACGAATATCATAGTAATTGTTCTCCCGATCATAGAACTTTAGTTTGGAAGAAAATTATTACTGCTAATGAACCTTTAATTGTAATAGGGACAAGGTCGGCAGTTTTTCTTCCAATCAAAAATCTGGGATTAATAATAATGGATGAAGAACATGATGTTTCTTATAAGCAAGATAGTCCTATGCCTTGCTATGACGCGAGAGAGATTGCTTTTGAAATAGTAAAAAGGAATTCTGCAAACTTAATTTTTGGGAGTGCAACCCCATCAATGAAGACTTGGAAAAAGTGTATTTGTGAAAGTAATTTTAAATTGGTAAGAATGATTCAAAGGATATCCAGGAATGAGACTCCTGAAATAAAAATTATTGATATGCGGGATGAGTTCAAGAAGGGCAATATGAAAATTTTTTCCAATGAATTATTACAATTGCTTCCTCAACTACGCTTAAAAAAAGAGCAAGCAATAATTTTGATCCCTAGAAGGGGGCATAGTGGATTTTTAAGTTGTAGAAATTGCGGATATTTAATAAATTGCCCCAACTGTGACGTTCCTTTATCAGTTCATCTCGGATCACAAGGAAAAAAATGGTTAAGGTGTCATTGGTGTGATCATAAATCAAGATTGATCAATCGTTGTCCAGATTGTCATTCAACTGCTTTCAAACCTTTTGGAATTGGTACGCAAAGGGTAATAGAGTTTTTAAATGAAGAATTACCTGACTTAAGAGTACTTCGCTTTGATAGAGATACAACTTCAGGAAAGGATGGTCATAGAGATATTCTTTCAAAGTTTTCTAAAGGGGATGCTGATATTCTTGTCGGTACTCAGATGTTGGCAAAAGGTATTGACATCCCCAATATTACTCTTTCAGTAGTTATTGCAGCAGATGGGTTGCTTCATCGCCCAGATATTTCAGCAGAAGAAAAATCATTACAATTATTTTTGCAATTAGCAGGAAGGGCCGGCAGGGCACAAAAAAAAGGGAAAGTAATTTTTCAAACATATAAACCTAACCACCCGGTGATTTCGTATCTTCAAAAAAGAGATTATGAAAGATTCTTAATTGAAAACTCGAGATTGAGAAAGGATGCTAATTTATTTCCATTTTGCACAATTTGCCTACTTAAATTATCAGGTGAAAATTATGAATTAACTGAGTCAATTGCAATAAAATTAGCAAAATATCTCCTCAGTTTTTGTGAGAGAAAGAACTGGAAATTAATTGGTCCTGCCCCTAGTTTAATAGCTAAAGTCGGTAAAAAATTTAGGTGGCAGATATTAATACATGGTCCTGAAGGAACAAAGATACCTTTACCTGATAGATCAATATTATGGAAACTTATTCCAAAAAATGTTTTTTTAACTATAGATGTTAATCCAGCAGAGTTGTAGTTACTTTGATGGAAGTTGAGGTAAATCTGAACCTAATTTGAATCTATAGAATCTTAATAAATAAGCCAATATTATAATTATAAAAACAATAGATATCCCAATCAAGAGTTTGTTGAGGCTCCAGAAAGAAAATTCAAGACTATTTATCTGCCCTTGATTTAAATCCCAAATTATTAGATTTTTTGTAATTTCTAAATTTGAATTTTTTTTATCGGTAAGGATAGCTTTATTAGGGTGAATAATTTTGAAAATGAGTTCTAAATTATCAATTCCGTTAATAGAATTTAGATCCAAATCTAATCTGTAAAAGTATTTTTTAAAAAAAATGAAGTTTTTTTGAGTAGTGTTAATTTCTATATTTGTTGATTCTCCCGCTAACTCTCCAGCTGTATTTTGTGTGATTTTAAGAACTTGCTTTGTATCCTCTAAATTGAGATTTTTATGTTTCAAAGAAAAGGTTGATTCGTCTTGTTCAATTTCTGCGTCAAGAAAAATATCTTTCATCTTCTCTTCAAATTTTAATTGCCAAGGAAATTTCTTTATGTATTTACTCTTTACCACTAAATTATTAGTTATTGAATCAATTTCACTAAGATCAAGGGTATTCTCAATTTTTACGCAGCCACTTAAAAGTGGAATTAATAATAATAGTATTAAAAAAATGATCAGAGAAAAGCCTTTCTGAAATGGTTTTGTTTCACCAGTTGGTGTCTCAGATACATTAATAAATTTTTTTTTCTTCAATACTTCTCTTTTTTTGCGCAGTGAGTCAAGAGATTTTTTATTTAGCGATAGGTCGCTTTCAAACTGTACGTTCCAATTTTCTGGCTTTTTAATGTCAGGAGAGTCTATGACTTCCATCAAATATTTTGCATTTTCTCTAGTCTTATTATCGTAAGATTTTAGAAGTTCTTTACAAAACCTTTTAGCCTCTTCCCTTTTATTGATACCACATAGAGCAGTAATTAAGATTGTTCTTAAATTTACTCCCTCTTTGCTTGATAAAGGAAATGATTCGATTATGGGCAAAAGAAATTCAATGCAATAATGATACTCACCTTTAGCCAAAGCAAGTTCTACTTTTTCTAAAACTTGCTCATAAGTTTTCATGGGTTAGGCGACTATCATTGTACCTATTCCAGAATTTGTAAAAATCTCAAGAAGTAATGAATGTTCTATTCTTCCATCAATTATGTGAGCTGCTTTGACTCCTTGGGCTAAAGCTCTTATACAGCATTCTGTCTTTGGAATCATACCTTCAGTCACAATTTTTTTATCAATAAAATCCCTTGCCTCTTTGAGATTAGTTTTTTCAACAAGACTATTTTTATTATCTTTTTCTTTTAAAATCCCTTGAGTATCAGTAAGAAGAATAAGTTTTTCTGCATTGATTGCAGCAGCAATTTCTCCAGCAACAAAATCTGCATTAATGTTATGGGAAATACCCTCCAAGGTTGATCCAATGCTAGAAATAATTGGGATGTATCCTTTGGAAATAAGAGGATCTAATATTTCAGGATTGATTTTTGTAACCTCTCCCACTAACCCATGGCTACCATCTCCTAGTTCTCTAGATTGAATTAAGTTGCCATCAAGACCTGATATTCCCACAGCTAAGGATCCAGTTTTATTAATCCCTTTTACAATTTGTTTGTTAACTCTACCCATTAGAACCATCTCGACAATTTCCATTGTTTTTTGATCAGTAATTCTTAATCCATTTTCGAATTTAGGAGATATTTCTAATTTCTTTAACCAATTATTAATCTCTGGTCCACCTCCATGAATTACGATCGGACAAACCCCAACGGTTGATAAAAGTGCGATGTCTCTAAAAAAAGCATTTTTTAAATTATCATTCTCCATAACAGAACCACCATACTTGATAACAATTTTTCTACCTGAGAAACTTTGTATATATGGAAGTGCTTCGCTTAATATTGATACTCTTTGAGAATCATTCATTATGAAAATTCATTAAAACTTGATTGAATTGAGAAATTAGGTTTTTACAAATATATCCCTATATTCAATAAAAGAGAATAAAATCAAATTCTTTTTTATTATCGTCGATAATAAATTCTGATTCAAGACCTTTGACGAAAAACCTATTTAATCTTTCTTGTTTTTCAATCCATTTTTCTAGAGGGACAGCGTTTAATTCGAAACGCATTCTGAGACCATTTTTTTCTTCCTTTGTAATTTCTTCTATTTCTTTTAATTGAGGGGGGTTATCCTCGTCCCACAAATTTAAAGATTCTAATGACGATTCAAGATGAGCTTTTATCCCATACCTCCATCTTGTAACATCTTTAACTAATGCTGTTAGTTCTTTTGGTCTATTAAATTTATTTGTCGCAAAATTTGTCTTGTCAAATAGCTCTACAGGAGGTATTTCGGAGGTCTTTAAGCCTAAGCCAATTAGGAAAATAGGTACTCCATAAAAAAAAGTAGGTACACTTAAATTCACTGAGTCTGTAAAATAAGCAGTCATTCCAACAAAAGCTAATATACCCCCAGCGGTTACTATTAAGTTTCCAGGCGATAAGTATTTCTTCATTTTGATTTAGTAGAATGATTTTAAATGTGCTAACAAGTATTATGCAAGATCCTAATACTGCAAATCAAGGAGACTTAATTTTTAAACTTGATCAAGATAGAGCATGGCTACTAGAAAATCTTGATAAGGGTAAATGGCCAGGAATCAGAAGCGAACTTGCCGCGCTTGAAAGAAAAATAAGCAAATTAATTATAAGTGTTCAAGAAAATAATGTTGATATTTGATTTAAAAAGGTATTTCGTCCACTTCAGGAACTAAAGGTGAACTATCCCAACTAGATTTTTTGACGGTTTCTTTATTTTCAAATGACTCATTATTTTCTTTTTGATCAGACTTAATAACATCAACTGGCGATATTTGATGAATTTTTGAAGCTGTTAGTTCTGGTTGTTTTTCTTTCGTTCCGTCTTTTCTAGTGACAGAATTCATCTTTAGACGTCCCTCAATAACAATATTTTGCCCCTCCTTTAGTTCATCTACCATTTCTTGAGCAATATTTCCCCATCCTATGATCTTGAGATCTCTGGTTGGATCTTCACTACGTAATCCTTTAAAATTAACAATCATTTCTGCAATTGGAGTTTGGTTTTCTTTGGTATACCTCATTTGAGGAGCGCTATTAATGACCGCCTGAATTAAACAATGATTCATTACTTACTATTTAATTAAAGACATACTGATGCAGAATCAAGGAAATTGCTATAAAAATGTTTGGATCCTATCAGGAACTTCGGATGGACCTGTAATAGCTAATATGCTTCTTGAACTTAATTATTCAGTCTTTGCAAGTGTTTTAACTTATAAAGCAGGGCAAGCTTATATTGAAAATCCAAAGTTACATATCATTACGGGGAAATTAAATAATAAAGATCAAATAATTAATTTCATAAATAAAAATAAAATCACATGCGTTGTCGATGCTACTCATCCGTTTGCCGTAATAATTTCTAAAAATCTTAATAATGCATGTAAAGAAATTAATACACCTCTTTTACTATTTGAGAGGAAATCTTTAATAAATAACACTAATAATTTTTTTTATATTGATCAATTAAAGGATATAAATAATGTTGATATAGAAAATAAGAATATTCTTCTTGCAATAGGATCAAGATTCCTTAACGATACAGCTAGTTATTATATGAATTGTAAAGCAAATATATTTACAAGGGTACTTCCAACTTATGAGAGTATAACTAAAGCTTTTGGATCATGTATTAAAAATTCAAACATAGCGATACTTGAACCGAGTAAAAATAATAAAAGCATTTTAGAAAAAAAACTTTGTGATTTTTGGGAGATAGATTATGTTCTATGCAGAGAATCTGGAAGTTATTCTCAGAAAAACTGGGAGAGTATAGTTTCTGGAAGTAAGATGAAGTTATTTTTGGTTAAAAGGCCGAAAGTTAAAAATGATTATTCTTACTCTTTTGATCAATATCACAATTTGATAAATCACATAATTAAAAAATATTGATGTTTAATTCATGATGGAAGTATTAGTTATGATCACAACTGAATCAAGTGACGCAAATGCTTTGCGAATGGCTAAATTACTCATGCAAAATAAACTTGCAGCTTGTGTTTCGATAAAACAAATTTTTTCAATTTATAAGTGGGATGATGATATTGAAGAAACTAAAGAGTTTGAAATTACAATAAAAAGTAAACTAGAATTTAAAGATTGTTTAATTGATTTCGTAAATAAAAATTCCACATATGATGTCCCTCAGATTATTTACAAAAAATACCATGCTGAGATGAAATATTATGATTGGTTGAATAAGACTATTTGATTAATCTATTTTATTAACTCTTTAAGATCAATATCTGATCTAGATCCTAATTGCGTAATTATTTGCCCAGCACAAATTGAAGCTATCTCTCCGCATTTTTTGAGGGAACAATTGTTTATTAATCCATGGATAAATCCTCCCGCATAGATATCTCCCGCTCCTGTAGTATCAATAATCTTGCCTTTTGTTATTGAATCAATTATTTCAACATTATTTTTATTAACTATGAGAGAACCATTGCTTCCAAGAGTTACTATGACTAATTCACATAAGGATGATAGGTCTTCTTGGCAGCTTGCTAATTTATCATTTTTAAAAAGACTTAAAACCTCGGATTCATTACAAAAAACAATATCTACGTTTTCATAAATTAATTCCAAGAAACTCTCACGATGTCTATCTACACAAAATGAATCAGACAAAGAAAGGATTATTTTTGTATTAGATTGTTTTGCAATTTGGGCGGCTTTAATAAAAGCTTTTTTAGCTAATTCGCTGTCCCATAAATATCCTTCTAAATATAAGTATTTACTTTCCTTAATTACATTAAAGTCTATGTCTTTTGGTTCAAACTCTACAGATGCACCTAGGTAAGTGCACATAGTCCTTTGGGCATCAGGTGTAACCAAAATGATTGAATGAGCTGTTGGAGCACCTTCAATAGTTGGTGGAGTGTTAAATATAGTTTTACTTTTTTTTATATCGTCAGAAAAGAAATCCCCAAATTGATCATTTTTCACTCTCCCTATAAACTGCACATTATTACCTAATGCTGCTAAGGAAACAACGGTATTTGCTGAGGACCCACCTGAAATTTGTTTGATCACTTTGCAATTTTCTAACAATCTCTGAGATTCATCAGAATTTATTAGATTCATTGATCCTTTATCCAGATTATTTATCTCAAGAAACTCATCTTCAATATTTACAATAATATCCACTATTGCGTTGCCCAGACCAATGAGATCAACTTTTTTATGTTCAAAATGTCTAAAGGATTCCCTCATTAATTTGGAACTAAATTACCTTAGCAGTGCTCTTTTAGGACCATGTATTGGGTCTTCAATTACTATTGTTTGATCTCTATTTGCCCCCAACGAGACAATGGCAATTGGAACCTCCATTAATTCAGCTAAAAATCTTAGATAATTCATGGCATTCTCTGGGAGATCAGATAGTTTTCTGCAATCTGCAGTTGAACATTGCCAACCTTTTAATTTTTTGAAGATTGGCTTACATTTTTTTAAGTCATCTGAATTTGTAGGAAAGTAGTCTATTTCCTCTCCATCGAGATCATATGCAATGCAAACTTGAATCTCATCTAATTCATCTAACACATCAAGTTTCGTAACGGCTAAACAATCAAGACCATTTACAGATACAGCATATTTACCAATAACTCCATCAAACCACCCACATCTTCTCCTTCTCCCAGTAGTGGTTCCAAATTCACTGCCTCTATCACAGAGTTGATCATTAATACTTCCCTGTAATTCAGTTGGGAATGGTCCTTCACCTACTCTTGTGGTATAAGCTTTTGCGACGCCTATGACTCTATCAATTAAAGTTGGACCCACTCCAGCCCCAATACATGCCCCTCCTGATATTGGGTTTGATGAGGTAACAAAAGGATAAGTCCCATGATCTAAGTCAAGTAGAGTCCCTTGAGCACCTTCGAAAAGAATATTCTTCTTGTTTTTTGAGGCTGTATGGATAGTCCTCGTGCAGTCAACAACATGCTTTGATAATCTTTCCCCATAGTCAAGATATTCTTCAACAATATCTTCTAATTTAAGTGGTTTAATGCCATAGATTTTTTCTAGTAGACCGTTTTTTTCTCTTAACGGAATTTCGATCACATCACTTAGCCTTTCCTTATTGAGCAAGTCTCTTATCCTAATGCCATTTCTTTGTGATTTATCCGCATAAGTTGGACCAATCCCACGACCTGTTGTCCCTATTTTGTTTGAACCTCTATCAGCCTCCATCGCTTCATCTAATATTCGGTGGTAGGGCATTGTTACATGTGATGTTGATGAAATTTTTAATCCTGAGATATCAATTCCATTATCAATTAACATGTCAATTTCTTTAAGCAAGATTTTTGGATCTACTACAGTTCCGGAACCAATTAGACAAGAAGTATTTTTATAAAGTATCCCTGAGGGAATTAAATGTAATTTTAAGACTTTATCATCTACGACTATAGTATGACCTGCATTTACTCCCCCTTGATAGCGAACGACAACATCTGCCGAACGACTAAGTAAATCCGTTATTTTACCTTTTCCTTCGTCACCCCATTGGGCTCCGATTACAACAACATTGGCCAATTTTAGAAGAGCATTATTTTTGTGCGAATATTTAATATATTCAAAAATCTTGGTTTACTTTTAAAAAGTAAATGAATTGTATCAACTTTCTCTTAGAACCATTTTTTCAGCAAGAGAAAATTCTTTGGTTAAACGCTCTTTAAGTTTATCTGGCAAAGGTCTACTTGCAAAGTTTTTGTAATGACCTGCCATAGCATTTAATGCTGTTTGCATTGTGGTAAATGATTGCGTTTTATTCACCATCCCTCTATTTCTATATCTGGAAATATAGTCAGTTATGAGTGTAAGAGCTTCACTTCTTACTTCATCTTTATTTGGAGAATCTTTTGGAGTATCAACAGCTGTTTGTAATGTTTTAACAACTGAAATTGTATCCTTTGTATAGTCACCTGTCATAGCGGTTTTTGCAGCTATGGAAGGGGAGCTAAATAGTGTAAAAACAACAATTAAGGATATTGCAAAAGATATAGCTTTGGTAAGATTCTTAAAAAATAATTTTGATGTCCATTTCAGTAACATAACTTAGCTCCCAAAAAAAAATAAGCCTCAAGACTTTTTATTGTACATTATTTCAGATTCGGAAATAAATGTTTCTAACAATTTATCAGTACTAATTTTAAGCTTAGTATTATTTGTTCTGCATAAAAGTTCTACTTCTTGATTAATAGAATCTCTGCCAATAATTATCTGAAAAGGAATACCAATTAATTCCGCATCTTTAAATTTTACTCCAGCTCTATCTTTTCTATCATCAAGAAGGACATCAATTTTATTAATTAAAAAGTTGTTATAGATATGCTCAGTAAGATCACTTTGAATAGGATCTTTTAGGTTTGTTGGGATAATAATAACTTCAAAAGGAGAAATCTGGATAGGCCAACAAATGCCTTTTTGATCATGATTCTGTTCGATAGCGGCTTGAGCTATTCTTGTCACTCCTATTCCGTAACAACCCATCCATAAATTTTTTAGCTGACCCTCCTTATCAGAGAACTTTGCATTTAATTTTTCACTATATTTCTGACCTAGTTGGAAAATATGTCCAATCTCGATACCTTTTTTTTCTTTAAGTTCTTCATCATCATGAATACTTATTTTATCTCCTTTTTTGGCATTCCTTATATCCCCAATTAGATAGTCTTTCGAATCAAAAGAAAACTCTTGAAAAACTTTATGGAAATTAACTTTATTCCCACCACTTATGAACTTTGAAAGGTTACTTGCAGAATGGTCAATTATTCTTGTCCATTTTTTTTTCCAATTAGAACTAGCTTTAATAGTTTTATTATCTAAATCTGGTCCGATAAAACCTAAGGGTAAATCAACTAGATTTTTTTCGATAGTATTTTTGTCTTCAATCTTTTTAAGATTAATAAGATTGAAATTATGAAGTTTATTGATTAAGTTAAAAAGCTTTACTTCATTAATATGTTGATCGCCTCTTATGCATGCAAGAATTGGGACATTAAATTCACCTTCGAACTGGGCAAGGAATATTACCACTTTAATAATCTGACTTGGGTCTAAATTGTTATTATCGCAAACTTCTAGGATTGTTTTTTGATGAGGCGTTTCCAACCACTCTGCAATATTATCTTTAAGTGGAATAGGTTGAGAGGGTAGAGAAACAGCTTTTTCGATATTGGCAGCATAAGACCCACTTTGAGTGAACAAAATGGAATCTTCCCCAGCATCAGCAGTGACCATAAATTCTTTAGATGAAGCACCGCCAATTGCTCCACTATCAGCTTCAACCCCTACTGTCTGCAGTCCACAAGATTTGAAAATATTTTCATAAGCATTGCCCACCTTTTCATAGAAAGAAGCTAGATCGTTTTCTGAAGAATGAAAAGAATAACCATCTTTCATTATGAATTCTCTACTTCTCATCAATCCAAACCTTGGCCTTATTTCATCTCTAAATTTTGTCTGAATTTGGTAAAAACATTGAGGTAATTGCTTATAGGAGTTGATGGTCTCTGATGCAATACTCGTGATCACCTCTTCGTGAGTTGGTGCTAACCCAAATTCTTTGCCTTGTCTATCTTTGAGATTAAACATTATTCCTTCACCTGCGGTATATCCTTCCCACCTTTCACTTTTTTTCCATAAATCTGCAGGATGAAGTTGGGGTAATAGTAATTTTGTACAACCAATACTATTAAGTTCTTTCTCTATTATTGCGGATATTTTTTCAATAACTCTAAGCATTAGTGGCATGTATGCATAAATACCGCTGTTAACTCTGCGAATATACCCAGCTTTTAAGAGTAATTGATGTGAAATAATCTCAGCTTCAGAAGGTGTGTCACGAAGTGTCCCCAGAGGGAATGAGATTGTCACGCGCATACAAAAAAATCCTTGATAATATTTAATTTTATCAATTAAGTTGAAAAAATAATTTAAAGTGTCTTGAGTCCCTCAACGCGGCTAGTCTAAAAATATTGTTTCTGCTAACTTCTTCAGTAATGAAGTTCAAATTCTTTTCAAAGTTCATTATTACTAAAACATTTTCTTAAGTTTATGGAAAATATAGATTCCAATATTTCTAGCGAAGAGGAATTAGTAGGTATTGATGAAGTGCAAAAATTCCTAAACAGATCAAGAGCTTCTGTCTATAGGTATACAAATACAGATTTAAGAAATCTTAACCCTAGCTTTAATCCAAGAAAATTAAATCCCGAATTTAGAACTGATCAAAAAGATCCTTTAAAGTTTCATCCTAATGAAGTAGCAAGATTTGCAAAAGATATTTTAAGAATTAAGGAGGTTACTGTAGAGGTCTTTAATACACCTTCTTCCGCTGCTCAAAATATACTGGTGCAAATATTAGAGGAACTAAAATCTATCAGGTCTTTGCTAGAAAAAGAGTGATTAAAAAGTTACTAATCAATGTTTTGATTTATTGACATTTTGAATGTAGGATATTGATGTTTAATTATCTCCTTAATCTTTACCAATTAAGAGTTCTTGAGTTACACGAAATCAAAGCAGTCTATTCAAAGTAAATCAAGTGAAGAATCTTCTCATGGTTCTGCTCGAAGTGATTTTGAAAGAGATGATGATGACCCCTTAAGTATAAGGAGTTTATCAATAACATCTTTAAGTATTATTTTTGCCTTTTTGACAATTTTTTTACCTTCAATAAGCGTTTTAATTGGAAGACCTTCATCTCAAGGAAACGAGATAATTCATAATCACGATTTTAAAAAAGATGGACCTTAGTTCAATACCTCCATCTCCAATGAAGGGAATAGTAAATATTGTTGTTGAAATACCTGCAGGTAGTAGGAATAAATATGAATATTGCTCTGATGCAGGAATTATGGCCTTAGACAGAGTATTGCATTCTTCAGTAAGGTACCCTTTTGATTATGGTTTTATCCCAAATACCCTCGCTGATGATGGTGCTCCTCTTGATGCAATGGTGATAATGGATGAGCCTACTTTCGCGGGCTGTTTAATAAAAGCTAGACCTATTGGAGTTTTGGATATGCATGATTGTGGTGCATATGATGGAAAACTTTTATGTGTGCCTATAGCTAATCCTAGGCAGAATAATATAGTTAGTATTAATCAAATTGCTCCTAATCAGCTTGAGGATGTAGCTGAATTTTTTAGAACAAGTAAAGGACTTGATGGAAGAACAGTTCAAATTGACGGTTGGAGGGATTTTGATGTTGTTGAAAATTTATTGAAAAGTTGTATACCCCTAAAAAATAGAAACTATAAAGTACTTAAGAAACAAAAATTAGTAAATTAAATTGAAAAAAATAATTTTTTATAGTTATTTAAAATGCTCTACTTGCAGAAAAGCTGAAAAGTGGCTTAAAAGCAAAGATTTCGAATTCCAACTAATTGATATTGTAAAAGAACCACCACTTGTTAATTATTTAAATCTAGCTTTAAAACAATACTCTGACGATAAGAAAAGGATTTTTAATACAAGAGGTAAAGCTTTTAAAACTCTGAATCTTGATATTAATGGTTTATCAAGGGAAGAAATTATTCAACTTCTTTTAAGTGATGGTAAATTAATAAAAAGACCATTTTTGATTTATGAAGGAAAAAAAGTAATATTAGGTTTTAACCAAATTGAATATGCAAAACAATTTATATAAGTTTAGAAAATCAAGATTTTTTTAATTTTATGCCTGGTTCCATAAAAAGTTTTTTAAAAGAATGGGGTCTACTAATTCTATTAACTTTTTTTGTTTCTTCTTGTAGATCATTTTTTGCAGAACCACGTTATATCCCTTCTGGTTCAATGCTCCCAGAATTACAAATAAATGATAGGTTAATTATTGAAAAATTTTCGCTAAGAAACTCTTTACCAAAAAGAGGAGATATTGTTGTTTTTAACTCACCTTACTCATTTGACAAAAAATTAATCTCATCAAGATCTAAGCCTTTACCAAACAAAAGATATTGTTTTTTTATGAGTTTTCCTCCAATGTCGTTTATTCCTGGGTTGAGGGATCTAGCTTGCGATGCTTATATTAAAAGAGTGGTGGCACTTCCAGGAGAAATTGTAAGTGTAAACTCTAATGGTGAATTAATAATAAATAATAAATTAATTCCTGAACCCTATGTCTCCTATAAGTGCTCATTATCCCTATTTAATAATTGTGGTAAATTTGAAAACATAAAAGTGCCAGAAGATCATTTTTTAGTTTTAGGTGATAATAGGGCTAATAGCTGGGATGGAAGATATTGGCCTGGAAGTAAATTTCTTCATAAAAAAGAGATAATTGGTAAAGCATATTTGAGATTTTGGCCTCTTAGTCAAGTTGGCTTTTTCAGTAAATGAAGCCTTTTTTGACTCTGAATTCATCAAAATTTTAAACAAGGCTTAATTTAAAGTGCTCCTGAAGCGGTTGAATCAATTATTCCTCCTAGGTGGGTTGTAATGTTAAGAGCACTAATCACAGGGGGCTTATTGGGATCATTAAAAAGATCAATTATAGTTATGCCACCATTCCCTTGTTTTATCATCCAAATATTTGAATAATTAATCCCAAGGATATTACAAATTAGAGTTTTATTGACTGCATCATGAGCAACTAGAAGGCTTAGATCATTATCCTTTTGAGATGAACAGATTTTGTCAAAAGCTTCCACTGATCTTTCTGATACATCTTTTATAGATTCACCTTCGGGCATTATTACTTCTTCTGGTTTATCATGCCAATTTTTTAGTAAAGCAGGCCACTCTTCTCTAATTTCTGCTTCCAGTTTACCCTCCCATAATCCGTGACTAATTTCTATAAGTGAATCTGTTCTTTCTATTTTTAAATCTTTTCTATTTTGAAGGATTATTTGTGCAGTCTCAAAAGGCCTATGCATTGAACTTGAAAATGCCTTATTGAAAGAAATATTTCTCAAATATTCAAAAGTCTTTCTAGCTTGATCTTTTCCGTTTTCATTTAAAGGGATATCAATTTGCCCTTGAAATCTACCTTCTTTGTTCCAGTTAGTTTCACCATGCCTTATTAAAAATATTCTGGAATCGCCAATTTGATTTGGAATATTTTTATTCAGATGGGAAGTTTGATTTAAGCATTCAATTTGGGTCTTGTAAGAGTTATCTTTCCTTGAAATATTGAGTATCGAGAAAGAAGCATTTTCTAATCTTATTTTTCTAAAACCTTGCTTAGGCTTTCCTAATAAAAAGAGTATTAAACATCTGAGAATTGCATTATGCCCTACAACCAAAATATTTACATCATCTTTGTCTAGATAAATTTTGAAAATATCTTCTACAAAATTTGTTGCTTGCAAAAATAACTCTTGAATTGGTTTATAAGTTTTATTATCTTTTCTTTTTAAGATTAGATTTTCTGGATCATTTTTCCATATAGGGTAAATTTCTGGAAATTTCTTTTTTATTTCATCAATTTTTAGACCAGACCATTCACTAAGATCTACCTCTAGCAAATTATCGTCGAATACAATATTTTGTTCTTTATTGATGGTCTTTTTAATTGTTTTTGCTGTCTCTGCCGCTCTCACAAGTGGTGAGGAATAAATTTTATCGAAGTTTATTTTTGATAATGCTTTTCCAGCTTTTTGAGCTTGTTTGTATCCTTCATCGGTTAATAATGAATCGTCTGTTCTTCCTTGAATTAATCCTTTTGCATTGAAACTGCTTAGTCCATGCCTAACTAAAACTAATCTTATAGCCATTATATAAATTTGAAAATTAAGATAATTTAATCATCTCATGGCGTGATTAAAATAGATACATAAATATAAGGAGATTCAATGATAACTAACTATAGTTTTCAAGAATATAATAAGTTATGATCTTTAAAAATACTTCTAAGTCAAAACTCACTTTAGCCTTTATTTCTATCGCCATAACTTTTTTTGTATGGCAACAAGGATTAAGAGATAGTTTAAATAGACCATCTGTTTCATTTGATATTAGTCAAAAAGAGCAAGAAATTGCTGAATTATCTTTCCAATCAATACCTGTAAATCTTAAAAAATTTTTTATCGTTAATGATCCTGTTGATCAAATAAATAAATCACTCTCTGATGTCTCATTTGAAAAGTTATCAGAAAGAAATAAATTAATTAGAATAATTACTTCAGAATCAAATGATCCTTTAATTTATAAAAATATATCCAAAGATTTTGAAGATAAAAACTATAAATTTTTGATTGATGAGATAGAAAAAAAAACTAATAATAATGCATATAAGCTAAATTCTAAAAGATTTGATTTATTTAAAGGTGATAGATTTTTATATCACCTTTTAAGCCGGAAATTTGATTTTGACGATAGTGCATTAATAACAAAATCATTTTCAAGCAAAATGTTTTTTAAAATATTAGCCATAAGACTAATACCACTTTTAACAATACTTATTGGCTCTATTCTGGCTTTAAAAATATTATGGGCAACTATATCTTTGAAAAAGTTTGGTTGGAAAGAAATTAAATCCTTAGATTTAGAATTAATAGATATGGTTTTATTAATTGCAGGTGGATTTGTTGTTTTAGGAGAAGTAATATCACCTTTATTTTCTATCAGTTTGGTCGAACTTTTTTCTAAAAATATCTCTAATGAATTGTCTCAATCTTTAAAAATTTTCTTTGGATATCTTTTTATGGCTATTCCTCCATTATGGATAGTTTTTTATCAAATTAAATCCCTTAATGGTGAATTTACTTTTAAAAAGGATTATTTACAGTTCAATTTCATACCAATAAAATATGCAATTATTCAGGGAATTAAAGGTTGGTTAACAATTGTTCCGTTTGTTTTATTGATCTCTCTAATTATGAGTAGTCTGATCGATAATCAGAATGGTAGTAACCCCTTGCTGGAAATTGTTCTTAATAATAATAATTACTTATCATTTTTTCTATTATTTGTAACTACAACTCTATTAGCTCCTTTATTTGAAGAGATTATATTTCGCGGTATTTTACTACCAACTCTTTCAAGAGATTTTGGGGTAATTTCGGGCATCATAGTTTCAGCGTTTATCTTTGCATTAGCCCATTTAAGTTTGGGAGAAATGCCGCCATTATTTGTTCTAGGGATTGGATTAGCAATTACAAGAATTGCTTCAGGGAGTTTGTTTTCTTCAGTGATTATGCATTCTTTATGGAACGGATTGACTTTCTTAAATTTGTTTTTATTGAGGACATAAAGAATTTATTTTTTTACTTGCGAATCAAACAAAAAGATGTTTATTTAATTTATAACACTTCTTTTATTTAAATAATAAATCTTAGATGAAACCTTATGGGAATCAACTTAATTTAAAAAAAAAAGTTTCATATGTAAGTAAAAATAATTCTGAAAAAATATCCATAATTAATATCAAATTAATACATCAAATTTTCGACACCATTAATATCTCTCTTTTGGTATTAATTCCCACCTTATTTTTCTTGTCTTTTGATAGTCAAAGAAAATGGTCAAACACATATAAAAACTTATCTAAAACAAGAGCTATTAATAATAATCTCATTGATTATATTTCTAAAATTGAGGAATTTTATATAAGTGAACTTGAGTCTATAAATACTTATAAAAAAACTAAACCTGAAGATTTAATCTATCTAGATAAACTTCCAGAAAAAAAAGAAAGTTTATTTAAGAAAAATTTAAGTAGTTTCATTATAGGTTTTAGTGATAGCAAATATCAAAGGGGATATTGATGAAAAAATACAAAAAAATTGTTCGTCTAATACCCCTTGATCAAAGAAGATTTAAATTTCTCTATATTTTTAGCTTATTATTAATATTTTGTTTGTTTGGTAGGTTAGTTAAATTGCAAATCTTTAACGCTTCTGATTTGCAAAGGAAAGCTAGATTAATTCAGTCTTCTAAAACTAACCCCTTAAAAAAAAGAAGAGCGATTGTTGATAGAAATAATAGACTAATTGCTTACGATAAACCGCTCTATAAATTATGGGCCCATCCCAAATATTTTAATTTTCCTGGTGATTCAATTAATAGAGTTCGCAGTATTGAAGAAGTTACAGAAAAATTGTCATCTATCTTGGATATAAATGGTGAAATACTCTTGAGTAAATTTAATAATAAAATGAGTGGCATCAAGCTTTTAGATAAAATTTCCGAAGAAAAGGCAGAAAAGATTAAGAACCTTCAAATAAGCGGACTTGATTTGTTTAAATATTCGCAGAGATATTATCCACAAGGGGAGCTTTACTCTAATCTTGTAGGTTTTGTTAATGATGAGAATAAGGCTTCAGCAGGTTTAGAGCTTCATTTAGATAATCAAATTAAAGTTTTTAATAAAAGTAATTTTATAAAAAGAGGAGGAGACGGAACTCCTCTACCGGATAATTCTGCCCCAGGTGATTTTATTTCTGATTACAAAAGTTTAGGCCTAACTATAGATTCAAAATTACAGAAAGCGTCATTCAATGCATTATCAAAGCAAGTAAGCAAATGGAAAGCCAAGAAGGGATTTGCCATAGTTATGGATGTTAATAATGGTCGGATTCTCTCCTTGGTTTCAGTTCCATCTTACGATCCAAATAAATTTTGGCAGTATGATTCTGAACTTTTTAGGGGTTGGTATTCTCAAGATTTATTTGAGCCTGGTTCAACTTTTAAACCTATTAATCTTGCCTTAGCTTTAGAAGAAAAAGTAATCCAGAAAGATGGAGTAGTTGAAGATATTGGGAAAATTAATGTTGGAGGATGGACACTTTCTAATTGGGATAAAAAAGGTAATGGATACATTGATTATCCCAAAGTTTTGCAAGTTTCAAGTAATGTTGGGATGGTAAAAATAATGCAAAATTTAGACCCCACAATTTATTGGGATTGGCTTAAAAATTTAGGTATAAATAAAAATTTAGAGACTGACCTATTTGAATCAACTGCTGGCCAACTTAAGAGAAAAGATTTATTTGTAAATCAATCAATTGAGCCTGCCGTAACTTCTTTTGGTAAAGGGTTTTCAATATCGCTACTTAAATTGATTCAACTACATGCGGCTCTAGCAAATGGGGGTTTTGAAGTGACACCTCATGTAACTTCAACTTTCAAAGAAAGATTAAGTAAAAATCCAAAAAAACAATTTTTTTCACAAGAGGTTTCTAAAACTGTTCTTGAATGGATGGAGAGCGTAGTTAATAAAGGTAGTGGATCTGGAGTTAAAATCGAGGGTTATAGGATTGCGGGGAAAACGGGTACTTCTCAAAAAGCCTTAAATGGTTCGTATACAAATAAAAAAGTTTGTAGTTTTGTCGCTACCTTACCAGTTAATGATCCAAAATATGCTGTCCTTGTAGTTGTTGATGAGCCATCTAAATCATATGCATATGGTTCAACTGTTGCTGTACCAGTCGCGAAAGAAATTATAGAAAGTTTGATAGTTATTGAAAAAATACCTCCCAAAATTAAAGATCATGGAATGATTGTTAAAAAACCCTAAAAATTTTCTAATTTTATAAATATTTAGTTCATTATCTGATGATTTCATCAGGAATAGAAGCTAGTTTATATATATACATGATTATCTAAATATGAAATCAATTTTAGAACAATTGTCCTCAATGACCGTTGTTGTTGCTGATACTGGAGATATAGATTCGATAAAAAAGTTTCAACCAAGGGACGCCACCACCAATCCATCGCTAATACTTGCTGCTGCCAAGAATCCTGATTATGTGAAATTAATTGATAAAGCTTTAGAAAGTTCAGAAAATGCATTGCCCCAAGGATTCTCTGAAATTGAATTAATTAAAGAATCTGTTGACCAAGTTTCAGTATTTTTTGGAAGAGAAATATTGCAAATTATTTCAGGGCGTGTATCTACAGAAGTTGACGCAAGACTCAGCTTTGATACCGAAGCTACGGTAGAAAAAGCTAGAAAATTGATCAATCTTTACAAAAATTTTGGAATTGAAAAAGAAAGAATTTTGATTAAGATTGCTGCAACTTGGGAGGGAATTAAGGCAGCTGAAATTTTGGAAAAAGAGGGTATTAAGTGCAACTTAACTTTACTTTTTAACTTCTGCCAAGCGGTAACTTGTGCAAATGCAAAGATAACTCTTATTTCTCCTTTCGTTGGCCGTATATTGGATTGGCATAAAGCAAAAACTGGTAAAACTAGTTTTGTTGGTGCTGAAGACCCTGGTGTTATTTCGGTCACGCAAATTTATAAGTACTTTAAAGAAAAAGGATTTGAGACGGAAGTAATGGCCGCTAGTTTTAGAAATATTGATGAAATAAAAGAATTAGCGGGTTGCGATCTCCTAACAATCTCGCCAAAATTTCTAGAGGAACTAAAAAAAGAAAAAGGAGTTTTAATTAGAAAATTAGATGCATCTTCCAAAGTAAATAATTCTATAGACAACAAATTCGAAGAAAAGGATTTTAGATTGAATATGTTAGAAGATCAAATGGCAAGTGAGAAGCTTAGTGAAGGGATCACAGGATTCAGTAAGGCTATGGAAGAATTGGAAGAGCTGCTACTTAAGAGATATTCAGAAATTAAAAATCATAAATTGATTTCTGCAAACTAAATTTAAGTTTGAATTGAAAAAAAATTAAGCCCCACGTTTTGTTAAAAGCCTTCTGATAACTCTTTTAGCAATATCTTCATAACTCATTTCTCCTGATAATATTTGAGCAATCCGTTTAGGTGCTGTTTTTCTTTTGACACCTAATTGGTATCCAGTTCTGGGGAATCTATAAAATACTTGGGCTATTCTCCTTCCCCAAGCCATTGATTCCCCCCAAATGTTGTTAATTTTTTTCGTATAAAGATTTAAATTATCTACTTTTCCTGATAGGCACTGATCTATATATTCTGCAGCATAAAAACTGCTAATTAAGGATGGTCTAATTCCTTCAGCTAAAAATGGATCACATAGAGACGCTGCATCTCCAACCGCTAGAACTTTGTCACCATTAATTGAGTGGAAGCCATTCCATATTCTCAGTTTCTTACTAATTGTTTTATGAGGAAAATCATCAAAACCGAAGCTTCTGATTACTTGTTCATTTATAGCCTGATTTTCTAGGAGACCATTATTTATAAAAGTACCTAGACCAATATTTACGCTTTCTCTAAGGGGGAATGCCCAGGCAAAACCATATTTTATAAATCCAAACTCAAATCTAACTGCTTCTCTAGGTATTTCCCCTAAACCTTTCAATCTTAATGAGATCGTGTTTGCAAATTTCGGTTTTCTTGCCCCTAAATTGAAATGACCGGCCCATTTCGATTGGGACCCATCTGCAATTACAAGAAATTCTGTAATATATTTTATTTTGTTATAGCAAGTTATTTCCCATTTATCATTTTTTTTTATGATTTTTTCTATTAATAATGGTCTCATTATTTGAGCTCCATTACTCAAGGACTCATCAAGTAATAATTGATCAAGCTTCTCTCTTTTAATAATCCAAAATGGCGATTCATCAGTCAGATCTGCAGTTATATTATCTGAACCCTTCCATCTGAATTCAACATTTTTAATTTTTGATTCTATGGAATCTTTTATATCTAAAGGAAGAAATCTTTGCATTGAAGATGCCATCCCGCCTGCACATGGTTTGTAATCTTGGAATTTTTCTTTTTCGATAATTAAAACTGAATATCCTTTCTTTGATAGGTTAAGAGCGGTGGATGATCCTGATAAACCTCCACCAATTATTACAACGTCAAATCCTCTCAAACTTTTAGAATTTCCTTTTCTTTTTCAGACAATTTAGTTTCTATTAAGGAAATATATTTATCAGTAATTTTCTGAATTTCAGATTGATTATCTCTAGATTCGTCAATAGAAATGAGACCATTTTTTTCGTCTTTTTTTTCTTTATCAACAGCATCTCTTCTAATATTTCTCAAAGCTACTTTTCCTTCCTCTGCATATTTAGAGGCTAATTTACAGAATTCTTTTCTTCTTTCTTCTGTCAAAGGAGGGACATTTATCCTAATTACTTTACCATCATTATTTGGGGTAATACCCAAATCACTCATGGAAATAGATTTCTCAATCGCTTGTAAACATGAAACATCAAATGGTTGTATTGAAATTGTTTGCGAATCAACAGTGCTTATTGTGGCAAGTGATTTAATTGGTGTTTCTGCTCCGTAATACTCAACACTTACTCTGTCTAGCAATGAAGCATTAGCTCTACCTGTCCTAATTGTATTAAAGTTTCTTTGTGTGGCTTCAACACTTTTAATCATATTTTCTTGAATTTCTTGTTCTTTCATAATAAAAAAATTTAAATAAGCTTTAACTAATTAATGAACCTATAGGATCCCCAGCAACAGCTTTAGAAATGTTTCCTTTTTTGAATATATCAAATACCATAATAGGGATATGGTTATCTTTGCATAGTGCAATTGCAGTACTATCCATTACTGCGATTTCATCGCTAAGAACTTGCTGATAACTTAGAGAGGAATATTTTTTTGCATCTTCAAATTTATTAGGATCACAATTATATACTCCATCAACTTTGGTCGCCTTCATAACCACTTCAGCATTTATCTCGGCTGCCCTCAGAGCTGCCGTAGTGTCAGTTGTGAAAAATGGATTTCCGCATCCACCTCCAAAGACCACAACTCTTCCTTTTTCAAGGTGTCTCATAGCTCTTCTTCTGATATAGGGTTCGGCAATTTCCTGCATTTCTATTGCAGTTTGAACTCTGGTTGCAACTCCTACTCTTTCTAAACCATCTTGAAGTGAAATAGCATTCATTACTGTTGCAAGCATGCCAACATAATCAGCTGTCGCTCTATCCATGCCATCGGCAGAGCCTTTAAGCCCCCTAAAAATATTCCCGCCCCCGACAACTATTGCAAGTTGTACATTATTTTCGACTACTTTTGAAACATCCTCAGCAATTGACTGAACTATAGCAGGATCAATGCCATAAGGTTTTTCACCCATTAGTGCTTCACCACTAAGTTTTAAGAGAACTCTTTTGTAAGTCATTCAATAATTGTACTTTTAAGACATTAGCAAGTAAAAGCACCAAATTTATTTTTTGTTCTGATATTGCTTGCGTCTTTAAACATTTCTAAACCTGCCAAAAAAATTTTAAACAATAATTTAGTTCAACTAAAATTCAACACACTTTTGTGCTTTTATTCCTTGTTCTTTAAAAGGATGTCTTATTAATTTCATTTCTGTAACTAGATCAGCGTAATTTAATATTGAATTAGATGCCCCCCTTCCAGTTAAAACAATATGATTCTTTCTATTATTCAAGCTTTTTAAAAAAGTAATTATTTCTTCTGAAGCGAGATAACCAAGTTTTGTGGCAATATTTATTTCATCAAGAATGATAAGTTTATAAGATTCGTTCTTTATATATTTTTTGGCTAGTTTCCATGCCTCTTGAACTAATTGTTCATCTCTTATTCTGTCTTGTGTTTCCCAAGTAAATCCTTCTCCTAATGAATGCCAAGATATATTTGAAGACAAATTTTTAAGTGCTTTTTCTTCTCCAGTGGTCCAGCCTCCTTTGATAAATTGAATTATTGCTACTTTATAGCCATGCCCTATCGTCCTTAAAGCCATACCTAAAGATGCAGTTGTCTTGCCCTTGCCATTTCCTGTAAAAACAATTAGTAATCCTTTTTTTGTTTTTCTAATTTGTAGTCGTTCGGCTTGAATATCTTTTCTTTGCTGCATTCTTTTTTTATATGCGCTTTCATCGCTATCTGGGGATAGTTTTCCTCCCATTCCGATTTTTTTTGCTTGATTATCGAGATTAAATATTTTCTCGGAAGATAAAGGTTTTTCTTGCATATGACTCTTTTGTATTTAATGATTATAAATCTTTAAATATTTTTAACTCTTTTAACTTTTAAAAGTGCATGATTTACTGCCTGTTGTTGATCTCTTTTAGTAATCCAGTGGTGATATGTTTGAGTATGTAAACTAACCGAATGTCCCATCATTCTGGCAGCCACAGTATCAGGTAAATCATAAAAAATTGTTCTTACTGCCCAAGCATGCCTTAGATCATAAGGTTTTATTTGTAAAGAGTAACGCTTAAACTGATCTGTAATTTTTTTTCCAATATTTTGTAAAGTTGTTGTTTTAAGGTCTTTATTAATATTTGGTAGTAGTTTTGGATTTTCACCAAGTTTTGATAATTCGAACTTTTCTATCCATTCCGGATGGAATGGCCAAACTTGATGTTCCCCAGTTTTAGTCGTAGGTAAAACCCTAATAATTTTGTCTCCAAAATTAGTTAGAGAACTTAAATCACAAAAAAATACTTCATGATTTCTTAATCCATATGTAGCCATCAAGCCAAAAACAAATTTCCAAGATTCGTTTGGTATCGTCTCCCAAAGTTCCTCTATTAACTCGTCTGTGGGGAGATCCCTAAATCCAGCTTTGTTTAGGCAATATCCTCTAGAATTTAATTTCCAATCCTCCGGTAGTTTAATTTCCAAAAACTTTGCCAGAACACTTAGAGAAGTAGCGCATTGTTTTCTACTTCTGCTACCTTCCTTATAACTTTCAAGTGTTTTTTGAAATATTTTTTCTAAAGCTTCATTTTCATAGTCATTATAAATATTGAGGATTCTTTTCATATATGGTTTGTAAGAACTTCTCCAAGTAGTTTTTCTAGTGCTGGTTCGAAAATCACTTTTATTTTCTTTAAAAAAAAATTCCTCAAATTGAATTAATCTATTTGGAAATTCAAAGACATCTTTTATTTCCTTTTTATGAGGTTTGCCTATCCAATTTATCCAATCAAATTGATTCAATTCTAATTGCAAATTAATTAATTGTAGTTTTTTTTTGGCCTCCTCTAATCCAGAAATATCAGCCTTTAAACCAAGAGGTATCCTTTGAATTTTAAAGTTATTTTTATCTTCTTTGGATGGTAGTGAACCACGAATATTTAATTTTTCTCCTCTTTTCTCAATTTTAAGCTTGCTGCCTTGAGTAGCAAATTTATCATTGACATTATTAATTTCCTGAATTACGCTCATTTACTTATATAATTGTCCGTATCATGACGTTTTTAATGTTGAATTTCAATCTCCATAAATTTTAAATGGATAAAATAGGCGTCTTACTAATGAATTTAGGAGGGCCTGAACGCATTACTGATGTAGGCCCATTCTTATACAATCTTTTTTCTGATCCAGAAATAATCAGGACGCCTTTCCCTGTTTTTCAAAAGCCTCTAGCTTGGTTAATTAGTACGCTTAGGAGTACTACTTCACAACAAGCCTACCTTTCTATAGGTGGAGGTTCACCTATTAGAAGAATAACTGAACAACAAGCAAGAGAGTTGCAATCTAAATTAAGGGATAAGGGTTTTAATGCTACAACCTATATCGCTATGAGGTATTGGCATCCTTTTACAGAATCAGCAATTGCTGATATGAAGGCAGATGGCATAGATCAAGTTGTTGTAATACCCCTATATCCACATTTTTCGATAAGTACAAGTGGTTCGAGCTTTAGAGAATTAAAAAAATTGCGAGATTCTGATGATGAATTTAAAAAGGTTCCAATGAGATGTGTAAGAAATTGGTTTAGCCAATCAGGTTACTTAAAGTCTATGGTCGAATTAATTTCTGAACAAATTTTGCTTTGTGAATCACCTTCAAAAGCCCATATATTTTTTACAGCTCATGGAGTTCCTAAGAGTTACGTAGAGGAAGCTGGAGACCCTTACAAGCAACAAATTGAAGATTGTTCCTTATTAATTATACATGAGCTGGAAAAATCTTTAGGGTATAGCAACCCTCATACACTTTCTTATCAAAGTAGAGTTGGTCCTGTGGAATGGTTGAAGCCTTATACAGAAGAAGTGTTAGCAGATCTTGGAAGGTCAAGTGTTAATGATCTAATTGTGGTCCCTATAAGTTTTGTTGGAGAGCATATCGAAACATTGCAAGAAATTGATATTGAATATAAAGAAATTGCTGAAAAAGCTGGTATTAAAAACTTTCGGAGAGTAAGGGCTTTGAATACTCATCCTACTTTTATTGAAGGCCTTAGTGATCTAGTGATTTCCTGCTTGGAAGGACCTCTTGTTAATATCGAGGAGGCTTCTCAGTTGCCTGAAAAAGTTAAACTTTATCCCCAAGAGAAGTGGCAATGGGGTTGGAATAATAGTTCAGAAGTTTGGAACGGAAGGGTTGCAATGATTATTTTTCTTGTGCTTTTTATTGAACTTATTTCAGGCTCTGGACCCCTACATAAATTAGGCATTTTATAAAGAAAAATTGAAAACTATTTGAAATTTTTAAATTTATTGAAAGATTTTTTCAATACATTTCTGACATTACATTTCTAAATGAGGCAAAAGTATTTAATTAAGTTTAATATTTATAGTAAATATTGAATTTTTTTAGTGACCCTTACTTCGAGATCCTTTTCAAAGGGTAGTTTAAAAAATGAAAATCCAGTTTGGATAACTGGTGCAGATGCACTAATGGATTCTTTAAAAATTCATGGGGTAAAAGTTATATTTGGATATCCTGGAGGAGCCATACTACCAATTTATGACGCTGTTCATAAGGCAGAACAAGAAGGTTGGTTAAAGCATTACATGGTTAGGCATGAACAAGGTGGGTCACATGCGGCTGATGGATATGCTAGATCTACTGGTGAAGTAGGAGTATGTTTTGGGACATCAGGCCCAGGTGCAACAAATTTGGTAACTGGAATTGCCACTGCGCAAATGGATTCAGTCCCCCTAGTTGTAGTTACAGGTCAAGTACCAAGACCTGCTATAGGGACAGACGCTTTTCAAGAAACTGATATTTTTGGCATAACTCTTCCAATAGTGAAACATTCATGGGTAATAAGAGATCCTTCAGATATAGGCAAAGTAGTTTCTGAAGCTTTTTTTATAGCCTCATCTGGAAGACCTGGCCCTGTTTTAATTGATATACCCAAAGATGTAGGTCAGGAGTTCTTTAATTATCAAAGAGTTTTGCCTGGTGAGATTATTCCTAAAGGATTTAAAAGGAATGGAGAAATTAATGATAGCGATATCAATAAAGCAATTAAATTAATAGAAGATTCTGAAAGACCCCTTCTATATGTAGGAGGTGGGGCAATATCTTCAGGGGCTCATGATGAAATAAAAACTTTGGCTAAAAATTATCAAATACCAGTTACCACAACCTTAATGGGGAAGGGCGCTTTTGATGAAAAAGATAATTTATCAGTAGGGATGTTAGGAATGCATGGAACTGCTTATGCAAATTTCGCTGTTACAGAATGCGATCTTTTAATTGCCATTGGAGCTAGATTCGATGATAGGGTGACAGGAAAATTAGATACTTTTGCTCCTAATGCGAAGGTAATTCATATAGATATTGACCCAGCAGAAGTTAATAAAAATAGACGTGTAGATGTTGCAATTGTTTCTGATGTTTCAAAAGCAGTTCTTAAAATTAATGAACAATCTCTAAATAAAAAATTTACTTGTCAGACGAAAAACTGGTTAGAAAAAATTGATTTTTGGAAAAATAAACATCCTTTATATGAGCCGCCTAAAAAAGGAGAAATTTATCCTCAGGAGGTTCTTTTAAAAGTGCGGGAACTTTCACCCGAATCTTATGTAACTACAGATGTAGGACAACATCAGATGTGGGCTGCTCAATATCTCAGGAATTCTCCAAGAAAATGGATTAGTAGTGCAGGCTTAGGAACTATGGGTTTTGGATTGCCAGCTGCAATTGGAGTAAAAGCAGCCTTACCTAATTCAGATGTAATTTGTATTGCAGGAGATGCAAGTGTCTTAATGAATATTCAAGAATTAGGAACTTTATCTCAATATGGTCTAAAGGTGAAATTGATTATTATCAATAATCGCTGGCAAGGGATGGTAAGACAATGGCAGGAAAGTTTCTACGATGAAAGATATTCCTCATCTGATATGAGTTGTGGTGAACCTGATTTTGTAAAACTAGCTGAGTCTTTTGGAGTTAAAGGATACTTGATTTCTGATAGAAAACAATTACAGAATGAATTAAAAAATTCGCTTGATCATGACGGCCCTGCTTTGATTAATATCCTTGTCAGAAGAGGTGAAAATTGTTATCCAATGGTTCCTCCTGGTAAAAGTAATGCTCAAATGGTTGGATATGTTAATTGTGAAGACTGATTTTTTACTTGAAATTCGTCATTTTAAAAAATTAACTTTAAGATAAATTTAAAAACTTAGATATTTCTGAATTGAAAAAATTATCAAAAATTTTAATTATAATCAGCTTGATTGTTCTTAATCCTGTAATAGTAAACTCGGCCGAAATTCTCCAAATTAAAAGTTCAAATACTATTTTGGTAGGGGATCAAAATAGAAATTTAACTATTGGATTATTTTGTGTAGATGTATATGAAAATGATGAGATTGAAGCAACTAATCTACTTAAGAGTGAATTCCCAAGGGGGAGCAAAGTAAAAATAAAGCCTTTTGGTTTCAAAGAGAATGTTTTGTTAGCCAAAGTTTTTAATATTAAAGGTACTAAGGAGATGACGGAATTATTGGTCGCTAAAAACTTAAGTAGTGAAATTTGTCCAAGTTAATTATCTTTATGAGCAAATAAGATTCCATTGTCTCGAGATTGTTTTGTTCTTTCTCCAGGAATAAAATTCATTATTTAATTTGTATGTGCATAAATTTGAGATGTCTATATTTGTACGAGGGATGTTCTCATTTAAAAGTTGTTTATAGGCAGATCTTTTTAGATCTAGTTGATTTAAGTTTTGCTCTCTGAAGTCATCTGAATCACTAAAACAGAGATCTTTTTTAGTTTTAGTCAATTTGACAGTTATGTTTTTGTTTTCGGCCTTTTTATAAAATTCTTTGAGTGTCATTTTATCAACTAAATAATGTTCCTTAGAAATCGCTGGTCCTATTGCAACAAGTAAGTCATCTCTTGATGTCCCAAAAGTATCGAAAATTTTTATCAGATTTTTTATTATTTTTTTTTCTAAACCTTTTCTTCCACAATGCAAGGTTGCTACATTTCTTGTCCTTTTATCTGCAAAAAATATTGGCATACAATCAGCTGTGTAAACCCATAAGTTTTGCCTGTATTTATTGCTAATAAGACCATCTGCATCAGTCTTAGTTCCTTTTTTCGAATGAGATCCAAACACTATCACGTTACTGTGAATTTGATTGGAAACACAATCTATGGAATTTTCATTAAAGTGATTCCCTAATAATTGAAGAGATTTCTCAGAGCAAGACTTCGTGAAGTATGCATGTTTGAAATTATTTTGATTAAGAATAGGTGATGAATAATACTCAAATTTTTTGTTTTGAATATAAATTTCATCTTTTGAGAAATATATTTCTTTGTAAGGAATATTCTTGCTCCTAAACTGAATTTATGAAATTAATTCAATATCTCTTAAGATCCAGAATCCTGCAAATTTTTCGATATAAGGAGTTGACTGTATGGAAATAAATTGATAACCAAAAGAGTTTTTTTTATTCTCTAAAAACTTTGTATTCAAAATACTTGCATCTTTTTCTGGTAAATCAGTTACCAGCCACTTATCATCTTCTGAAGCTTCAAGTATGAGTTGGTTCTTATTTACGAGTAATTTTATAGGTTCTAAACAACTAAACCATGCAGAAAGTGCCAAAGATCTATCTTTGCTAAAAAGTCTTAATCCTGGAACTAAGTAATCATCATCTAAATCTCTCTGAATTGGGAAAATATCTCCAAATTCCATAGGCCAATTTTCTGCTGATTTTAGTTCGCCAATTGATATTTCAGAGATAGTTAAAGCATCACCTCTTACTGCTTCTGGTAGAGGTGTAGGAGAGTTTTCCATTTTAGAAGTAAAAGTAGGAGCTAATACACCTCTTACATAACCTTTTTCCTTTGGATAAATCTCTTTTTCAAGAAATTCGATTCTATCTAATAAATTGTAAGTTCTTCTACTTACCATAGCCTCAATACTTACTGCCTCCAGAGATTTCTTAATGATCGATTTCATTGACGACCTCCAGAATCGAACTATAGAAGGTTTCTCCCAACCTTGTTTTTTTGCTTCACTTATTGCTTCATTTAGTGCCTTTGTAAGCCAAACTGAATTAACTTCATTAGCAGGGCACTTTTTATTCCAAAGAAAAACTTCTTCTGTCTTATAACTTCTTCTAGAGCAAATAATTAATTCCCACCTTTTTTTTCCATTTGATTCAATAATTGGTCTTGAGTAAAAGTCTAATTCCCAATCTGAAATTTTTAATTTAAGACTTGATTCCATTTTTTTATTAATGTTTATTTATCTTGTTCTTTTTTATCGAAGAGTGCTTTAGTTTTTAGTGCTCTCTCTGTGGCTTCTTGCATAACTTTTTGCTTATCAATAATTAATTCTCCCGCAGAGTTTTCTAGGAGTGCTGTATTAAGACCAATACGACCTTTTTCGAGGTCTATTTCAGATATTAAAGCCTTTATCATTTCCCCTTCTCTAAAAACTTCTCTTAAAGAACGAATCGATCCATTTGTTAGTGAGGATTGATGAAGAAGTCCACTAGCTCCACCTAAATCTATAAAGAAGCCATA
>QCCB01000016.1 GCA_003278955.1 Prochlorococcus sp. AG-347-K10
ATTAAAGCTTGGCGCCACTGTGGATGATTTACTGCAATAGTAAGTATTTTTTTTTCAATATTTAATGGTTTGCATTCTTGAAATAGTTCCAAACCGATTAAGTTCTTCCAGTTTTCATTGATTTTAGAAAGTTTATCTAAATCTCCCCATGATTTTTTGAAATTATCAAGACAATTTTTTAATGGATGTGGATTCCTTTTATTCACTATTGGCAAATACTTTTTGTCCAATTTGTAAAATTTACTTATTAAGACTAAAGTTAATCTAATCTTCAAAAAGATGCTCGTTGTTTTAATAAAGAATTTGTGAAAGTTATTGGACCTGCAGCTAAGACATTTTTTTATTTAAAAAAAATTCAGAGTCAATATCCAAGTTGGAGACTTCTTTACAAAATAAAATGTAAAAGTACCGAAAATGAGCTAACAAGCCTGCTTGGATATTCTGAAATAAAGAAAAATCAGCCAGTAGCGATAATCGCAAGAGAACAGTTCTCAGGGGTTGGCCAAAACTCAAAAACTTGGTTTTCTCCAAAAGGCGGGATTTGGTTAAGTGCAGCTTACCCAATATTTTCAAAAGAATTTGCATGTCAAATATTTAATTTGTCTTTAGGTATTAAGTTATGTGAAATGCTTAGACAAGAGAATATAAATGTTTGTTTGAAATGGCCAAATGATATTTTTTTTGGTTCAAAAAAGTTGATTGGATTTTTACCAAGGGTGATAACAAGAGGCAAAGAAATTATCTATGTAAGAGTAGGACTTGGCATGAATGTTTTAAATTACACTCCATCAGAGGGTATTTCATTATCAAAAGTACTTCAAACTAAGAATATTAATCAATATTATTGGACAGCCAAAGTTCTTAAAGCTTTTTATGATTCAATTGAATATAATAAGAAGAAAGAATATGTGATTAAATCTGCAAATAAGTTTCTTACTAAAAGTTTTTTACCTAGTGGTTATTGTCCTCATACATGGAAAATTAAAGATATTGATTCCAATGGGAATTTAAGAATTGAAAATGAAACTCAACTGAAAGTAATTAGAAGGTTTTGAATTTAATTTACTTTTAATTCAACTATTCTTCCATCTTTAAATTTGGCTATTTTTTTTGCGCGATTTGCAACTTCATCTTCATGGGTAACTAAAACTATAGTTATTCCAGATTCATGCAGTTTGTCAAAAAGATCTAATACATCTTCAGTGGTTTTTGAATCTAGTGCTCCAGTAGGTTCGTCTGCTAATAAAATTGCAGGGTTATTTATAATAGCCCTCGCAATAGCAACTCGTTGTTGTTGACCTCCTGATAATTGGTTTGGACGATTATTCATTCTTTCTGATAGGCCAACTTTTGTTAAGGCATTCTTACCTCGCTCTAATCTTTGCTCAGGATCAATACCAGCATAAATCATTGGCAAAGTTACGTTTTCAAGTGCAGTTGCGTCTGAGAGAAGATGAAATTGTTGAAAAACAAAGCCTAATTTTTGGTTACGTATTTCCGCGAGCTCATCATCAGATAAATTCTCAACAGGAATTCCATTTAATTTATAAATACCTTCAGATGGTCTATCTAGACATCCAATAATATTCATAGCTGTACTTTTGCCTGAGCCACTAGCTCCCATTACAGCTAAATAATCACCTTTATAAATTTCTAGGTTTATGCTGTCTAAGGCTTTAACAGTTAAATCTTCTTTCCCATATGTTTTAGATATATTTTTTAAACTCGCGACTTTCTTAGACATTTATTGAAGAATTCTTCTAGGAAATATTGTTTGCTGTAGCAATAATATCTTGTAGGAAAGGAGTTTCTGAAACAGCTGTATTAGCTAATTTAAAAAGAGGATTAGATAGGATTCCTCCAAGAGCAGTTACTGCGACACAAGTATAAAGTGCAATTCTCAAGGGAGGTAATCCTACAATTCCCCAATTAATTTCAGGATATGATTTGACTATTTCAGACGCTTCCTGTGGTTCTTTAACTACCATCATTTTTATCACTGAAATGTAGTAATAAATAGATATAACTGAAGTGACTAAACCAACTATTACTAATAGATATTGATGATTTGCCCAACCTGCAAAGAACAAGTATATCTTCCCAAAAAATCCTAGCATTGGAGGTAAACCTCCAAGAGATAGAAGACAAAGGCTTAAGCCTAATGTAATTAGAGGATCTTTTTGGTAAAGTCCTGAGTAATCAAGAATTCTGTCAGAACCAGTTCGAAGTGAGAAAAGTATTACACAAGAAAATGCACCCAAATTCATAAACAAATATGCAGCCAAATATAAAACAGCTGATGATAAACCATCTTGTGTTCCAGATACTATTCCAATCATTACGAATCCGGCTTGTCCAATAGAACTGTAAGCTAGCATCCTTTTCATTGAGGTTTGAGCTAGAGCTACAACATTTCCTAGAGCCATGCTCAATATGGCCAAAATGGTAAATAAAAGTTTCCATTCTTCGTCAAAAGAAGAGAAAGTTGTGCTTAATATTCTTATCGCAAATGCAAAGCCCGCTGTTTTTGAACCAACAGATAAAAAAGCTAATAATGCAAAGATAGTTTGGGCAAATCATCCAAGCAGAATCCATCAAAATAATATGTGCATTTGTACTCTCTGTAATTCCCCAACTCCTGAGGGCGAAATCAAAAGATGGGGAAAGTGTTCTTTTTGTTGGAGAAAAATAAATAACTAAATTCTTTATTTAGTTAAAATTAGTATTCCCATTTGCCCCCCCCAAATAGTCCTATATTCAGCTTTTTTAAATCCAACTTCCATAGCAATATTTATCAGTTCTTTTTTCTTTGGAAAATTTTTAATACTTTTCTCAATATATGCGTACTCTGGACCTAAATTAAAAAGCTGCGAAATGGTTACTACAATTAATCTCAAATAAATTTTCTGGAAAATATTGGATAAAGAATTTTTTTTTGAGTGATTAAAATCCAAAAATCCTGCCCTTCCTTTATCCTTCAAAAGATAAAAAACTTTTTTTATTCCTACTTCAACATTATTCAAGTTTCTTAGTCCATATGACATGCAAATCCCATCAAAATTTTTTGAATGATCATTAATTTCCAATACATCTTGAATTTCCCACTTAATAAATTTATTTTTTTTTAGCTCTGATTTTTTCTTTGCAATATTTAAGATATCCTCTGCACTGTCAATTCCAGTAATTGAGCCCATTGGACTAACTCTCTCAGAAATTAAGAATGCTAAATCTCCAGTTCCACAACATAAATCAGCCCAATCTTCACCATTTAAAGGTTCCAGTAAATTAACTAATTTCCTTTTCCATAATCTGTGCAGCCCAAAACTTAATAGATTATTTAAAAAGTCATATTTATGAGAAATTCTATTAAATATATTTTTGACTTCGATAGTTTTTGTGAATTTCATTTTTAAAGTTTTAACTTATTTCTTTTTGGTATTAAATTAAATTTTCTATTCATATGGTCTAATTGGAAGTTTTTTTTCGAGGAGGAAAGTCTTTATTTCTCTTAAAGAAAGTTTCTTATCATGAAGTAAAGATGCCAAAAGTGCCGCAGATGCCATGCCTTCATTGAAAACATCATAGATATCTTCTAAACAACCCGCTCCTCCAGAAGCAATCACTGGGATGTTAACAATATTGGCAACAGATTCAGTCAGATGTAAATCATATCCATTCTGCGTGCCATCACCATCCATTGAAGTAAGCAAAATTTCCCCTGCGCCTAACTCCTCAACTTTCTTTGCCCAACTTAATACATCTATTCCAGTATTTTCTCTCCCTCCTTTTACATATACCTCCCATTCATCAGTCTTATTAACTTTTCTTTTAGCATCAATTGCTATCACGATACATTGATTGCCAAATTCTCTAGAACTTTTAGAAATTAAATCTGGATTTCTAACAGCAGAAGAATTCAAACTCACTTTGTCCGCTCCAGCTCTTAAAAGTTCATTAATTGAAGAAACAGAATCTATTCCTCCACCTACTGTAAATGGGATTTTTACTGATTTTGCGGTCCTAGAGACAAGGTCAACTAATGTATTTCTATTTTCTACACTAGCTCTAATATCTAAGAATACTAATTCATCTGCGCCCTCATCAGAATACCTACAAGCCAATTCAACAGGATCGCCTGAGTCTCTCAAGTTAACAAAATTTACACCTTTAACCACTCTGCCATGGGCGACATCTAAACAAGGAATTAAACGAAGAGCTACCATTTTAGTAAAAATTGTCCAAATGCTGTTAATCTTGCATAATAGCTTCCATTTTACCTCTTATGGCTGAAACAAACTTATTACCTAAAATCGGTAGTAAAATCAAAATTAACATTAACAAAGTAAAAGATAGACTACCAGCTAAATTAATCGATCAAATAGCCTCGAGTCCTAAAGCCGTAATTACAGGCTATAAAATGACGGACGGCAGAAGTATTGGAATCACCGCAAAATTTCAGAATGGTGAGCAAAATTGGTTTTTCCCAGAAGAAATTGAGAAAGGTTAAAGAGTAAAGTGAATGATCCAAAACAACTATTAGGAATTAAGGGTGCCTCTGAAACATCGAGTATATGGAAACTCCGCATACAGTTAATGAAACCTATAACGTGGATCCCTTTGATATGGGGAGTTATCTGCGGAGCAGCTGCAAGTGGGAATTTTGAATGGACATTTAGTAATGTTCTAGCTTCATTAGCATGTATGTTGATGAGTGGACCGCTTCTAGCTGGTTATACCCAAACCATAAATGATTTTTTTGATAAAGAAATTGATGCAATTAATGAACCAAATAGACCAATTCCTTCTGGGAAAATTTCAATAAAAGATGTAAAAATACAAATCTGGGTATTACTTATAGCTGGTTTAATAGTTGCTTTTCTACTAGATTTATATGCTAAGCACAACTTCCCCTCCGTATTACTTTTGGCATTAGGAGGTTCCTTTGTTAGTTATATATATTCTGCTCCTCCACTCAAATTAAAACAGAATGGGTGGCTTGGAAATTATGCATTAGGAGCATCTTATATAGCTTTACCTTGGTGGGCAGGACAAGCCTTGTTTGGGAAATTAACTATCGTGACGGCGATACTAACACTTGCTTATAGCCTCTCAGGACTTGGAATTGCTGTTATTAATGATTTCAAAAGTGTTGAAGGAGACTCAAAGCTAGGCTTAAATTCTCTACCAGTAGTATTTGGAATTAAAAATGCAAGTAGAATAAGTGCAGGACTGATTGATATTTTTCAATTAGCAATGGTTGTAGTATTAGTCATTATTGGTCAACATTTAGCCTCTGTAATTTTGGTTTTGTTGGTAATTCCACAAATTACATTTCAAGATATGTGGTTACTAAGAGATCCTCTTAAGTTTGATGTCAAATATCAAGCAAGTGCCCAACCGTTCCTTATAACTGGAATGTTAGTTACAGCTTTAGCGATAGGACATAGTTTTTTAGTTGCTTAAGGTGCAAAAGATTAAATTCAAATCTTTTGTTTTAATAATTCCAATATTAATTCTTTCTGGAATATCTTTTTATTTTTTTAGTCTAATATTTAGTACCTTAAAATTTGACATATCTAAAAATAAAAAGTCTCGGGGAAACAAATATTCTTATGTAATATCATCTTCTGATAATAAGATACTAAGCAAATTAAGCCGCAAATTTGAAATAGATAATAGTCATCATAAAATTCCATTTTTTCTTAAACATTCTTTTGTATCTTCTGAGGATAAAAGATTTTATAAACATAATGGAATAGATTTAAAAAGTATTTCACGTGCCCTTATTCAAAATATTAGAAGTGGTTATCTTAGAGAAGGAGGAAGTACAATTACACAACAAGTTGCTAGATTACTTTTTCTAAATAATGATTTAAGTTTTCAAAGAAAAATCAAAGAAATATTCATATCACTCATACTTGAATTTAGATATAACAAAAATCAAATTTTAAAATTATATTTAAATAATATTTATCTAGGATCAGGAGCATATGGGATAAACGAGGCTGCCCAGGTTTATTTTGGAAAATTTATAGAAGAATTGACATTATCAGAGATCGCATTAATTGCAGGATTAGCTCCAGCTCCATCAATTTATTCACCTTATCAAAATTTAGAACTAGCTGTTAAAAATAGAAACAAAGTTCTTGAATCAATGCATGTTGATGGATATATTTCTCTTGCAAATAAGAATAAGGCTATTAAAGAAAAAATAAAATTAAATTATCAAAAAGCTAATAATTTTTTAGATGATAAATTACTAATTAACTTTATTCTTCAGGAAACAGATAAAAGAATCGGAAGTAAAAATGATTATAAGTTTTTAAGAATTAAATCTTCTATAAACAAAGATTGGCAAGAAAAAGGTCAACAAATATCAAGATATGCTGGGCCTAAAGAACTTGAATTTGCTCTATTATCTATCGAATCAAACACAGGACTAATTAGGACAATGATAACCAGTAAAAATCCCTCAATTAATGAATACAATAGAGTGATCTCATCTGTAAGACCTTTAGGTTCTACTTTTAAAATAATCCCTTATACTGCTGCATTAATAGAAGGAATAAAATTAAGCGATAAATTTGAAGACTTACCAACATGCTGGGAAAGTTATTGCCCAAAAAATTTTTCAGAAGACTATCGAGGTTCAATATCTTTGATTGAATCATTTAAAAGTTCATCAAATATCATTCCAATATCAATAACAAAAAAAATCGGCTTAAAAAATATTATTAATTTAGCGAATTCATTTGGTCTAGGTTATAAGCAAGAGTTTGAGGAATTCCCATCATTAGCTATTGGCTCCTACGGAGATAATCTTTTAAACATCACAAATGTATATTCTGCAATAAACAATAATGGTAAGATTCAAAGCCCTGAAATCATAGAAAAAATCGAATCATTCAATGATAAATCTATTTGGGAAAACAAATCTATTTCCAAGAAAATATTAGATTTAAAAATTAACAAGAAAATAAATAAACTTCTTGAAAAATCTGTAAAAGAAGGCACTTCAAAAGCAGCCTCTATAAAAGGGAAGAAAATTTATGGGAAAACAGGAACATCTGATGGAAATAAAGATCTCTGGTTTATTGGTTCCATTGATAACCTTACAACAGGGATCTGGATAGGTTATGACGATAACAAGGAATCTGAATTATCTAGTGGAAATGCAGCCTATTTATGGAAGAAGTTCATATCTGATATTCATAAAATTCCAATTAAAAAATAAATTATATTTTTAAGATTTATAAGAAATTATTGCAGAATAAAATCCATCACCAGGATAATCCAAGCTAGGTAAAATTTGCTTTTGGCTAACCAATTTTAAAGTTTTGTTTTTTTCAATAAAGCGTTCAATTAATAGATTATTTTCATCGGGACAAATAGTACAAGTTGAATAAACTAAAGTGCCATCTTTTTTCAAAAGAGGAAAAATGTTCTCCAAAAGTTTTTCCTGTAATAAAGTTAAAGATTTTATTTTTTCTTTACTTAAAGACCATCTAGAATCTGGATTCCTGGAAAGAGTTCCAATGCCTGAGCATGGAGCATCTAGTAAAATCTTATCAAAATAGGATATAAACTTAGGATTTAATTCAATCAAACTCGTAGCATCAGCCTTAAGGGTATTAACAGATTTCAAATTTAACCTTTCTAAATTTGATTGCAGTATTTTCAATCTTTTTGCTGATCTATCTACGGCAATGATTTCAGCACTATCATTTGTTAATTCTGCAAGGTGGGTAGACTTACTTCCTGGAGCTGCACAAGCATCTAAAATCTTTTCACCTTCTTTTGGATTTAAGAGAGGTGCTATCCACTGAGAAGATCTATCTTGAATTGTCCAAAGTCCATCACTATATCCTGGTAAATTTTTTATAGATCTTGGATTAGATTTTAAAGTAATTCCATTATGTAAATCTTTAATAATTTCAGCATCAATTTTATTATCATGAAGTACTTTCAAAAATCCATCTAAATTAGTTTTTAAATGGTTAATTCTCAAATCAATTGAAGGTTTTTTATTAAATGCCTTCACGATATTTTCACCCTCGCTATTACCTACCCATTTATAAAGATCCTGCACAAGCCATAATGGGAATGATTCAAGATATGAAATTCTTTCTTTTCTATCAGAAGATAATTTCGGAAAAATTTCTTGTTCTAATTTTCTTGATGCATTTCTCAATATCGCATTTACAGTTCCCGCTAAACCATTTAAATCTGTTTTTTTAGCTACTTCTACAGTGGTAGAAATAGCGGCAGGAAAGGGAATTTTATCCATTTTCAATAGTTGATATAAACCTATATGAAGAAGCCATCTTAATTTTGGGGGCTGCTTTTTATGAGTAATTTTTGATGTATGATCCGTCCAAAGATCAAGAAATTTTCTATACCTTATGCATCCAAAAGATAATTCTGTAATAAAAGCTATATCAAGAGGATTAAATTGATAATTTTTTAAAACCTTTTCAAGAGCATGATCAGAAAAATCACCAGAACTAACTTTTAATAAAATTTCCCAAGCTGCTTTCCTTTGTAAATATCCTATGCTCAAAATATAATTAATTTTTAAAGATAACTTTAATATACAAAAAATTCAAAAATTTAAACTACTTTTTCAATTGCAGAATTAAACCAAATAAAACCTAAGATAGAAATAAGTGAAAGATTAAATCCTAAATAAAGAAAGATATTTAAAGAATGGATTCTTTCCCGAAAAAATATTTTTTTCTCTTTTTGATACTTCATTATTAAAATAAAAACTTATTCAGGATTTCAAACGGCAACCAATATTAATAGATCCTGCATCAATCATTCTGCCTAATTTAATTGCTATGGATTCCTCCAAACTAGTGAAATTAGATTGATGGTAAGTTATCCAATCTAATTCAGAAAAAGTGATAATTCCCGTGGAATTACTTTTTAAGAAAAGTGTTCCAATTTCCATTAGATAAATCTAATTTTTTTAAGTTAACATCCGTACTTAATATTTCTTCATAACATAATATTCTATTAATTTTTCAAATACAACTTTAGTTTATTACTCTTAATTTATTGAATATCTCTTAAAAATTTATCGGCCGTTTTTAAGTGATTATTTAATTTTTCCTCTGACATTTTATCGAGATTTCTCGTTAACATTGCCAGACGATATTGCTTTCTAAAAAAGCTTTCATTATCTTTAATAAATTTCCAAAATAAGCCATCCCATATTTCACACCATGGGCCACTTTTAAAATTAGACATTTTTTTTACATAATTAGAGCTTGATATATATGGCTTTGTTGAAAAGATACCACCATCACTAAACTGACTCATTCCGTAAACATTTGGGACCATAACCCAATCATAGGAATCAATAAACATCTCCATAAACCATTTATAAACTTGGTTTGGGTGAATTCTACATAGAAGCATAAAGTTGCCAACAATCATTAGTCGCTCAATATGATGACAATAACCAAATTTAATAATATTTTTTATAACAACGTCTACTGGTTCAACTCCTGTATTTCCTTGATAAAAAGATTTTGGAATTGGCTTATCTTCAAAATTCCAAAAATTACTATTTCGCATCTTTGTTCCGTACTTTTTATATACGAGGCAAATAAATTCTCTCCATCCAATAATTTGACGAATAAAACCCTCTAGAGAGTTAATAGGAACATTATTATTTTTTGCAAAAATTAATGCTTTATTCACTACTACATCTGGGGTTAATAAGCCGCTATTTAAAAGAGGAGAAAGTAAACTGTGCCATAAAAAAGAATTTTCTTTAGACATAGCATCCTCATAATCTCCAAATAAGAAAAATCTATGATTAAAAAAATCATTTAACCATTCATCAGCCTCTTCAAAATTAGTTGGGTATAAAAAGTTATTACTTTCTCCAATAAACTCAATATCAAAATTGGCTAATGACCTTTCTGCATTAACTACAAATTTATTTTTTTGTAATTTAGGTGTATCGGGTATATTTATTTTTTTTGGTAATTTTTTTCTGTTCATTTCATCGAAACTCCATTTACCACCTTCAGGTGAATAATCAGGATTAACTAATATCTTTTGGCTCTTTCTTTGATTCTCATAAAATCTCCCCATAAGAGGTTTTTTTTCATTTGATTCAAATAAATCTTTTAAATCTTCACTGCTCATAAACATAGGAGAAGGCAAAATATTTAAAGCTAAATTATTACTTTCAACAAAATTATTAATCCTCTTCATTATTAAAAAATCATGAGGGTCAATGAGATTTATTTTCTGATATTTATTTTTAATAAATTCCGATAAGTAATCAATTGTAGAAACATTATTCTTGTTTTCGATATATAAAACTTTAAAGCCAGATATTTCTAAATAATTTTTATAAGCGAGCATAGATGCTCTATGAAAAACTAACTTATTTTTATGGTTAATTAATCTATGAAATTTATCATTTCCAAAAAATAATGAGTCTTCCAAAATCAAAACTTCACAATTTATTTTTAAGATTGGGCTTTCTCTAAAAAGTTGATTCGGGAAAATAATTGATACTTGTTTCATCTTTGCGACTTCCTGTTACTGCATCTTTTTGAACAGTAGATAACATCATCCCAACAGTTTTTCCATTTTTTACGCCACTCAAATGGCCTATTGCAGACAGGACAAGTTTTAGTAGAAAGATTTTTCAAAATTTATAATTTTCTTTTATGAGTAGATTTAAATCTAGTTGAATCTTTAAGGGCCATATGTTTTGTATTTCTTCCCGAAACTCTCTTTCTCCAGACTTTGAAAGATTTGGGTTTTAGATTTTGACGCATAATTTTTATCGCATCTTCCTCTTTTAAACCAAATTGATACTCGATAGCTTCAAAGGGTGTTCTATCTTCCCAACACATTTCTATTATTCTGTCTATATCGATACTTTCCATATTTAATGCTCACATTGTGAGGTACAAAGTTTTTCAATATCGGATCTACCTGTAATTTGAAGTCTATATTTTGCCCAATATCTGTAAACCAATCTCAATAATGGAGATAAGAGCTTAATCTTCAAGGGATAATAAACCCAACCTAAACCAACTAATTCATAAGAATATGCAAGTACATCTAGTCCCCTAATAATTTCACCATTTTCAATAATCCCATGCAGGTTTGACATAGCTTCTGAATATGAGATGTCACTAAAAAGACTTTGATCATAATCCTTACTATTAATATCTATAAATGCAATTTGATTTAAGGTATCTCTTTTTTTAAGAAAATTTGTTTCTCTCAAACAAAGTGGACAACCACCATCGAATAAAAAGGTTAATTTATTTTTCATATTTTTATTCAAATATAGAAATTAAATAACTTTTTTGTGGAATAAAAAATTTTTTTTAGAGTACAAGCTTTATAAAGCCTTAATAATTGCCAGTTCTAATTTAATGAAATTATATTATCTTATTAATTAATAAGCCATTGATTAAGGGATACATCAATGGTTTAAAACTATTTATGATCAGTCATCTAGAAGATGAACTCCTTCTCCTATGTCAGGGGTAAATTTACAATATTTTTCAAAAATAAGTCCAACACTTCTCATTTTTTCTCCTAATTCATCGTTAAATTTATTCCATTCTTCCGATTCACGATCAGGTAAATCCCACCCTTGTTTTTCTACCATACTTGTTATTACTGTATAGTCCCATTCTATGTATGCCATTGAGTTAATTTAAACTACCAAAATATTATAAACCAAGAGATTTAATAGGTAATCAATTTTTTTTTAATATAATTTAAAGGTGTGAAAAAATTATAAATGTCAATTTTACCAAGAAGATTTGAACGAATCAAAAGTGTTTTAGATTGCAGAATGAAAAACTTGACTGTTTTAGTTGAGGATGTCAATAAACCACATAATTTATCTGCGATATTAAGAACATGTGATGCGGCGGGAGTTTTGGAAGCAAATTTTATTAACAAAAAGAATGCCGTTAAGACTTTTAATAGTACTGCTCAAGGAAGTCAAAAATGGGTAAAACTGAATAATTATGAAAACACTATCACGGCAATATCTGATTTAAAGAACAAGGGTTTTAAATTATATGGAACGAATCTTAATAGTGAATCAGTAGATTATAGAAATTTTGATTATTCTCAAAATACATGTTTTGTTTTAGGAGCAGAAAAATGGGGACTAAGTAATGAACTTATATCAATGGTTGATCAATCAATTTTTATACCTATGAGAGGTATGGTTCAATCTCTGAATGTTTCAGTTGCTGCTTCTATATTATTATTTGAAGCTGTTCGCCAAAGGAAAAATAAAGGTAAATTGCCCTCTAATGGAGAAGGGTTAAATATGGATGAATATCAAAAAACACTTTTTGAATGGAGTTACCCAGAATTAGCTGCGGTGTATAAAAAATCAGCTAAAGAATATCCAAAGTTGAATGATCAAGGAGAACTTGATCCTATTACAGATAACTAAATTTATTCAGAATTTTGACTATCAAAAATTTCTTCAAGATCCTCTCCTATAAAAGAAAGACCTAAAACTAAAAAAAACATTGCCAAACCTGGGAACAAAGCCGTCCACCAGATACCTGTAGGTAAAGCGGCAAGAGCTAGATTTAAATCACTTCCCCACTCTGGGACATCTGCAGGAACGCCAAGGCCTAAAAATCCTAAACTTCCTAATACCAAAACAGCATCTGCAGCATTTAGGGTAAGCAGAATAGGTAATGGTGTTATTACATTTGGGAGAATATATTTAAAAATAATTTTTTTAACATCAGCTCCTGCAACTTGAGCTGCCTCCACATAAGTTTCAGATTTAACCAATATTGTCTGATTTCTGATTAATCTAAAATATTGAGGAGAGTAAACAATACACAATGCCAAAGCCGCGTTAAGGATACCCTTACCCAATACAAAAGCTACAACAACTGAAAGCAAAATTACAGGTATTGAAAAAATAGTATCCATTATTAGTGATAAGCATTTATCAAAAAAACCACCAAAATATCCACTTAATAATCCCAATGGCAAACCCAAACTTAATGAAAAAAGAATAGCTAAGAATACAACTTCTATCGCTAATGATGATCCTTGCAAAGTTCTTAAGCAAACATCTCTTCCTAATCTATCTGTGCCACAAAAATGATTAAGAGAAGGAGGGGCAAAGATATCATTGCTTAACGTTGAAAATGAATAGCCAAAAAAATTATTGGCCTCTAAAAATTTCACTATTAAAACAACAAGAAGATAAAAAAGTACAATTAAAAATCCAGCTTTTCTGATATTTGCGCCGACACGATTAAATGAGTTAATATCCAAAATCTTTTTTAAAGATATAAATGAAATATACCCAATTCTTTTAAAAATAAATAGCTATAAATTTTAAATTAAAAGAAATTACTGGTTTAATTTCAAGACTGCCATAAAAGCTTCTTGAGGGACTTCAACTTTACCCATTGCCTTCATCCTCTTTTTACCTTTGGCTTGTTTCTTTAAAAGTTTCTTTTTCCTAGAAATATCCCCCCCATAACATTTAGATAAAACATCTTTTCGCAAAGCACTTATGCTTTCACTTGCAATGATCCTGCTACCGATTGATGCTTGAATAGGTATTTTAAATTGTTGTTTTGGAATAAGTTCTTTTAATTTTTCAACTAAACTTCTGCCAATTCCATAAGCCTTATCTTTATGAACAATAGAAGTTAATGGATCTGCTCTTTCTGAATTTATTAGAACATCTAATCTAACAAGGTCATTTTTTCTATAGCCAATCAAGTGATATTCCATTGATGCATAACCTTGGGTTCTACTTTTCATTTGATCAAAGAAATCTGTAACAACTTCTGCTAATGGAATTTCATAAATCAAGGTAACTCGATCTGTTGTTATGTATTTCATATCTATAAATACTCCCCTTCTTTCCTGACATAAACCCATTAATGTTCCATTAAATTCATTGGGAGCATAAATTTCCATTTTCACATAAGGTTCTTCTATTGATTCTCTAAGTTGTGGATCAGGAATTGTGGAAGGATTATCAATAAAGATATGTTCCTGCTGATTTAAATTAACTTTATAAATAACTGATGGTGCCGTTACGATTAGATCCAAGTCATATTCTCTTTCTAATCTTTCTTGAACAATCTCCATATGAAGAAGTCCTAGGAATCCGCACCTAAATCCGAAGCCCATTGCGCTACTAGTTTCAGGCTCATATTTTAAAGCTGCATCAGATAATTGTAATTTTTCTAGTGATACTCTTAAATCTGGGAATTGATCAGCATCAGTCGGGAATAAGCCACAAAAAACCATAGGATTTGCTGTCTTATATCCAGGCAAAGGATCATTGGCAGGTGAATTTAAAAGAGTAATCGTATCTCCCACTCTCGCATCAGCAACTGATTTTATAGAAGCAGCTAAATAACCAACTTCTCCCGCATGTAATTCATCAACTTGCTGCTGATCAGGCGCCATTATTCCTATCTCATCTAGTTCATAATTTTTCTTACTTGCCATTAATAATATTTTTTCTCTCTTATTTAGAGACCCAGATATCACCCTGAAATAAACAATAACTCCCCTGTACGGATCATAATAAGAATCAAAAATCAGTGCCTTTGTAGGTAGTTTAATTTCATCTTGAGGAGGAGGAACTCTTGTTACGATTGCTTCCAAAATATCTTTAATACCAACTCCAGTTTTTGCTGAACAATTAATTGCATTAGATGTATCAAGTCCAATAATTTCCTCTATTTCTTGTTTTATTTTTTCAGCATCAGCCCCTGGCAAATCAACTTTATTTAAAACAGGAATTATTTCAAGATTATTTTCTAAGGCAAGATAAACATTAGCTAAGGTTTGAGCTTCTACTCCTTGACTTGCATCAACAACAAGTAAGGCGCCTTCACAAGCTTGAAGAGACCTACTAACCTCATAAGAGAAATCAACATGCCCTGGAGTATCTATTAAGTTCAAAACATATTCTTGGGAATCTTCAGCTTTATATTTCATCCTAGCGGCCTGTAACTTGATAGTAATTCCTCTCTCTCTTTCAAGATCCATACTGTCCAAAAATTGTTCTTGCATATCCCTTTGCTGCACAGTACCAGTATCTTGAAGTAACCTATCTGCAAGGGTAGATTTGCCATGGTCAATATGAGCGATTATGCAGAAATTTCTAATTTTCGAAACAGATATATCAGTCATATAGAAAGAAAAATTCTCCTCTTATTACATCTTGATTAATATTAGCTAATTAGAATTATGGATGGAAACCAAAAATGGAATTATTTCTTTTTTTAATTTCTTTTATGAAGGTACTGTAATTTTCAGAGACTGATAGTTCTGGATAAATTAAGTCATTTATCTTTTTCTGAAGATTATGCTTATCGTTTAAAAATAAAACAGATTTTTCTAGAACCTCAACCATAATTGAAACCGCAGTACTTGCTCCCGGAGAGGCTCCCAACAAAGCAGATAATGATCCATCAGATGAATTTACAATCTCAGTTCCAAATTTCAAAGAACCACCACCTTCAGTTTTTTTAATTATTTGTACTCTTTGACCAGCATTCTTTAAATACCAATCAGAAGGATTAGCTGATGGCATCATATTCTTTAAATTCTCAACTCTTGAGTTATGGTTCTTTAATGATTGTGATATTAGGTAATTAATTAAATCGTTGTTCTTGAAACCAACGTCTAACATAGAAAAAATATTATTCTTTTTAATTGAACTAAATAAGTCAAAGTATGAACTTTGTTTTAGAAATTTTGTTGTAAATCCAGCAAAAGGTCCATATAAAAGAAGTTTTTTATTATCAATCCATCTGGTGTCTAAATGAGGCACAGACATTGGTGGCGATCCAATATCAGCTTTACCATAAACTTTTGAGTTATGTTTTTCTGTTAGATCTTTTTTCTCGCAAATAAGCCATTTCCCACTAACAGGAAATCCACCATAACTTTTTGCTTCTGGAATTTTTGATTTTTGTAAATAATTAATTGTTTTTCCACCAGAACCAAGAAAAACGTAGCCAGTTTTAATTGAAGTTTTTCTACCTTCAGAACTGATTTCTAGTTCCCATTGTTTTTTATCAATTTTCTTTAAATCTACTAATTCTGTTTTATATCTAATTTCAACATTTTTGTTTAAGGAAACTAATGACAAATACTCTTTAGTTAAAGCCTCAAAATTAATATCAGTTCCTCTACCTATTCTGGTAGCAGCAATTTGAGTAGATGGATTTCTATCTTTTGTTATTAGAGGAGCCCATGATGAAATTTCATCAAAAGATGAAGAAAATTCCATATCGATAAATTCAGGATTTTCGGACATTTTCTGAAATCTTTTTTTTAAAAAAGAAATATTATCCTGACCAGAAACAAAGCTAATATGAGGAATAAATTTTAGAAACTTGTTAATATCAATCTTCCCTGCTTCATACAATGAGGCCCATAATGACATGGATGTTTCAAAAGAACGATTTATTGAGAGCGCTTTATCTATTTTTAGATTTCCTTTTTCATCTAAAGGGGTATAGTTTAATTCGCAATTAGCCGCATGTCCTGTACCTGCATTATTAAAAGCACCAGTACTTTCACTTCCTGGAGCATTTAATTTTTCTATAATAAGAAATTTTATATCTGGTAAAACTTCTGAAATTAGGAGGGCTAAAGTACTACTCATTATCCCTGCTCCTACTAAGACTGCATCAAAGTAGCTATTGTCATTAGTGGGATTTTTAGATGAAGTCACAACAGAAAATTATCTTTTTTGCAATTAATCAGATTTCTTTCTAGGCTTATTATAAAGTTAATCCAAAATTATGAGTACTGAAACACTCTCTCTGACAAACGAAAATGTAGAAAAAGTCCTTGACGAGCTAAGACCTTTTTTAATTTCTGATGGAGGTAATGTTGAGATTGCAGAAATAGATGGTCCAATTGTCAAAGTCAGACTTCAAGGAGCATGTGGTAGTTGCCCAAGTAGCACTATGACTCTCAAAATGGGTATTGAAAGAAAGTTAAAAGAAATGATTCCTGAAATAAGCGAAGTTGTCCAGGTTTTATAAAAATTTTTAACTGAAATATATATTATTTAGTTTTTAATTCCTTCAACAAAGATGATTCCATATCAAGGCAATCAATTGGAAGCCCTTGACCAATAGCGATTAAAAGAGGTGCAAGAATTCCTAAAGTAAAAACTAAATTTGATTGGCTTACATCATATTTACTCAAAGTAAAAGTTATCAAATAAATAATTGAAAAATAAGCATGTAATGAAAAAAATTCTTTTGGCTTTAACACTGGCCACCTTAAAGTATTTCCTAAGAAATATAAAAAACCTGTCATAAATAAATAGTTACATGAAGATTAAACCAAATATAAACATAAACCTTTTTAGAGACTATTTATAAAAATATTTACCTAAGATAATAATTAAAAAAACATTAAATCTTCGTTTCTATTTGTAAAAGCTAGACATGCAGTTAAAAATACGCTTATAATTATTTGGTAGCAATCGCTACTTTTTCGTTCACCCTCATTTGAGGGCGCAGTTCGAGTCATACCATGGAACGGGGGATGGCCGTGTTGTCACATCGAAACATGACTACTTTAACTTACAGAGGTAAAAACTACGTTCAAAACAAAGAAGCTGCTAAAAAGCAACTTGTTGAACTTACCTACAGAAGAAACGTATACACCAATAGAATGGATGACGCTTCTTCAAGTAATGAAAAAGCAGAATTAAATTATAGAGGTGTTAATTACACTAAATAATTTAATTAAACAAATTAAAAGCCCCTTTTCAGGGGCTTTTTTTTTGGGCTATATTTATCAAGAGTCCTTTAAAAAATATGTCTGAAAGTTGCTGTAATACAACCACATCTAATAAAGCATCTAATCAATTCGATCATAAAGATGCGATTCAAGAAAGATATGGTTCAGCCGCACTAGAAAAAGAAAGTTGTCTTTGTACACCAGTTGGGTTTAATCCCGTTTTACTTGAAGCAATTCCTCAAGAGGTTATAGAAAGAGACTATGGATGTGGGGATCCAACTAAATACGTTCAAAAAAATGATACAGTCTTAGATCTTGGAAGTGGTAGCGGCAAAAATGCTTTTATTTGTGCCCAAATTGTTGGGAAAGAAGGGAAAGTTATTGGAGTTGATCAGAATCCTGATATGCTTTCTTTATCTAGATCAGCCTCTAAAGAAGTTACAAAAAATATAGGTTTCAACAATACAGAATTTCTAGAAGGTTCAATTGAAAAACTTGATGAATTAGATAAAGATTTAAGTCCATTAATAGCCGACAAATCAGTTGATATTATTTTAAGTAATTGCGTTTTAAACTTGGTAAGTCCAGAATCTAGAAATAACCTCCTAAGAAATATAAAAAGAGTTTTAAACGATAATGGAAGAATTGCAATTAGCGATATTGTCTCTAACAAAAAAGTTCCCTTAAGATTGCAAAATGATCATGATCTATGGACAGGATGTATTAGTGGAGCATGGTATGAACCAGACTTTATAAGTGACTTTAAAGAACTAGGATTTAAAAATTTAGAATTTGCAGAAAGGAGTGCTGAACCTTGGAAAGTAATTGAGGATATAGAATTTAGAACAGTAACTTTAGTAGGCAATATTTAAAAAATTCAAGAGTTTAAAAATATAACTTAAATTTTCATGAGAAATAATCTAAGAGATCAAATACCAGCATTAAAAAATAAGTATTATTTCAACTATGGAGGTCAAGGACCATTACCAAAATCTTCTTTAGAAGCCATAGTTAAAACGTGGGAAATTATCCAAGATTTAGGACCATTTACTAACAATATGTGGCCTTTTATTTACAAAGAAATATTGACCACAAAAAGGCTCATTGCACAAAAATTAGGTGTAAATTCAAAGAATATAGCTTTAACCGAGAATATCTCTTCCGGTATGATTTTGCCCTTTTGGGGAATAAAAGTAGAAGAGGGAGAAGAGCTGTTAATAAGTGACTGTGAACATCCTGGAGTAGTGGCTGCAAGTCGAGAATTTTGCAGAAGAAATAAATTAATATTCAAAATTTTGCCGATCCAAAAATTTAAAAATCTAAACGACGAAAATATAATTTTAGAGATTTTAAAAAATCTAAATAGTAAGACTAGGATACTAATTATTTCTCATATCTTATGGAACTTTGGATATAAAATTCCTTTAAAACAAATTTCTATCGAATTAAAAAATAATCGAGCAGATTCTTATTTACTTGTTGATGGTGCTCAAACCTTTGGGCACATAAATATTGAAAAAGAAGTTTTTTATTCTGATTTATATTCAATAACTTCTCATAAATGGGCATGTGGACCAGAAGGACTTGGAGCCATTTATGTCTCTGATAGATTTATTCATGAAACAGATCCAACAATAATTGGTTGGAAATCATTAAAAAAAGAACAAGGCATTTATGAGCCTTCAGATAATCTTTTTCATGATGATGCAAGGAAGTTTGAAGTAGCTACATCTTGCATTCCTTTACTTGCAGGGCTTCGTAATTCTATAGATCTTTTGGATAAAGACTGCCATGGAAAAGAAAAAAGCGAAAATATCAAAAGATTAAGTGAGAAACTTTGGGATGCATTAAATCAATTAAAGGGTGTTGAATTAGTTTTAGAAAAAAAGTACTTAAATGGGATAGTTAGTTTTAATATCGAAAATATTAAAGATAAGGATAAATTTGTAAATAAACTTGGAGAAAAGAAAATTTGGATTAGAGTTTTAGAAGATCCAAAATGGTTTAGAGCATGCGTACATCAAATGACTACAGAAGCTGAGATTAATTTACTTTCTGAAGAAATTAAAAAATTACCAGGGTATTTCTGAGCTATCCCAAGCAATAAATTTTCCAGTACATTCCGGGGATTGATTTTTAATAATATTGATCAAAAATTGGGAGGATTTTTCTTTACTAAATAATTTATGTTCTGGCACAAATTTATGAAAAGGTCTAGATAAATCAGTATCTACTGTTCCTGGATGAAGCAATGTGATAGTAGCCTTTGGGAAACGTCTAGCCCATTCAATACTTAAAGATTTAAAAAACTGATTTTGCGCAGATTTTGCAGCTCTATATGAATACCAACCTCCAGTTAGATTATCTCCAATGCTACCAACTCTTGCACTTATACTTGCAAAATTAAAATCCAAATCTTTTGGTATAAATTCTTCAATCGCTTTAGCTAATAAAATAGGAGAAAAGGCGTTTATTGAAAAACTTTCCATCATATTTTTTTTATCAAGATGTTGTAATCTTTTTTCTGGTTGAAGAGAATCACTATGAAGTCTACCTGTAGCATTAACAACTAGCCTTAATTTTGAAGGCTGATTTGATATTTTATTTTTCAACTGCAAAAGGGATTGAGAATCCTCTATATCTAATTCCCAAAAAGAATTAAATTCACTTTTTCTTCCGCACAAAACAACTTCTAAATCTTTTTCACTTTCACTCAGATCTTTAGCTATTTGGGTTCCAATTCCACCTGCGCCTACAACTAAGGCTAAGCCCTTCATTTTATTAAAAATAACTCATTCAATTCTAAGAAACTTTTCCTGTGATTTGCGGAAAGATCTTTCTTATTTGATTGGGAAATTTTATTGAGATTTTCTTTTTTCTTTTAATAATTTATAAGCTATTTTTCTATCATCAAAATTAATAACTTTATCATTGAGAATTTGGTAGTCTTCATGTCCTTTTCCTGCAATTAAAACAATATCTTCTTTATTGGCAAATTTAATAGATTCATTTATTGCTTTAAATCTATCAATCTCAATTGTTATTTTTTCTCTTTTATTTATACCTATCAAAATATCATTTACTATCTTTTGGGGTTCTTCTGATCTTGGATTATCTGAAGTTATAAAAAGTTGATCAGAAAACTCTTCAGCTATTGATCCCATTAAAGGCCTTTTACCAAGATCTCGATCTCCTCCACAGCCAAAAACAGTAATGAGTTTTCCCTTACAAAGTTTTTTAATTGATTGCAAAACTTTTTTTAATCCATCAGGAGTGTGGGCATAATCAACAATTACTGTTGGAAGTGATCTTGAAACGTCATCATTATCAATTTCTATTTTCTCCATTCGCCCAGGAGCGCCAGGGAAAGATCGTATTAACTTTGATAGATCTTTTAAAGAAAAATTAAGTTTATACAAAATTGTTATTGCTTGAATCGCATTCATTAAATTAAATTCTCCAACGAGTGGAACAAAAAGTTGAATTTTTTCCTTGGGTGTATGAAAAATGCAGGTTGAGCCATTTTCAGTAAATTTTTTATCTGTTACGAAAAAAAAATCATGATTTTTAAATTCACTTTCAGTAATCTTTGTAGACACTAATGAAGATCTTTTTTCAAGATCAGATGATAATTTAGATATCCAAGGGTCATCGTGATTTAATACAGAAATTCCATCCTCTTCTATTAAATAAGGTGGTAAAAACAATTTTCTTTTTGTTTGAAAATAAGATTCCATATCTGAGTGATAATCAAGATGATCTTGAGTTAAATTAGTAAAAATAGCCCCCTCAAATTCGCATCCTGATATCCTCTTTTGAGCAATAGAATGAGAACTTACTTCTAATATCGCGAATTCAGATTCTGCCTCAACAGCAGCATTTAATTTCTTTTGAAGTTTATCGGCGAAATCAGTTGTATGAGAAGCAACTTCTGAGAAGCCAGGCCATCTATTAAACAAGGTCCCAAATAATGCAGTCTTTTTCCCTAATTTTTTTAAAAGGTATTCCAATAAGAAAGTAATTGTCGTTTTTCCATTTGTACCAGTAACACCAATAAGTTTAAGTTTTCTTGAAGGCCTATTCCAAAACTCAGCGACTATTTGACCAAAAATATAATCTAAATTATCCTCTATAACCAAAATCCTTTTTCGATCAATAGATCCAATTTTCTGTTTTGCAGCAGGGCCAATAATGGCAGCCTCTGCGCCATTTTCAATTGCCTCAATACAAAATTTTCCTCCATCAACATTTAAACCAGGCATTCCTAAAAATAAAGTTCCTTTTTGTACTTCTTTAGAGTTAAAAGAAATATTATTGATATCTTGATCGATAAGATTTGATGAAGGAATAATTCCTACCAAATCTAAAAGTTTATGTAATTTTATAGATCTCATATAAAAAAATTATTTCTCCAGAATGGTACTAATATTTTTTTGAAACCAATTCTTTAATTGATCATCTTTTAATCTTGGAGAAATGCGAGGCAATTCTATGATCTCCTCGGACCTAATTCTTTCAACAGCAATAACAGGTACTTCATAATCATATTTTTTATATTTATCTTTATATAAATCGACCCTATCAATATCAATTTCCTTAAGCTCCTTTAGATTAGGGAATAACTCATTAAGATTTATTTTTGCCAGTTTGTTTTTTAATGAATCACAAAGGCAACATCCCTGCCTAACAAAAATAAATATTTTCATTCATTTAGTCAGGCACAGGGTCACATCCACAGGGAGTTAAAGGATGACATCTGCTTAATCTTTTTAAAGTTAACCACCCTCCCTTCCAAGGACCATGTCTAGTAATTGCCTCATATCCATAAGAGCTGCAACTTGGAAAAAATCTGCATCTTGGTCCGAAAAAAGGAGAAAACCACTTTTGATAAAACGAAATCATAAAAAGAAGTATAGAAGCAATTGATTTATTAATAGTTTTGAACACTTTAATGATGTAAAATAATATTTCCAGTAGTAATTAGTTTAATTGAATTTAATCAATTATCCAATTTATTGCAATTTTCTATTTAATTTAAAATTATGTCAAGATACCGCGGCCCCAGATTAAGGGTTACGCGTCGCTTGGGAGAACTACCAGGTCTCACCAGGAAAGCTTCGAAGAAGTCTAATCCTCCAGGTCAGCACGGCCAAGCCCGTCGCAAGCGATCAGAATATGCGATTCGTCTAGAAGAAAAGCAGAAACTTAGGTTTAATTATGGAGTTTCTGAAAAACAACTAGTACGTTATGTGAAAAAAGCTAGAGCTCAAGAAGGATCTACAGGTACTAACCTACTAAGACTTTTAGAAAACAGACTTGATAATGTTTGTTTTAGATTGGGTTTTGGAGGCACCATTCCAGGCTCAAGACAATTAGTAAATCATGGCCATGTAACCGTTAATGGAAAGGTTCTTGATATTGCTGGTTATCAATGCAAATCAGGCGATGTAATCGGAATTAAAGAAAACAAAGCAAGCAAAAAACTTGTAGAAGGTAATATAGAATTCCCTGGCTTAGCAAATGTCCCACCTCATCTTGATTTAGACAAGCCTAAATTAACGGGAAAAATAAATGGAAAATGCGATAGAGAGTGGGTGGCTCTTGAAATAAACGAACTACTAGTTGTTGAATATTATTCAAGAAAAGTTTAATACTACTTTTCTTTGGATTATTAAATCTCTCTTTTAAAAAATGAGAGATTTAATTTAATTCTTATTTTTAAAAAATAATGGGAAATAAGGAAAATAATATAAAAAAGCCAGGTTTTAAGACCTTATCTATTCACCATGGGGAAACATTTGCTGAAGAAACTGGATGCGTTATGCCTCCTATTTTTTCTACATCTACTTTCAAACATGGAAATAAAGATAATTTCGACTACACCAGATCAGGCAATCCCAACTTTAGAATTCTAGAAAACATCCTTAAATCAATAGAAGATTCTAAATACTGTACAGTTTTTGGATCTGGAATTAGCGCGGTAACTGCAATTTCATCAACACTGAAATCAGGTGACAAGATACTCTGCGAGTCAAATCTCTATGGTTGTACAGTGAGGATGTTCGAAAAAGTTTTCAAGAAATTTGGACTAGAAGTTTTATACACAGATTTTACAAACGAAAATAATGTCAAAAAGATTTCAAACTTCGAGCCAACCTTGATATGGCTAGAAAGTCCAACTAATCCACTTTTGAAGGTACTCGATATTAAGGCGATTTGTGATGAAGCGAATAAACTCGAAATACCAGTAGTTGTAGACAATACCTTCTCTACTGCACTTATTCAAAAACCATTGGACCTTGGTGCAACACTATCGCTTGTAAGCACCACAAAATTCATTAATGGACATAGTGACGCACTTGGCGGAGCAGTACTTACAAATAATGCGGAATGGAATAGTAAGATGCTTTTCTCTCAAAAAGCTCTCGGGCTTCAACCATCTCCTTTTGATAGTTGGCTCATTACGAGAGGAGTAAAAACTCTTCCTTTAAGAATCGAACAACAAACTAAAAGTGCAGAATTTATTTCTGAAGAATTAGGTAATCATAAAATTATTAGTAAAGTAATTTACCCTTTTAATCAAGAACATCCGCAATTTAATTTAGCAAAATCGCAAATGAAATCTGGAGGTTCAATGATCACCCTAAAATTAAATTTAAATAAAGAGGATACTTTTAAATTTTGCAAATCTCTCAAATATTTCTCTCTAGCAGAAAGCCTTGGAGGAGTTGAAAGTTTAATTTGTCACCCTGCAACGATGACTCATGCTTCTGTTGATGACAAAACAAAAAATTTACTAGGGATAGATGATGCTCTAGTCAGATTATCAATTGGATGTGAAGATACAAACGATTTAATCTCGGACATTTTATTTGCTTTAAATAAATTCTGAAAATTGAGAGATTTACTTAAAAACCCTATATGGAAAAATTTAGAGTTGGGATATTCTATTCCTGAAAGTATTCATGCTGTTTCTGTAGCATTACCAACTTGGAATGATGTAATAAATTACGAGGAAAAAAATCAAGAATGCATGAATTTATTGAAGTCCATTTACCCAAGATTCGGGCTAAACCCCATAGTGAAAAGATTATGCGAAAAAGTAAAAAAGGAAAATTACTACAACAATAAAAGTATCTGGCCATATCCGAATGAAAGCATAGCTTTTAAAGCTAAAAAATATATTGATAGAAAAACTTCTGAACAATTCTCATTAATAGAAAAAAGAGATAATTTAGCTCTCTTAATAACTGAAAAAGAAGGAAGTATTTATGCAAAATCTTTTTGGCAACATACTGGTCTTGGCTTATCTTCAAGGGCTGCTGCTATAGAACTAGGTCTTGAAGATTGCCCTCCAAAATCTTACGTAAATGAATGTTCTCAAAGAATAAAAAATAGAATTTCTAAATCTACAAAAATTAACTCTAATGATATTCACTTAACTTCATCTGGAATGTCTGCATTGCATACATCATTAGAAATCATATATAAATTATTTCCAGCTAAACCAACACTACAAATTGGTTTTCCATATGTAGATGTACTTAAATTACCAATGAATATATTTCATGGAGCCAAGTTAATAACAGAAGAAAATTGCGAGGATATTGAATTAGAAATCAAAAGCATAAATCCATCAGCATTAATTATTGAACTTCCAAGTAATCCAATGCTCAAATGTGTAAACATTAAAAAAATTTCAAAAATCGCAAAAAAGTTAAATATTCCATTAATTGTTGATGATACAATTGGTTCAAATTTAAATATAAACTCCTTAGAACATGCAGATATAGTTTTTACTTCACTTACAAAAATTTTTTCAGGTAGTGGTGATATTCTTGCCGGATCATTAATACTAAATCCAAAAAGCAAATGGATTTATCAATTTAGAAGTGCATTAAACGAGATTGATCTTCCAGCACTTTCCGATGGAGATACAGTTTATCTAGAGAAAGTTAGTAGGGATGTAAATCAAAGAGTTTTTGAACAAAATAAGGCATGTTTAGAATTAAAAAAAAGATTAGAGACTCATAGTGAGATTAAGAATATTTTCCATCCTGAAAATTGTCCAAATTTTAATTCTTTACTGACTTCTGGTGGAGGATACGGCTGCTTATTATCGTTTGAATTAAATGGAGGATTGAACAAAGTTCAAAAATTTTATGATTCTCTACGAGTATCTAAAGGACCTAGTTTAGGTACAAAATTTACTCTAGTTTGTCCTTATGTTTTACTAGCTCATTATGATGAGTTGGATTGGGCTGAAAGTTTTGGTATACCTTCGCACCTTATTAGAGTATCAGTTGGATTAGAAGGCCAAGACCAATTATGGAAAACCTTTTCTGAAGCACTGAATAATTTCTAAATTCCTAGTATTTACCGTATAGAAACTTATATACTCTTTTTCTGAATAATAGTTAGTATTAATATATATTTTCACAATATATAAATGGCAAAAATTTATGAGGACAACAGTTTTGCTATTGGAAACACTCCATTAGTAAAATTAAAATCAGTTACTAAAAACGCGAAAGCTACAGTACTTGCAAAAATTGAAGGTAGAAACCCAGCTTATAGTGTCAAATGTAGGATTGGCGCGAACATGATCTGGGATGCAGAGAAAAGTGGGAAGCTTACAAAAGACAAAACTATTGTTGAGCCAACTTCTGGAAATACAGGAATTGCTTTAGCTTTTACTGCTTCAGCAAGAGGTTATAAACTTATTCTTACAATGCCAGAATCTATGTCAATTGAAAGAAGAAGGGTTATGGCAGTTTTGGGAGCTGAAATTGTTTTAACAGAGGCATCTAAAGGTATGCCTGGAGCAATAGCTAAAGCTAAAGAAATTGCAGAAAGTAATCCTTCTCAATATTTCATGCCAGGTCAATTTGATAATCCAGCAAACCCTGAAATTCATTTCAAAACTACAGGACCAGAAATCTGGGATGATTGCGATGGTGAAATTGATGTTTTAGTTGCAGGCGTTGGAACTGGTGGCACAATTACAGGGGTTTCAAGATACATTAAGCAAGAGAAGGGCAAGAATATCACTTCTGTAGCTGTTGAGCCATCACATAGTCCTGTTATTACACAGACAATGAATGGAGAAGAGGTTAAATCCGGACCACATAAAATCCAAGGGATTGGAGCAGGATTTATTCCTAAGAACCTTGACTTATCAATTGTTGACAAGGTTGAACAAGTAACAAATGACGAATCAATAGAGATGGCTCTTAGATTAGCCAAAGAGGAAGGTCTATTAGTAGGAATATCTTGTGGAGCCGCTGCTGCAGCTGCGGTTAGATTAGCTGAACAAGATGAATATGCTGGAAAGACAATTGTAGTTGTTCTACCTGATTTAGCAGAGAGGTATTTATCATCAATTATGTTTACTGAAGTTCCAAGCGGAATCATTCAAGAACCAGTCAAAGCCTAAATCAATTTTTTCTCCAGTAGTGAATCTGGTGAAATATACATCGCATCGCCATAAGAGAAGAATCTAAATTTTTCTTTTATGGCTTTTTTATACAGATCTAATAATCTTTCTCTACCAATCATTGCACTTACTAAAAGTAATAATGAACTTTTAGGGAGATGAAAATTAGTTAATAATCCATCAACTACCTTAAATTTATAACCTGGCTTAATTACTAAATCTACGTATTTAGCTATGGGAATAAAGTCATTAATTTCGTGAGAATAACAACTTTCAAGAGCTCTTACGCTAGTTGTACCAATAGCAATTATTTTTCTATCTGTTTTCTTTATTCTTTTTATTTCCTCCACTACTTCCTTATTAACACTTACCCATTCTTTGTGAAGTTTTAAGTTACTTAAATCTTCTTGATCAATTGGTTTGAATGTTCCATAACCTACGTGCAAAGTTATCGGTAAGATTATTACGCCTTTTTTTTTTAGATTAGAAATAAGACTTTTACTTAAGTGTAAACCAGCTGTTGGTGCAGCAACTGCCCCCGGATTTGTTGCATACTCAGTTTGATAACTTTTCTCATGAAAAGATTCTTCTTCGGAATTTTTTATATAAGGAGGAAGAGGGATTTCCCCGTATTTATCAAGAAGTTCATTCATTGAATTGAGATCAGTTATATTTTCGGGAAATTTAATAAATCTCCCTCCAGTTTCTTCATCAACTTCATCAACAATCAAATTAATATCTTGTGCTAATGGAGATTTTAATTTTAATTTTCTATTTATTTTTAACTTTTTTGCTGGCTTTGCCAAACATAACCAAACACATTCATGGGATCTTTCTAAAACTAATAATTCTACTAATGTCTTATTTTCTAATTCAACCTTTAACCTAGCTTTCATAACTTTAGTATTATTTACAATTACAAGATCACCTTCTCTAAATTCATCTAAAAGATTCTTGGTAAATTTATTAATTAAACAGTCTTCTTCTAAAAAACTATTTCTAACTATCATCAATCTTGATTCATGCCTAATTGCAGAAGGTTTACTAGCAATTAATGAAGGATCAAGTAGATAATCATAAGCTTCAAGCTTATAATCTCTTTCTTCATTATTAATTTGAGAAATCAATTAAATTTAGGAGACAAGAGTCTCTGGCTCATCTTCAATCAGGGAAGCCAAGTCTTTTAAGAATGAAGCTCCATCAGCTCCATAGATCACTCTATGATCAGCTGTTAGATTTACTTGCATTATTTTTTTAACAGATATTGAACCATCACTATTAGCAACAACGGTTGGTTTCGATGATGCTATGGCTAAAATAGCACCGGTACCTGGAGGAAGAATTGCGTCAAATCTATCAACTCCAAACATCCCAAGGTTAGATAAAGTGAAGGTTCCCGTTGAGTATTCATCAGGTTCTAATTGTTTTGATCTTGATCTTTTTACGAGATCTTTCCATTCCCTAGACAATTCAAATAAATCAGTATTGCATGGTTCTTTTAAAACTGGAGTTATTAGTCCACCATCTTCCATCGCAACAGCAACAGCAATATTTATATTTTCTGGATAAGAAATGCCATTCTCTGAAAAACTTGAGTTAACTTGCGGATGTTTCTTTAGTGTCTTTGCAACTGCCTTTACTAGTAAAGCAGTCATAGTAACTCCGTTCTGTTTTACTTTTTTGTAGAAATTATCTAATTTATCTGTGTTAATGGAATAACCCACCCTAAAACATGGCACATCTAAACTAGATTCCATATTTTTATTTACCGCTTTTTGAAGAGTATTAAATTGAACTGTTTCTCCGGGATTACCAAAACTATTTCCTGAAGTTTCTGGTTTACTTTCAACTCCCAAATTTGCACCAGGGATACTCGTAGGAGAACCACCTTCACCTATCCATGGTATAGAGACTGGTTGGCCATTAGCTTTTAAAATATCATCAGCTTGAATCCTTCCGTGAGGTCCGGATCCATGAACCTTTGCTAAATCAACACCCATTTGAGAGGCAAGTTTTTTAGCTCTTGGAGATGCAATCACCCTCGAAGAAACATTACTTGTAGCAGCATTAATTTGATCACTATTAAAAGATGGTGCAGGCTTTTCACTCTTTAAGACGACTTCTTCAGCTTCTTTATTGATATTTTCAGTCTGAACTACTGGTTTTTCTTCAGTTTTATTGCTTACCAATTCAAGTTGATCCGGACTTGGAACTTCGGGTTGATTTCCTTTATTTTGTTCTTGAACAGAAGCTATCTCATCCTCATTTTCTACAATAAGACCGATAGTCTCTCCTACTGGTGCAGTGCTGCCAGCAGGCATTAAAACAGCCGCAAGATATCCATCCTGAAAAGATTCAACATCCATATCTGCCTTGTCAGATTCAACAACCAAGACAGATTCACCTCTTTCAACTTTATCTCCTGGATTTTTCAACCATTCCACAATCTTGCCCTCCGTCATAGTAGAACTCAAGGCAGGCATGAATATTTCGTGAGACATAAGAAAATTGTTATTGCATAAGTTTCAAGGGATTTCTACCAAACTTCCTAAAGTTTTTATGGTTAAGAACCCTTTAAACTCTTGTTTTAATTATACGAAATCATGTTCACAGTGGGAACTCTTAAAACTTAAGAAAGTAATAATTTAGATCGATTAGAATTTAAAACTTTTCGAAATTAAGATTTACGCATATTTATCAAAAATACTAAATCTTCTATTTAATTATTATCTATAGATTGAATAACTCCATCCTTAACCGTAATCGATACTTGCATTTTTTCAATAAGATTGTCTCCCACAGTGACATCACAAAAACTATCCACTTGCCCTTGATCAACAATTTCGTCCATTTTTAATTCGCGAACTTGACTCTGTTGTTGAAGAAGATTTCTTTTTTGTTCTTCAATTTCATTTCGTTTTGCCGCGACTTGTTGTTGCACCTGACTAACCTGTTCTTGAACCCTTGGATCTAGGGGATTAACCGATTGGGATCTAATATTATTTACTATTTGCTGCCCCTCTTGCTCCAGTTGCGATAATTGCTGATCAATGTTTGAAATTGCTTTACTTAATTCTTTTTCAGCATCTTCCTTCCAAGTTGGTGTAACTACAGCTTTAATAGCTATTGAGCGCTTTATAGATATTGAGTTTTTTGTTTCCATAAAAAATTAAATTACCTTTTTAATATAGATAGAACAAATCAAATTTTCTTACTAAATTTGTTTTCATACATATTTTCTATTTGTAATGAATACTTTTTTTCTATATCTTTTCTTTTTTGTTTAAGAGTTTGTGTTAATAACCCATTTTCTAGAGTAAAGGCATTAACAAAATAACAATCTAATATTTGTTCTTCTGATCTTGCTCCTAATCGACTTTTAAGCAAATTATTAATTTGTGATTTGAAAAATGTACCAATTTTCTTATTCAGGTTTAATTTTGAAAGGTCTTCTTCCAAAAACTTGCTTTTAACCAATTCGACATTAGGAACTACAAGGGCTGTTAAACATTTCTTATCTTGTCCTACTAATTGAATCTGATTAATAAATTCAGAACTAAGAATTTCAGTCTCTAGCGGATTCGGTTCTATATTTTCACCACTTGATAGCACTATTGTATCCTTGGCTCTTCCCGTTATAAAGAGAGAACCATTTGGTATTAGAAATCCTAAATCACCAGTATCAAACCAACCATCCTTGGATAAAACATCATTTGTAGCTATTTCATTATTAAGATAACCTTTCATTACTTGCGGCCCCCTAACAAGAATTTTCCCGACTTCTCTGAACTTCAGAATCTTTTTTTTATCATCATTCACTATTTTGATTTCAGTAAATGAAAGAGGCTGCCCAGATGATCCTCTAACATTTAATTCTCTTCTCCTACAAGTTAATACTGGACTAGTTTCTGTGAGTCCATATCCTACCAAAACATCTACACCTAAAGATTCAAAAAAAAGATCTACATGTTCTGGCAACGCACCTCCACCATTAATGGGAAATTTCAGTTTTTCTCCGCATAGTTGTCTAAGAATATTCGGCCATAAAAAAATAGTAGACAATTTATGTAAAGGATATCGGCTAATAACAGAACCCAGTAAGGGGATTTTTGATTTAAAAGTTATTTGATTTATATCTATATTTCTTATCTTTCTAAGACTTCTTTTGAAAACCGAACTATTACTTATCAAAAACTTAATAAGTTTTTGCTTTTTGGAAGGCATTTTTTTCAAAGCCTGAAAAAAACCATCATGTATTGCTTCCCATAGTCTCGGGACAGTAGCCATGACAACAGGTTTTATTTGTGTAATATCATCTTTAAGAAATTTTGGAATTGTATAGTATTGAGAACAACCGCATGAAAAAAAGAAGTATTCAGCACTTCTCTCATAAGAATGCCAAATAGGCAAAACACTTAATACAGAGGTCCCTGGTTCTGGATCAGCGATATAAGCTAAATTGATGATTTGATGTAAAAAATTTGCATGAGTCAAAGGCACACCTTTAGGTTTTCCGGTCGTCCCAGAAGTGTAAAGAATAGTCGCGACGTCATCAATTTCCGGACTAAATTTTTCAAGTTTATTATTTTGTGAATTTTCTTTTTCTACTGAACTTATGAATGTACTCCAACTTATTAAACTTTCAAATTGTTCATCTTCTAAATTGATTAGAAATTTCAGTCTTTTTTTTAATTCTTCTTTGTTGTTTAACCTTAGCCAAATTTCCTTAGATTGGACTATAAGTCCTACTGAATTAGAGTGCTCAATAATATAGTCTAATTCTACTGAAGGAGAATTAATACCTCTCACTGCATTAATAGCTCCTAAACGCATTAAGCCTTGATCTACTGCTAGCCATCTTGGAGAATTTTCAGATATTACAGTAACTACATCCC
>QCCB01000017.1 GCA_003278955.1 Prochlorococcus sp. AG-347-K10
TTTTACTGATTTACTTTCTTAATGAGTAAGGCGTAGGTTTATCTTGTTGAATAGGAGGGATCTAATGATTGACAGTCCACCAGAGGAGTTAAATTATAAAATTTAAATCTAGATAAAACTAATGCTAAATCTGGAATGAATCTTCAATTTGAGATTCATTCCTTTTTAATTTCTTTCTAAAAAATGTAAATTATAAGTATAAAATTTTAAAAGTAAAAAAATCTGTTCATATTAAAATGATTTTATGCCTAAGTCTCTTCTTAGAGATTGGCTAACTTTACCTGAATCCAAAACCAGTTTTTTGTTCTTCTTTTTCTTCCCATTCATTAATAATTAGTTTTAGTAAACTTTTAAGTTCTGAATTCGAAGTATCAGTATCTTTTTGAAGATTTATACAAATCTTTTTTATTTCTTCAAAAGCATTATCAATTAATATTGTTTTTTGATCTGGATTAGCCATAGAATTTCAAAATGCTCCATTACAGTTGAACCCACTGCAGTTAATAACCCTGAAAATATTCATTACAAAGTTGTGGAATCTTTCATCATAAAAAAATGCCCAGGTTGTAAATATAGCAAAACCAGAGACAGCAAAAGCAACATATTGAAGCCAATGTATTCCATTGATATCCAATCCATTTTTATCAAAATCAGAATTACTCAATTGCTTTTTTTACTTATAATAAAAATTTTTTTTTTAAAAGGAGAGTTTGTTTTGAATGAGAGATTTATTTTTTTCTTTAAGACCTTAATGTAGCGATAGTTTAAATAAAACCAGGTATTATCCACCCAAAAAAACCGTAGTTTATTATCAAAGCTAAAAACCCAATCATAGCTAATCTCCCATTTGTAATTTCGGCATTTTTCCAAAATTTACCCATGTATTTTTTATTTTTTTTCGAATTCTGATCTATCAAATAATTTGGTTCTAAAGGTTCCTGTAACCTTTTGATGGCATATAAAGAGAATTGGATTGTAATTGCGATGATAACAACTATAAAACTAGTAAGTGCATCCATTTTTAGATTTCATGTGTGATCAATTAGTAAGCCAAAGAGTAAATGACATTTGTGTACATCAAACATTTCCTCATTTCTGCTTTATTCACAGAGGAAACCTTAACTTTAATTATTAATGAATGTAACATATTTAAAAAAATTTAGTATGAATTCTTACTTTTTCTTTGGATTTCACATTTTTAAGTACTTTAATGTTACATTTATGTGTCATTAACATCCCAGCACTAGTCTTAATTGAATTACAGAATTAGCTTTAAAGTTTTTACTTTAAATCAGATGAAATTTAGAAAAATTTTTTATAAGGAATATATTTTTAATGTTATTTTTTTAAAGTATTTTTAATAACTAGAAATTATTATTTTTGTTTGATTTCAGGAAGGTAGAATTTATTGCCTAATGTGTAACCAATTGACATTAAAACGAACCCAATAAGTTGAGGTAGGTGAGAATTTGCTAGAGAGATTTTTTCAATCATTTCTCAATCTATAAATTTCTATAATAATAAAATTTTTTAAATACTGTAAGTCTATTTTCTTTTTGATTCTTTAATCTCCCCAGATTGTTTTAGTGAATTAACAAGTCTTTCATTTTCTGTTTTTAAATTTTCTAATGCGGATTTTGTGAATTGTTCTTTAGCCTCAAATTTTGCTGAACTTATAACTTTTTTATTAGGGAGTTTTTTCTTCGGTTCTGACTTCATATTAAACAGCAATTTAAAAAATTTTAGAAGTTATTTTTTTTTAGTTAGGTATTATTTTTTACAGTTTTCTGGTTAATAATATTTGTTTACATAGACAAATTAATCTTTATCTTTTGGGAGTCTTAACCATCCAGTAGTCCATTCTGATTTTAGTTTTGCCCATGCGATTCTTTTAATATCTTTCTTATTTTTGGTAGGAAAAATATCAACCCATCTATCTTCATTTCTCCCACCATAAGCTTTAACTTGAAAATGCCTATTACCATTAATTGTTTTTGGTGCTGTCCAACACAAAGTAGGAGGCCATTTCATGAGAAATTTTTAAAACTTAAAAAACTAAAGGTTGCTTTGCCCAGTTAACACTAAACCATAATATGCAATCGTACCAAGGATAAGTATGATTCCTAGTATTCTAATAATCATGATTTAATATTTTTAAATTCAAATTATATTAGAGAAATTTTATAAATTTGCGTTGAAGATTTAATATTTTCTAATTTTTCCTTTTTTTATTTCTAACTATGGAGTGGCAAGATTCAGGATGCCATTCATTCTGAATTTTGCCAATAAAATCATAAATAAATGAATCGGGACATCCAGTTTTTTTTTGAAGTTCTGAAAGTTCTTCTTTAATGAATTCATATACACTCGTTATTACCCCTAAATTATCTTCCTGGGAGGGAGCCCATTTATTATTCTCCATTAATATTTTTTAGATTATTTTCCACAATATCGTAATAGGTTATGCCTCCATAATCAGCATCTGAACAACATAAATCTCCATATAGTTCCTCTAACAAATCGTACGCATCTGAATACTTATCAAAACTTTGAGCTGTTAATTCGTCTTCTTTCCCATCAATTCTAATTATTTTGTACGTCATATTTTACTTAGATGCAAAAAGTATTTTTTTTATTCATTAGTTCATCTTATTAATAAAAATCTTATTTAGGAGTATTAGTTGGGTAAAGCTTCTGAATTTTATTTTTCTGAATTTCTATTTTTCTTCTTTCATATTTTTTTGCCATTATTTTTCTGATAAATAATTGTGGGATAAGCCAAATTAACGCAATAGCTATAGCCATGAAAGCAGGATTTCTCCACGTTAACCTAATAATCTCTTGTATAAATTCTTGATTGAAAATTTCCATACATTAAATTTTGATGATAAAAATATCTTTGCTTTCCTTTATAAAATTTTTTAAAATTCCTAACTCATCATAACCTTAAAAAATCTAATAAGGAATTTTATAAATTTTTTCTTTTTCTAGTTTGTTTTCTTTTATATTTGGATTTAGATTAATTTTTTATTTTTTAGTTTAGAGATGTCTACTTATCTAATTACAGGATCAAATAGGGGTATTGGATTAGAACTATGCAGGCAAATTCATAAGAGGGGAGATAATGTAATTGCAACGTGTAGAAAAGCTTCAAAAGAACTTAGAAATTTAGGAGTGAGAATCGAAGAGAATATAGAAATTTCTTCTGATGAGTCGATAACAAATTTGTGTCAAAAACTATCTGGAGTTAATTTAGATTGCTTAATTCATAATGCAGGAATTTATGAATTTAATTCTTTCGAAAACTTAGATAAAAAAAGTATTTTGCGGCAATTTGAAGTTAATGCATTGAGCCCAATATGTATGACCCAATCACTTAAATACCTTTTAAAAAGATCTTCTAAAGTTGCTTTTATCACAAGTAGAATGGGATCTATTGAAGATAATTCATCTGGAAGTTCTTATGGCTACAGGATGTCTAAGGTAGCTTTGTCAATGGCAGCAAAATCACTTTCTATAGATTTATCAAGAGATGATATTTATGTAGCTATTTTGCATCCTGGTTTAGTGAGTACAAGAATGACTGGCTTTACAAGAAATGGAATTAGTCCTGAAGAATCAGCAAATGGCCTTTTAAAACGTATTGATTCTTTAAATAAAAATAGCTCGGGTACGTTTTGGCATGCCAACGGAGAGGTTTTGCCTTGGTAATATCTATATTTTTATTTTTAAGAGATTTATATTGTTAATTTGTTAAAAAACTTTTAAATTTTTAACGAATTTCTTTCCTTGTTTCATTCTTTTAGTTATCTTTAAAAAAACATTAGTAAAGGAGGTGATTCATTGTCGTATCTACCGAAAAATGCGGTTATCAAAGGGGCCGTGAATTCAGTATCTTCATCACATTCATCGGTCTCTTTTTCTTTGATTAAGAAAAAAGGTTTTATAATCAATAGATTTATATAAATCAGTTACTTAATATTTAAAAGCTCTGCATCTCATGAAGTAGCAGAGCTTTTTTTATGAACTGAAATAGTCTTTCAATATTTACTCTATCTTTTTTGGCCGAAGTAAATTAAGGCTAAAAAAGACAAAGTGCTTACCAAAGCGATTAAGTACCATCCAGTTGAGGAGTTGCTAGTTACTTCTGTCATTTATTTTGTTTTATCAGAGGAATTGATTATTTGAGTGAAAATCACAATTGATATCATTAAAAAAACTAAAAGGATGTAAGTTACGTTCATTTATAGAAAAATGCTAATTATCAAAAAGATTATTCCTAGAACTACCGTGACAATTGCTCCATCTACTAATAAGTCTTTCCATGTATAACTTTTAAGCATCCTTTTTTTATCTTCTTCACTCATAAGGTTCTTTAACCACGTCCAATCTAAAAGCTGTGTCAATGCAACACCAAAAATTAAATGACCAAACAAAATACCAATTAGATCAATTCTAGAAATATCTTTAGTGAGACTTGTAATAATAAAAAAGTCCACTAGCTTTTTTCTTTTTTAGATAAAGCACCACCTTCTTCTTTGTATTTTTCCCAAGCTTCGCTTATTTTTGCTTTAGAGAAATTTTGTTTTCCCTCAGAGATTTTATTTTTGAGGTTATTTAAACTATTAGTCAGTTCTTTTTTTGTTGGTTCATCAAGAAAGTTTGATGTTAATTTCCATAAATACCAGCTACTAGCTAGAAGAAGAATTAATCCGAGTAATTGCATATTAGTTTTTTACCATCCTACAACTTTTCAAATGGTTTCGATAAATTAATTTATTTAATACCTGCAGAAATTTTTTTGACTTAAATAAAAATTAAAACTTTAACCAATGGAAAAATATTCTATCCAGCAGCCATATAGTTAGACCCCCTTCCAGGAAAGCTAACCAGTACATCCCATAATCAGAAAACCCCATTTGTTCTTTAACTGTTTCAATCAATTTTTTGTGAGCTTGAATGAGATCTTTCATGAACAATCAAAATTTTTTAAACCTGCTGAATTTCTTTAATTAAAAAACCCTTCCCATAGCAAGATAGACATGTTTTAGTCTCATCTAATGAAATTCTTAGAAAACCTGCTCCATTACACCTAAAGCAATTTACTTTAGTGTTTGAATATATCTTTGATTTAATTTTAGCAGCACGATTTAAGTAAGAAACAGTTTCTTTACGACCATTTGCTTGAGCAGCTTTATTTAAAAGCTTTTTATAACTGACTTTTAGTTCTTGGGAATTCATCTTTTGAAAGAAATTATGATACTGATACAGGAAAAGCTGAATGTTTAAATAATTTGAATAATTTTTCCCGTTTATATTTCTAATCTGATCTCTTACTGAGATTTAAATAATATAACTAGGATTTGGTTTATATGTTTAGTATCTGAAGTAATCAGTTTGTATATTTAATAGAAATTTTATATTTGAGAAACTAAAACTTTTGTGGGTGATCATTCAAGAAATATTTTTTTGTCTTTGAAAGGAAGCTTAAATAATTTATTCTTTGAAAAGTATTTAAAAGCTCTCGTAGATCATCCAGCCTTTTTGAGGTTTTTAACTAAAAAATCATTTTCATTAGTAAGAACTTCGAGCTTGGATTTTTCCAACACTTTTTTGATTTCGGGATTTAAATCCTTTTTTGTCTCATTTGAATTCATAGGATTTGGACTTGAAATTTTTTAAATTCACTAGAGATCATAGTGATCCCCAAAAAAAATTGTGGATAGTTTTTTCTAAAAAGAAGATAATATTTTATTTTGCACATAGAAATTCAAATTTAATCAACATATTGTGGAAAACCCTGTTGAAAAACACTTAAAAAGTGGATAACTCTTCGGGAGCATTATCAAAACAAGCTTTTTTGGTAAAATTTTAAGTATTAATACTTCATCAAAAAAAAATTAAATGTAGTTTAAAAAGTATCATAATCTCTTGTTATAACTGTGGGATCATTACTTTTTTAAAAAAGATAAAAATCTATTCCAAGAGCACATGTTGATAAAGAATTTTAAAAAATTTTTTTCATGATGTATCAATTTGAAAATTAAAGTGAAGAAAAATCAATCTAAACTTGAAATTTTTAATTTTTGTCTTATGTAGTCAAAAAATGTTTAATTCGGTTTTCTCTATGCATATATTTCTCAAATCTAAAGCTAATCAAATAGGGTTAATTAAGTTAAGAAATTTTAAATGACAGATGAAAAAAAGGATTCAAAAAAATGTTCTGGAAAGAAAAACATTATGTTTGCCTATGGTTTTATACAACTTGGTTCTAGTTTCGTATCTGCAATAGCTTTAGCTGCAATCGCTTTTGGATTCTGTTCAGTAAAAAAAGAGTCTAAACTTTTCAATAAATGTGTTGCAGAAATTATTGAAGATGGTGGTACCAATGCTGAGGCCGTGAGGTATTGCAACGGGGGCAATTAAAATTTCTCTCAGAATAATTAAGTGGACTCAACCTGTGATTTGATTATTGACTCTTTAAAAGAGGAGCCAATTGGAGAAACCGATAATTTTATTTGGTTTATAACAGATATTGGCATCGTTGCTCTATTTAAAAGAGAGGAAAACTTAGAAACTTATAGTTCGAATGTCGAAATTGAGGCAAATAAAATTGCTTTAGATATAACTAAAGAAGAAAAAGAGTACCTCAAAATAAAAGAAAGACAGGTTCTCTTGTTTTATTCATAATTTAGGATTTAGTTCTTGATTTAGTAAGATGGCTCAAGATTTAAGGCCGGCTCCATAATATTGGTTTCACTAACTAGTTCGTAGGTTAGCTCTTTATTTAGGGCATTTATATAAGATGTATAAAGTTTTCCCCAAACAAATTCAAATTCATCTTTACTTAAATTCTTGAAAAGAATTTCTCCTTTGAAGTAAATGTGATAAGAATCATTCATCATGGAAAATTAATCTTATCCTTTTTAACGCAGTGAAATATGTATGTAGTATTAGGTGCTACTAAAAAGAAATTTATATTTAGAAGTTAGAAATACTTTTAGACTAACCGTGTATTCATTTTTTGTTTTTTGAATAATCCGACTGTCTCATCAAGATCCATACAAGGCTGAATGCTTATATCCATTAACCTTCTCCAGGGATGCCATTGCTTCCAAATTGTCTCAAGAGAATCTGCACTCACTACAGAATGTCCAATCCCATTTTGAACCATAAAAATCCAAGAATGAACCTCATAGTTTTCAGGTCTATTTTGGGGGCCACCTGATTCATACCAATTAATTAGCATTTCTGCCCCTTCTTCTTGATCCTCGCCATCAGTAAATTCGTAGGAAATTAAATACCTTTGCATATAGATTATTATTAAAATCTCTAAGCTATTTTAACTCTAGATTTAGATATTGCCTGCGAATTTAATTAATGCTATGAAGTTTATAGAAGTGATTGTTTTAAATGACAGAAAGATTTGGGAAAATTAAAAAGAATATTTTGACTAATTTATCTTTTATAAATAAGACAATCTTGAAGTATTTTCAAAACCATGATCTTTTCGTATAGCTCCAGTTAACGGATAAAATTTGATACTTTTTAAAATACCTTAAATTAGTTACCATATTTGTACTGTATAAATACCAATGATAAATAAAGAAGACAGTAGTGATTCAATTGATAATTTAGAGTATCAAAAAGTTCTAGAAGAAGAAATAATTAATTCATACGAAAGTAAATTGCTGAAAGATACTCAACCAGACAAAAAAAAGACTAAATTTTACAGACTTAAAAGAACTCCATTAGAAATACTTAATAGGACATTTTTCTTTTTCTTTATTGGAAGTTTTATTTTCTCTTTGTTTTTAGCTTATTCAGAAAGTAAGTTATGGTTCATACTTTATGTAATAAGTGCATTGTCATGTGTTTTCTATACTCCTAATAGAAAGGCACTTAAAGAATTAATAGCCGCTTGGCCAAATATAGAGGATCTCATTAAAGGGAGGAGTATGTGGAGAAAAGGCAAGTAAATAGATTATGAAACCGTTAAGTTCATTTAAAAAATGGTTATTAAATATCCTTGTGCCATACATAGAGGGCACCAAAAAGAATAAAGAGGATAAAAAATGAGTTTAATAAAGGTTGGAATTATTGTTGAAATTTTTTTGTTTGTGGGAGTTTTTTTATGGGTTAGGAAACTAAATAGTAAACAAAGTAGGCAACCATCATTATCAAAAAAAACAATTAAAAATCTCAAATTTTAGAATTTTGATTACAAAATAAGGAATCTTTATAAAGAGTTCAAATTTATGGGAAAATTCTTTACTTTTTTCTCTCACTTTGTATGTGAAATCGGTTAGAACATCTACATTGTTCTTAAAAAATATGGTTTCCTCCATTCAAGGTCTTGCTCCAATAACCAATCCATTAAACAGTGTCTTAATAGAAAAGAAACTAATAAATGTTGATCAGAAGTTTATTCAACTTGTTTCTCTGGCAGAAGGGTTACCTCGCACAGAAGTTATTGAAAGTGGAAGGAATTATTGGAGAGGTGTTTGTAGAAGCTTGATTTTTAGATTTCCTGACGATCTTGAAATTTTAAAGCTTGATGTAAGAAGTTATGTAGATAGATCAAAAGGAATTATTCAGATAAGATCTGCAGCAAGATTAGGGCAATCAGATTTAGGCGTTAATCTAAGAAGAGTGGAATACTTGTTTAATCAATTAGAGAAATTTTAATTAATCTGTTTTTTATAAATTTAAGGTTCTTTTTGCTAAACAGTTGTGCTTTAATTCATAAGAATATTTGAACTGCCATGGTAAAGATAATCTTAGTTGGAATAATTGTAGCTCTTGTATATTCTCAACCTGACCTTCGTCTTACAGTAGCTGATTGGTTAAAAGCAGCTTCTGACTTTCTTATTGAATCAGTACAAGTAAAACCTTGAATTAATTTTTAATGAAGCATTAAATAAGACCTGAGACAGTAATCATTTGTTTAATGCATAGTGCTACGAAAATAAATATTATTATCCTGCTTAATATATATTTCACTTAAACAAATAAATAGTTTTAGGAACATAATAGAAAATTTTTTTGAAATTTTTGAATAGTTAACGATAATAAGGGATATGAAGCTTAGATTATTTGAGTTCTATTTTATTAAAGACTATTTAAGGCCTTGGTTTGGTCTTATTTATTCTTTATTCTTTCTGTTTTTTTTAGGTGCAATTGGCTATCGAATAACAGAAGGATGGGATTGGGGTGATTGCTTATGGATGGTTCTGATCACAATAACCACAATTGGTTTTGGAGAAGTTCAAACTTTAAGCCCTGAAGGAAGAATTATCACTGTTCTAATAATCGTTGGTGGATTAATTTTTATTCAATTTACCTTTCAAAAAGCTGTTAGATTATTTGAATCCGGCTATTTTCAAAGAGTAAATGAATTACGTTTTAAAAGAATTCTTAGAAAAATGGAAAATCATGTAATTTTGTGTGGATATGGGAGGGTAGGTCAGGAAATATCTAATCAAATAAAAACACAAAATATTCCTATTATTGTTGTAGAAAGCGATGAAGATAGAAAAAAAATTGCTGAAGATAATGGTTTAGAAGTTCTATGCGCCGATGCAACACTTGATGAAACTTTAAAGTTAGCTGGATTAGATAAATGTAAAAGTTTGGTTGTTACCCTACCCAACGATGCTGCTAATTTATATGTGGTTTTAAGCGCTAAAGGAATAAGAAGTTCTATAAGAGTAATAGCAAGAGCAGGCACTGAAGAAGCTGCAAGTAAATTGAGATTAGCCGGGGCAAGTATAGTTGTAAGCCCTTACATCGCAGCAGGAAGAGCAATGGCATCAATGGCTTTAAGACCTATTGCTATTGACTTTCTTGATCTGCTTGCAGGAAGTGAATGTGAAATTGAAGAATTTGAATTAAGTAATGATATTAGTCTTTTTGAAACAGCAGAGAAAAGATCACTTTCTGAACTAGGAATAGGGAAAAAAAGTGGGGCTAAAATATTAGCCATTAAAGAAAATGAAAAGTTGTTCACTAATCCTGGCGGTAATTTTATACTTCAACCAGGTCAGGTATTAATAGCATTTGGTAGTAAAGAACAGCTAAATATTTTGAATGGTTTGTTGGGCAATCTTGTAGTAGCAGTAGAACTATTAAAATAAATAGAACGAGATTCAGAATTAATTGCTAAATTGCCTTTGGGTGGAATAAATCAAATGAAAATATTTAAATTTCTATTTGTAATTCCTGTAATAACTTTAATAATTATTTTTCAAACCTCTTTGCATAATAGATATCTAATGGCTTCTGATATTAGAGATGGAGAAACAATTTTTAGAAATGTTTGTGCAGGCTGCCATGTAAGAGGTGGATCAGTCGTTCTCAAAGGATCTAAATCATTAAAACTTTCTGACCTTGAAAAAAGAGGAATAGCAGATGTAAATTCAATAACAATAATTGCTAATGATGGGATTGGTTTTATGAAGGGTTATAAAAATAAATTGAAGGATGGTGAGGATAAGGTTCTTGCACAATGGATTATTCAAAATGCAGAAAAGGGTTGGGAGTAAATGAAAAGTTTATTTTTCGCATCGTTTTTATTTCTATTAGCTGAATTTTCTTTTGCTGAGGAATTAACTAATTACATAATTACATCTGATTCTCAAATAAATACTTTAGAAGGTGATTTAGAGGCCAAGGGAAATGTAGTCATTAAGAGTAATAGTGGTAATTTTGAGGCTTATTCTGACAAGCTTTCTTTTGACAAGGATGATAAATCTCTAAAACTTATTGGTAATGTATATGTTAAAAATCTAGAGTCTGAGGGAATTGCAATTGAAGAAACATCTGGAGATGAGTTGACCATATTTACTGATAAAGGAATTTTTGAATTCAAATCTCAAAATAAAAACAGAGTAACAACAAAAATTAAATTCTAAATAAAGAGTTGATATTTAATTGAGAATTTTAATTTCTAGCTGAGTTCTTAATGCCGAAATATAAATAATTTTATATATTAAAATAATTTGATTTATATATTTTTAAATTTTTTAATTATCTCATGGCTGTAATTTATATTTAACAGACTCATTTCTCATTACCAAAGTGGGCATTTTAAAAAAAATCCTTATTTTTTCTTCTTCTATCTCATTAGTTCTCTCTCAAGAAGCGATTGCTTCAAAAAGATTGAGCGGAGCAGGTGCTACATTTCCCTCGAAAATTTATACTAGGTGGTTTTTTGACTTAGCCAAATCAGGTGGACCAAGAGTTAACTATCAAGCAGTAGGCTCTGGTTCTGGCAGAAAAGCCTTTATAGATGAAACAGTAAATTTTGGTGCTTCTGATGATCCTATGAAGGCTAAGGATATAGAAAAGGTATCAAGAGGCTTAGTACAGATTCCTATGGTTGGAGGAACTATTGCTTTTGGTTATAACTATGATTGCGATTTAAAACTTACTCAAGAGCAAGCAGTACGAGTTGCAATGGGTATGGTTAAAAACTGGAAAGAATTAGGCTGTAAATCAGGAAAGTTAACTTGGACACATCGTTCTGATGGTTCTGGAACTACTAAGGCTTTCACAAACTCTATGGAAGCATTTTCACCAACCTGGACTTTAGGAACTGGTAAATCAGTTAAGTGGCTAGCAGGCGTTGGAGCAAAAGGTAATTCTGGTGTTGCAGGTGTAATTCAAAACACTCCAGGCGCAATTGGTTATGTAAATCAGTCATATATTAAAGGTAATGTTAAGGCTGCTGCACTTCAAAATCTTTCAGGGGAGTTTCTAAAACCATCTGCAGAAGCAGGAGCTAAGGCTCTTAATGGTATTACGTTAGATGAAAATCTTGCGGGTAAAAATCCTAATCCAACAGCAAAAGGAGCGTACCCTATAGCTTCATTGACATGGATACTTGCTTACGAAAAAGGTAATGGTAGAAATACTAAAGCAATCAAACAAGCCTTTAATACATTGTTAAGTGATGAGTATCAAGATAAGGCTTCATCCCTTGGATTTATCCCTTTAAAAGGGAATATCCTTTTGAAATCAAGAGCTGCCGTTGAAAAAATAGGTAGTTAAATTTTTTAATAGATGTCAAATTATCATGACTTTCATATACCTTTAAGTCCTCTTAAAGTCTTTTACAGCATTTAGTAGTAGATTTATAGAGATATTCTTTTTTTAATGGAAGAGAAATTAACTCTTTTCAAGAATCGTAAAAGATTCGGTATCGAAAAAAATATTGATATTATCTTCAAGAATACTGCTCTAGTCTTGTCTAGTTTTGTAGCAATAATACTTTTAGGAATTATTTTAGTAGTCTTTTTTCAGTCATTCGAATCCTTTTCGAGGTATGGCTTTAAGTTTCTAGTAACCTCTGAATGGAATCCAGTAAAAGATGAATACGGAGCTTTTACAGCAATATATGGCACATTAGTAACTTCATTCCTGTCGCTATTAATAACTATCCCTTTGGGAGTTGGAACTGCAATATTTATTACCGAGGACTTTGTACCGAAAGTTTTTAGAGAAATAATAGGTTCTTTTGTTGAATTATTAGCAGCAATTCCATCAGTTGTATTGGGACTTTGGGCAATATTTGTTATGGAACCTTTTTTTAGAGCCTTTTTTGTCTTTTTACATAATTTCTTTGGTTGGATACCTTTATTCAGTACAGAACCTACAGGCAGGAATTCTTTGTTAGCAATATTGATTTTAGTAGTAATGCTTTTACCAATAGTGACTTCTATTGCAAGGGATTCACTTAATCAGGTTCCTAAAAAGCTAAGAAATGCGGCTTATGGAATTGGAGCAAGTAGATGGAAAACAATATTTTCAGTAATTTTGCCGGCAGCATTATCAGGAATTATGTCAGGTGTTCTATTGGCTTTAGGTAGGGCAATGGGAGAAACAATGGCTGTGACAATGATTATTGGTAATTCAAATGCATTTAGTTGGTCTCTATTGTCTCCTGGATATACCATTTCCTCCATGCTCGCAAACCAGTTTGGTGAAGCTGATGGAAGTCAGGTTTCATCACTCTTTTATGCAGCTTTTGTACTGATGATCCTTTCTTTGGTGGTCAATATCTTTGCGCAATGGCTAGTTAAGAAATTTAGTCTCAAATATTAGATAATTATGAATTCACTCTATTACCAGAAAAGATTATCAAGAAATATAGGAGATAAATTCTTTACTTCTTTATCAGTAATTTGTGCATTGATCGCAATACTTCCTTTGATTTTTCTGGTCACTTATATTCTTATCAAAGGTGGATCTCAAGTCACACCAGAACTATTTACTTTAGAACCAAATCCTCCAGGAGATGATTTAGATGCAGGAGGTATTAACCCTGCATTGATCGGGACATTAATAATTACTACTATTGCTTCAATTATTGCCATACCAGTAGGAGTTGGAGGTGGAATATATCTTGCGGAATATTCTAAAGGTGCTGCTTTTTCAAGGTTTATTAGATTTGGGGTAAATGTTTTAGCGGGAGTTCCCTCAATAATTGCCGGTGTATTTATTTATGCCTTAATTGTTTCAACAAAGATCTTATTTGGAAGTATGTACAGTGGCTTGGCCGGAGGTATGGCACTTTCAATATTAATGTTGCCTACTGTGATTAAAACGACTGATGAAGGTTTAAAGATGGTGCCTAATGAGTTGAGATATGCGTCTCTTGGTGTTGGTGCAAGTATGTATACAACCATATTGAAAGTTACTTTGCCCTCTGCCTTTAGATCTATTGCTACTGGCGTTGTACTTGGAATCGCAAGAGCTGCAGGTGAAACAGCACCTTTGATATTTACGGCTTTATTCTCTTATTACTACATAACTGGTTTTGGAGATTTATTTTATGAGATGGGCTCTTTGGCTGTATTGATATATAACTTTGCCCTTGAACCTTATGATGCACAAAATAAATTAGCTTGGGCAGCTTCCTTTATTCTTGTTTTATCGATACTATCAGTAAATATATTTTCAAGGATTTTAGCCGCTTTTACTGAGAAAACTAAGAGAGTATAAATGATTAAAACTAATAAAAAAACACCAAAGAATATCATTTTATCTCTTGAGAATGTCTCTATTAGCTATGGAACTTTTGAAGCAGTAAGAAATGTTTTTTGTAATTTTAAAAAAGGAAATATAACCTCCCTTATTGGACCTTCAGGTTGTGGTAAATCAACTGTTCTTAGATCTCTAAACAGAATGAACGATTTAATTCCTAATTGTTCACTAAAAGGAACAGTGCTGTTTGATGGAACTAATATTTATGACAAAAGAGTAGATCCAGTTGAAGTAAGAAGGAGAATTGGGATGGTTTTTCAACAACCTAATCCTTTTCCTAAATCTATTTACGAAAATATTGCATTTGGGGCAAGAATTAATGGATTTACGGGAGATATGGATGAATTAGTCGAAAGTTCTCTAAGAAAGGCAGCATTATGGGATGAATGTAAGGATAAATTAAACGATAGTGGTTACTCTTTATCTGGTGGACAACAACAAAGATTATGTATCGCTAGAACTATTGCAATTGAACCTGAAATAATTCTAATGGATGAACCATGCTCAGCTTTGGATCCTATATCTACCTTGAAAATAGAAGAGACGATGCATGAACTTAAGAAGAATTACACAATAATTATCGTTACCCATAATATGCAACAGGCATTAAGAGTTAGTGATATGACTGCATTTTTTAATGCTATAGAATATGAAGATGGTGATGGAGGAAAGGTTGGTTATCTTGCAGAATTTAATTCGACAAAGAAAATTTTTAACTCTCCAAAAGAAAAAACTACTCAGGAATACATATCTGGTAAATTTGGCTGATGTTAAATTTTTACTTTTAAAAAGAATAATTTTTACTTTTAAGAAAGGTTAGGGGTAGACAAACAGTATAAATACCTATATAGTAATTTCGAATTAGTAAGTTCATCTTTGAAAAACTACCCTTTTCTACCTTTCTTGATTTTTGCAGGGGCTATCATAACAACTGCAACAATAGGATTGCCCGTATTTACTTCATAATTTAAGAGTATTTCTATTTCAGGTAATCTTATGCTTTCAATATTAAATAAAGAATTAATTGGAAGTCCTCATAAAACCTTAATAAAGGGAAATTTATTTGACTTTATAAAAAAAAGAGAGAATATGAATCTGTGTGGGAGTGAAAAATCTGTATTAAAGCCATTTTTAAAAGTGGTTAATTTCTAATTTATTTATCATGGATAAAACTAAAGAACAGTTAGAAAAATTAAGAGAAGTAGCAGAAGCATCTCTTACAAAAACGGATGAACTTCAAAAAGTTCTTGCTCAAATCGAAGCTTTAATGTCTAGAGAAGAATCACAAACATTATCAAAGAAGAAATAATTATTTAAAAGATAATTTTAGTTTTTGTACTTTTAATCACACCTCTACAATGCCAATGTAGTTATAAATTGGGTATGCAGAACCCGTTCCAAAGTTTTCTGTTAGGTCTCGAGGTCTTACCTTCTTTAAGTAAAAGACCTTTTTATTTTGTTTGTTTTTATTATATTTTTATAAGCTGCTTAATTAGTTGATAACTTTATAGATTTCTTTCAAGCAGACATTTACATCGAAAGATTCAGTATTTACAACTTCTAATCCTGTTTTTTCTGTAACTTCAACGGTTGCATTGCATTCGTCTTGTTTAAGAGCCATGTAACTTGGCTTTATATCTTCTATATCTAATTCAATACTTGATTCAGTATCTTCATTATATTGTTCCATTACTAATGTAAGTGCCTCTATCTCAACGGAAAAATTATCATTTGCTTTTGCTCCAAATGGAGTTACAAGAAATGGAAATAATATCAAAGCTATTAATTTTTTCATTTCTATAAAATGTGTTTATTTTTTTTATAACGTGGATTGTCCGCTAAGGAAAGGGTCATTAGCTGTATAAATTTTTTATTATTTATTCTTACTTGTAGAACAGAATAATAGATATAAATTAATTGATAAAAAAACTAAATGAGGCTTTTAAGTATAAATTGGTATATCTAAATGAAAAATTTAAGTCACTTCACAAGGATTTTTCTTAAGATTTGATTTCGATAATTTCTTCTTCAGAAACAATTGCCCATTTTTTAAATGACTTTTTGCAGGGATATCCCCCTGTTAAGTCTCCAAATGCAGGTAAAAATAAAGTGTTTTTATTCTTATCCATGGCAAAGCACCTAAATGATAATTTATCACCTTTGTTTGTTATGTAGATTTTTGGATGATAATGTCCACAAATATTCAAGGTATTTTTGTTTTCTGATTTAACTGGCTCATGACTAAAAGTAATATTTTTAGTTTTTCTAATATCAAAAATTTTAATATTTTTAATATCACAACCTACATCGTGATTACCGAGGATGAGTTCAACATTAGTTTTTAGTAGCTCAGGAAGATCCTCAACTTTTTTTTGAAGAGTTTTATCTATTGAATATTTGCTGTGGAATAAATCTCCCAATATTATTAACTTTTCAGGACTATATTTTTTTACTATTTTTTTTATTCTTGCGAAATTGTTTTTATCTGAATTATTAGTAAGAGGTATACCATTTTGCTGAAAATAATCAGCTTTCCCAAGATGAATATCGCATATTAACAACTCTTTTGTTTCTGGTAGAAATAACGCTCTTGAAGGAAGCATCTCTAACAATGTATCTTCCCAACAAAATTTAAAAGAACTTTTTTTCATTTAATCCATATATTTTTTTATAAGTTTTTCTACTCTTTTTTCTATTGGTTCATTACTTAAAGTATTTTTAAGTCTTTCAACTAATAAAGGGAAGGCAAAAGGAGTTGGAGTTTTTATCTCGTTTAATAGCATTTTTAAATTTTTTAATCTTTCTAATGATCTAGATATTCTTTTATTTTCTAATTGATATTCTTTAACTTCTTGATGCGATTGTTTTATCAAAAGATGGCCTTCTTCATATTTAGTAAAGACATCGTAGAAAAGACTTGAACTTATTTGAAGTTGAGAAGAAGTTTTTGTTTTGGTTGGATTATTTTGATTTACTAGTCCACTTATCTGGGCAATATTTTTAAATCTACGTTTTGTTAATTCTGAAAAATTTATTGCATTTTCTAAATCTTCCTCTAATTTTTTGTTATCCAAAAAATAATCAGCTTCTTTTTTAATTATGGAAAAATCATAATCTTCTGAGGTAGTTAAGCTGAACCCAAAATCATTAGTAGTAATACTAAATGTAGATTGTTTTAATTTTGCTAATCTTAAAGCCCATAAAAATGCAATTCCTTCATTTACAAATTTGCCATCAAGTGTAAAAACAAAAAGATTTGATAAATCCTTGGTTTTATATATTTCTATAAGGAATTCATCTTTCTTTGGAATATTTGAAAGAGCCTTTTGTTTTTTCAATATTGGGCGTAATGAATTTAATTCAGGATTCAAGTAATCATAATTTTCTGATTCATTGCATATATCTATTTCTTTTCTCAAATTTTCACAAAGAAGGTCAGAAATAGCCATTTGACCTCCAACCCATGCAGGAATTAGAGAACTTTTTTTTGTTGATTTTTTAACGTATAAATTCATATCTCTTATTCTTACAAATTGAAGCATTTTGCCAGCAAAGTAAAATGTATCCCCGGGATTTAATTTTGAAGCAAAATTCTCCTCTAAATTACCTAAAGATTTACCTTTCATATATTTGACATTCACAAATTTGTCACTTGTAATTGTCCCAATATTGAACTTATGCATTCTTATTAAAGATTTGTCTTTTACAAAATATTTAAAGTTTTCATTATTATTTTGTGATTCTTCTTTAACTATCTTTTTATATTTTGGGTATGCTTTAAGACATTTTCCTCCATATTCTAAAAAGTCAAGACACCAATTCCAATCTTGATCTTTTAAGTTTCTATAACTCCAGCAATTTTTAATTCTTTCTTTCTCAATTTTCGGATCAAAGCCATTTCCACATGCCAAACTTATTAGATGTTGTAGAAGCACGTCATAAGATAATTCAGGAAGTCTAATTTCCTCAGATATACCACTTTTTATTATTCTTCTCATTGCACTAATCTCTAATAACTCTAAAGAATTAGTAGGCATAAAAATTATTTTGGATTTCCCACCTGGTCTATGTGCACTTCTTCCCGCTCTTTGGATAAGTCTAGCTAAATTCTTTGCACTACCAATTTGAACTATTTGATCTACAGGTTGGAAGTCAACTCCCAAATCTAACGAGCTGGTACAGACTACCCATTTTATTAAACCGTCTTTAACCCCTTCTTCAACTCTTTTTCTATCTTCTTTATCTAGGGAGCCGTGATGAAGTGCAATTTTGTCTTCCATCTCTGGGAGAAAAAATTTAAGACATTGATACCATCTTTCAGATTGATTTCTCGTATTGGTGAATAATAATGTGCTTTTATTTTTATCTAGGATTTTTAAAAGTGAAGAATGACTTCTAATTCCAAGATGCCCACTCCATGGAAAGGTAGTTTCCTCTTCTGGTAAAACACTTATAATTTCGATCTCTTTTTGAATATTTGTACTTATAATTTTGGGTTTAATAGCGCTCATCCCAACTATTGCTCTTGCTGCTTCTTCAATATTTCCAATAGTTGCAGACATTGCCCAAATTTGTAAATTTTTTATATTTCCTATTAGCCAACTTAAAGATAACTCGCACTGATTTCCTCTTTTACTACCCATCAATTCATGCCATTCATCAATAATTATTGATGACAACTCCTTGAACAGATTATTAGATTCTTTATTAGAAAGTAAAAGAGATAAAGACTCTGGAGTGGTAATAAGAATATTAGGTGGTTTAGCTAGTTGTTTTTTCTTTTTATATGGGGTTGTATCCCCGTTCCTAATTTCAACTGTGATTTCTTTATTAAAATGCAAAGCTGCTAATTGTATGGAATTCTTTAGATCTCTACTTAGTGCTTTTAAAGGGGTTATTAATAATATATTCACACTTTTATTATTTTTGGGATCTTCTATCTTTGATAGAGGTCCCATTAATGCAGCATAAGTTTTGCCGCATCCAGTAGGAACTTGTATTATTCCACTCTCTCCATTTAAAAATGCTTCCCAAGATTCCATCTGATAGGGTAGTGGCTCCCATCCATTTGTGGAGAAAAACTGTTTAATTTTAGAAATTAAATTATTTTGCTTATTATTTTTCGTAATATTTTTCATGATATTTTTTTCATTAGTTCATAAGCATTCTCTAGGCTATCTGCATCATTAATTTTTTTATCTTTTCTCCATTTTGTTATTCTTGGAAATCGTACTGCAATGCCTGACTTATGACGATTTGAAATTTGTATTTTCTCAAAAGATATTTCGAATACCATTTCCGGTTTTAACGATCGAACAGGACCAAATTTTTCTATTGTATTTTTTCTTATCCATTTATCTAGCTCTTTAATCTCAATATTCGTTAAACCAGAATATGCACTTGCAAATTTAATTAATTCTTTGTCTTTCCATAGTGCAAAACTGTAATCTGTATAAAGACCAGCTCTTCTACCGCTACCGCCCTTAGCGTAAATTAGAACAGCATCCAGTTGCATAGGATCGACTTTATATTTCCACCAAATACCTTTCTTTCTACCAGAGGAGTATATAGAAGTCTTTTTCTTAATTATTAACCCTTCGGTATTATTTTCTCGAGATTTTTCTTTATAAGTTAAAGCATCAGGCCAATCTTTAGGAAAGATCAAATCACATATTTTGAAAATATCAGAGATATTATTCTCAGTTTTAATTTGCCATTTTGAAAAATATTTTTCTAATTCAATTCTTCTATTTTCTAATTTAATTTCTCTTATATCTCTCCCATTAATCTCTAAAAGATCATAAGCAATAAAAATAATTGGATATTTTATTTGGATTGTTCTAGTAGGCGATTTTCTATTTATTCTTTTTTGAAGTAAAGAAAAATCAAAGGCAATTTGTTCTTTAAAATTCCAAACTAATAATTCCCCATCAAGAACAAAATCATCTTTTATATGTGACATTTTCTCTACTAATTCTGGGAAAGATTCATTTACTAATTCTTGCCCTCTTGTCCATAACGAAACATTGCCTGATCTTTTAATTAATTGCATTCTGATACCGTCGTATTTCCATTCAAATTGAAAATCATTTATTGAATTTTCGAAGATTTTATCTTCAATAGTATTTGCTAGAAGAAATGGAAATGGTTTGGAATTTAACTCTTGAAGATTGATATTCTTGTTAATTAAAAATTGATATGAATCAATTGAAGGTTTAAAATCACCCATTAACCTATGAGAAATAATCTCTTCCTCAATATTAATTAGTTTTGATATTGATTTTGTAATTAATCCGATAGAGACTCCTACTCTAAAAGTTCCTGTAAGAATTTTATTAAAAATTAGATGGTTATCTTCGGGTAATGTTTCCCAAAGATTTTTAATTTCTACATTTTTCTCCTCCTCATTAAGTTTTGATAATGCAGGAATTGTTTCGCTTAGTAATTCATTGAGACTTATATTTGATAATTTCTTTTTTCTAGAATTAGTTTTATTTTTAAGTAATAAAGTTATTACCTCAGCAGAATCACCAACTTTTAAATAACATGTATCAATTAACCATTGAGGATAGTCATATATTTGAGAAAAAAGATTTTTTAAATATCTTCCACTAATTAATCTTTTATTTCTTTTTCCAGTTAGTAAATATATTGCCCATGAATTATCTATTGGATCATTAGATAAAAAATAATTCTTTAAAACTTCAATTTTATTATTTGTACTATTAATTGAATCTAAATCTCCAAATAATTCTGAAAACTTTTTTAAGCTCATTTTTATTTACCGAATAAAAGGACATTTATTGATTCCTTTTCAACTAAATATTTACTTAAGGCTTCACTATCTCCGTGATGAAAAAATACATTTTTTGCTTCAGACTTTTTTACTACTTCCAGAATTCCATCCCAATCCGCATGATCAGAGATTGCGAATCCTTTATCATATCCTGATCTTTTTCTTAGAGCTCTTATTGACATCCATCCACTTGCGAAAGCTGTTTGAATGTTTTTGAAATTTTTTAAATAAGAACCCTTACTTAAAGATGGCGGTAGTAATATAAGACTTCCTTTAAGTTCATCTATCTTTTTTTTATTTTCAATTTTTATAGTATCTTTAATATCAATTCCAATTTCCCTATAACTATTGTTCATTTTGTGAATACTGCCATGGGAATAAATATTGCCTTTAAAATTTGTTTGACTAATTTCGTTTAACAATCTCTGAGCTTTTCCAAGTGAATAGCAGAAAAGTAAAGAAGTTTTTTCTGGTGAATTAGTTATCCATTTTGAAATATCATTTGCTATTTTATTTGATTCATCCCACTTAAATATTGGCAACCCAAAAGTACATTCGCTTATTAAATAATCAGTTTTTACTATTTCATATGGTTTGCAAGTCTGATCTTTTTGAAGCTTAAAGTCTCCTGAAATTAGCCATTTTTCTTCAGCAAAAATAAACCTAATTTGACTAGATCCAAGGATGTGACCGGATGGATGAAAAGAAATATTAATGCCATTTATCTTAAATTCTTCTCCATATTCAAAAGTTTTAATTTTGATATTATCTCCAACTCTTTCTTTAAGAAGTATCGCAGTTTCCTTAGTAGAAATATATTCTTCACAGCCAAATGTAAAGTGATCAAAATGAGCATGAGTTATTAATGCCTTTTTTACTGGCTTGCTAGGATCAATCCAAATATCAGCAAGTTCACAATAAAGATTTCCATCTTTATATCTAATTAAATATTCTTGTTTAGTTCTCAAAACTACTTCTCTTACAATGAAGTTAATTTAGCTAATTATGCCCACGCTTGTTTTGATAAAGCTATGGCTGAAATTGCTAGTAAAGCAATAACTACAAATTGGTTACTCCAATTAATCATGAATGAACTAATTTTAATCATGAATGAACTAATTTTGTTGAAAGAAACTCTATTAGATGGCACAATCTTTTTTTTATTCATAATGTAATGATTTTCATTATTTTCTAAGTAATTTAAATTTTTAATCTCATTTATTAATTTAGATTCGCAAGTTGAGAGTTGTTCTACTTGATTTAATAAATCAATATCTTCTGGACTTAATAAAGAATTTAATTCTTTAATTTGTCTTTCGTTTTTAATAAGAAATTCATTAACTATCTCATCTGTCCCTAAACCTTTCTTTATATTTAAAAGAATATCATCTCTTTCCCAGGATTTTTCAAGAGAATTTAAAATTTTGCTTATGCTCATTTTAAGTATTTTTACTTATGATAAATTATAATTTTTTTCTTCCGTGGCTTATTCCTTTAAGTAATTAAAAAAAATTATTTTTATTTAAGATTTACGAATAAGTCTGTTAGCAAAATATTTAATCTTTACCTTTTCTACAACTTTTTTTGAACTACTTTTAGTTTTAGCTTTATTTAAATTGATTACTTCATCTGACACATTTTTGCCTGTTTCAAAATAATTTTTAATTTTTTCTAATTCTTCTTTATTTAATCTTTTTGTTGCACCTTTTGCATTGATTCCAAGTTTCTTGCAGGCTAATAATATTCTATTACTTTCGACATTAAGATCTTTGGCAATACTGAAAATAGGAGTGTTGATAGACATTATTTTCTTTACTATGAAATTTATTATTTATAGTATATTTCTAAGATAGAAATTAAATATATTTTTAATTATTGTTAATTTTATAAAACTTTTTTTATTAGGCTACTTCATCTTCAAAATTATTTAAATCATTAAACTTCTTCTTCATGGTTGGATTATTTCTAGTTAATTTCTTTACTGTCAAATCTTGAGATTTGCTATCAGCAGATAAAAGATGTTTTTTTGAAAGAACTAAAGCCTCTTTAGTTTTTTGTAAATGGTTTATTGATTTATCAATTTCTGAAATTGCATCATTAAATCTATCCTGGGCAAGTGAAACATTTTTACCGACTGCATTTTTGAATTGCTCAAGAGTACTTTCAAAATTAGTTATGTCAAAATTCTCACGTTTCATTAAATCAATTTGTGATTTGTATTTTAAAGTTTCCATTGATGCATTTCTTAGCAGAGAAATAATGGGCAAGAAAAATTGAGGTCTAATGACATACATTTTTGGAAATCTATGAGAAACATCTACTATGCCAGCATTATATAGTTCACTATCTGGTTCTAGAAGGGATACGAGAACTGCATATTCACAAGATTTTTGTCTTCTATCTTTATCTAATTCTTTTAAAAAATCTTCGTTTTTTCTTTTATTAGTACCATTTAAACTTTCATTCTTCATCTCAAACATTATGGATACTACTTCGGTTTTATTTTCATCAAATTCTCTAAATATATAGTCACCTTTACTTCCTGAAGTGGCATCATTATCCTTTTCGAAATATGAGTTTTTAAATGCAGAAGCACGATTCAGATTAAATTGAGTTTCGCAATGGATTTCTAAAGTTTCCCCTATCATCTTAGTAGATAATTTAGATTTCATTTCTCTTAACTCCTGAATAGTCAAGTCCCTTTCACTAATTTTGCTTTTAAACTTTTCTTCAATTAATTTTTCATTAACTGAATGTTCAAGTTTCATCTTTTCAATGGAATTTGTTAAAGAAAAGTTTTCTTTTTCTAAATTAGTAACAGCTTCACTAATTTTGTTTTTTAAAGATAATTCTGAAATTAAAGACTGGGTTTTAATTTCGTCTTTTAACTTGATTAATTCATTATTCAATGAATTAATTTTATTTGTTGCTTGATTTTTTAAATCATTAAGGACATTTGTTTTCTTTTCTTCAGCTATTTTTAATTTAGATTCAAGAGTTTGGATCTCAGACTCTTTAATCCGATTCTGCTCTATTAACTGTATTTTTAACTCATGTTTTAAAATTTCCAAAGCTTTTTTATTATCTTCTTCAGCCAAGATAAGTCTTTCTTTTATTTGCTTATTAAATTCTTCATCTTTTATCTGAAGAAGTATTTCTTCAAAGCTGCTGGGATCAATTCGGAATGTTTTGCCGCACGAAGGACATTTAATATCTTTCATTTTTTAATTAAAAATTAATATTAGAAAGGATTTAATATTCGAATTATGTAAAAAGAATATTATTCTTGATTAAGAATAAACAATGAACCAATATTATGCATTAAAAAATAAAGTAATTACTCAATAAAAGTTATATTAATCCTGATTCCTTAAGAATATTTATTTTATTTGCTAATTCTATATCTGCAGAAGATATTGAGCGGTCTAAAGTTTTGTGAGATGAAACTGTGTAACCACTGTCATCGACAAATTCGTCTTCCCCATCTTTTAAGTGGGCATTTTCATTTTGGAGATCTTTAAAATTATCCGACTTGAATATATTTGACTTGCTGATATTACTATATCCAAAATTCGCAATTCCTCTGGCATCTAATGCTTCCTCAACTAATATTCCAACTACTTTAGATCTACTTATAGATTCGCTCTTGGATATTTCATCAATAATTTCAAGTACTCTTTTTCTAGGAAGATATCCTATCCTTTTAACTTTATTTTCCATAAGTCTTTAGATATGTCAATATTGTAACACTTCTGTCAAATCAACTCAGAATTTGATTATTTGCACTTAGTTATAAATTTAAATTGTAGGATTAAAGTATAATTTCAAAGAACACTCATTCAAAGTTATTTCTCAAATACTCAAGTGGATAGTTTTAAATGCTTCTTCTAATTACTTTTTCAGTTAGGTTCTGATTTTTGAGATTTTCTAAATTTAAATTCCAAATATTATGAAAGATAAACTATATGATAATGCTGATAGCTTTGCAATGTCATTTGATGAGGAATGGGAAAATGTTGATTGTGATGATATACGATTAAAGATAGATAAGGTATTAGAACTTTTATCAGATCACCCTTTTTTGATATCTGATCCTGAAAAAGCTAGAAAAATGTCAGAATTTAGGATATTTTCATTAAAAAAATTTCAATAATTATTTTAAATTTTTTAAAGTTAAATATTTTAAGATAAATTTTAATTACTTAAGATTTAAATAGTTGGTGAATTAAAAAATCCCTTACTGTATAAAAATATTATTATGCCAATAATTGGACCTATCCCAAAAACAAAAAGTACTAATTTTGCAGAATTTTTTGTTTGACCTAATTTTTGATCTTTTAAATTTGAATTAGTTTGTTTTTTTTTAGATTTTTTCTTTTTCATGAAGGATATATTACTACAATTCGACTTTAAAAGATTTTGATATGTTATTGGGTTTGCAAAAATTTTTCAAATTGACAAAAATTTTATGGGAGTCAAAAAAGATCGTATTGTATAATGTAAAGAATATAAAGGAAATATGAGTGCAACTAAGAGAGAGGAAGTTTGTTCTCACCTTAGATATATAAGGTTAGAGCTTAGAGAGATGCATCAAATGCTCATCAAAGAAGATTTGTTGCCAGATCTTAATGAAGCAAAGGAAGTACTCGCTCAGCTTGATGCTTTATTGGATTTATTATCAGAGAAAAAAGTAACCAAGATAAAAAGCCAATTGTGAGAGCTTTCAGCTAAATTGATTCTATTAAAGATAATTTGTAGCTGATTCTATTTTTTTTCTATTGTCGTGCATCTGTTCTAATTTATTGTAAATTTCTTTAATTTGGATTTGTATTAGATCAGTCGAATGTATATTACTTAACGCATCTAATGTTGATAGAAGACTTTCTTTAGCTTCAATTAAATGTCTACATTCTTTACTGCCTGCTTCGTAGGACATAGAAATATTATAAAGATTAATATTATCCTAAATATATTAAAAATTCTTCCGTATTGCTTGATACTCTTATTAAATCAACGCCTATTATTGTAATTTTCAATACAGAATAAGAAATTATTTTTACTAAGATTCAATAAAAACAAATGCAAGAAAACTTCAACGATTATAAACATTGTATTGAGTTAGCACTAGATAATGCAAAAAAAAGAATCAATTTATTAGATAAGTTTGATAAAAAGTGTGTTCTAGAAGAATATAAAGAATGGATTAATGATGGTTTAAATAAGCATACGGTTTTACTACTAAGAGATGATCCGATCATCTAAGAAAAATGTAAAAATATTTTTAATTCTTTGTACTAGAAGTAACCCTAAATAAAAAATAAAGACTTACAATAAAAATTGCTGACAGAATAAAAGTTAATGATGAAAAACTATGCATATTTATATTAATTAAAAAATTTATTTAACTATAGCAGTTAAGTTAAATAAGTCCTGCATTCAGTTTTCTTTGAAAAGTGAAAAAATAAATTTATTCAAACTTTCTTTTTCTAAAAATATTTTTTTCTTCTTATAGGTCTTTAATTTCTTAAAAATTAAATCAACTAAGTGTTCTGATTTTGGAGTCATATATTAAATTTATTTTTCCAATAAATAAATTTTCTCTTCACCTATTTTATCTGGCATTGTTATTTTACATCCTTTATCTTTTTCCATATTGCAATCTTTTGTGGCAGGAACAGATTTCCAGGTGCAAATTTTTTCTTGGGATTCTTCTTTTAAAATATTCCATCCATCATCTAAGTATTCTGAAATACCATCCTCTCCACAAGAAAAATTTATTTCCATTCTTTTCTTTTCTGAATTAGTATTATCCTCAATATTTTTTTCCAAATCATTTGTGGGATACTCTTTATTCGTAGATGTTTTACAAGAAATCAAGAAAATTGCGATTAAAATTAACATAGGAAGTTGTTTTATTATTTTCATTTTTTTAACTTTTGATGATTCTAAATTATTTAAATTATAGTTTATTTTGATTCTATTAATTTTAGTAGTTTATCCATTTTATCCATCAAGTCTTTTACATCGCCTGGCTTTGGTAATGTTAATTCTTCCGTAACTTGTAAATGCATTTTCTTTAAATTTTGCCTTAAATCTTTTAAATGCATTTTTACGTTTTCTTTCCTTTGTTTTATATCAGTCATTAGGAATAAAATTTAAACTTTATTAAAATTAAAGTTATTATTATAATTGAGATGCTTATTTATAGAGAATAATTCAAAATTTAATTTTTTAAATTTTTTATTTCATAGATTTCTTCGCCACCATGACAAAAATTTGTAGATAACATTTTTATTTCTCTATTATTAATTCCAATTGTATTTTTATTTTTAATAATATAATTTTTAGCAATCGCTTCACAATCTAATTTATTTTTTGCATGTTTAATAACTGGATAAAAATATGCCAATGTAGTAATTACAAACAAAAATATTATTATTGATTTTTTTTCATTTTTAATAAATTCTTTAGATGTTTTTTTGGCTTTTAAAATGTTTATTAGTAATTTATCTGGTAATCCTATTTGAACAAATAATAACTCTACCCACCATGGAAGCTCCTTATCTTTCTTTTTGTTTAAGTTTGAGGAAGTATTCATTTTCTTAGCTGCATAGTTTGGGTTTTTCAGTTCTTTAGGATTAGTTGTTTCTTTTTTATTCATATCATCCAATGATTTATTTGGAATGTAGAGGTTTTATTTTGATTTGGAAACTATATCTTTATTTTATAAGTTTTAATTTAATTTATCTATGAATTTGAGTATTGTTAATCTGTATTTAGAAATTTTCAATGGCAAAAAAAAGAAGGAAGTTAAATAAAGATTTTGAGAG
>QCCB01000018.1 GCA_003278955.1 Prochlorococcus sp. AG-347-K10
TTCTTTTCGTTAGGCTTGTCTTCATTTGTAAAATCGCTAGTGGTATTTGTTTCAGATTTAAAAATAACTTTCACATCATGGCCGCAGATTTCCTTTGCAGCTTTTTCAATAGTTTCACAATAATTCTTTCTTAACCAATCACTGGAAAATGTATTTGGAGCTACTAAAGTCAATAGACCATTCTCAAAACAGTTAAATTTAGCAGGCCTTATCCATGTCTCAAATGAAGGCTTACTTAAAGTTTTTTGGAGTGATTGTTGAACTTCCGCCCAAATAGGATTTGTTGCTTGCAAAGTTTTATTCTCTAGACTATTAATCTAGTTGGAATTTAATAATTGGCCATTATCAAATCACAAGATCACGATAAATTTAAAATTACTTAACAAAGCATCAACTAAATTTATAAAGATAAATTTTATATTTTTTTAATAGGAATATAATTGTTTTAAGTTCCACTAGAGTATTGGATAAAGCATTACTTATTATCATGGCAAAATGGCATGGTTTTGGAAGATGCAAAACAAGATTATCAAAAGATATAGGTAAAAGTAATTCTGCAAAAGTACAAAGTGTGATGACCAAACACACGATTTCAGTAGCAAAATTTCTTCAAGAAAATAAACTAATTGATATTTCTATTGCCATATCTGGTTTGGGGGTCAGTAGTTGTAGAAGATGGTCTAGAGAATTAGGCATCAAAAAATTTAATTTACAAGGCAAAGGGTGCTTGGGAGAAAGAATGAAAAGGCAAATAATAATCAACAAAAAATTTTGCGCAAAAAATAAGATCAAAAATATTATTTTTATTGGTACTGACCTTCCAGATTTATGCCATCAAGATTTATTGAATACTCTAAAAGAGCTTCAACAAAATGATCTTATTTTAGGTCCATCTAATGATGGAGGATATTGGCTTATTGGTTTATCAGAAAAAATAATGTCATCGTATATATATTTTCCTTTTATTAAAATTGAGTGGGGGTCAGATAATGTTCTTCAAAATACAATTGATAATTTTGCTTCTACAAAATTGAAATATAAGTTTTTAGATAAAAAAATAGATTTAGATACAATTATGGATATTGAAGAAAGAAAATAATAAAATTGTCTAAAATCTCAATTATAATCCCAACTATCAATGAAGCCAATAATTTGCCTTTATTGCTTTCAGACTTATCAAGTATTCAGAAAGAGGGAGAGATTATAATTGTTGATTGTGGAAGTGAAGATAAAACTATTGATATAGCAAATATTTATGGCGCGAAAGTGTTAATATCCAAAGAAAAGAATCGAGGTTTACAATTAGACATAGGAGCTAAGAATTCAAAAGGAGACTGGCTTATATTTTTGCATGCAGACACAAGATTAACTCATGATTGGTTTAGAAAAATAAATTCATTTTTAAAGGGTAACAAGAATAGTATCTACAATTTTAAATTTAAAATTAATGACAAAAAGATAATTTATAGAGTCCTCGAAATTCTTGTAAATATTAGAAGTAAACATTTTAAACAACCGTATGGTGATCAGGGTTTAATAATTCATAGAACTATCTATTTTAAGAATAATGGTTTTCGAAAGATACCAATAATGGAAGATGTAGATTTTTTAAGGAGATTTAACAATAAAAAGAATTTAAAACAATTAAATTCACCTATTTTTACAAGTTCTAGGAAATGGGAGAGAACTAATATTTTCCTCCAAGCAATAAAGAACTGGCACTTTAGAAGAAGATGGTTAAAAGGCGAATCGTTAAAATCTATATATTCTGACTACTACAAAAAATGATTAATTTGCATACCAAAAAGCACATTTAGAGCCTCTTGGTTCTAATATCCAACCTTGTCTCTTATAAAATGAAACCACTTGAGCATCAGCAAAAAGAGTAACTTTATAAATTCCAATATTTTTTAATTCTTTTAGGATATATTTCATTAACTCTTTCCCCAATCCAAGTCCTTGGTAGACAGGGTTAATAGCCACATCCCAAACGGTTGCTTCAAGAATTCCATCTCCAGTACATCTTGCAAATCCTACTAGTCTGGGGAATTTATCATCATGACGCCATAACCCAACTACCAAAATACTGAAATCCAAAGCTCTTTTCACTCTCCTTATAGGTCTTCTGCTCCAACCAACAGTTTGCAAAAGTTGATCTAGTTCTATTAAATCTAAATCTTTATTTTTACTACATACAAATATTTCCTCTTTATTTATTTGAGTGAACTCATAAGAATTTAAACCATAGAGATCTATCAGCTCATCTCTTGATATGCTGTTTGATTTTTTTATTAACGATCCTTGGTTTCTAAAAATCATTAAAAATTCGCGAATCCTTTTTGTTGAAGCTCAGAGAGCTGAAAATATAAACCCTTTTTCAGCCTTAATTCACTATGTGAGCCCTCTTCAACTAATGATCCCCCTTTTAAGACTAAAATCTTATCAGAACTTTCAATAGTTGCTAACCTGTGGGCTATTACTAATGCTGTTCTTTTTGAAAGAATTCTCTCAAGATCTTTCTGCAAAGTAGCCTCTGTGGAAGGATCCATAAAAGCTGTTGCTTCGTCCATTATTAAAACAACAGGATTTCTAATCGCTACTCGAGCTACTGAAAGAAGTTGTCTCTCTCCAGAAGAGAGATTTCCCCCTCTTTCTCTTAGTGAGGTATTCAAACCTTCTGGCAATTTTTTTAACAAATTATCTAACCCTAATTCGTTACAAAGATTTTCTAATTCAAGATTGTCTAAATTCGAATTAAGTTTTAAATTATCTGCGACATTTCCACTAAAGATAAAAGTATCTTGCAAAACTACTCCCAACATATTTCTAAGAATTGCAATCGGAATATCTTTGATATCTACATCGTCGATTAAAATTTGGCCAGATTGAGGTTCATACAATCTACATAATAGTCTTATTATGGTCGTCTTTCCTGAACCAGTTGGCCCTACAAAAGCAACATGCTCTCCTGGATTGATCTTGAAAGATAAATTCTTAATGATGTGTTCTCCTTCGTTGTAGAAAAAATTAACATTTTTAAACTCAATTTTGCCCTTAAATTTTTTATTTACATTTTTAGCATTTTTTAAAAAATGTTTTGCGGAAGTAGAGTCTTTAATCTGTATTTCTTCATCCAATAATTCGTTTATTCTTTCTACAGCTGTTAAACCTCCTTGTATTTGAGTAAACCTTTCTGCAAGCTGCCTTAAAGGTTCAAAAAGTCTTTGGGAATATAAAATAAAAGTTGTTAATGTTCCCAAACCAATATTTCCAGAAGTAACAAGATATCCTCCAACTGCCAAAACCAAGGAAACTGCGGCAAGAGAAATCCACTCTATAAATGCCGAAATACTACTGTCATAAAATATTGTTCCATTTACTGCTTTCTTATAAGCAACTCCAGTTTTGGAAAATTTCTTGCTATTAAAAGCTTCTCTTCTGAACATCTGAACGACTTCTAAACCTTGAAGATTCTCTTGAAAATCAGAGTTGAGTTGAGACAATTCTTCCCTTACTTGATAATTGGCTCTTCTATAACGTTTTTGAAGCCAAATAATAAAATATGAAACTGGGATTTGAGTCAAAAGTAATAAAATGGCAAGCCCTCGATCAATTGACAGCATTGTCAAAGAAATTACTATCAGACTGACGAAGTCAGCAATGACTCCAACTGCTCCACTCCCAAAAACTTCGGCTAAAGCATCAACATCATTTGTTAATCTCGTTAATAATTTCCCTACAGGCATTTTATCGTGATACTTAAGAGATAAAGATATTGAATGATCAAAAAGTTCTCTTCTTATTCTTGCTGTCAAACGTTGGCCCACTGCTTGGATATTGTAAGTTTGGTATCCCTGCAGAACTAATCGGAATAATACAGTTATAAATAAAGTTAGAATTATGGCATTTATTGACTGCCCAAAGAAAGTTTTACTTAGCCAAACATCTGTAGTTTCGTTCTTTAGAATAGAAATTGCTTGACCAACTAATAATGGTTGAATAGCTCCAGAGAAAGAAACAGGTAATAAAACTATCAAGATTAGATAGATTGTTTTTTTATCTTTAGTTAAATACTTACCTAACTTTTTAATCCTTCTAAAATCTTTAAAAAACATTTAGCTAATCATCTATAAAGCATTATTTGATTCTATTGATAAAATAGTATCTGTGAGATGATTATCATCTAGCCTCATAGATAAAGGATTTCCAATTAGTCTTGCAGTCGAGTAATAAAGATCATCTATTTTAATTAAACCATTCTCTTTAAGGGTCTTTCCAGTTGCCACCAAATCAACTATTGCCTCTGCCATACCTGTAATAGGACCAAGCTCTACTGATCCTGTCAAATGAACTATTTCTACAGGAATATTTAATTCTTCAAAATAAGATCTTGCTGTTTTTATAAATTTACTTGCTACTTTACAATTCGCTGGAAGATCAGTTGGTTTTAAATAATTGCTATTTTGCTTAACCGCCAAAGACATATGACAACCACCAAATCCTAAATCTAATAACTTTGCAACTTTTAATTCAGATTCTCGTAAAACGTCATACCCAACGATACCCAAATCAGCCTGTCCATAACTTACATAAACAGGCACATCTCCATTTCTTACTAATAAAGCTTTTGCCCGTTTGCAATTTGATTCAAAGGTTAATGATCTATTATTTTCGTCCAACGCATCAGAGAAATCTAATCCAGCTCTTTTAAAAGTTGAAATTGAATCTTTTAACAGAGCTCCTTTTGGTAAAGCTATAGTAAACATAGATCAATTTCTTCCAAGAGTTCTTCATTCTAAGTTAACAATGGAATTTAATAAAGCTCGAAATATAATAGGACTTAGAGTTTTAAGTGATAACGTTATTTGGTTGTTGGTAAAAGATAAATCCGTTGTAGTTGTAGATCCATCTGTTCACGAACCAGTTATTAAGTATATAAATGAAAACAATTTTCACTTAGAAGCTATTTTGCAAACTCATCATCATTCAGACCATATCGGAGGGACGAAGTCTCTTATTGAAAGATGGCCAAATGTAAAGGTGATTGCTTCCTCCAAAGAAAAAAAGCGAATACCATTTCAAAATGTATCTGTAGTAGATGGAGAAACTTTGAATATTTTAGGTGAAAAAGTAAAAATAATTGAAGTATTAGGACATACAAGCTCACATATTGCCTTCTTTTTGAATGGGGAAAATCCTGTTCTTTTTATTGGTGACACATTATTTTCTGGAGGCTGTGGAAGAATTTTTGAGGGAACTTATCAACAAATGTATTCTTCACTAGAAAGAATCAAATCTTTACCAAAAAATACTCTCATATATTGTGCACATGAATATACAAAGGCGAATATATTGTGGGCATTGAATCTCAAGCCAAAAGATCAAGATATAAAAAATAAACTTTCGGAAGTTGAAAAAAAACTTTCTCTTAATGAATTGACAATTCCATTCTTACTTGATGAAGAGATGAAAATAAACCTTTTCCTAAGAGCAAAAAATTTAGAAGAATTTACTTTTTTAAGAGCAAATAAAGATTTATGGGTTTAAATAGATAGGTATCTTCTTAAACAAATGTCCCCCAAACAAGTAATTAAAACATCAAATGCTCCAGATCCAGTAGGACCCTATAATCAAGCAATAAAAGCTGGCGATTTTATCTATTGTTCTGGTCAAATTGCTATAGACCCAGCTTTAAATAAAATAATGTGTTTAGGTGATATAGAGAAGGAAACTATTCAAGTTTTAAAAAATCTCGCAGAAGTTCTTAAAGCTGGTGGCGCCAAAATAGAGGATGTAATAAAAACAACCATTTACTTAACGGACTTAAATAATTTTCAAATTGTCAATAAAATATATAGTGATTTTTTTGATATTGAGAATCCTCCAGCAAGGGCCTGTGTGGAAGTTTCATCTCTACCAAAAGGAGTTTTAGTTGAAATAGATTGCGTCGCATTTCTAGATTAATTTCTAATTATTGAGAAATTTGAAATATGAACGAATTGTGCACCATAGTTGTATAGATTATTAATTGATAATTCATCTTTGATCTATGTCAGCAGCAAAGCTTAATATAGATGAACTAGAAGCAGGTTATCCTTTATTTTGCAAAGCTCTTAGACTATTAATTTTAAAGGGAAACTCAGTTAAAGATATAGAAAAGACAGTGTGTTGGAGTCATCTTGAAACTTTAAATAGATGTCTACCTGGTAGATATAAAGCACCAAAATATTTAATGGCTTTAATCAAAAGAGATATTGCAAAGCCAAATCATTATTAAAAAGGACTAATCTTCTAAATAAAATTTATCAATATCTACTGAAAAGTCTCTTTCCTTGTCTGATATTTTTTTATTATCTAAAAATATTGAAAGACTTACAAAATTTTTACCGAAACTTATATTTGGATAGATATCCCTTTCTTTACATAATTTCTCAATTTCCCCCATGAATTTACTAATTTTTGAGTATTGATCAAATTCAAATCTTTTTTCAATCCTCAAAGGTGATTCTCTTTCTTTCCACATTACATTCTTTATTCAAGTCTAATTACACTATAACTCCAACAAAGTTTCTCAATAAATTTTTGAAGTTAAAATTTTTAGTCACTCTCCCAATAATCAATAATACCGCCAATTGTTAAATCGGTTTGAACTTCTGGATTAGGGCATGCAAATCTAGCGGCAGAGCCACTAGAAGTAAAAACCCAGTTACCTTCTCTAGCTCCAACAGGATCAACAGCAACTAATTTCTTTCCTTTATTATTTTCTAAAATTCGTAAATTCATATGACCTAAGCCAGCGACTCTTTGAGTACATACCATCCTGCCTAATACCTTCATGATTTCCACAGTTTATTTCCCCCTTTTTTATGACTTGTCAGGATCCCAATGATCAATAATTCCAACAATCGTTAAATCGCTCGGATAAGATTTACTTCCCGCAGCTTCTCTAGCAGCAGAGCTTCCAACACAAATAACCCAATCTCCTGGCTTACAGCCAACCGCGTCTACTGCAACTTTGTTAGAAGAACCATCTAACACAACCTGCAGATGTTTATGTTCAAAACCAGGAATCCTATTGGTAGAAACAAGTGGTTTTACAACCTTGCAAATTAACATAATTAGTGAGCCTCCTCTGTTTTTTTATCTAAAGACATTCCAATAATTTGGGCGGAATGAATGTTGTCCCTATCTCTAATAGTAGAGCAAGTGTGTAACAACCCTTGATCAACTAAATTTTTATATCTAATTGATATCGCATTATTAACTCTTTCACAATCATTTATTGCCCTCTCTTTTGCGCCGGGAACTTTTCCAGAGTAATCAAATCTTATTACTACCGGAATAGGTAGATCTTGAGAAACATTTAATCCAGTAAAAATCTTCACTCCTACATCTAAATCTGGAGCCCCTTCTTCGACTGTATCTAAATGAGCAAAATAAGTTAAATTTCTGAGATGTACTTCTTTGAAACCTATACCTACTCCAATAAACCTCTCTGCATGTCCAATATCTTTATAAGAACCATTATGAAAACTTTTAACATAATCAATTTGAGAAATATTATTGACAATTAATTTATACGTAAATTTTTCCAGTCCACTGAGTTTATCTTTTGAAGATTGATTAGAAATTGTCTGGCAAATTTCTCTTTCTGCATCCTCCCTTGAGAAATTTTTTGTTGAATTATAAATTTCTAATGTGGAAATAGTTTTTTCTAAATCTATACCGCCATCGCTAGTTGATAAATGTATTTTTAATGAATCAGTGTCTGTATCAAGTCCAATTAACATTAAATCCACAGAAGCTCCGCAGCAAAAGCTATTCTCTACAGCCTCTTTGAAAGCATATAATTTATTTCTACCTTCTTCAGCAGCTAACTCGTCATTACTTCCATGAGCTGCGCATCCCTGATGCAAAGGATCTACTGAACTAAAGTGATAAGTTACAACTTTTAAGTACCTAGTATCTTTATGAGCTTCATTAGGAACATTCTCTCTGTATCTTTTATGTTCAGTTTTTACCCATCGATTAACGGTATTTTCAATATCAAAAAGTGCTCCAGCATGCGATCTTCTTCTTACTGAACTAAAAGGTATTCTCATTACATAAGCAACTGAATGAGCTAATCTTCCATCCGAACAAGGAGTTATATCAAGTAAATGTATTCCACAATCTAAGAGAAATTTTTCAAAGTCTTCCGCATCCCTACTTCCAGCAGCACCTTCAAGTGGATCATTATTAAAAAAATTGTCGCTTAGTTTCTCATGCTGTTTGAAAGCACACCATGCATATAAAGCTCTCATATCAAGAGGTTTAACCCAAGATTTATCTAATACGTGGAGAGGTAAATCTATTCCCAAATTTTTTCTTGATATTTTCTGAGCCTTATTTATAAAATCTTCTTGATGTTGGATTCGAGCAATTTCCTTGAGAGTTGGAACAATTTCGTCAAAATCACTTTTTATTTTGCTTTCATACCTAAATAGATTTTCATTTTGAATATTGTTGGTTAATTTATGAGACGTTCCAGAATTTCGTAAATTATTTGATTCTTTAGTTTGTATATGTATATTTTCAGTAAAGGTTTTCATTGGAGCGGTTGGCCCCAATGTGAAGTTCTTGGCTTTAGCCAGTCCTCTTAAAGGCATTATTTACTTAACCTCTTGCACCACCTGAAAAGGTAACAAGTTGTCCTTCGCGAGTATTTCCACTAGATCCAGTTATCAAGAAATCTGGTTTTTCTGTTTCCTCATTCCTTTTAACTTCCATAGGGGGCATTGCGCTCATGAGTCCTGCTCTTGATGGATTTCGCTTTCTAGAAGAAGCTCCCTCTGTGCCTGTTACCTTATCACCGCGATCCCAATCATCACCAGTTACGTTTCCCACTGATTGTCCTTCTCCAGTAATCCTTGATGCGACTCTTTTTTCTGGTGTCTTTGCAGCACGGTCGGCCTCTTCAATTTCCATTTTTTGTTTATAAGTAATATTTTTATTCGGTTCAAATCTAAATTTCTCAGTGCCAGTGACCTTATCAACTGCCATATCAAAAGGTCCTGTTACCTTTGAACCATTTTCATATTCATTACCTGTAACACCTTGAGTATTTTTTTCAGAATATTTATCTCTTGATGGTGATTTAACTGAGAATTCCTTCCAAGAGTTACCTGCTGACTTTTCCGGATTAGCATAAGCAGTATCATGTGGAGGATTATCACAAGCTTGTGAGAACTGATCTCCACCAACATAAGGAGTCCCTGTTAGGTTTTTACAAGCACCTTTCTTCGCACCTGTCATCACTCCGCCAATCCCTGGTTGTTGTCCTGTGAGTCTGGCATTTGAATTATTTCCAGAATTAACTGTTGCTCGTGATTTCATATCTTCAGAAGTTTCATTATTACAATTCTCATTAATCTGATCTAATCCTGCGTATGGTGTTCCTGTTAACACTTTGCATGAACCTGGTTCATCTCCAGTTACTATTTTTGATCTTCCCGTCATAGTCCCGCTTATTAAATTTGACTTTGAAGAAAGGCTTAAACCTACTTTTCTAGCTTCTGGTTTTGGTTTTGAACCGCAAAACTTCTCATATTGTTGAGATCCTATGTACTCATCACCAGTTACATTCTTGCAGCTCCCATGTTCATTACCTGTCATATGGTCTGATCTTCCTACACCTGTACCAGTTACATTATTCCCATTAAGAGTGTTGTAATTGCCTACTTTTTCAAATGCTTTACCTTTTGGATTTGGCTCTGAGCCAAGATATTGATCTCCAGTTAACTGATGTCCAGAACCAGATTCATCTCCAGTAACAAGGGTTGATCTACCAGGAAGTGATCCAGATACTTTTAATCCATCAGTTGTAGTACTATGTTTAACCTTTGAAGGATTTTTTGGAACATCACCACAATACTTCTGTGATTGATTAGCAGATACATATTCAGTACCTGTAAGATTTTTACAAGTACCTGGCTCATCGCCTGTGACCCTCTCAGATCTACCGACTTCATTTCCGGTTACTTTATTACCTGATGTTGTAGAGGTAACAGTAGATCTAAGTGGTTGTTTATAACTTGGTCTATCTTGACAAAATTGGTCAACTACTTCTGCTCCCATATATTGAGTACCAGTGACAGTTCTGCATGTACTTGCTTCGTTACCTGTCGTTTTTACAGATCTATTTGCTTGTGTTCCAGTAACTATTTGACCTGATTCAGTTTCACTTTTACCAACTTTCCAGCTAGCATCAGCAATATTTAGTTTAGCTCCATTTTTATTTGGACCACATGGTCTACATTTACCACTGCCTTTTTTGCCTGTGGCACCAGTTTTACTTCTTAGCTCTCTAACTCTCTGAGAAATCTCTCTGCTACTTAAATCTGGGTCTCCCCTTCTCGCTAAAGAAGCTGCACTGGTATTTTGTTTAGTAGCTGATTTACCATGCTTAGATTGTGCTTCTCTTCTCGCCAAAACAATATCTCTACTTGTATTAGTAATAGGTTTTCTCTTCTGATTAATTCTTCTTTTAACGTTCGGTTTTAGGGACTTAGATTCTGTACTAGTTGAACCTTGACTTTCTTGTTTTTTACTTATAGTTGATTTAACTGCGGTTATAGGACTTTCTTTATTAGCATCAGTACGGGTTCTATCGGATGAAGTTATAGCTGATTTGCCATGGGTAGACATTGCTTTTCTTCTCTCTATCACCAATTCTTTACTAGATAAAGTTGTTGAAGAAGACTTTCTGTTAACCTGAGTTTTTGGAATATGATTTGAAGCTGCTTTAGAAATATTTTGATTATTAGGATAAGACTGAGTCCCAGAAATCTGTATATCTTGAGAAGATCGAACTCTATCTTTAGTAGTTGAAGAATAAGCAGCAGCTTTTTTACCGCTATCACTCATCGCCTTTCTTCTTTCTAATGCAATCTCTCTACTGGTTTTTTTTGACATAATCTTCAAATGTGAAACTCTTTTGAAAAACTTTCTCCAAAAATATTTTTTGGAGAAAGATATTTACTACATAAAGTAGATTTAACGTCCTTGGAAAACTACAAAAGCTGTTCCTTGGCTTTGAGTGTAAGCATCGTATCCTATGATTCTTACATGGTGGTCAGGGTATGCTCTATGACATGCCTCTAATTCACTTACAACCAAGTTAAGATCTTTTTCCCCAAAAAATGGGAGCTTCCAATAAGACCAATAAGTTTGCATACTTCCACTAGGATGCACATGCTCAATAACAGGACTCCAGCCTTGAGCAATTATGTATGCAATTTGATCGTATATTTCTTCCTGGGTCATCGGTGGTAAGAAACCGAATGTTTCCAGGGTTGCAACTGTTTGATAGTCGCCTACTGTGCTCTGGAAAGGCATAATTAATTTAAATGTGAATGTAATTACTCGTATTAGAACGAGATTTGTAGAAGTTTGAGGAGAAGAACAATCTCCTCAATTTTGAAATCTGGTTTAACCTTGAACGTCTAGTTTGTCGACGGTATCAAATTCAAACTTAATTTCCTTCCAAGTTTCAAGAGCAATAGCTAATTCAGGACTGTGTTTAGCAGCTTCCATAAGAATGTCTCTACTCTCTTTTTCGATTTCGCGCCCAGCATTACGTGCTTTTACACAAGCTTCTAAAGCGACTCTATTAGCTGCAGCTCCAGCAGCTGAACCCCATGGATGACCATGTGTTCCTCCACCGAACTGAAGACAAGAATCATCTCCAAAAATTGCTAAGAGTGCAGGCATATGCCATACGTGAATACCACCTGATGCGACGGCAAATACTCCTGGCATTGAACCCCAATCTTGATCAAAGAAGTTACCTCTTGATCTATCTTCAGGAACAAATGACTCTCTTAGGTTGTCAATGTAACCAAGAGTTGTTTGACGATCACCTTCTAGTTTTCCAACAACTGTTCCAGTATGTAATTGATCTCCTCCGGAGAGTCTCAAACATTTTGCTAGAACTCTGAAATGGATCCCATGTTTTGGATGTCTATCAATAACAGCATGCATAGCTCTATGAATATGTAGAAGCATGCCATTTTTACGACACCAGTTTGCTAATCCAGTATTTGCAGTAAAACCGCCAGTTATATAATCATGCATGATGATTGGCATATCTAGCTCTTTAGCAAATTCAGCTCTTTCGTAGAGTTCTTCAGGAGTGTTAGCAGTACAGTTTAAGTAGTGGCCTTTAACTTCTCCAGTTTCTTGCTGGGCAAGCTTAACTGCTTCTGCAACAAACTCAAATCTTTCTCTCCAACGCTGGAATGGTTGAGAATTTATATTCTCGTCATCCTTTGTTAAATCAAGACCACCTCTAAGGCACTCATATACAACTCGACCATAGTTTTTACCAGATAATCCTAATTTAGGTTTAATGGTACAACCAAGAAGAGGTCTTCCATATTTGTTTAAACGATCTCTTTCAACTACGATTCCATTTGGTGGACCACCGCAAGTTTTGATGAAAGCGATTGGGAATCTAATATCTTCTAGACGTAAGTGTCTTAGAGCTTTAAATCCAAAAACGTTTCCTACTAGAGATGTTAATACGTTTGTGATAGAACCTTCCTCAAAAAGGTCTAAAGGATATGCAATAAAAGCATAAAAAGCTTCAGGATCTCCAGGAACGTCTTCTATTCGATAACAACGTCCTTTATAAAATTCTAAGTCTGTAAGTAACTCGGACCAAACGGTTGACCAAGTACCTGTTGAGGATTCAGCGGCAACAGCTGCTGCAACTTCTTCTCTTGGAACACCTTCCTGACCTGTACATTTGAAACAGGCTAGTAAATCGGTGTCTAGGGGTACATATTCTGGAGTCCAGTAGGTATCTCTGTACTCCTTTACCCCTGCATCATACTTCTTACTCATAAGGATAAATTTAGGTCTGTGTAGGGAAAATAATTATTGTGCAAAATTTATAAATCTTGCTTTACTTAATTAGTCCTTTTGACCAAGAAATTCACCATTACCTAGAGCAGGTTCAACTTCTCTGTGAGGACGAGCAATAATGTGAGCTGCAACTAAACCGTCACCAACTCTTTCACAAGCATCGGCACCAGCTCTTACAGCTGCGTTAACTGCGCCTGTTTCGCCTCTAACTAATACTGTGACATAACCGCCGCCAACGAATTCACGACCAATAAGGCGAACTTCTGCTGCCTTTGTCATTGCGTCTGCTGCTTCGATTGCAGGTACAAGTCCGCGTGTCTCGATCATGCCGAGAGCGATACCCATTGTTTCTGTAGCCATTGTCTACTAAATACTAAATGTGGAATGTTCAATTCGAAGAATGCTTCATTAAGTACTTATAAGTCAAGCGTTTTCGATAAAATCTCCATTAATGTTTTTTCTATCATTCATAAGTTAAACTTATCACCCTTGGTACTATTGATATGTCAATACTTATGCAAATTAGTTAGTGCATCAAAACATACTGTTGTGTTAAGAAAAAATTTACATTATGTTATTTCCGTACGAGGCAGGCCCTGTCTACACAGGTGTGGAATGTTCAACCTTTCCTGTCTCCGTATCTAGATTTGAAGTAAGATAATATTCTCAATAAATTTTTTGTTATTTTGAACCTTCCAGTCCTAACTATTGCTAGTGGCAACAAAAGCAAAGTTTCTGAAATTTCGGAAATGTTGGATGTTTTGTCTTTAAGGGTTCAGAAGCAACCAGAATATTTAAATGTCGAAGAGACTGGAGACACATATTTTGAGAATGCACTTTTAAAAGCAAAAGCAGCTGCTTTAGAGACAAAAACTTGGGCATTAGCTGACGATTCAGGTCTTGAAGTTGATATCTTAGATGGTCGACCAGGCATATATTCTGCTCGATATGCCAAAAACAACGCTGAAAAAATTAAAAAATTAATTAATGAACTTTCTGATAGTCCTTACAGGAGCGCAAGATTTATAAGTTGTATGGTTTTATGTGATCCCTCAGGAAACTTAGTGAAGGACACAACTGGAATATGCTGGGGAGAAATTCTTAAGACCCCAAAATATCCAAATGGGGAGTTCGAATCTATTTTTTGGGTAAAAGAAGCAAACTGTGTTTATGGAGAGCTCTCACAATCGCAACTTAGTAAGTTAGGAAGCAGAGGTAAAGCTGCCAAAATCATGTCACCTTATCTAAAAAAAGAAATTGGTTTAAATTAAAAAATTCTCAATAATTTGAAATTTCATCAATTGCTCTTATAGCAGCAGCTGCTGCTTCTTCTACATCTCCTTCTTTCCCTGCTAGAGTTAATCTACCAAAAGCTCCAACTGCCTTTACATCAACAACAGTTATATTTGATGCTTTTTCTGCTTCATTTGCTGCTTTTAAGACATACCCAGCCGGTTCAGTTTCTAATATAAACATACTCATCCCAGATTGAATCATTGATCCACTCCTGTTTTGTCTATTTATTAAAACAGCATGATCTGGAGTAATAGCTCGAATAACTTCTGTCCAACTTGTTGAAGGTTTGGTTCTTTTTCTAACTTCACTACCAATAGCATCTAGAACAACATCCCCGGAATGCAAAACAGTACTTTGATCTTTATGGTAAAGGGCAAGAGAACCAAATGCTCTTTCAACGATCATCTGTCCAAGTCTTACATTACTAGCCTTTAAGGCAATATCAGTAACTCTATGCACGGCCATCCCAGGTGAAACTTCCATCCATAGGCATGAATCTCCAGGGATTGGTAAAAAACCTCTACTAACAGTTCCCATATATGCAGCCAATTGAGGCTGAAGAGAATCTAAAAAAACATATGTTCTTAACTCAATTTGTTCTACTTGACTTGCTTGTCTGGATACCAAAGACTTTTCTGAGTCAGTTGTAATAAAACAGCTTGCACCACTAGCCTGAGATTGCACCTCAGATCCTGTGACAAGAGAACTCCCTTTCTTTCGTTCCCCTCTGTTTAAACTAGAAGTTGGTTCCATTCACGCGACTATAACGGATAATGGTTCATTTTTTCCATTAAATTTACTTGCATGCTTCCCACAAAACGATAACTTCAAGTAAAAGATATGCATTTTTATGGGAACTTCTCAAAAAAAAGAACCAAATGTTTCTGGCACTGAAAAAGAATTAACTCCTGATCAAACTCTTGGATTAGTCAGCCTAAGCTTGATGCAAAAATTATCTCAGAAAGATCCATCTTTTAGTTGGTTAGAAGAAGATAAAATCGAGAGGGTAAATCTTAAGAACCTTAGAGATAGATTGGAGTTAACGCAATTAGCTATAAATACTGGAGCACCTTTAACTACTTCAGAAGTGACAGCTTTAATTGGAGCAAAGCCCGGAAAATCTAAGTTAGAAAGAGCAGGATTATTAGCAACGAAAATAGCTAGAAATGTATGGAAAATCTCAAAAACAAGTCAAGGAAATTCCTTCTACAGAAATTGAAATACGCCCAAAAAGTTTTTTTTCATAATTCCCATTTAAGTATTTAAACATTCATATAAGTTTTTTAAATGTGTTCATTTTGTAAGAGAACTTATTAATTACTTTCTTAAATTAAAAAGTTTATGCAAGCTTGAAATATAAGCTCTTGAAAATTTTTAATGAGTAAAGTTGAATTTAATAAGGAAAATGGACCAAGGGAAGTTTTTTGCGGTTTAACTTCAATAGTTTGGCTCCACAGAAGAATGCCTGATGCGTTTTTTCTAGTAGTAGGTTCAAGGACATGTGCTCATTTAATTCAAAGCGCTGCTGGAGTTATGATTTTTGCTGAGCCAAGATTTGGGACGGCTATTCTTGAAGAAAAAGATCTAGCTGGTCTTGCTGACGCGCATGAAGAATTATATCGAGTGGTTAATGATCTTATTGCAAGAAGACCAGAAATAAAAACTCTTTTTCTAGTTGGATCTTGTCCAAGTGAAGTAATTAAACTAGATCTTGCAACTGTCGCAGAGAAATTAAATAAAAGATTTTTAGGTCAAGTAAGATTCGTCAATTACTCTGGCAGTGGGATAGAGACAACTTTTACCCAAGGAGAGGATGGCGCTTTAAAAGCTTTAATTCCATTAATGGAGTCATCAAATGAGGAAAAATTATTATTAGTTGGGACTCTCGCAAATAATGTAGAGGATAGGTTTAAAAAGATTTTTAGAAATTTAGGAATTTCAAATATTGAGAGCTTTCCACCACGGCAATCAACAGAATTACCAAAGATTGGCAAAAATACAAAAGTATTATTAACTCAGCCTTATTTAAGTGATACGGTACGAGACCTAAAACATCGGGGTTGTGAAATAATTTCAGCTCCATTTCCTCTAGGTATCGAAGGCAGTGCGAAATGGTTTTTAGCTGCTGCCAAAGCTTTCAAAATTAATGAACTTAAAGTTCATGAAATTATTTCGCCTTTAATCAAAAGAGCAAAACTTGCTCTTGATTCACACAAAGAAATACTTAAGGGAAAAAGATTATTTCTTCTTCCTGAATCGCAACTAGAGATATCTTTGGCAAGATTCTTGCATAATGAATGCGAAATGGATCTTATAGAGGTAGGGACTCCTTACCTAAATAAGGATTTAATGAAAGAGGAGATTAATTTATTACCTGATAATACAAAAATTGTTGAAGGGCAACATGTAGAAAAACAATTAGATCGAGTGAGAGAATCTAGTCCAGACTTAGTAGTTTGCGGCATGGGTTTAGCTAACCCACTTGAGGCGGAGGGGATTAGTACTAAGTGGTCAATAGAAATGGTATTCAGTCCAATTCATGGAATTGATCAAGCCGCAGATTTGGCTGGTCTCTTCTCCAAACCTTTAAAAAGAAATCAAATACTAACTTCAAAAACTTTAGTAACGCATTAAAAATTATGGAATTAACTCTTTGGACATATGAAGGACCACCACATGTTGGTGCTATGAGAATTGCCTCTTCAATGAAAGACATTCATTATGTGCTTCATGCCCCCCAAGGAGATACATATGCAGATCTTCTCTTTACCATGATCGAGAGGAGGGGGCAAAGGCCTCCAGTAACTTATACAACTTTTCAGGCTAGAGACCTTGGAGGCGATACAGCAGAATTAGTGAAGAAAAATATTAAGGAAGCGGTTGAACGATTCAAACCCAAAACTCTTTTAGTCGGAGAAAGTTGTACAGCAGAACTTATCCAAGACCAACCTGGAGCACTTGCGAAAGGGATGGGGTTTGATATGCCGATTGTTAATCTTGAATTACCTGCTTATAGCAAGAAAGAAAATTGGGGGGCCTCAGAAACCTTTTATCAACTAACAAGAACCCTTTTAAAAGAAAAAGTAAGTTCTTCAGACAAAATAAATCCCCTTAGGTGGAGGGAATTAGGTAGGAGACCAAAAGTTAATATACTTGGCCCTTCATTACTAGGATTTAGATGCAGAGATGATGTAATCGAAATCCAACGCATACTCTCGGAACAAGGTATAGATACAAACGTAGTTGCTCCACTAGGCGCTAGTCCTGATGATATTGAAAGACTAATTGATGCTGAAATAAATATATGTCTTTATCAAGAAATTGCTGAAGCTTCATGTGAGTGGCTTAAACGAAACTTTGGAATGGAATATACGAATACTATTCCTATTGGAATAAAAAATACAATTGAATTTATACATGAAGTTCATGAGAAATTAGATCTTCCTTTAACGAATAAAGAAGAATTAGAAAATAAATCAAAACTTCCTTGGTACTCAAAATCAGTTGACTCTAATTATCTAACTGGAAAAAGAGTTTTTATTTTTGGTGATGGAACACATGCAATTGCAGCATCCAAAATTGCTAAGGAAGAATTGGGTTTTGAAGTAGTGGGTCTTGGAACATACAGCAGGGAGATGGCCAGGCAAGTAAGAGCCACTGCAAAAGACCTTAATGTAGAAGCTCTGATAACTAACAATTATCTAGAAGTGGAAGATGCCATGAAAAAGGCCGCCCCTGAGCTAGTTTTAGGGACCCAAATGGAAAGGCATAGTGCAAAAAGACTCGGCATTCCATGCTCAGTAATTAGTACTCCAATGCATGTTCAAGATGTTCCTGCAAGATATAGCCCTCAAATGGGGTGGGAAGGAGCAAATGTGATTTTTGATGACTGGGTACATCCCCTAATGATGGGCTTAGAGGAGCATCTCATTGATATGTTCAAACATGACTTTGAGTTTGTTGATGGTCATCAAAGCCATTTAGGACATACAGCGGCAAACACAAATAAAATTTTAAATTCTGACGAGAAAAAAGAAAAAAATAGTAAAGAAGGAATTATCTGGACTGAATCTGGTAGAGCTGAATTAACAAAAGTTCCATTTTTTGTAAGAGGTAAAGTTAAAACAAATACTGAAAAATACGCAATCTTGAGAGGAATTCCAGAGATAAGCGATGAAACTCTTTACGATGCTAAAGCATATTTCGGTTAATTTTTACTAATAAAATATAATTAAGTCATGAGTATTTTCACTCATAATCTAATAGATTTAATCCCAAAAAATTCAGTTATAAGAACATATTTCACACTTTTAATACAATTAAATACATATTTGTTTAGAAACATATTTCATGTGTATTTGCGCTGCAAGAATATAAATAATGTGTTTTAAGCTTTAAATGACAAGTACTATAAATAGACCTCTTGATGGAGAAGGAAGTGTTCAAGTAAAGCAAGATCCAAAAATAAATATTGAGGAAGGGGCTTTAGTTATTGCCGTCTATGGGAAGGGTGGCATCGGAAAATCAACTACATCATCAAACCTTTCTGCAGCATTCTCAAAATTAGGTAAAAAGGTTCTACAAATTGGATGTGATCCAAAACACGATAGCACTTTCACTTTGACGCACAAAATGGTCCCTACAGTTATAGATATTCTCGAAGAGGTGGATTTTCATAGCGAAGAATTGAGGCCAACCGATTTCATGTTTGAAGGTTTTAATGGCGTAATGTGCGTTGAAAGTGGAGGTCCTCCTGCTGGGACAGGGTGCGGGGGTTATGTAACCGGTCAGACAGTTAAACTATTAAAAGAACATCATTTACTAGAAGATACTGACGTTGTTATTTTTGATGTCCTAGGAGACGTCGTTTGTGGAGGATTTGCAGCTCCATTGCAACATGCAAATTATTGTCTAATTGTTACTGCTAATGACTTCGATTCAATATTCGCTATGAATAGAATTGTCTCTGCAATTAAAGCAAAAGCAAAAAATTATAAAGTCAGATTAGGTGGGGTAGTCGCAAATAGATCAAAAGAAACAGATCAAATTGATAAATTTAATGAGAGAACAGGTTTAAAAACTATGGCCCACTTTAAAGATGTCGACGCCATTAGAAGATCAAGACTAAAAAAATGCACCATTTTTGAAATGGAACCTACTGAAGATGTTATTGAAGTTCAAAATGAATATTTATCTCTTGCCAAAAATATGCTTGAAAACGTAAAACCTTTAGAAGGTAATCCACTTAAAGATAGAGAAATTTTTGATTTATTAGGATTTGATTAGTCTAAATTAATCTAATCCAACCAATTGGCGTGTTAAATCATATGTTAGTTGAGAGGTCTTCGTATCAATTATTCTTTTTGACAACTTTTGAGAAAAAGCTTTTCTACCAGTTTTCTGAAGATTTCCCCAGCTCCAATGGACTGATGGTTTAGCAAATTCTTTATAAGTTGCCACTTGAGCGACTCTCTCTCCTGCCAGTCTTTGTGAAACATATCCTTTTGTTATGAATTTTTGAAATATCGGGAAAAGGAATCTAAATAACCAAGGTGTATCTCTAAAAAGTTTTGTATCAGCAACACATCCAGGATATAGAGAATTTACAATAATCCTCTCTGCAGGATATCTTTTTGATAATTCCTGAACGGTCACCATATTGCAAAGTTTACTATCCTTATAAGCCTTACCAGGTTTAAATTTCTTTCCATTCGCCATACTTATTGGAGATAAAAAACCATTTTTGAATCCAGATAAATCTCCCAAATCAGCTGGGGCAGGAATGGGAATCCTTCCTCCAAGTTCTGAATAATTAGCCGTAACAGTCCCTAATACTGTAATTCTTGGCTTGAATACAGTTGATTTGCCATTTAAAACAATTTCTCTTTCGGAAGATAAAATATTTTTTATGAGTAGGTTTATCATAAGAAAATGCCCAAAATGATTTACTGCCATAGAGTTTTCAAACCCCTGAGCAGACCTTTCAGGTCTCTTTAGCCTCGGTTTATAAACTGCTGCATTACAAATAAGAGAATTTATTGGCTTCTTAAATCTTTCTAATATTTCATCGCAACCATTTCTCACATCATTCAAGTTAGAGAGATCTATTTCTATAAAGTGAACATTTTCAACTTCCTCTTTTGTCAAGAATTCCTCAGCTATTTTTATAGCTCTTTTATTTGATCGATTAACTGCTATAACCTCCCATCCAAATCTTAAAAGAGGTTTTAGAGTATTTAATCCAACTCCTGAAGTTGTTCCTGTTATTAGGACTAAACCCTTAATGTTCTTACTCACTAGCAAAAAAGTTAATTGAAAAATGAAAAGTAGGATGATTTAAGATCATCCTTATCAACGCCATATTACTCTGATAATGTCCCTAGAAATTATTTGATCCTGATCCTTCATAAATCTTTGCTCACCTTCAGAAGAGAATAAATCATCAAACTTATCTGTTAAAAGATTAAATCTATATTTTTCGTATAAAAATGATTCTTCAATTTCCCTATATCTGGTTAACCTTACTTTAGAACTATAGCCAAGTTTAATCAGGCTTATTATTGCTAAGAGGGAAAAGCTAATTTTTATAATTAAAAAAATCAATGATACAAAATTATCCTGTTTCTGTTGTCTTTTTAGAAATACAGGGCCAAAATATTTTTTGATGAAAATACTATTTTTATAAAAAGATTTTGACAAATTAAGTACTTGATATTTTTACTGAATAAATTAATTCAGTCTTACTTTATTATTACCTTACAAACTTTAAATTTCCTAATAGATTTAGTTCCTACCTAAACTAATTCCTAGTCTTAATGCTAAAACTCCTGCATGCATAACAACTATGAGGCTTAATGCAATAAGATTTATTGTTTGAGTTGGCTCCATGGTAAAAAAAATTATTTTCTATATTCTCCACCGAAAAGAGAAGATTTGAAACACTATTACAAAATGATGTTACGTAATTAACAAATTGAAAGAAAAAATTTATTGAAAATTATCATATATAAACCTACAAAGTTAATTTTGGGAATTGAAAATCAGGCTTTAATTTTTTCAACAAATAATTTACCTGGATTTGATCAAATGGCTTTAGATTTAAATTCTTTAGATCAGACAATTTCGAATCCCGAAATAATTTTCACATTGAGGTTCTACTATTGGACTGGGGATTGGCTATCAATTGGCTTTCACCAAAAGGAAATTCCTCTTCATTGGAAAAATTTATTATCAAATGGTGAAATTAATATCGTTAGACGTCCCTCTGGAGGGGGAGCTGTTCTGCATTCAGGAGGCATAACATATGCATTAACATTTAAAAAAACTTACTATAAAGTTTTAAGTTATGAAATGGTTAATAATTGGTTAATTAAAAGTTTTGGAGAATTAGGTCTAAACTTACAATATGGTAATTTACGAAAATCAAGTATTAAAACGAATTGTTTTGGGACTTCATTAATTTCCGATTTAGTTGATCAGGATGGTTTTAAGAGAATAGGTAGTGCTCAATTTCGTAAAAAAGGTGCATTCCTTCAACATGGAGAAATTCAAACAAATCCTTCAAGAGATTTGTGGTTCAAATTATTTAAAGAAGAAGCTCCACCAAAAATAAATTTAAAACTAACAAATGATGAAATAGTTCAACATTTGAGAAATTCATTCCTTAAAAATAAATCAAATATAAATTTCAAAAATATTGCCATAAATAATAAAAAATAGAAATTTTTAATGGCAAGAATTACTAAAGATCTCCTTTCTGCTTCATTGAATTAATTATTCTCGGCAATTCAATTCCTAAGGGATAATTATTTTTAAAGTTTAATTTGTTAACAATCTCTGAAGGCAAATTAAAACCTAATTTATTCAAGACAAAGTTTCCAATTTTTGACCTATCAATTATCCCCAAAGGAATATTTGCAGCATTTAGAACCAATAAAAAACCTTCATTTGTTTCTTCAAGTATTTCTATAGTTCTCCATAATTTATCGTTATAATGAACACTCTTAAAACTATCGATTGGTTTCTTAAAATCTCCAACAAAGTTCTGTTCCCATTTTTTTAAAGAAACAGTTTTTAAGATATTCTCATCAACAAAACCGTTCCATCTACCATTATTAGTAACAAAAAAATATTTATCCGATGCATCCTTCTTATTTTTTATTAACTTATTAAATTCTGAGAAATTTAAATCGTATTCAATTTTCCTCAAAGGTTTTAATTTGATCTCAGAAACTTTACTAAATTTAAGTATGTTTTCAATTTTAAAAAATTGACTTTCAGATTTTGAAGAATTAATTCCAAACAAGCCCAAAAAAGAAAGAATAAAACCAAAGTAAAAGTTAAATCTAAATAAACAAATTATCCCAAAAAATAAAACAAAAAAAGATAATAAAAAATTTACTTTATTGAGGAAATTTCTTCCTTTATTTTTACTCCCTGTGAAATGCCAAATAATACTTTTTAATAAATTCCCTCCATCTAAAGAACCAATTGGAATCAAATTTAAGAAGCCTAAGAATAAATTAAATATACCTACTCTTGAAATTACATTAAAAGCTATTTGTTCCTGAGATGCACTGTTATTACTAATTAAAAGTAAGATAGATGCTGTAGCGAAACATAAAAGAGGTCTTACAATTGCAATTTTTATATTACCTAAAGCAGTTTGACAATACTTATCTATTTGTAAAATTGCTCCTAAAAAATAAAAAGTAATTTTTTTTATTTTTACACCCTGATTAAGTGAAACAAAAGTATGAAAAACCTCGTGAAAAATAATTGAAGATAATAAGAAAAAAGAAGTTAAAAAGCCTATAATCCAAGCTTCTTTATTATTGTAGATATCGCCAGAAGATAAATTCACCTGATTACTTATACTCCATGAGAATAAAAAGAGAATAACAAACCAATAGGGATGAACTTTAAAGGGAATTCCCCATATTTTAAAAATTTGCCAACTTCTCAAAAATAATCTCCGCTATATTTAGCAATAATATTAATCTTACATGCAGGATAATGATATGCCCAAGACTAATCCTTTAGTTAAAATTTGTGGACTAACTTCCGAAGAACAAGCTCTTCAAGTCGCTAAATTAGGAGCGAATGCTATTGGCATTATTTCGGTTGAAGAGTCGCCAAGGTATGTCTCAGCTGAAATAAAGAAAAAAATATTTAAAACCCTAGAAAACTTTTATCCAGAAATCGATAGAGTAACTGTTGTGCAAAATTGTCCTATAGATTTAATTATCAAAAACTTTTTAGGCAAGCCAAGTGAAACTATCATTCAATTACATGGAGATGAAGATATTAATTATTGCAAAGAAATAAGGAAACAAATTCCCTATATTGGCCTATGGAAGGCTTTCAGAATAAAAACGGAAAAGGACATAGACAAAATAAAACCTTTTGAAGATTTTGTAGATGCGATACTACTTGATTCTTGGAATAAAGAAACTTATGGAGGTTCAGGGAAAAAAATAAATTCTATTTATTTAAAGAATTTGCAATTTAGCAAACCATGGTTGTTGGCAGGTGGAATATCAATTGAATGGATTGATGAAATCCTTACTGACTTCAAACCAGATGGAATAGATATTTCAAGTAGTATTGAAATATCTCCAGGTTTAAAAGATATAAAAAAAACAGGGGATCTTTTTAAGTTGTTAAAAAGATTTTAGTAATTATTAGTAGCGGACTGCTGTTTTACAAGCTCAAAAAATTCTTGTTTTAAACTTAAATCGTGTCTAAAATCGCCTCTCACAACAGAATTAATCATGCTTGTATTTGGTTCTTTGACTCCCCTCCACTTCATACAATAATGTTGGGCCTTTACAATAATGCCTAATCCTTTAGGTTCGCAAAGTTTTTCAATTTCATCTGCAAGGATCATTACAGCTTCTTCCTGAATATGAGGTCTTGAAAAAACCCAATCAGCAACTCTCGCAAATTTTGAAAGTCCTATGACTTTATTTCCAGGTTTAATACCTATCCAACATTCACCTAGAATTGGTACTAAGTGATGTGAACATGCAGATCTGACCGAAATGGGGCCAACAGTATAAATTTCATCAAGATTCTTGTCATTAGGAAAGCTTGTAACTTTAGGTTGTTCATGATATCTCCCTTTAAAAACTTCGTTTAGATACATTTTTGAAACTCTCTCAGCAGTTTCTTGAGTATTATGATCATTCTCAACATCAATTACGAGGGACTTTAGTAGGTCTTTAACTCTTGAGGCTACTTCTTTTTCTAAAATTTCTAATTCACCAGGATTTATAAAATCAGAAATATTATCGTTTGCACTAAATCTTGTACCAGAATTCTTAATTCTGTCTCTTATAATTTCAGAAATTAGTTTATTAGTAATCTGGTCGTCAAAGTTTCTAATATTATCGTTGGGTAATGTAGAGGTCATAAAATTCTAAACAGAAAATTGTATGCAACTTAATTAACTGTATCTTCCAAAAGCTTAATTGCTCATATACTATATCACATTCTCTTGTTTAATCGGGTTCTAATAGTACTAAAATAAATCACTGTTTTAAGATAAATCAGATAAAGAAATTGTTTAAAAGGCTCCACCAGAAGGCATTAAAGTCAAGTCTTCGATCAATTGTGATTGAGGTTTATTAGCCATGTAGAGAATAGTTTCTGATACCTCTTTTGAGGAGAGCATAGAAGTTCTATCAAAATCAGAATTAATTGATTCGGAGTCCCAAAGAGGAGTATTGACTGAACCAAGAGTTATTGTACAAGCTCTTATTGAATTAGATCTCTCCTCCTCCCTCAAGCATTTAGTAAACATAGCTAATGCAGATTTTGAAACACAATAAGCTCCCCATTGGGGGAATGCATTATAAGATGCATGACTACTAACATTAATAACTAAACCACCATTTTTTCTCATTTGAGGAATTATTGAACTACAAATTTGAAAAACACTTGTCAGATTTATTTGAATAGTTTGTTCCCATTGACCTAATTCCATTTCGGCTAAAGGGCTATTAAATGCGCAACCGGCATTATTTATCAATACTGAAGGGCACCCATACTTCTCAATTGCTTCTTTAACACAATGCTCTATTTCTATAGGATTAGACAAATCACATTTTACTAGGTTAATTTTTGATTTAGTGGTCAACAGTTCGCTCTTTAGTTTCTCCATTAAATCCATATTCCTGGAAAGTAAAATTAAATCCCAGCCAGCATTTGCAAAAGTAATTGCGGTAGCTCTACCAATACCTTTCGTAGCACCAGTTATAAAAGCTTGTTTCAATTTATTCAGTTTTCTGGGGGATTTCACTATAAATCTCTTCAAAATTATTTGCTTCGATAAATTTACCTAAAACCCTAAATTTTTTGTATCTTTCCTCAATTAATTCGTCTTCAGGCATTTGCAATAAAGCATTAAGGTGTTTCTCAATAGCCTCTTTTAGTGTGTTACCAGCATCTAAAGGAGCCCAATTATTCCCACCAGAAGGTTCTGGCAATACCTCATCTATTATCCCTAGTTTAAGTAAATCTTTACCTGTAATTTTAAGTGCTGATGCTGCTTCTGGTGCCTTCGCAGCATCTCTCCACAAAATTGATGCACACGCTTCCGGACTAGCAACGGTATAAACACTGTGCTCAAACATTAGTAACCTATCGGCAACGCCTATTCCGAGTGCACCTCCTGAACCTCCTTCTCCAATCACAGTAGCGACAATTGGAACTTTCAATCCAAACATCTCTCGAAGGTTTCTTGCAATCGCCTCCCCTTGACCTTGTTCTTCAGCTTTTAAACCAGCATAAGCTCCAGGGGTATCAATAAATGTAAGAATTGGCAAAGAGAATCTATTTGCATGCTGCATTAATCTAAGAGCTTTTCTATAACCTCCTGGTTTTGCCATCCCAAAGTTTCTTACTACATTCTCTTTTGTATCCCTTCCTTTCTGATGCCCTATCATCAACACTGGTCTATTATTTATTGAGCCTATCCCCCCAATAAGTGCCATATCATCGCCACCATTTCTATCTCCATGTAATTCGATCCAGTCATCACAAAACATTTGAACAAAGTCCAGAGTACTTGGCCTTTGGGGATGTCTAGCTACCTGAATCTTTTGAGCAGGTGTGAGAGATTTAAATATTTCTTCTCTTCTCCTAGCAGCTAAGGTTTCAAGCTGTAGAAGCTGTTGACTAACATCTACCTCTGAATCTCGAGCTAATTCTTTAATTTGCTCTATCTGCTTCTCAAGTTCAACAAGAGGCTTTTCAAAATCAAGGAGGTAACGTTTAGCCATAATTTAAACAGTTAATACTTTAGGCTGCTTATCAAGTCCAATGGCGGAAAAACCATGCTTTAAAGAAGCTGCTCCAATAAATTCCATCTTTTCAAGGGAAATGTTATTTCTTCCCCAACTAAAGTTAGTATGACACTTTTCAAATTCTAAAATCATAGCTTCTGCAAAGCAAGCAAACATCTCTCGCTGAGGGTTTTGCATTTCCGCAAGTTCCATCATATTCCAACCAATATCA
>QCCB01000019.1 GCA_003278955.1 Prochlorococcus sp. AG-347-K10
CAGCTTATTTAAAAGTAATAAATAAACCAGAATTCAACCCAGAACAATTAATCAAGAAAATAAATATTAAAGAATTAAATATTAAAGAAAAATTTGTCTTACATGTAGATTGTGATGAGTATTTAATTCAAAATGGCCCTCAAAAATATCAAAAACCTATTTCTGAACTTTTAGACGAGAATGATAAGGATGGGATGAATTTATATTGGGCAGTTGCTAGCTCCAGCTCGTTAAAAATTTCTAAATCTTTTGCAGTTAAATGGAAAGAGAAAAAACAGATTGGAAGAACTTATAAAATAACTGGATTTGATGGTCCTCATCGATTTCATTATAAAGAAAGTAATAGATATACAAATTCAAAAAATATCTCTGAGACAAAAATATCAGATTCTAGATTATTTAATATGTATTTAGCTCATTTAATTTCGCGAAGTATTAATGACACATTGATAAGAGTACTAGCTGGAGATTTAAAAATAAAGAAAATTAATTCATTAAATAAATATCTCCAAGATGATGAATTACCTCCTAGATTAAAAGGAGTTTGTTTTTTTGATTTACTTGAAGGTAATATTAGAATTATTGATGCTTCAAGCCAAGAATTTAATCATAGTTTAGAGAATAAAATAATCAAAAAGTATGTTTCAAAAAATAATTTAGAAAAAACAAAAGAACTTTATTTTGAATATTTTTTCTTACTCCAAAAATTTCAAAATAAAAATCCAGATTTTAATTATAAAAAATATATTAGCACCAACAAGTTTCAGAATTTATTACCAGAGATGAGTGAATTAAGAAATTCATCGTAAAAAGTTCAAAAAAAATAATTTTTTTAAGATAAATTTTATAGAAATATTTTAAAAAACTACTAGATCGCATTTAAAAAATTCCTTTTAAATATTTGAAAGGGTTATTTTACTGGTCGCAGAGTTGGTCGCAGATGGTCATATTTTGCCATATTTTACCTTATCAAAACGTATCGTTTTGTTATCATAAATTGTCCAAACTAATTGGTATAACTAGCAAAAATTCTGATGGAGCCAAGCGGACTCGAACCGCTGACCCCCTGCATGCCATGCAGGTGCTCTACCAGCTGAGCTATGGCCCCAAATCGTTGTAATAGCAGTCATATCAATAAATCTTAGCATTTCAGAATTTAATCCCTGATGTACTTAATAGTGCTTTATAGTGGTTAAATACTCAATTCTGCGCCAGAATATGCGCCAAGGGAACTTAATCACAGTATGGCATCTACTACTAAATGGGTAACAAATCTGCGCCAAAGTATTAAAAACACTTGTGGAACAGGTTGGTCAGTTAGAGGGATGCATTCCAAAGGTAAATTATTAATCCCAGTAACTTTCCGATATCCAGATAATCAAGGTAGGACTGCGGCAAATGTGAACTTAGCTTGGAACGCTAAAAACACAAAAAAATTATAACAGCGGTGGAGGCTCTAAATGATTTAATGACGCAAAAAAACTTGTCTTTGCAAAAAGCTGTTGAGTTAAGAATGGAACCAATCTCTCAAAATCAGGATAATAATTTTTCTACTTGGGAAGCATTAATAGAAGATTATTTAAATTAAGAAAAGAAAAATCATAGAGCTACAATTGTTAGAGATTTAGAGTTAAGACTATATAGATTTTTAGTATGTTTTAAACAAAAACCAATACCAATGTAAGACTGATTAATCTTTTCTTCTAATAATGATGGCCTTTCTTGTTCTTGTGACATTTGAGTACTCAAGTGCTTCTGAATATTTTTATAATTTCAAAAATTAAGATTGATTATTTAATTGTTTCTTAGCTATTCTTTCTTCATTAAATATATTTATTTTCAGAAGTAGGTTCGTAACTTCTGAATTTGATAAATCTTTTGTAGTTTCATAAGAAGAAATTGTTGAATTTTTAGTCCAAAGTAAATCAATTTTTGAATTTATTGTATTGATTATTGAATTACTATTTTCGGTTAATGTTGGGATATCATAATCAAATGTACTTATATGATTAGAATGAAAATGAGTTGATTTATCATAATGTGAAAAAGTTTTTTCCTCTAGATGAGAGAATTTATTTTTAATAAACTTATTAACTTCTGCAATCGAAAAATCACTCGCAATCTTATTAATAATGTTTTCAAAATTTGTTTCATTTCCTGCTAGATTATGATAAAGAGTTCTAATAATTTCAATAGATTGCTCTTTATTCCTAATTATTGATTCTTTTATTATTAATGAATTTTCTGAATGATCAATTATTTCCTCAAGATTAGTATAATATTTATTTAAATTTTTAAGTCTTTTTTCTATAACAAGAGAATCAAGTTCATTGCCCTTTTGATATTTATTCTTAATTCTTAAATTCGATAAAATAGTATTTAATGGATCTCTCACAGAGATTGTCGTTAATGGTAATTTTCTATCTGGTAATGATTCTTTAATAATTTTAAGAATTTCAAGTGAATGTGTCTTAAAAATTAAAAAATCAAAAGACTTTTGACTTAAAGCTTGAATTGCTTTGTTAATTTCATTTTTGCTAGAAAATAAAGAGTAAGTTAAGTCAGAGTTGGACTCTACGATACTTTTTAATACATTAAATGACCATGTAGTTCCTGAACGTGCAGCTCCAATACACAAGATTAATTTTGTACCCATTTTTTTAATTTATTGAATTTAATGAAGTAATTGAATATTCAGTAGTCATAAAATAGATTACTTATTAAGTATATTTAAAAGGTAAAATTACTGAACCAATATAACATTATTGATAATAAGTAAATGAGTTGCGCGTAATCAACTCAGAGGAGCAAGGGGTGAAGCTATCTCCCCATTAAACTATTAAATGTAATAAAAAAGACTACTAAAGAGTTGTCATAGTAGCAGTTCTTATGATTATAAATTTATTAACCAAAACCACGCCCAGTTCTGCGCCAAAGTTTGTAATATTTGCTTCAAAAATCCAGTTATATCAAGTCATATCAATGCTTTTGGTTGCTTCATGCCATGCAGGTGCTCTACCAGCTGAGCTATGGCCCCAAATCTCGAAACGTCTTTGATATCAATCAATCTGAAGATTTCTTGCGTAACGTCCGTAATTCCCATAGTACTTTATAGCATTTGATTATTGAAATCTATACTTTAAAATGCACCCAGAGATTTACAAGTTGTAGCATGCTTTCTGAAGTTGTTCCCAAATAATTAAGCATCTGCTTGAAAAGTAAAGTTATTCATTACTGGCGTATGGAAGAGAGAGAAAGTACAAGAAGACATTGTAGAAAAGCTTTTTTAAATATTTATCTAATTCAAAAGTTGAAAATGATTTTTATCGAAAATTAGAGAATTGGATTTAAGAATTCGCCGTTGATGAAGATTTTAATTTCTAATTTTGAGTATTTTTAAAAACTTTTAAATACAAGATCTTTTATTTTTTGAATCATAAATTAATGCTTTAACTGACGATGGATTATCACAAGATTTTGTCAAGTTTATTCAAATGATATGAGAGTAATAAATTTAAATGGAACTGACTATTAAGAATATGTGATTTATAAAATAAACATAAACAAGAAAGGTGTATAGAACATCCTCCAATATTGAGACTTTAAAAATAAACAACTACTAATTTAATCTTTTTTACAAAGAAGATTTTTCTTTTTTTTTAAATAAGGTCTAATTTGCATTATTTGCTCTTTAACTAATTAAGATTGACCTAGTGCCCAAACCTTAAAACCAATATTTTTTAATTGAATGATGTTGAGATAACTTCTAGAATCAAATACCCATGCCGGTTTTCTCATAACTTGGAATATTAATTCCCAATTTAAATGATGAAATTCTTCCCATTCTGTAAGAATAATTATTGCATCTGTTCCTTTAGCTGCATCAAGAACAGTTTCAAATACATTTAATTTCTGTTCATATTCATATTCTTGGAATTCTTTCAAAATCTTATCTTCATTAACTTTTGGATCATAGAAGTTAAGTCGAGCACCCTCCTTTATTAAGTTTTTTGATATAGAAATACTTGGAGATTCTCTGGTATCATTAGTATTGGCCTTAAAGGAAAAACCTAAGATTGCAAGTTTCTTATTAGAAAGTGTCCCAAATAAATTTTGTATCACTATTGATGAAATTCTTTCTTGCTGCCAAGAATTTATTTTTACTATCTGTTCCCAATAATCTGCAACTTCATGGAGTCCATAATACTGACATAAATAGACTAAATTTAAGATATCTTTTTTAAAACAACTTCCCCCGAAACCTGGTCCGGGTTTAAGAAATTGATCTCCTATCCTCTTGTCTTTCCCAATTGCTAATGTAACTTCCTTTATATTAGCCCCTGTCAATTCACATAATGATGAAATAGAATTTACGGATGAAATTCTTTGTGCTAGAAATGCATTAGCAACTAATTTTGAAAGTTCTGAACTCCATAAATTCGTAGTAATTATTTTGCTAGGATCTACCCAATTTTTATAAATACTACATACTTTCTCAATCGATTCTTCATCCTCTCCTCCAATTAAAACTCTGTCTGGACTTTGGAGATCATTAATTGCAGAACCCTCAGCGAGAAATTCAGGATTAGAAATTATAGAGAAGCTTTTAGGTTCTTTTTGCATACCAAAATCGGAAATCTCCTCTGATGACTCTAAGATATCCTTTATAGTTTCAGCAGTCCTTACAGGTAGTGTACTTTTTTCAACAACGACAGTGTGATTTCTTGCATATTTAGCAATTTGCCTAGCTGAAGATTCTATCCATTTTAAATCGCTTGCATAACCTTTCCCTAAACCAATTGTTTTTGTAGGCGTATTTACGGAAATAAAAATTATATCTGCCTCACTTATATTCTTCTGAACTTCTGTAGAAAAGAATAAATTTTTATCTCTGCATTTTTCGACAACCGTATCTAATCCTGGTTCAAAAACTGGTAACTTATTTAAATCATCAGAGTTCCAAGCCTCAATTTTTTGTAGATTAATATCAACAACATTAACAATTAATTCAGGGCAATTTAATGCAATTACAGCCATGGAAGGGCCACCAACATAACCTGCTCCTATACAACAAATATTCCTAATTGATTTCTTATTCATAAAAGTCTTAAAATCTTTTTTACTAAATAAATTCTTAATATTCGATAGTACTATAAAGAGGTTAATTTAAAAAAAAGATATTTTTTTATCAATACACATTACATAATAAAGAAATCTTATATTTATTATTCCTAATTAAAAAGTTTTTATTTTAAATTAAATAGTCGCTAAAAAGTAATTTATTAGATCTAATTATTAATATCTGCAAACTTGTTCTCTCAAAAAGAATGCAATAAATTATGAATATTCTTCTTTATCAAACTTTATTTTTTGTAGGATTAGTAATTTATAAAATTAAGTGAATAAATCCAAAATAAATTTAATTACTGGAGGAAGTGGATTCCTTGGATCTCATTTATCTAAAAAATTAATAGAAAATGGCGAAGAGGTTTTGTGTCTAGATAATTTCTTTACTGGTACAAAAAAAAATATTAATGAATTAATAAAAAGACCAAATTTTGAGCTAATAAGACATGATGTCACAGAGCCATTAAATGTAGAGGTTGATAAGATATGGCACTTAGCGTGTCCAGCATCGCCAGTCCACTATCAACACAATCCAATTAAGACGACTAAAACAAGTTTTATGGGGACTTACAATATGCTGGGCTTGGCAAAAAGAGTAGGAGCAAAATTACTATTGGCCAGTACAAGTGAAGTATACGGTGATCCTGAAGTTAACCCCCAAATAGAGTCATATAATGGATCAGTAAATACAACTGGAATAAGAAGTTGTTACGACGAGGGTAAGAGAATAGCAGAAACTCTTTGTTCTGATTATCAAAGAATACATGGAGTAGATGTAAGAATTATGAGAATCTTTAATACCTATGGACCCAACATGCGATCTGACGATGGGAGAGTTATAAGTAACTTTATAGTACAGGCGTTAAAAAATAAAAATTTAACAATTTATGGGGATGGATCTCAAACCAGATCATTTTGCTATGTTGACGATCTCATTAATGGCATGAATTTACTTATGGAAAGCAACTTTAGAAAACCTATTAATATAGGAAACCCAACAGAATATACAATTAAACAACTTGCTTTTCTAATTAAAGATTTAATAAATCCTGATCTTAAAATAGTTTACGAAGATTTACCTCAAGATGATCCAAAGCAAAGAAGACCATCAATAAAACTTGCAAAGGAAATTCTAAACTGGGAGCCTGAAATAGCACTTAAAGATGGCCTTATAAAAACTATAGAATGGTTTAAGAAGAATTTATAAATGACTTTATTTCAAGGATTTCATAATTAATTTTAAAAAAAATTTTTCTTAGATTTAGACTTTTCTCCAAACAGCCAGAAGCTTCCCCTGAAAAATAACATTTTCTTTATTTAATTCAATTGGTTCATAATTAGGATTTGCAGCCTCTAGAAAAATTTTATTACCTCTTTTGAAAAAATATTTTAAAGTCGTTCCCAAGCCAGGAACTAAGGCACTTACAATTGTTCCATTTTTCAAAGAATAAGAATCAGTAATAGGCTCCATCAAAACCATATCCCCATCCGCGATACATGCATCTATCATGGAATCTCCATTTACTGTTAATGCGAAGACATTTTTCTTCTTGAATACTTCTGTTACGTCTAAATTCTCCTGAATATCAGTGTAAGTTTCAATTAAACCTCCTGCGGCTACAGAACCCAAAATAGGAACACCCTCAAAAATTTCATCTACGATTTGTAGTGTTCTTGCTTTTCCTTCCTGCCATGTAAGGTATCCTTTCTCCTGTAAATGTTTTAAACGACTTTGAATTGGAGCAGGTGATTTTAAATTCATAGCTTGCATCATTTGTCTAATTGATGGACTATGTTGAAATTCTCTAAAATAATTTTTTATCCATTGATATAACTCATTTTGAGCTTCAGAAAGATTATTTTCTTGCGAATTATCCATAAAAACAAATGTACTCTAATACATTTGTACCTATATTCTATCAACCCTGCAAGTGTTTAAGAAAGAAGGTACGATAAAAGTGCTTGCTGAACATGCATCCTATTTTCAGCTTGCTCGAAAATCCTACTGTTTTTGCTTTCAATTACCTCGTCAGTTATTTCCTTATCTCTATAAGCCGGCAAACAATGTAAAACTATTACATCTTTAGCAGCTTTATTTATCAAATCGGTATCAATTGAAAAGCCATTGAAAGCTTTATCTTTCTGCTCCCTCTGACTTTCTTCACCCATTGAAGACCAAACATCTGTATACAAAACATTTGCACCCGAAACAGCGATAAACGGGTCATTTGTAATTTTCAATAAACTTTTATCATCATATAGCTTAGTAGCCCTATCAATAACAAAAGAATTTGGTTCATAACCTCTAGGGCATGCAATTCTAACCTCTACTTGTAACAGAGCGCCACATATTATCAGTGAATTAGCAACATTATTACCGTCACCTACGTAGCAGAGAACTTTCCCTTTAAGTTCACCAAATTCTTCTTTTATTGTTAAGAAATCGGCCAATGCCTGACAAGGATGTTCCAAATCAGTAAGCGCATTTATAACAGGAATGGTTGCCCACTTTGCATATTCTTCCAAAGCTTTTTGTTTAAATGTTCTTATTGCTAAAACATCACAATATCTACTTAAAACCCTTGCAGTATCTTTAATTGGCTCTCCTCTTCCAATTTGAGATGTAGTTGGATTGAGATCTATAGTTGTTCCTCCTAGTCTTGACATCGCAACTTGAAAACTAACTCTTGTACGAGTGGAAGACTTATCAAAGATCAATCCTAAAACTTTATCTTTTAGCTTAATATTCAAATCTTTACTTTTTAGATTTTTTGCAATCTCAAGAATATTAAGAACTTCTTGAGTTGACATGTCAAAGTTTGATAAGAAATTTTTACTCTCAAACTTATTGTTCTTTAGCATTAATCCTTATTCTTGGAAACCAAAATTCTACTACGCAGGCATTTTACTTTCTGCAAGTAAATTCTTTAAATCTTCCCCTTCAATAACTTCCTCTTGAAGAATTTTTTGAGAAATTGATTCGAGCAAAGGTAAATTATTCCTGAGGATATTTAGTGCTGTTTCATGGGCATCATCTACTAAATCTCTTACTTCTTTGTCTATAGCTTGTGCAGTAGCATCACTCACTGATCTTCTTGGATTATTTCCATTGCCTAAAAATTGGCCACCACCTTGCTTGTCATAAGCTAGGGGACCAAGGATATCGCTCATCCCAAAAGTTCCCACCATTTGTTCGGCTATATCAGTTGCTCTTTGAAGATCATTTGAAGCTCCAGTAGTAATTTTTCCAAATACCACCTCCTCTGCAGACCTACCACCAAGAAGTGTTGCAATTTGTCCTTTTAAATCTTCTTTAGAGTTTAGGAATCTTTCTTCTGTAGGTAGTTGTAGAGTGTAACCTAAAGCACTCATACCTCTTGGAACAATAGAGATCTTTGCAACTTTTGAGCCCCCAGGCATTAAATGACCAACAATAGCATGACCAACTTCGTGGTAAGCAACAACTTTCTTCTCATCATCTTGAAGAACTCTACTTTTTTTCTCAAGACCTGCTACAACTCTTTCTATAGCCTCACTTAAATCTTGTTGTTCAACACTTGTTCTTTTTGCTCTGGCAGCAAGCAAAGCAGCTTCGTTTACCATATTTGCTAAGTCAGCTCCTGCAAAACCACTTGTTGCTTGAGCAATAGAATCTAGATCTATAGAATCTGCTAACTTAACTTTTTTTGTGTAAATTTCTAAAATTGTTTTTCTTCCTGACAAATCAGGCCTATCAACTAAAACTTGTCTATCAAATCTACCTGGTCTCAACAAGGCAGCATCGAGAACCTCTGGTTGGTTAGTTGCTGCTAGAACTATTACAGGTTTATCTGTTGACGCGAATCCATCCATCTCAGTAAGTAATTGATTAAGAGTTTGTTCTCTCTCATCATTTCCACCAACAACACCCATTGATCCTGAACGACTTTTACCTATGGCGTCTAATTCATCTATAAAAATGATACAGGGAGCTTTTTTCTTTGCTTGTTCAAATAAGTCTCTTACTCTTGCAGCACCAGCTCCGACGAAAAGCTCAACGAATTCAGAACCTGAAATAATGAAAAATGGTACTTCCGCTTCTCCAGCTACTGCTTTAGAGAGAAGAGTTTTTCCCGTTCCAGGGGGTCCTACAAGAAGCACGCCTTTTGGTATTCTTGCTCCAATATCTGTATACCTTTCTGGTTTTTTTAAAAAATCAACTATTTCTGTTAATTCGTCTTTTGCTTCATCAACTCCTGCCACATCAGCAAATGTTACTTTTGATTCATCGTCCGGAACATAAACCTTAGCCTTACTTTTAGTAAAACTCAGAGCTCCTTGAGCTCCACCGCCCCCCATACTCCTTCTAGCAAAGAATTGTAAAACAAGAATGAAGATTAAAGGGGGAACAACCCAACTCAAAATGGTTGAGAAAAAGTTAGGTTTCTTTGGTGGAGCAGCAGCAAATTCAACCCCTTTACTTTCTAACCTTTGTGGAAGATCCATATCAAAAATTGGGGTAGTTGCTAAAACTGAAGGTGCACCCTCCTCAGCTCCATTTAACTCATATCTAATTTGTTCTTGAGTGATATATGCACGCTTAACTTCCCCATCATTAACCTGATCTATGAATAAGGAGTAAGGTACTCTTGGTATTTGCATATTTTGATTGGGGAAGAGGCTACTAAACAAAAGTAATGCTCCAACTCCTATCAAAATAATATTTACAATTCCGAATCTTTTATTAGGTTGATTATCGTCTTGTCTTATTGGCATGGTTGAGGACAAATTTGAACTCATTATAAACTAAACGAAGAGTTTCCGTATCTGTATTGTTTTTTTTGGGTAAGAACCGTACGGTAATTTATCCCATAGAAATAAGCATGAAAATTAATTTTTAAATGAACTCTTAACGCATATATCATTTCCAATCAAACTAAACTGAGAATCATTTAATTTAATAATTTCATGCATTTCTTTAAATTCAAAATCACTAAAGGGATTCATACTATTTTCGCCACCTAAAATTTTTGGAGCAATAAAAGTAATAATTTCCTGGATACAATTTGATTGAACAGCGGCAGTAGCCAATCTAGGGCCACATTCCCAAAGAAGCCTATTACACCCTCTAGTAGCAAGTATTTTTGAAATTAACTCTGGATTATCTGATGATACCTTTTCAACCTCCACACATTTGGGAATCCTTGTAAGATAGTTTTCATTTGCAGTAGAAGAATCATAAATAACTAAAGTTTTTGCCTTATTACAATCCCAAAGATTAGATTTTGAAGGCAGATCTAAACTTTTTGTGAAAACGACTCGCAAAGGCTCAGGATTTTTTGAACCTCTTGTAGTTAAAAGTGGGTTATCTTTCCTTAGTGTGTTTCCACCAATGATTATTGCATCAAATTCTGCTCTTAAAGAGTGCACTAACGACCTTGATTCTTCATTAGTAATCCATTTACTTTTTCCATTTTTTAAAGCTATTCTTCCATCAATACTCATTGCCCATTTAAGAACTCCAAATGCCTTTTTAGTAATGTTCTTATGAATGAAAGCCTTATTTAAATCTAAGGATTCTTCTTTACATAATCCTAAGTTAACTTGTAATCCAGCTTCTCTTAGCAGCTTAATTCCTTGACCAGCGACTCTTTTATCAGGGTCTTCAATAGATATATATACCTTTTTTATCCCAGACGATATCACCTTATCTACGCATGGAGGCGTTTTACCATGGTGACAGCAAGGTTCAAGATTCACATAAATTGATCCACCTCTAGCATCTTTTTTTAAATTATTAAAAGCCATTGCCTCAGCATGGGGCATGCCAGCCTTGTAATGAAATCCCTCTGAAATAAGTTTTCCACTCTTATCAAGTATCACAGCTCCCACCCTAGGGTTAGGACTAGTTGTATTTTTGCCTAAAGAAGCCAAAAAAATTGCTCTTTTCATCCATTTTGTATGGCTTCCATTTTTTTCAGACATCTTCAAAAATCAAATTTAGTTAATTGATCTCCACTCTTTAACAACAAAAGGAGGAACAGGTAACTCAGAAAAAACTCCTGACAAAGATAATCTTAATGGTCTATTTTTATCTAAATTTTTAATCAATTCATCAAGATCAAATTCTGCGGCTGCTTGTCTTCCATCATTTGCTAATTCCACATTAAGTAATGTTTTATCATCCAAAAACCACTGTTTTCTCCCTGATTCAACCCTCAAGTCAGTGGGATGATCAATCCTAAGATTTCCTGGATATCCTATTACTCTCAAGATCAATTTATCATCAAAAAGAGGCGATTTATAAGCTACTAATTGCCAAGTTTCAAAGTCCAAGTCCCTTAAAAACTCACTGCTAGAATTTATTAACTCCCCATTTATTTCTGTATCTGCAACTTCTGCAGATACTTTTAATGGGTTAAAAATAAAGGATAGTATAAGAAGTAAAGGTAATATTCCTTTTAAAAAAATATTTTTATTTGATCTTGTAATTTTCTTCATTTTCAGAATCCATCAGGGCATCAAGAGTTACAGCTGTTCTTACAATAGCTTGAAATCTTTTGATTATTTTACGATTTTTTTCTATAACTCGAGATAAATTCAAAGTGTCTTTTTCAGAATAGCTAGATGTTAAATCGCTAGAATCTTCTTCAATAAACTCAAATTCACTATCTTTATTGATTAGAGTTAACAATAAATCATGTAATCTCTTTCTCCTTTCAGACAATTAATTTACTATGGTAACTCGAATAATAATAGGATAATTTAATAAAACATTCAAACAATTTAGTTCCATTTCATTAAATATTGATGACTGAAGTTAATAGAAAAATTCATGTAATTGGGATTAATTCTTATAAATTTAAGGATCTATCTTTTAAATTACAAAATCTATTTTTAGAAACAGAAAATATTGCAGTTCCAAATTCATATTTTCAAGAAATTAAATCATGGAGCGAGAATGGTTTAGAAAAAAAGAAATCATTTTTTTCGAGCAAAAGTAATAAGAAGCTTATTGATTGGCTTAGATCTAAAAAAACTGATGTTATTTTAATTTCTAGAGGAGATCCACTTTGGTTTGGAATTGGGAGAATATTACTAGAAAATTTTTCAAAAGATGAATTAAGCTTTTATCCTTCAAATACTTGCATTCAATTAGCATTTAGTAAGTTAAAGATCCCATGGCAAGATACTTTGCATTTAAGTATTCACGGAAGAGATTCGACTAGGTTGGTTGAAGCTCTTAAAGCAAGGCATTCAAGTTTAGCTATTATTACAGATTCAAATAACAAAAGTTTAGAAATAATTCAAAAAAACTTATCAGAATTGAATCTAATTGACTTTTATGATTTTTGGCTCTGTGAAGAGATAGGTTTCGATAATGAAAATATAAGAAAATTAAATCTCAAAGAGTCTTTACCCTCTGACATATCAAGTTTGAACATTGTTGTTCTTACAAAAACAAAGAAAAATTATTCAAATAATAATCTCCCTCTTTTCGGAATCAGTGACAATACTTTTAAAACTTTTGATGATAGACCAAATTTATTTACTAAAAGGGAGGTTCGCGTTCAAATCTTAGCTGATCTTGAGCTCCCTAAAAATGGTGTCATATGGGATATAGGAGCAGGTTGTGGGTCAATTGGTTTAGAGGCATTAAGATTAAGACCTAATTTAGTTTTATTTTGTATCGATAAAAGGATTGGCTCAAAAGCATTAATACTAGAAAACTCAAAAAGACTAGGCGTTGAACCAAAATTTATTTTTGAGGAAGACATCAATAAAACCTTGAATAAGAGAAATTTAAGTTCTTTTGAAAAACCTAATAGATTAATAATTGGAGGATGTGATAAAAAGACTAAACTTCAAATTATTAATACCCTAGCTCAGGGCATGAGAATTGGAGATATTATAGTTATCCCAATAATTGACATTCAAACTATTAAAGAGCTAAAAGAGGAATTAGAGGATAAAAATTTCAAAACAAATTTAAATTTAATTCAAACCTATAAAAGCTTAAGTATCGCTGAGGGAATAAGATTAGAACCAAATAATCCTGTTTTTTTACTAAAAGGGAAAAAATTATCTTAAATAATTTTTATTTGTTAGGTTTAGCCACATGTGGCAAACCCCAACCTAGTTTATTTCTTAAAACCTGGAAAAACTCATGATCTTCAAGTCTAATAAACTTCACGGAGTGTTTACTTTTTCTTATTAAGACCCTATCTTCAGGCCAAACATAACAACCAGCATTCCCATCTACAACCATTACTAATCTTTCAGGAGTGGCAGGAAAAACAGTTACTGGTTCTGAATCATTAAAAACTAGTGCCCTTGATGCCAAAGAGTGTGGAGCAATTGGAGTTAATTGTACTACTGGACAATCAGGTGTAATAACTGGTCCTCCAGCACTCAGGGAATATGCAGTAGAACCAGTTGGAGTAGATAAAATTACTCCATCAGCTGAAATATCAACAGGAGCATGTCGCCCTATAGAAATTTCAAAGTGACACATGCTTGTTAGAGGTTCTCTATGAAGAGCCATCTCATTAAGGCAAAGAGACTCCCATCTCCTCTGATCATTCCTCATTACACTTATAATAAAACAAGTTCTTTCTTCAATATCCCAATTTCCAGCGATTATTTTATCTATAGCCTCATCTAGATTAGATAAATAAGCTTCAGCAAGAAATCCCAAATGACCAGTATTTATTGTAAGAATTGGAATCTTAGCAGGTGCAGTTTGCCTTGCAGCAGAAAGCACAGTCCCATCTCCGCCAAGAACGATTGCAAATTCCATTGATGAATCGAATCCCTCGGGAACACAATTCGTATATCCCAAAGGACGAACATGTTGATCAGGATTTGCGAAACCAACCATCCCTCCAGAGCTACTAACTCTTACAACTTCAAAATTAGATTTTTCCAATTTTTTTTGAACAGAAGTTGCAGTTTTAACGGCTAGTTCCTTTCCATCATTAACGATTAGTCCTGCTTTACGTACCAATCAAAGAATTAAAACTAAGACTATCTTAAACTAATTTGCTGGACAATCCTAATTTAAGAATTAAATACTATTAGAACTGTTCTAAGAATCTAATATCATTTGTATAAAATTTTCTGATGTCGTCGATCTGATGTCTCACCATACAAAATCTCTCAACTCCTAATCCTGCAGCAAAACCAGTCCATTTCTCAGAATCTATACCTAATTTTTCTAAGACCTTTGGATCTACCATTCCGCAGCCCATTACCTCTAACCATTTACCTTTCCACTGGACGTCTACTTCTGCTGAAGGTTCAGTAAATGGGAAATAACTAGCTCTAAATCTTACAGGAATATCTCCAAAAAAGGTCTTTAAAAATGTAAGAACTGTTCCTCTTAAATGACTAAAATTAATGTCTTGATCAATACATAAAACCTCAACCTGATTAAATACAGGGGAATGAGTAGCATCTACAGCATCTCTCCTATAAACTCTCCCTGGAGCAATAATCCTCACTGGGGGAGGGTTTTTCTCTAAGTATCTTATCTGAACAGGAGAAGTATGGGTTCTTAAAAGTCGGTTTTCATCTAAGTAAAAAGTATCCTGCATATCTCTCGCCGGATGATTTTTGGGTATATTGAGAGACTCAAAATTATAAAAATCAGTTTCTATTTCAGGCCCACTCTCAACTGAATATCCCAAACCACAAAAAATATCTATTATTTCATCTTGAGTTGAAATTAAAGGGTGTTTATTTCCGGGGGGGGTTCCAATTGAAGGTATGGTTACATCAATTTTTTCTGTTTTAATCTTTTTGTCTAAGGCTTCAGTATTTAGTTGATTTTTTCTTTCAGTTATTAATTCCTGCAAATTTATTTTTATTAAATTTGCCTTCTGGCCAACAATTGGTCTATCAGTAGCAGATAATTGACCCATGGTTTTCAAGATAATTGATAAATCACCTTTTTTCCCTAGCAAGGAAACTCTTAACTGATCCAGTTCTTCATGAGTACTAGCATTACTTATATTATTTTTTGCTGTTAGAGAAAGATTATTTAGTTTTTCCTCAATTTGACTTAATGATTCAATCTGACTCACTGATATAGTAAAAATAAGTATTGCTTTATCTTACTTAAATATCGTCCATAAATAAAATTTATTGATTAATGAAACCGTTAAATATATTAATTAGCAATGATGACGGTGTTTTCGCAGCGGGGATAAGAGCTTTAGCAAAATCAGCCCAAAGAAGAGGACATAAGGTAAAAGTAGTATGTCCTGACCAAGAAAGATCAGCTACTGGTCATGGTCTTACTTTGCAATCCCCATTAAGAGTGGAAAAAGCTGACGAATTATTTGGAGAGGATATAGAAGCTTGGGGATGTTCCGGCACACCTGCTGATTGTGTCAAATTAGCACTATCTGAACTCTTGGATCATAAACCTGATCTGGTACTATCCGGAATAAATCACGGACCCAATTTAGGGACAGATATTTTTTGTTCAGGCACAGTCGCTGCAGCTATGGAAGGCACTTTAGAAAATGTTCCTTCAATGGCAATAAGTGTTGCTAGTTTTAAATGGAAAAATTTTGAATTTGCTGGAGAAATTGCAATGAATATTGCCGAACAAGCAATTAACGATAGTTGGCCAGCTTCACTTTTATTAAATTTGAACATACCCCCCTGCGAAAAAAACAAAATAAAAGAATTATCCTGGACACGATTATCGGTAAGAAAATATAAAAATCAATTTTCAAAAAGGGAAGACCCGAGGGGTGATGATTATTATTGGTTAGCAGGAGAAGTTGTTTTAGATCTTAAATCGAAAGGTTACGGTCCTAAGAATTGGCCTAGCGATGTATCTCAAATACAAGAAAATAAAATATCTCTTACACCTGTAGAACCAGATTTATTTTGGAGAGGTAATTTAGATGACTTACCTAAAATTAATAATTCATTTGTAAATCCTTCTTAAAAGCCATAAAGAAAAGCAAAGTCCAAAAAAATGAGCAGCGATAACTTGCGTGTTACTGAGAACTGATAATATTTCAAGACCAGTAATTGGGATATCAGATGTCGCTGTTATCAATTGTCCAGTTGTTTGAGAGGATGCTTGTATGAATAAGGCTCCCATAAGAGCTTGATATCCAATTAATCCAAACAAAATTCCAAATAAATCAACTATAAGTCCTCGTTTTATCAATTTACCGGTTTGTCCTCTTGAGGGTCTTGCGTTGCTTGCAATTGCTCTTCCTGTTCTAACTATTAACCAACCTTGCCAAAGACTAAAAAGTAGTAAAATCAGGGATATTGTTGTAAGTGATAGACCAGGCGCTAAGCCAAGCTGTCCTTCGCTGTTATTTACAACATTTGAAAAAAGCAAAACAGCTGCAACAACAACACCTAAAATGGACTGAACCCAAAAGCGTATCCATCCAATGCGCCGCATTCCAAATGAAAGGGACTGAAAATCCATTTTGTCAGACATTCATTTGATTGAATAAACTGTAATCAATCCAAATTTGCCACTAAAATCATAAAATTGCACGTAATCTTTTGATCTCTTTAATATCGCCATCTGAAGTTAAGAATCCCACCTCAATAGCTATTGGAAGTTTTGATGGCCTTCATGCTGGCCACAGACAATTAATAAAAAGTGTAGTTGAAGAAAATCAATATACCCCAACAATTGCAAGCTTCTGGCCTCATCCCCGAGAAGTTCTTTACAAAGAGATGCGTCTTAGACTTGATCTCCCTAATGAAAAACTATCTATTCTTGAAGATCTTGGGATTGAACAATTAGTTCTGATTCCTTTTGATATGGAACTATCCAAATTAAGTGCCGAAAGGTTCGTAAGAGATATTTTGATAAATCAATTACAAGCAAAAAACATTTCTGTAGGTGCTAATTTTAAATTTGGTTTCAGAAGAAGTGGAGATATAAATACAATCAAAAATATGATTAAGGATACTGATATTAAGCTAAAAATTATTCCAATTTTAGAAGACAAGGAAGGTAGAATAAGCAGCAGCAGAATAAGAGATCTATTAGAGAAAAGTGATCTGAAAAATGCTTTCAAAATTCTTAATAGGCCTTATAGTTTTAATGGAAAAGTTGTTAAAGGTAAAGGAATTGGAAAAAGTATAGGATGGCCTACTGCAAATCTTGAAATAGATGGCAGAAAATTTTTACCTGGAGAAGGAGTTTACGCATCTTGGGCAACCATAGAAAATTCCAACAAAAAAATTGAATCTGTTATGAATCTTGGCTCTCAACCAACAATAAATCCTTTATTGCCTTCTGCAGTTGAAGTTCATTTAATAAATAAAGATATCGATCTATATGGTTTAAATCTATCTGTTGAACCAGTTGAAAAACTTAGATCTCAAATCAAGTTCAAAAATATAGATCAACTTTCTAATCAAATTAAAAAAGATAGAGATAATGCTCTGAAAATTTTTAAAAACTACAAAAATTAAATTACAAATGCTAAATTCCAATCCTAAAGACGCTGAAGATTTAAGAATTCATCAAATTATTGACGCTAATCTAGATAGAGCCAGAGAAGGACTAAGAGTATTAGAGGATTGGGCTAGATTTGGCCTAGGCAAAGACAAATATGTTGAAAAGATTAAAAATTTTAGACAAATTTTAGGAAAAAATCATTTAGAAGTTTATAAACAATCTAGAAATCACATTGAGGACAAATGTAAAGGATTGAGTCATCAAGAGCAATTCAACAGAAAAACTTCTGAGCAAATTATAAGTTCTAATTCAGCCAGAGTTCAAGAAGCATTACGAGTTATAGAAGAATTCTCAAGGCTGCAGAATCATCAGCTTTCAAAAATCGCTTCTGAAATTAGATATGAAATTTATACTATTGAAATTGAATTATTAAGTTATAGCAAGTTTAAGAAGTCGGAGGAAATATTAAAAGAAAATGACTTATATGTAATAACAGATCAAAAACACAATTTATTAGAAATAATTGAAGAGATTTTAATTGCTGGAGTAAGAATTATTCAACATAGATTTAAAACGGGAACTGATCAAGATCATCTTCAAGAAGCAATTCAGATTAAAAATCTATGTAAAAGATATAATTCTTTGTTTATCGTTAACGATAGAGTTGATATAGCTCTGGCATCTAACGCTGATGGGATTCATCTTGGTCAAGAAGATTTAGATTTAAAAACCGCAAGAAAACTATTAGGATATTCAAAAATTGTTGGAATAAGCGCAAATAATGCAATTGATATTTCAAATGCTCTTAAGGAGGGTTGTGATTACTTAGGAATAGGGCCAGTATTTGAAACTACAACAAAAAAGAATAAAAAACCTTTAGGTATTGAAAATATTAAAACATTAACAAAGGATTTAAATATTCCTTGGTTTGCTATTGGAGGAATCAAGTCAAATAATATTTCATATTTAAAAAGAAATGGGTTTAAAAAAGTTGCCTTAGTTTCGGAATTAATGAATTCTGAAGATCCTAAAGAAGACGCTATGATGATTCTAAAAAAGTTGTCTCATGAAAATTAGGGTAAATGGAGAAGAAAAAAAAATAGAACTTGATCAAGAAAATGCTCTACTATCTACAGCTCTTCACCATATGGGATATAAACCAAACACAATTGTAGTGGAGTTAAATAATTTAATTATAAATTCAATTAAATGGGAAAAAGTGAAGCTTAAAGATGGTGATAATTTAGAAATTGTTTCAATAGTTGGTGGCGGATAAAAGAAAAATATTTAATATATTAAAAATCTTCATATTTTTTTAAGTTTAGGCTTGAAACAATAACCAAATTTCTCCTTTTTTCGTTTTATATTTTTAATACTTAAAATTAACAATGAAAGAAAAAATTGATAACAACTCAAGGTCGCTAAAATGGGAGCAAAATGGAGAGTTAGCTCATAAAGATCTCTCCGAGCTGATTGAAAGGTTAAAAAATGTAGAAAGTGAACATACCTCATCTGAGCTGTCTAGATTAGGTACAAAATCAAACATAAAAGATTAAATTTGTTACTTAGATCTTGTTTTTATAAAAATTTGTACCAAATTAAAAATACTGAATATAAAAATAAATGCCGAAAAGATTTCCAGAGTGGGTAAATACAGAAGTAGTGATAAAAGCAATCAAAATGAGAGAAGAAGGAATGCTACCAAAACAACTAAATTTATGGATAGAAAACCTATTAGAAATAGAAAAAAAGTGATTATTTAGGAAATACTTTTAATAATTCTGAGAGCCGCCATTGCTGCTCCGTAACCATTATCTATATTCATAACTGCAATACCTGGAGAACAGCTTGACAACATACTATTTAAAGCAGTTTCTCCATCCTTGCTAACGCCGTATCCTACTGAGACAGGTACTGCAATTATCGGTTGAGCCAACAATCCGCCCACAACTGTTGCCAAAGCTCCTTCCATTCCAGCACAAACTATTAATACATCATATTTATTAATTTCTTCTAACTGACTCATCAATCGATGAAGTCCCGCTACTCCAACATCTATAAAAGATTGACAATTCACTCCATAAATTTCGAGAGCTAATTGTGCTTCAAGTGTTACGGCCAAATCGCTTGAGCCGCCTGAAATTATGGCAACTTTTTTATTCGTAATTATTTTATTAAAATTTTTCCCAATTGTTAGACAATTTGCTTCTTCATGAAATCGTGCATCATCATACAAATCTAAAAGATAATTAGCCTTTTCACCATTAATCCTAGTAATGAAAACAACCTCATTTTTACTTAATACATTTCCACATAATCTTTCTAATTGGTCGATACTCTTGTCTTGCCCCCAAATAGCCTCAATGAGTCCAAGCCTATCTCTTCTTTGAAAATCAAACTTGATATCAAAATTCATCTTTGTTTATCTAATTCTCCCTCATAAATCAATTCAAAAGGATTATCGCCTACATTTAGAGCAGCTTTAACATTATCTTCAAATTTTTGTTGAACTACATTTACTTCTGTCATTGGTATGCTTTTCCATAATTTCTTACTTTTCCAATTTACTAATATTAAAGCTTCTTCTTTTTCTTTATCCCAAAATAATTGTCTACCCAAAAAACCATCTTGAGAAGATAACCAAGGCTCCCATACTTCTTTTTCCGCATTTAGCCAAGCTGCTTTTACATCAGCAGGTACTTTAAGTCTTAATTCCTCTGTGACCATTTCACTTTGAAAATTATCCATTGTAAGAGCTTTTAAATTGGGAATATCAGATTGAAAAATTAAAACTACTAAACAAATTAATAATAAACAAAATCTTTGAATTTTTTTTTTCAAATTTAAATTAAATCTCATTTTTTCTCAAGAAGAACTACTGAATGGCAACTAATACCCTCTTCTCTCCCTTCTGGACCCAATCTTTCATTCGTGGTTGCTTTAATCCCAATTAAATTTTCTTCAATATTTAAAATTTCAGAAATGTTTTTTTTCATTAGTTTTATATGTGGCATGATTTTTGGCCTTTCAGCAACAAGAACACTATCAATATTATTTATTTCCCAACCATCTTGTCTTATCAAGTCAATTACTTTTGATAACAAAAACAAGCTATCAGCATTTTTCCATTTTTCATCAGATGGGGGGAAATACTTTCCTATATCGCCCAACGAAAGTGCTCCCAATAATGCATCCATTATTGAGTGACTTAAAACATCAGCATCACTATGACCATCCAATCCTAAATTTTCAGGATGATGCAACTTTACACCTCCAATAATTAAATCTCTATCCTCTACTAATCTGTGAATATCGTATCCATTACCTATTCTAAATTTCATGAATTGATTATTTTCTTTTATTATTCTCTTACTTTGTGGGGATTTTTTGTAGTTTTCATTTGAAATTAAGTCACTTCTTCTCTCCAATGTTCTTTCAAAACTTTTTCTCATTCTCCACGATTTAATCTCTTCATGATTACCGCTCACTAGAATATCTGGCACTTTCATATCTTTAAAAGTTAACGGCCTCGTGTATTGAGGATATTCTAATAAAGAAGAATTATGACTCTCATCGACTAAGGAGTCTGGATCACCAAGAGTTCCTGGTAATAATCTAGTCAAACCGTTAATTATTGATATTGCGGGTATTTCACCTCCAGAAAGTACATAATCGCCTATCGATATCTCTTCATCAGCTAAAAATCTAATCCTTTCATCAAAACCTTCATATTGACCACAAATAATTATTATTTGATCCAAAGTAGACCATCTCGCAAAATCCTTTTGCTTTAGGACTTTACCCTGTGGGGTCATCAGCAAAGTTTTACTTTTAGGTAATTTTCTAATTGATTCATGTGCCTTATAAATAGGTTCAGGTTTTAATACCATACCTGCTCCTCCTCCATAAGGCTTATCGTCTACTTGTCTGTAAGAACCTTCTCCATATTCTCTTAAATCATGTAAATTTACATTGATCAAACTCTTATCTAGAGCTTTTGTTATGACCCCTAAATTATTTATTAATTCAAAAGCTTTAGGGAACAATGTAATTACATCAAAATTAAAACCACTCATCTAGAAATCTTCCTCATAGCCAAACTCAATTAACCTTGATTCTTTTTTTCTCCAATTTGGAACAACTTTCACAAACAACTCAAGGTGAACTGGACCATCAATTAATTTTGACATATTTGATCTTGCTGACTGACCGATCATTTTTAACATTGAACCTTTCTTTCCAATAAGAATGCCTTTTTGAGTTGATCTTTCAACAATAATAGTAGCCAAAATAGCTGTAAAAACTTTGCCATTTTTTCTTTTCATTTCCTCTCTCTTTTCTATCTTTACTGCGACACTGTGAGGTACCTCCTCTCTAGTATTTTTTAATACCTGCTCTCTTACTAAATCAGATAATAAGTTATCTAATGGTTGGTCGCAAATTGTCTCTTCGTCATAAAGTTTTGGACCCGCAGGGAGAAAATCAAGAGCCATATCGACTAGTTCAGAACATCCCTCTCCTTGAGAAGCACTTACAATTTGGAAGTTTCTATTAATTCCAAAAAATCTTCTATATTGATCTAATCGTAAATTCCTAAATTCTTTATTAACCAAATCCCATTTATTTAATGCCACAATAAACTCAGTTTTGTTTGCGATAAGAAAGTTCAAAATATATTCATCACCTCTACCAGGTTCTTCACTTGAATCAATTACAAAAATTACCATATCAACTCCATTAATTGCAGATTTTGCTTTTTTTACTAATATCTCTCCAAGTCGATGATGAGGTTTATGAACACCTGGAGTATCAACAAAAATTATTTGCCCATTGTCAGTAGTAAGTATTCCTTTTAATTTATTTCTAGTAGTTTGCGCTATTGGAGAAGTAATTGTTATTTTTTCTCCAATCAATTTATTTATTAAAGTAGATTTACCGACATTTGGCCTTCCTAGTAAAGTTACAAACCCAGATCTATAATTGGCCAAAGACTTTTAATGCATCAATAATAAAATTCTGATCAAAAATGGAAAAAAAAACCATAAATTTTAAAGAAGCTTCGTTCTCGCAAGCAATAAACATATCCGCACAATGGTGTAAAGAGTGGAGTGAAGATTTACTCAGCGAAGAGGTTTTAGCAGATAGAATCTCAGAGCTAATTAAATCAAGAAATGGACTAAGAGGATTTTTTGCATACGCTTTATCAGATAAAGATTGTTTTTTGTTAGATAAACTTCCTTTTTCACTAATTTACAAACTGAACGAAGGTGGAGATGCTGTAACAGACATCGTAGTTAAAAATTTAATAATGAGTTCCGCTCAAATTATTATTCATCGAAGAGATAATAATCATGAATATGAGATAACATCGGGAAACATTTCAGATAGATGCAAGGCTATTTTAAGACTGTTAGAAACTAAGTCAGTTACAAAGTCTGTCAATCAAGTCCTTCGAGACTTAGATGATATGGGCAATAGTTTTAATAATTCAGTAAATTATGACTCAGAGCAAAAGGAATTTATAAAAAAACAAATTTTTGATATCGCCCAATAAAAAAGCGTAGAAACTAATCTACGCTTTGGATTGGTTATCTAAATAGTTTGTCTAGTCCCTTCTACCACCGCCTTGTAGTGCAATCATTAATCTTAATATAAAAACAAAAAGATTTATATAAGTTAGATACATACCTAAAGCTCCTGCAAGGTATTGATCATCATTATATCTTCTTGGCATTGTATAGAAATCAACAAAAGACATTGCAACAAATAAGACAGTTCCAAATCCTGCAATTATCAATTCGAGTCCTGAACCTCCAAAAACTCCTGGAGCAAAGAATCCTCCAATTAATTGGACGAACATTGCTATAAGCAGACCTATCAATCCAAGACCAACTACTCCGCTTAGTGCTTGACCAACACTATCACTCATTCTTTGGCCCGTATAAGAGGCAATAACGAAAGTTATTCCAGTGGCTAAGGCAGCTGTACCAACCGAACCAATACCAATTGTTCCTATTGCTAAAGCAACTATTCCACTTAAGGTGAATCCAGTTAACAAACTAAATCCTGTCAACAAGGGAAGGGCCTTCGCATTATTTGCATTATTTGCAGCACTTGTGGCTATAAAAAACAAAATCAATTCTGCAATTAATGCAACTATTGAAAGAGGCTGGAATAGCCCAGGATTTGTTGCTATTAGTGAGACACCTGCTAAAACGCCTAAAGATGTTAGAACCATACCTCCACCTACGTAAGGTAGAGCTTTTTGAACAACATTAGGTCCAACAATTGAACTACTTTGTGCTTCACGAATAGCTTGATTGAAATTACTACTTGCTGGCATTTTCTTTTTTAAATATGTTCTTATTCTACTCGATTTTTAAAATTTCAGGGTACGGATCTCCAGAGTTATAAGGTTATTGATAAGCCTCAATAATTTTCTGAACTAAAGGATGACGAACGACATCTTCAACAGTTAAATAACAAAATTTTATACCTTGAGTTTCAGAGAAAATTCTCGATGCTTCGATGAGGCCGCTTTCTTGATCTTTTTTTAAATCAATTTGTGTAATATCTCCGTTTACAACCATTTTAGATCTATCACCCAATCTGGTTAAAAACATTCTCATTTGAGAGCAAGTAGTATTTTGTGCTTCATCTAGGATAACCATAGAGTTATCTAATGTTCTGCCTCTCATAAATGCTAAAGGTGCAACTTCAATAATTCCCTTATCGATTAACGAATTTGTTCTATCAAACCCAAAAATACTATTTAAAGAATCAAATAGGGGTCTTAAATATGGATCTACTTTTTGTTGTAAATCACCAGGTAGAAATCCCAAGCTTTCACCAGCTTCTACAGCAGGTCTAGTTAAAACAATTTTTTCAATTTTTTTCTCGTTCAATAATCGTGCCGCGCAAACAGTTGCTAAAAATGTCTTACCAGTTCCAGCTGGCCCAATCGCGAACGTAAGATCAAAGTTTTCAATTGATTCAACATATTCTTTTTGCCTTATAGTTCTTGGTCTTAAATATCTTCCTTCTTTGGAACGCGCAAGAATTTTTTTCCCAAGTTCAGCATGTGAAGAAGATTCGCCCATATTTAAAGAACTTAAAGCAGCTTTAAGATCTACCTCTGGGACTTCTAAACCTTGTTCCCAAATTGGTCTTGTTAGTTCTACTAATGCTGAGGCTCTTTCAATTTTAGATATGACACCGTTCATCTCAAGTTGTAAGCCTCTTATAGTTAAAGAAACTCCTGTAAGGGACTCAAATTTTTTTAAGAAAGAATTACCAGGTCCAGATAATGCTGTAGCAGCATCAGAGCTTGGCAAATCTATTTTGAAGTGACCAGTTTTGGAAACTTCCTTCATCTAGTTATTGAATAAGAATATAAATTTATCAACTCACTAGCTTTCAGCTTCATTACCCTCGCTTTCAGCTTTACTACTATCACTCTCTTCGTCTTCAGTTTTAGCCTTAGCTAATTTTTCCTTTTCTAACTTTGCTTTACCAATTTTGATAGAGGGTCTTTCTGTTTTTTCTAACAACCCTCCCTTTTCTAATAAAGTTCTCACAACATCAGTCGGCTGAGCACCCTGCGTAAGTCTTGTTCTTAAAGCTTCTGTGTCAAGCCTAGTTTCCTTAGTTCTTGGATTATAAAAACCTAGTTCTTGAAGAGGTCTACCATCTCTTCTGGAAGTACTATTGCATGCAACAATTCTGAAACTTGCCTCTTTTTTCTTTCCAAAGCGCTTAAGGCGCAATTTAATCATTTTAAATTAGTGCTTTTTTAATAATAATATCATTTAAAGGTAAAAATATAAAAACTATAAATCGGCAAAACCTTTTTTCTTTTTATTATTTTTTTGTTTTTTCATTGGCTTATTACCACTTATCCCTCCCATTCCTGGCATTCCTCCCATCCCTGGCATTCCTGGCATTCCTCCCATTCCTGGCATTCCTCCCATTCCTGGCATTCCTCCGTTAGACATTTGTTTCATAAAACCTCTCATTCTTTGAAAATCGGCTAAAACTTTATCTACATCTTTTGCTTCATAACCGCTACCTTGAGCGATTCTTTGTCTTCTTGAGGGGTGAGCGGCAAGAACTTCGGGTTTTTGTTTCTCCTCAAGAGTCATTGACGAGATCATAGATTCTATTTTCTTAAGTTGATCTTCTCCATCTTTTATCATCCCATCATCTATTTTATTCATTCCAGGAATCAATTTAATCAATCCACCAAGTGAACCCATTCTTTTAATTAATCTCATTTGCTTTACAAAATCATTAAAATCAAAAGTCGCTTCTTGAAGTTTCTTCTGCATCGCTTCTGCATCAGCAAGTTCAACTTCTTTTTGTGCTTTTTCAACAAGTGTCAATACATCACCCATACCTAAAATTCTGCTAGCCATTCTTTCTGGATGAAATGGCTGCAATGCCTCTATTTTTTCACCTACACCTATAAATTTGATTGGTTTACCACTTATTTTTCTTATTGATAAAGCAGCTCCACCTCTTGAGTCACCATCCAACTTAGTTAATATCGCTCCTGTGATTCCTACCTTTTCATGAAATGATTTTGTTAAGTCTGCAGCTTCTTGCCCAATCATTGAATCAACAACAAGCAAAACCTCATCAGGATTAGAAACTTCTTTTATTCGAACCATTTCACTCATCATGGAATCATCAATTTGCAGTC
>QCCB01000020.1 GCA_003278955.1 Prochlorococcus sp. AG-347-K10
CAAAAGAGGCTCTAACTCTTATTGATGGGGTATCTATTCCAAATACAGATAAACCCCATTTTAAAAACCAACCTAATCCAAAAAAAGTTGTTTATGCTCTTGGCGATAAACCTGTAATGAATGTGAGGACTAGGTTTATTGAGATTGGTGGTATTGAGTATTCCTTAGATCAGATAAATCGTTTTTATCTGCAACTAAGTAACCCAAAACAAAGATGGGCAAAAGACATTACAACTGATGCTGTAATTACTATTGCCGAACTAAATGAATATGACCCGATCGCTGCATACTTGCATAACTCTAGTAAGTACGATTCTTTACCCGATAAAGATTGGTTTAATTTAGATCAATTTTTATTGAATATTGATGACCCAATAGCTCGGGCATTTTTGCCTCGCTATCTTGTAGCGGCTGTTAAAAGAGCCTGCCAACCAGCTTGCCAGAATAGACAAATTCCAGTTCTAATCGGGCCTCAAAATATAGGGAAAACTGAGTTAGGAAAGTCCTTATTCGGGAAATATTATGGCGGTGGTATATCGGGGAAATTCGATATAGATGACGTTACAGTTCTCGAGAGGCTTTGGTGCTGTGAGCTACCCGAGTTAGATGGAATTACAAGAAAATCTCAAATCGAGGCTTTTAAGGATTTCATTAGTAGAACTGAGGACTTTAGTCGTAGAAAATATGGAAGAGGAACAGTAAGGATTCCTCGAAGAAGTGTTTTCTGGGGTACTTCCAATACTCCACCTCTTAACGATTCAAGCGGTTCAACTAGGTTTGTTTGTATCAATCTTCCCAATAAGGAATTGCCATACGAAAGAGTGAATGAGGCTTTTGATGCTATTTGGGCTAGAGCCTATTTGGAATTTAGAAAAGGCTATCAATGCTATTCAACCAAAGAAGAAATGATTTCAATTATTGAAAGAAATTCTGATTTTGAATATGTGGATAGTTGGTTTGAAAAAATCGAAAAATTCTTAAAAGATACCACTCTAGAAGTTGTTACTACTGAAAGAATCCATGAACTATTGGATTTAGATAGTAGGCACTTAAGCAATCCCTCTTATTCTCCTCGGATAAGAAAAATAATGGCCAAATGTGGTTGGCATTATGGGAGGCCCACTATAGGAGGCGAACAGATAAGAGGCTATAGAAAACAAAAATAGACGGGGTTGCCACCCGTCTTTCCTAATTAGTTGGTTATTTCTTATATATCTATTAAAAAAATAAATATCTTTATAGCTTTTTGCCTTGGCAACCTTGGCTAAATTATGAACCCTTCCCTCAACTAGGGTCATGTATTTTCTTCTAACCGATTGGTATGACTAGAGGTATGTGTGCGAGTAGTCAGAATTAGAGCAATTATTAGAGTATTTGGGCTAATTTTCCCAAACTGGTGGGGTTTTTCTCCAACCCTGCGACAGTAGTTTTTTATATTCATCTCTAGCCTTTTCAATTTTTAATTCTTCCCGTTTGGTCATTACTGGCGGTTCCTTTCCAAGGACTCCGACTACCTTTCCATAGTCAACAAACATATATTCAAAAAATCTATCTTTATTAGCTGTATTTTTTATAAATCGTCTAACTTCCGATCGGTTGGAATTGATGAGCCAGAAAGATTGAGCCATGATTCAGAGTTACCCTCAAAATCTAATATTTTTTTATTTTTATTGGGAATATCAAAAATTTTTCCTGATACATCAATAATTTTATCCGTAGTAGGCTGTCGATCTTCCATGCTTAAATTTCTTAGGTCGGCTGTCGTTATCTAATACCAAATCTTTCATTAACCTAATACCGCCAATAGCTGCCCCATAGTTGTTTTGCCTCATACTTTTTTGAATATTTAGCTCTAAAAGGTTAATTAATCGTGCAGTTATATCCTTTTTATCTACTTTTTTGAGGTCTTTTTGTAGTCGAATATCGGCTTTTTTTATGTAATAGAGGGCGTTTCGGCGTGTACAGCCCCATTTTTCGGAAAGATGCGAAGCTAAAGTACTGGTTCCATATCCATCAATTAAGGCTTGAAGAGCCTCTTCGATTCTTCTTTCTTTTTCAGCTTTAGTAACTCTAGTCATTTGGGAACCTCCTTTAATTCCAAGTCGAGACAATACATTTGCATATCTCTAAGAGTGAAATACACGATCGAAGCAAAAACTTTGACAGTTATGTGGTTTGCCCCAAATTTAGTTATTTCGTTAGTAACGTGTAAAACCTCTTTGGAAATCATAAAACTGACTCGATTAATTCCTTTCGGGTTTCCATCTTGGCTAACTCTTCGGCCAAGTAAGTTTGATTCAGTTCTTTTCGCCTGTTCGAGATTTGTATTTCAAGTTGAGCTAAATGTTCTTCAATCCTTTTTTTATATTGGGGATTTTTGGCTAAATCTTTTAAATGCTCATAGGCCCAATCTTGATAACCCTCGGGAAATCCTGAAGTATAAGTTCCTTTTTGCATTTGCTCATCTCTCATTGCGATAAGTTTGTTAAAACAAAACCGATATTCATTTCCTGAGAGAAATAACCAACCGAAACATGGGTGCGCTCTTGCTAGTGCCATTTAGTTCCACCTCGTAATTTTTGTAAGTTTGTTTGGTTTACCTCTTTTGCCAAAATATTTTTGTTCTGTAGCTTGTTTACTCCATACAATTTTTTTACCTCTATGCTCTTTATCTTTTTTAGATAAAGGAACATTCATAACAACAAAATGTTTTCCTTGTTCGAACTTCCCTTTGTTATAAAGTGACTTTAATTTGGCTTCAGTAGTTCCCAAATCTTTGGCCATTTCTTTGGTAGTTCTTGGCATATATCTATTAGGCATTTTTAATAAGAAACTCTTTTTTGGGTAATACTATGAGTTTGATTCCAAAGCCTATCTGCCTCTCTTCTAAGTTTGTTCTCTTGATTCTTTTCTCTTAGCTTTTCTGTTTGTTCAGCCATTCGAGCGATGGCCTCTTTTTTTGCTTCCTCGATTTCTGCCTGTCGAGAATGATAACCAGAATTAAATCCTAAATAACTAGCAACTTCAGGTTGGTGCTTTTCGATAAGGAATTTAAGGCTCATTGAAAACTTAGAGGGGTCATAAGGTTGGCCCCATGCTCTAGGAGGCAACATATCTTTCTTAACTTCATAATTTTCTAGAATTTTGTTCTCTAGAGCCTTGGCCTCTTCCTCTACCTTTTCGGCATTAATATGCGATCTAGCGATCTTTGCATTTAGTTCTTCTGGGTCATACATAAGCAGCTTTTTTAACTATATTCTTAATATATACCTTAAATATAAAGAATAGGTATAATAAAAGTGTTCCTATAACAGGCATAGGGCAGCTTGGAGGGGTGTTGCGCAGCCCCCTCTTAATATTAATTAGTAGAGATAAAATATAATTAAATAAAGAGTTAAATTAATTACTATCACTAAAGTATTGTTATTAATATAAAAAAGACTCATTCACTCTAGTTCTCACTCTAATTGGTTAATACTTTGTAATATTTACTCCTAAAAGCTAGTCATACCAATACATCTTAAAAGATATAGAATCCCTTGGTAAGGGAGAGGTCTCGGGTTCAAGTCCCGACGAGGGCATGGACAAGAAGTATGTCCATAACTGAGTTTATAAGAATTTGAAAAAATAAAATAATTTTAAGACCACTAAATATGAACGAATTAGAGCAGAAATTAGAGCATAATTATTTCTTATTAAAATTATTTACTTCGCTTGGTAAGGGAGAGAACCTAAGTTGAGTTCTAGGCGAATTTATAGCCCAATAAAACTAATTAGTATTAAATAACATTTATATATTTTAGAATTTAAAAACATACTTTTAAGAAATGGAATTATCGTCATACAGGATGCACAGAATATATCTTGCAGCGACCATGAATTATGGTCTTGGTTCTGATGATCCAGAAGAGTTGGCATACTACAACAAAATCAGAAAAGAGATGGATGATATGAAAAAAAAGCCAGTAAAAAAAGGGATAACCCTTAATTGGGATAACCCCGAAGAAATAGATAAATGAATCTAAATACTTTTTTATTAATTGATGGGAGTTTTATGCTTGTTGGTTTGCCTTTACTGATGATTTTTAAAGGGGAAAAAACCAATCGAAATCATTAATGATTTTAACCATATTCAAATTAGATTGTAGATCCTTTATCCGTATATAGAAGTACCTCAAACCGTACATATTTATTAGTCGAATGGCCTCTCTAACTAGTTAGAACATATATGTAGTCGTCATGAGCAAATGTCTACCAAATCCACACTAAAGGAAGAATATAAATCTGAGATTGAAGAAAGATCAGAAGAAGAACTTCTTGAGGAAGAAATCAGGAATCAGCAAACATTGGATAGCTTTGTTGAATCTGATAAAAAATGGGGCTGATTAAATTTTATTTATTTAGGAAAAAGCTATGAACTTAAAAAGATCACCATTCTCAATTCTAGACAAAGACAAAAGAGAAATGGACTATATCAAAGGAGTTTACAAGAGAAAAATTCAAGCTGAAATTGAATCTTATAAAGATCCCGAAGACGAAGATAAGAGAGATACAATCCAAGCTCAAGATGTATTGATGCTTGATAAGATCTCAATTTAGTTATTTTTTTTCTTCCTCTTCTTATCTTTCTTTTTCTTCTTTACCTTTTCATAAACCTCATCAGCTTTCTTTTCAATACTGTCCAGCTCATTTGAAAGTTCCTTGATAGCTTCTGCTTTTCCCTCTTTAAATACTGTATCTTTTACCTCAATAATTTTAACTGGCTCTTCATGAACTAAAGTATCTTTTGCCTTTTCAGTTTTAATTACAAACTTACCTTTGATAAAATTGGCTATAAAAATAAGAACAGGTACATGAGTTAGACCGCCTATTACTATTCTTGTTTCTGAATAAACCATTTAATAGTTATGAGAACTGAGATATTTAAGCATAAATTTAATTTTTAAATTCCTTTTATTAAGCCAATAAACATTTGTAATCATCTTTTGATTCGTAGATCAATAATCTTGCTATTAATTTAATAGAGACTTTTTTAAAAAATGCCATTAGACGTTTTTCTAATGAACATGTGTGTTGTTGTAATAGCGTTGCTTATCAGAAGAGAAATCAAACTTAAGAAGGCGAGATAAATTATGAAAACACAAATTTTAAAAGAGCATTACATTCCCAATATCCATGCTATTACTCTTTTACTAATGCTTCTTCTATGCCTGTGGTTACCGCTTGCACTCAGATTCTTATTAATAATTTAGTCGAACTAATTAGTTAATACTCTTATCTTTAAACTCAGCTATATCCTAATTTAGTTTTAAAGATCTTATATGGGATTCCTGTTACGCATTAAACTTGTATAAGTTTGAATAGTTACTTTTTCGACTAATCAGAAACCCAACTTGTGATTTTCGTTGTGCTATAAATATGTCCTCCAGATTCTATATTCTTAATAGTTTCAGGATCTGAAAAAACATGCTTAGCCACACCTTCCTCAGCTTGATGAATAACAATAACTTCTTTTGGATCAATTAAACTTTTGCCACGATATAGAGGAGTAAGTCCTACCGTTTTATGAAATGCATCTATCTCTGGGCTATCAAACATTTTTACCCATTCCTCAAATGTATTTGAAAGTTTAAAGGTGAAAACAGTAGTTTCAATAGTCATAAAAAAAAACTAATTGCTATTTATCTTAGATCGACTGTCAATAATCAAGAAAAAACTGATGGATAAGGTGTTTGTCCATTCATTAATGATGTATCAATTGGTTTACAGATATTCATCAGAGCATCTTGTCCGAACCCTGGACCAGAGGATCCATCTATAAACTCCTGAAAATCTTCAGCAGAAATACCCTCTTTTACTTCCCAAAAACAATACACAGGACCAGTTTTAGTTACGGCATTTGCAGAATGGTTAAAAAATCCTTTTTCTTTATTAGCTGCTACCGCATCATCCCATCCACCACCTGGTGACATTGCCGCATAAGCTGTTTCCCACCATTTTTCAGCTTTTCCTGCCTTAAATTCATGATGAACAATATAAAAAGTTGATGCCATAAAAATAATATTTAAGCTGATAATAAAGTTACTTTATAAAAGTAAAGGGAAGATTAATTTATTTTGAATTCCTAAATAAAAAAAGGGGGCTAAAAGCCCCCGGCGATCGACTGTCAATATATACAATCTAAATCAAAATCCAGATATTGCTTCATAGAAATCAGCGTCAGGCAGTATTTCCTTCAAGGGTTCAATCTCCTTGGCAGGGCCTTGGACCTGCACAGTAATATCTGACACTTCAAAAAGCTTAGGAATCATATGTCCCATATTTTTGAGATGAAATAAAGCGGCGGCACCATCTTTATATGCCTCTCTTACATAAGCCTTATCTGACCCGCATGTAGTGATATTAAAAAAAAGGCAGTCTGGTTCATTAGCTTTTGTTAGTGCCAAAATTTCTTGTAAAAGAGCTATGCACTGGTCCATCTTCCCATCCTTGATTGTGAAGTGGGGATGGATAGAAACCATGGATGTATCGAGAGACATGAATTTATAGATATTTCTCCTATCTTTTTAGCAACTAATCTTGATAAACAAGTTAAAAATATAGATTATCTAAAAATTAAAAATTTTAATTTGGTATAGCATGTACCGTTTATACGTTTTTTGAAAGCTATTAATTGGATATGAGTTATTTTGCTGAACCAAACCATATTGAATATGATGCATGGTTCGATGCAAACATCGACCCAGTGGATCTTGTGAATTACTCAGATGAAAAAGAGTTCAGTGATTCGGTACACTTTAAGTTCCATAAGATGTCCACTAGAAATTTAACGATTGGTTCTTCAGATAATTTTCACTGGTAAATAAAAGATTTTTCACTTCGTAGATATTTATGAATCTTACGCAGAATATGTTCCATCACTTTCTCTTCTTGCCTTAGCTAATACGATTTCATCTACAACTTTTTCAATCATGTAAGCACTTTTTTTACCATAACATTTTTCTTTTTTAATACTCTCAAAATCATTTGGGATTAAATCATTATATTCACAACAGTCGCATTTAATATCAATTTTCTTACCTCTGAAAACCTCTAAAGCTCTAGAAAAAATCCATTGCTGAACTGAAATACTTTCCCAACTATCAAAATTCGACCATTCATCAAAATCCCTATTAAGAATGCCTTTTAATCCATCAGCCTGATTTACATATACTAAGTATGAATCTTTTCTTGGTTCATCATTAATACCAATTGTTTTGACAGAATTTTGATTCATTAAATATAGATTAATTGAGTAGTCTTATAAATCTAGAGGAAAATTCAAAAATATAAACAAAAAAATATCTCAAATAAGATCATTAATTGCTTTATCCAATCTAGAAGTATGATTTGTATTTTTGAGTAATTCAAAATCCTTAAAATCAAAGCCCGGGCCAACACAACAACTCACTAATGTAAATTCGCCTGTACTTTTTGCAGCTTGCCAATATCCAGATGGGATCATTTCTACAGGATTATTGGAATCTAAAATTAAATTTCTTATTAACTTATTATCATTATCGAGGCACCATAAATTCAGAGGATCGCCCCTTAAATAAATCCAAATTTCATCAGCATTATTTACTCTGTGCCAAGCACTTTTTGCATCTCTCTCCAAAAGATAATAAATTCCCGTAATAAAGTTTCTACTTTGGCCATCTTCCCTTATTAGAGAATTCTCACTTCTTACTATCTCTCTAAACCATCCACCCTCAGGATGAGGAGATAAATTAAATTGTTTAATTATTTCTATGTTTTTTTTATTAGGATTCACATCACAAAATACCTTTTAAATTTCTCATATAATTAAAAGCTAACTGAAAAAAATCAAAATAAACTATATTTTCTAAAAACTTAAGCACAAATAACTGACAAATCTACAAAATTTTTATTTTCATCTGCCAGCTCAGTAATGATTCTATTCAGCCATTCAGAGGTGGTTTCACAATACCCTACATTTAAAATAGTTTTTTGCTTTGATGTTTCTTCTTTATGCATAGTTAAAGTATTTTTATATAAATTAGTCTTTAATTAAATCTATGTGAATAAGTCTTAATTACTATCTATTTTAAAAAGTTGTATTTAATACATATTTAAGAACTGCTAGTAAACAAATAAAATTAAATCGTTGACAAGAAAATGTATACAAGTAAGAGTAGAAAAAATTTATTATTTAACCTATGAATAACATCAAGATTGAGGAATTGATGAAAGTAAGGTTCGATGGTATTGCTAATAGAATTGGGCAATTAAGCAAAAGGGAAAGTGAGTCTTTATTGCTTGAGCATCTTGAGTGGTTGGAGGGAGGATGGGAGACTGAAGAAATCTTATTTTTAAAAAAGCCCTACAGAAAATGGTGGTTCTAACTCCACTTCTATAAATAATTAATGATGGCCCAAGGGACCAGGGCCAGACCCTATTTTATAAGAATTGTCTAAAGATTTCTCAACAAATAATTTTGCTTTTTTTATGGAATCAAATAGATCAAAACCTAAAGCCTTGTAACCACAAATAGCAGCACTCAAAGTACAGCCGCTACCGTGGGTATTTTTTGTATTTATAAAATTATTAAATAGCCACTCTTTTCTACCATTTAAGTCAAGGAAAAAATCCTTCCCTTTCATATCTTTTAAACCGCCACCTTTTATAAGTACCGCTTTAGCTCCAAGACCAATAATTTTTCTTGCTGAATTTTCGATATCTTCTTTCCTCCTTATTTCTAAACCAGAAAGTAGATTTGCTTCATAAATATTTGGAGTTACCAAATCAGCAATTGGTAATAAGAGTTTTTTATAAGCATTAATAGCAGAATCTTCCAGTAATTTAGAACCAGTTCTTGTAACCATTACTGGGTCAATAATTTTGGTTATTTTGTATGTTTTTAATTTTGAAGCAGTATCAATGATTATCCTTTCATTTAATAACATTCCAGTTTTTAAGGCATCAATACCAAAATCAGCAAATAAAGTATCTAACTGATTTAATAAAGTATTCTTCTCTACTGGTTGAACGCATGTAACCTCTATACTATTTTGTGCGGTAATACATGTAATAACAGAACATCCATGTACTTTAAGGGCCATAAAAGTTCTTAAGTCAGCCTGTATGCCTGCTCCACCCCCTGAGTCACTACCGCCTATTGAAAGTGCAATTTTAGAATACATAACTTATTAACTTGTTTTGGAAAGTACTATAAGTAAATTTTAATTTAAATCAGAAATCTGAATATGCATTAAAAAAATCTAACTCCAATTCCATAGCTCTCCTGTATAAATATTTGGCCTGATTAATATCATATGTTTCTTTATTAGTCTCAATAAGATTTTCAAGTGAATCTGCTAGCTTTTCAAAGCTCTCATCAGAATAAGTAATTATCCATTCTTTATATTTAATGTCAAAATCCTCCTCATACAAACTTTTTCCTATCCAAGAATAAAGTCGCATACATGGAGTCATTGCAAACATTATTTCAACGGAGCTAAGTCTTTTAGAAGTATCATCAAGAAAATCTGTATAATTTTTAGTGGCTTTTTTTATATAGTTATTAGACAAATCAATATCCCATTCTTTTGAATACGTTTCATGAAGTATTAACTCCTCTGAAACGCCCATTAACAGTTCACTTAACTTCCTTATTGAGTACTTATCTTTTGATTTGGAAACAGCAAGACCATAAGCCTTAGCAAAAGTCTCTAAAAAGAAATAATCTTGAGCTAAATATTCTTGAAATATATTTTTAGGGAGACTTCCATTCTTTAAACCTTGAACAAATTTTGTATTTAAACTTAGTAAAGCAATCTCATAATTTTCCTGCCAAAGTTTTTTTGTTATTTTCATTTTTTTGATTTTTAGTTATTCTAAAATTTTTTATATTTTTTACCTACAAACTTAATCTTATTTTTCTAGGATTAAAAGAAAAAATTATGAAAGAAGTAAATATCTTATGGTTTAAGAAAGATTTAAGAATTTTTGATAACGAAGCTCTCTTTGAGGCTATAAAAGACAATGATATTTTACCTATTTATATTATTGAGTTAGATATTTGGAACCAAAATACTCATTCAAATAGACAATGGCAATTTTGCAAAGAAAGTTTAATCGATTTAAGAAATGCGCTTGCTGAGATTGGACAACCATTAATTATAAGGACTGGGAATGTTATTAATATATTTGATGAAATTAGTTCAAAATTTAAAATCAAAGGTATATATAGCCATCAAGAAACGGGAGATTGGCTTACTTATAAAAGAGATCAAAAAGTAAGAGAATGGGCTTTAAGCAAAAATATTATTTGGAAGGAATTTCTACAATTTGCAGTTTTTAGAGGAAATTTAGATAGGAATAATTGGTCTAAAAAGTGGCAAAAAAATTCCGAAAAAAACTTACTTAAAGCCCCATTAAGAATTAATCCTATTAACTTTAATATTGGTGAAATACCCTCAGACGAAATTTTTTCCTTTAAAAAAGAAACTTGTCCAGGAAGAATGCAAGGTGGAAGAAAGAAAGGTTTAGAGAGAATGCAATACTTCTTTAATAATAAATTAGATTCTTATTCAAAAGATATATCTAGCCCAGAAAAATCATTTGATAGTTGTACAAGACTATCCCCATATATTTGTTGGGGATGCATTTCATTAAAAGAAATTTTTAAAAAGGCAGATATATCAAAAAACAAAAATTCTACGATGTTAAAAAGCAGATTAACTTGGCATTGTCATTTTATTCAGAAACTTGAAAGTGAACCAGAACTAGAGTTTAGGGAATACCATCCTTTTTTTAAAAATATTAGAGAAAAAAATAATGAATTACTTTATTCATGGAGTTCAGGTAATACTGGCTTTCCTTTTGTAGATGCATGTATGCGTTCATTAAATTTCAATGGATGGATTAACTTCAGGATGCGTGCGATGTTAATGTCTTTTGCTAGCTATAATTTATGGCTACCATGGCAAGATTCAGGTTCTGAATTAGCAAATAAATTTGTAGATTATGAGCCTGGAATACATTGGAACCAATGCCAAATGCAATCTGGAACTACGTCTATAAATACGAATAGAATTTATAATCCTATTAAGCAGGGAAAAGATCATGATCCTCAAGGAAAATTTATAAAAAAATGGATACCAGAATTAAAAGATATATCACTTAATTTCATTCATGAACCATGGCTACTATCTAGATTTAATCAAGAAGAATATGAACAAATTAATTACATAAGACCAATAATTGACATCCCAATTAGCACTAAAACTGCAAAGAAGAAAATTCAGGAAATCACTAAAAAGGATGGATATTGGGATATCTCAAAAGAAATTTATTTAAAGCATGGCTCTAGAAAAAGGCCCAGAAAAAACATATATAATAAAAAAAATGTTTCTAAGGAAAAGGAAAAACAATACGAACTGAAATTAGATTTCTAAATTTTATTGTCAGAAATTTCAAGATTACTTTTAGCGCCTAGGAAAGTTTTTTAAATTTTGAAATTAAATATATAATTCCACGATGAACTAATGCAAGCTTTAATGTATTTATTAGATTTTATTAATTATGTCTGAAAGATTTGAATGGGACGATACCAATAGTTCTGGTATATGGTGGAGTACTAATGTAAGTATTAGAGACGAGTGCATTTTGCTCAAAGAAGATACTCAATGCGAAGATTCTGATATCGTCGAACTTCTTAGGAGTATTGCACAAAATATTGAAGATAATGGCCTTTAATTTTTAAAGGAATATTCTCTCTTTTAGAGATTTTGAATTCCTTTTACAGCTTTTATTAATTCTTTAGTAATGCCCTTTTCACTCATTGAATGACCAGCATCATTAACAATAATTAATTCAGAATTCTTTAATTTCTTATTTAGATCCCAAGCGCTCCTAACAGGGCAAACAACGTCATACCTACCTTGAATTATTTTTGTTGGAATCGATTCTATTGTGTTTATATTTTTCAAAATAAAATCATCTTCTAAGAAAATATTATTAGTAAAATAATGACATTCGATCCTTGCAAATGCATCTGAAAAAGAATTAACTTCAGACTTATCAAAATCGAATTTTTTGTTTATTAAATGACTAGTTGAGAGTTCCCATTTTGTCCAAGCTGCTGCTGCTTTTGATCTAACATTTGCATCTGATGATGTTAGATATTTATAAAAAGAACTTATCAAATCATTTCTTTCTTCTTTTGGTATCACAGAAATATATTCTTCAAATTCATCTGGGAATATCTCACTTGCACCATATTGATAGAACCACAATAATTCAAACTTTCTACATAAAAATATTCCTCGCAAAGTTAAGCTTATAACTCTTGAGGGATTTTTAATTGCATATATAAGTGAAAGTGTTGAGCCCCAAGATCCACCAAACAAATGCCAGCTATCTATCTTTAAAAGGATCCTTAATTTTTCAATATCATCAACTAAATGATTAGTCGAATTTTCTTTTAATTCTGAGAAAGGAGTTGAAGAACCGCAACCTCTTTGGTCAAATTGAATAATATCGAAACTATCTGGATCAAAGTATCTTCTATATCTTGGTTGACTTCCTCCTCCTGGGCCTCCATGAATAACTAGTATTTTTTTACCATTTGGATTGCCTGATCTTTCCCAATAAATCGTATGAATATCACTTACTTGTAAGTAACCCTTTTCACGAACTTCAATTTTAGGAAACAAGACTTGATCTTTCATTGTGAAATATTTTTAAACACTTAATAAATCTATATTATCCAAAAAGAAGTCAAGTTTAGAAGTAATTTGTAAAAAAAAAGGACTGGTGGTACAGTCCTTTTTGATATTTGATTTCCTTCTAACAGGATATAAAATTACATATTTTAAAGTCTATTTACTCATAAACCTAGAATACGTGAATTCGGGGATTTCTCTCGATAATTTCAGTCCCTGTTGTCGCTAGTAATTATAAAGCGAAGTCTTATCAGACTAATTGATTGAACTTGAATTTTCGAATAATCCCATTCTCAGGAATACGCTTCCTATATTTTGGAATTTGCTAAATTTCAGGCGGTATATCAATCATTTAGATTGCCTCCGAACTCAACATTTATAAATTACTCCTTTTTATATTTTCAGTAAATCCGTAAATATGCTGATTTACTTTTTTCTTAATTTGTAAGAGAATTTTAATAATCCTTTGTTTTTTATAGATAAATATAAAAATTAAAGTCTTTAAACCCCTATTTATTAAGATTCATAGAGCAAAATAGATTTAATTATTATTTTATCATTATCGAAAAGTTTATAAGCTTCCAATTTCTACTGAGGAAGTTTTACACATTCATCAAAATATATTTTAAAAACTTACTCCGTAAATTTCCTTAAGATTTTTAAACATTAATTGAGGATTAAATTTATTTCTTGCATTACGCATAGCCTCAATCCTAGCTTCCTTTAACCATTCCTCGTCAAAAAGCTTTTCTAATAATTTGTTTGCTATTAAATTAGGATCATCAGAATCGACTAAAATGCCAGTTTTATTTTTTATAAAAGTTTCAGAGGCTCCTCCTGCATTTGTTGAAATAACTGGCACCCCATAGGCTTGAGATTCAATTAAAACGTTTGGTAGGCCCTCAATAGAAGATGTCAACATAAAAAAATTCATAATCTTTAACCAGTTTTTAATCAATGGAGTTTCGCCAATTAAATGAATATTTTTAATAAATTCATTATTAATACTTTCTTTAACGGACTCAAATAAATTACCATCTCCTATTAAAACAAAATGTATTTCGGGATTAATTTTTAGAATCTCTTTTGCTACCGCAATCCATAGTAGCGGTCTTTTTTGGCTTCTCATACTAAAAATACCTCCAACAATTTTACTATTTTTTTTAATATTTAAGCTTTTTATTTTATTAATTACTATATCGTCATTTTTATCATTTTCATCTTCTCTAAATTCTTCGAATGATTCAAAATTAAAACAGTTATGTAGAACTTTAATTCTTTCAATTTTTATATTCAACCACTGTGAAAAGCTTCTTGCTCCTGCATGACTATTTAAACATAATACGACCCTTTTATCAGATAATAATTTTTGATAAGCATGATGCATAAATCGATCATTGCGAATATGAAGCATATTCTCGCTATCAGGTCTTAAGCTTCTAGAAAATAATAAAATTCTAGGAACTCCTGCCATTATCGCCGCCAGACCAATGGCGATATTAGGAATATCTTGCCAAATATTTACAATTTTTGGTTTTAATTCATTAAAGTTATAGTACATTTTTATAATTAAATTGTACATATTTTTATCAAATTTCTTGATATCTTCAATATATGGCATCCATGGATTATCTAATTTCATATCTTCAATATTTTGATCGTATATTTCTGAAATTTTAATATTTATTGGCTCTAGTTCATCTCTATATGTAAGTCTAGAATCTAGATTTATATCAACTTTTTGACAAAAGCAAGTAACTTTTTCTCTTAAATAAGAATCATTAGAAATTTCTTTTAAGCAATAAAGACACTGCCTCTCTGCACCTCCTCGGATAAAAGATCCTATATAGATTGCAATTTTATTTTTAATATTCCAGCTATCTTTTATATCATTTTTGGATTCTTCAAAGATTTTTTCAAAAGCTAAATCATATAAAAAGATATTAGTATTAATTGGGTGATTTTCGTTTAATGATGTAAAAGTAAGATCATATTTATTTAAAGTATTAATAATTTGATATTTATAATCAATTAAATCTTTAGAATGATTAAATAAACGAAGTCCACCCTCTAAAAAATAAAAAGTGCTTGTCAAATCTCCTTTATCAAAAAAATAATGTACAAGTTTTATAAAGAATTCCAATTTATATTTATTAATATTAATCTTAAGTTGCTTTAAAAAATCAATTTCTTCACTCCAGTGGAATTGGTTAGAGATTTCATAACAAAACAAATTCGCATTATCAATATCCTTAAAACTATTTTTAATTTGAATAAGATTCTTCTTAGCATCATATTCTTTACCCATAAATATTTGTAATTTTATTTTTAACTTCCATGAACTATGTTCATAAGCAAATTTATTACATATATGAGTTAAAAGTTGAAATGCAGATTTCCATTCTTTTAAAGAAAACATTTGAGAAGCATACAATTGTAATATTTTTAAAGAGTTTGGAAATTTATTAACCCCAATCGCTAAGACCTTTTTTGCTTCTGAAAAACATTTCTTTTCAAAATACAATTTTGCAATAATTACAAAATAATTTTCTTTCATAATGAAATTTTCACTATTAAAAAGACTTTCTAGCAAAGGTAGAGCTAAATCTTTTTTATTAGTTTTATAATATAATTGAGCCAATAATTCTTTAAAAGTAAATTCATCCTTATATTTATTAATAGATGATTTGAGAACATTTTCTGCCTTTTTATTTTCTCCTAAGGCAATATAGGTTTTTGACAAATTTATTAAAAGTTTCTTTTTATAATTTTTTTTTGATTTAGAAAGATCCTCTAACAATGGGAGAGCTAATTTCCATTGTTTGTTTTTAATATATTTTTCAGATAATAAATTTTTAAAATAAAAACTATTTGAATAGCTTTTTATTCCTATTTCCAGAGTATCTGCAGCTTTTTTAGTTTGTCCTAAGGCAATATAGGTTTTTGACAAATTTTTTAAAAGTTTGTTTTTATTTACTTTTTTTGATTTAGAAAGATCCTCTAATAATGGGAGAGCTAATTTCCATTGTTTGTTTTTAATATATTTTATTGCTAATTCTTCTGAACTAGGAAAGTAATTTCTGCTTTTATTTAATAATATTTTTTTTTCTTGATTAATAATAATTTTGCTATTTTTAGTTTTATAAATTAAATCTAATAATTTAAATGCAATTATTTTTTCTCCTGAGAATGTCCAGTGATTATGACCATTTAATATTAGATCTTGTGAATAATTTTCTAATACCTTACTAGTATCAAATAAATTAATATTATTTTTATAACTATAATTTCTTAACCATTCAATCAATTCATGTCTTTGAGAAATAAATTTACCTTTTTCGATAAAATCAAAATGAGTTGTAAATATAATTGGAATATCAATTAATGATAAAAGTTCGAAGATTTTCTTTATAAAACTTGAATGATCATCTTTTATTAAAAAAGTTTTCTTCAGTATATCTTTTGATAAATTTGGCAATGATTCAAATTTATCAATTTTATTTGTATTTAAGTAAGGATAAGAATCTTTATTCCACAATATTTCATTAATATTTTCTGTTTTTAATTGTTGACATACAAAACGTTTGAAGTGATTAATTTGTAAATTTTGTTTTCCATAGATAAAGTTTTTTATACTAGAAATTTCACAAATTATTAGATTACTTTCTTTAAGATTGAAAACTTTTGGAGGAAAAAGTCTAGAATTTTTTTTTCCAAGTTGAAGTTCAGCTAGTTTTAATTTATATACATCATTTTTTTTTAATACATTGATATGCTTTATAACTTCACTTAATGTATGAAAATAATTAAAAAAACCAGCATTATTAAAAGATATTAGTTTTTGTTCTTCTAATAACCTAAGAGGTCTTATTAATCTACAAGAACCAATTGCAGTTATTTTCAATAGGAAAATGTTTATATATGATAAAAAAACACTAACATATTTATCTATTTAATTTAAAGTTATGTAGCAAATTTGAACTTTTTTTAAAATCTTACAGGATTTAATTTAGGGTGCAAGAACCCCTTGAAATCAATAAATATACCATCTTTTTTAATTAAACTTTTCCAATCTTTTAATTTCATTTTAATAAAATCATTATGAGATAATAATACTATTACAACATCATAAGAATTATTCCCATTTAACGAATTTAATAGCTTTAATTTATATTTTTCTTTAACTTCATTTATATTAACTTTTGGGTCAAAAATTTCAAATTTTAAATTTTGATTTTTAATTAATTTTACTAATTCATAAATTTTTGTATTTCTTATATCAGAACAATTATCTTTAAAGGCAAAACCCATTATTAAGATTTTCGAATCTTTAATTAACTTATCCACTTTAGCTAATTCCAGAATTATGCGATCAAAAATCCATGAAGCCATACTTTCGTTAACTTCTCTGGCAATAGAGATAATCTTTGGGTAATAACCTTCCTCCAATAATTTATTTATGAGATAATAACTATCTACTCCAATACAATGACCTCCAACTAGTCCAGGCTTAAAATTTAAAAAATTCCATTTCGTACTTGCGGCTTTTAGAACATCGTAAGAACTAATTCCTAATTTTGAACATATCATTACAAATTCATTAATAAGTGCAATATTGACATCCCTCTGAATATTTTCAATTAATTTTGCGGCTTCTGCAGTTTTTATATTATGAGCTGAGTAAGTCTCATTTTTAATAAAAGAACTATAAAATTTTGAAATCCATTTAGCGATATTTTTATTAGAACCACTTGTAACTTTTATTGTATTCGAAATAGTGTTTACTTTATCTCCAGGATTAACTCTTTCTGGACTATATCCATAATAAAAACTTTTGTTCCTTATTAATAATTTAGATTCTTTTTCAATAATAGGAATGCATATTTCCTCTGTAACGCCAGGAAATACTGTGCTTTCAAAAATTACAACAGGTTTAATTTTTGTTCTTGAATTTTGAGCCCTTACAATTAATGCTTTTGCTACTTGTCTTGTAGCATCTTTGACATAGCTAAGATCAGGTTTATATTCTTTATCTACAGGAGTTGGAACAGTTATTATAAAAATATCAGCACTTGCGATTAACTGAAATTTATTTGTATATTCTATATTATCTAGAATAACTAAATCATTTTTATTAATATCATAATTTTTATCAAACCTATTTTTTAATTGATTTAATCTTTTGATATTTTTATCAAAACCAATAACTTTTCTTTGACTAATATATTTATTTTTTTTTAATTTATTCTTTTTTAAAATTGTAACTGCCAAATTAAGTCCTACATACCCCAAACCCAATATTGCAACAGTAAAACTATCTATTTCTGGTAGATTTTGTTTTTTAAAATGATCCATAATAATTATGTATAACTATTAATAAATTTTTTAAATACCTTTTCTAAATAAAAAAATGATTTCGCAAAATTAGTTTCATCCAAAAGAGTGGAATCTACTTTTTTATTTTGTACATCATATTTGTGCATATCTCGATAATAATTTTGAAATTTTTTCCAATATTTGATAAATTTATTTGATTATTTCTTTTAATTACTTATAATAATATTAATAAACTATTATTGATAATTACAGAATTTAAATCTAAAAAATTCTTCAAAAGAAATTAAAACATATAGATTAAATTTAACCTATTATAACGTTAATAAATTACAAAATTCTATTAATGTTGTTTTTAATATAAAATACTTTTTTTAAAAAATTGTAATATGAGAAAAACTCTACAATTATATTTAAAAAAAATTATGTTTCCTATAATGTTCTCTTAAAATGAATTATGTCTTTGCAAATATCTTTCTCAATAAAGAAACCCTTAGAAATAATTAAATCTTATTGGTAAATCTTGATGAAAATAATTGTAACTGGAGCTTGTGGTTTTATAGGATTTCATTTATCTAAAAAATTAATCCACAACGATTGCCAAGTCATTGGAATTGATAATTTTAATGCTTACTATGATCCAGAGTTAAAAAAGGCGCTTCTAAAAAAAATTAGAAAATATTTCAAATAAAGATCAATTTAAAATATTTAGGGATGATATTAATAATTTAGATTCCTTAAATAATATTTTTAAAGAATACAGGCCTGATGCAGTTGTTAACTTGGCAGCACACGCAGGTGTTAGAGACTCTATTGAAAATCCATCTAAATATATTCAATCAAATTTAGTTGGCTTTTCCAATATTTTAAAATGTTGTAGACATCACAAGATAAAGCATCTTGTATATGCAAGTAGTAGTTCGATATATGGAGGTAATACAAAAATGCCTTTTTCTGAAAAGCAATCAGCAAATCATCCTGTCAGCTTATATGCCGCAACAAAAAAATCTAATGAATAATGGCTCATTCATATAGTCATTTATACAATATCCCTTCTACAGGGTTACGGTTCTTTACAGTATATGGACCTTGGGGTAGGCCAGACATGGCTCTTTTCCTTTTTACTAAATCAATATTACAAAACAAATCAATTCAGGTATTTAATAATGGTGAAATGTCTAGAGATTTTACTTATATTGATGATATTGCTGAAAGTCTTTTAAGGATAATATTTAAACCTGCTACTACTGATGATTCATTTGACACTAATAAACCAAATCCATCTACAAGTTGGTCACCTCATAGGATTTTTAATATAGGAAATTCAAACCCTACATCATTGATGGATTACATTGGTGCGATCGAAGATTGTCTAGGAATAGAAGCAAAAAAAGAATTCTTACCTTTACAGATAGGAGACGTACCATGTTCTTCATCTAATTGTTCTGAATTAGAATCTTGGATAGGATTCAGACCTTCAACATCTGTATCTTATGGGGTAAGAAAATTTGTTGAATGGTATAGGGCCTTCTATAGAATTTAATAACAGTAAATATAATTATCTAGATATTAATAACTTAAATAACAAGTAAAAGGAGATATTGAAGTCAATATAAATTCCATTGATTAGGTACTTATTGAAGGATTATAGAGTAGGTATTTTTCTAAAATTTAAGGAGAAAAAGCTTTATCTTTAATATAAATAAATGCATTGCAAGAAAAGTTTTTCAGGAAAACTACCAGCCTGGAAACAAGTGGCAAAATTAATCTTCGCCAATAAGTTCATCATAAAATTCCCCTTCTTTTATACCTTTATCATATTTCTCAATAATCCCTTTATAAGAAGATACTTAGGGAAGTAAATCCCCTACATATATGGGTTCCATCGTAATTGTTATAATAGTTTTAATTATTTGTCATTTCATAAAATGATTTAATAAATCGTTTATTATTATGCATTATGGATTTTTTCAAAAAGAACAAGATCTTAACACTAATGGCGGTAATTGCAGTTTTATCATTTGCATTTGAAAAAGTAGGCATAATACACCCTTAAATTAGTTAAATTTATTTGATAAATACTTACTAATGAAATAAGTAAACTGATACTATTACTGCAAAAATAAGCAATGGAGATAATAATGTAAAAATTAAAGTAGAAAGATCAATCAGCATAATTTTTAAATAAATACACAAATTTAATAAACACTACTTTTAAGCATTTGCAATAAGTAAAATTTAAATTATTAAGATATAAAAAGATTTGAATAAAGAGAGATATAAAGAAGAATACGAAGAAGGCTCAGACTTACTTTGGCCTAGTGATAAAGAAGATAAAGTAACTAGACAATTTTATAAAGATTTATCTCATCTTTCAAAAAAGATAAATTATAGTAAAAAGAAAAAGTTAGGTCTTTTTGAAAAACTTATTAGAATAATACAAGGCAAATTTTGGGGTTAATTAATATTCAAACTAAAATGAAAAATTTAATGATATTAATTAAAAGTTTTTTTCTTTTAAGACCAAGATTTTTATCCACTATATTTTTTATTCCAATTCTTTATGGCATTGGCTGGGCTTTATCTCAGCCACTTTTATTGTTGAATTTTGAAAAAGAAAATTTATCCTTAATTGGCACTATTTTTACTTTTTTACTTTTTATTTTTTTACTCCCATATTGGTTTTATATCAAACACAATATATCAAGTACTTGGGGGCTGCTTGGGATAACTAAGCACAAATTCTTAAAAAACTTTGTCAATTTTTCTAAAGGTATTTTATTTGCTTTAGTTTTAATAATTCTAATTCTGGTACCACTATTACAGAAAAATTATATTTCTTGGATAGGTGAATTCTCGCCAATAATATTGTTAAATTCTATTTTACTTGGATTAGGTGTTGGATTCGCAGAAGAAATAATTTTTAGAGGCTGGTTACTTGAAGAATTAAAATTTGAATATGGTATAAAAATATCAATAGCTTTACAAGCTATAGTTTTTAGCTTCGTTCATAATTTATCAAATGAGATCTTTTTGAACATATTAGGATTACGTTTAGGATTTATTTTACTTGCGATATTTCTATCATTAGTAAAAATAAGAGATAAAGGTTCTATATGGAATTGCATAGGAATTCATGGTGGACTTGTAGGTATTTGGTTTTTTATAAACAACGGGTTAATAGAATTCAAAGAAAATACACCTTCTTTTTTAGCAGGGCCTTTTACACAAAATATTCCAAACCCAATAGGAAGCTTTAGTGCAATTTTAATATTACTTTTTTTATGTATTTTTTATACAGTAAAATCAAAAAAATATTTCCCTAGACCTTTTAATTAGATATAAATACTGATTGATTTTTGCTTAGTAATTGTCAGATTAAAATAAAGCTTAATACTCATATGAACCTTGAGGCAGGAATAAGATTTATTGTCTTTTTAGGACTTTTTGGAATTACAAACTATCTAATGATGTTGAAAAGATATGAAAACGATATTAAAAAAAAGAAATTATTACAACATAAAAAAATTTCCAGACTGTATCCTAAAGGTTCATTAATTTTATGAAATTCAAAAATTTATTTTTAAATTTCCTCACCATTTTTTACTAGTTTTTTGCCAACCTTCATTTAGCAATTTTTGCCATAATAATCTTGCATCTTCAATATCAATTTTTTTTCTAGTTTTCATTAATGGAGGATTTTCCCCATGAACTCCCATAATGATCCCTTCTTCAATGAACATATAAGCAATAGATTTATCATAATGCTCTTTATCTTTAAAAAAACGCATCACCCCTACAAAATTAGAGTCAATTAACCAAAAATCATTATTCGAATTCAATAAACCAAAATTTAATTAAATTAATCATATGCTTTCATTACAATTTGCGAGGAAAATATTTATTTTTCTCATACTTAATATATTTTTTCTTTTTGCCTAGTTTGTTTCAATTCGCCACGTTTTTTCTTAAACTCAACTCTTTTCTTTTGCGATGCTTTAGTAGGTTTTGTAGATTTTCTTAATTTAAATGGTTTATTTAAACCATGTTTTATGATTGAACTCAATTTCATTAAGGCTAGCTGCCTATTTAGTAATTGATTTCTATGTTCTTGAACCGCCAAACATAAAATATTTTTCACTAATTTATTTTTCAAATTAATCTTGAGAATTGCTTTCTGATAATCATTTAGTACTTTTGAATCTTCTAAATTAAAAATAATCTCTACTCTGCTTTCAATTTTATTTACATTTTGTCCTCCAGGACCGGAGGATCTAGAAAATCGCCACTTAATTTCGTTGGATGGGATTACTAATGTTTTAGTAATTTTTAAATCCATTTTTAGTTCTTTTTGATTTAGATCTTTAGAATCATCTCCTTAATACTTTAAAACATACCTTAAAATTCGATCGGTAAATACTGGGCGGTTAAGTTAGGTAAACCGAAGTTCGGTGTATTTGCCGTATCAATTTCTTCGGTATTTATCCTTTCATATTCAAAAGAATTATCAGATATTGAGTTTGTACTAATTCAAAGGTCACTTATGTATTCAATGTTTGATCTTCTTTTTGAAACACCTTCATATCGCCCTGTATATGTTATTTCCGATAGTGAAATGAAGGAGTTAAAGAAAAACCAACATCAAGAAGAGCTTGATGAAATTACAACACAAAAAGTAAGACTTGAAGATGCTTTTAAAGCTCAACTAAAACATCTTGAAGAGAGAGAAAAAGAAGTAAAAAAAGAACTTAAAGTACTCTCAGCCTCAAAAGATAAATAATTTATTTTTAGAGAAATTACTTTTTCAAAGACGGTTTTAAACCGTCTTTTTTAATTCTTCTAGTTTTAAGGAATCTATAAAATCCACAGATTTTAAAAATATTTTCCATAATTAAAAAATGAATAATAATAAAGAAAAAATAAGAATGTTCTTACCCTTTAGTTGGGTAATTTGTGCAGCAATATCTTTTGCTTATATAAATTCACATTTAATAAATACCTAAAATAAATGTCTTATCCCTCAAGAGACGAAATACTTGCATCTTCAAAAGGGTGGGTAGCATCTTTTTTAAACTTTCTTCCTGGTTTAGGATCGGGTTACTTATATCAAAGAAGATGGAAACCCTACTTTTATACCATCACTGCTAATACTGCATGGTTCGCTTTAGGGTTTTTTTTACAAGGAGATTCAGAACCCTCTCAAAGTGAACAAATAATTGGAATTTCTGGTCTTTTTTTTATATCAATAGTTACAGTTATAGAAGCAAACTTGGCATACAAAAAAGCAAGTAATAAAACAAAAGCTGAAAAAGAGAAAATAATTTCCTCTGAAAAAAAAGGATGGTTTAAATAATTCAAAAAATTAGATATAAAAAATATTTAATTAGTTCACAGTTTCTTAATTTAAATAAATAATTACCATAAATGATTTTTAAGATAATTAAAAAATTTTTTTAGTTATAAAAAAATAAAATTTCCTTTTCTTTAAGACCTTCCCATCCCGAATCTATTAATAATTGATTCAATGTTTCTTTATCAAAATGCTTAGAACCCGTTTTGACGCATCTATTTCTCATTGATTTTTTAACACCACTCCTTTGTCTTTTATTCTCCTCATCCATAATTCTATTGTATAGATCTAACATTTTTTGAGGGATTGGAGTACCGTCAAGATCCACTCCATTTTGAATAGCAAGATCAACAGCCTGCATTCCCATTTTCTTCATATATTAACGAAAAGCTGAAACCATAATAAAACAAAAGTTATTCTTCTCAAATTCTTTGAATAATAATTTATTGATTTTGAATTTCCTTAAGTACTCTAATAGCCTCTTTAATGTGTTCGGGACCATTCAATAAATCTCTAAAAATATGCCTAACTGTACCTTTGCGATCAATAACGTAAGTTACCCTACCATCCATAAAACCTAATACTTTAGGAACTTT
>QCCB01000021.1 GCA_003278955.1 Prochlorococcus sp. AG-347-K10
TTTAAATAATATAAACATTCTTGCTGTATCTGCTCCATATTTTTTAATTACTGATTCAGGGTCTATTCCATTATATTTTGACTTTGACATCTTCTCGAAAAGAACTTCGAGTTTGGTATTATCAATTGGATCTGTAGGATTTGATAAGTCAGTAATATCGGAAGGAGAAACATATTTACCCGTTTTATTGTTTTTATAGGCTGCGGCCTGAACCATTCCTTGCGTTAATAGTTTTTTGAAAGGTTCATCAATTTCAAATAGTTCATTATCCCTTAAGGCTTTAGTGAAAAATCTTGCATATAACAAGTGCAATATTGCATGCTCTACCCCTCCAACATATTGATCTACAGGCAACCACTTATTGATTTCAATCTTTTCAAATGGCTTATTAGAACATTTTGAAGATGGATATCTTAAAAAATACCATGATGAACACATGAAAGTGTCCATAGTATCAGTTTCTTTTCTTGCCTTTATTCCACATTTTGGACATGTAGTATTTATCCAATTATTATTATCACCTAAAGCATTAATCTTGTTAGCTGAGATTTCTATATCTTTTGGTAAGGAAACAGGTAATTCCGATTGCTTTAATGGAACAGATCCACATTTTTTGCAATTAACTATGGGTATCGGACATCCCCAATATCTTTGTCTAGAGATTAACCAATCTCTTAGACGATATTGAATCTTATTTTCAGCCCATCCATTATTTACTCCCTCCTCTGAAATTTTTATTTTAGCAATAGTATTTTCTATACCATTGTATTGATTTGAATTAATAAGATATCCTTTTTCTAAATAAGCTTCTTCAAGCTCTTTATTTTGTTCACTTTTATCCTTTATTATTACCGCTTTAATATCAATATTATTTTTCTTAGCAAATTCAAAATCTCTTAGATCATGTGCAGGCACGCCCATAACAGCACCTGTACCGTATTCATCGAGAACATAACTTGCCACCCAAATTGGAATAGGTTCAGAATTAACTGGATTTATTGCTGTTAAGTTAGTTTTTATTCCAATTTTTTCAAGTTCATTATTTTTATTTTTTTTCAAATATTGTTTAAGATTTTCTATATCTTGTATTGTTTCTTGATCAGAAATATTTTTTACTAATGAATGATTAAAAGAAATTGCTAAATAAGTTACTCCAAATAAAGTATCTGGCCTTGTTGTAAATACAGTAATTTTCTCTTCTGGATTTGAATTGATATTGAAATTAATATTTGTACCAATTGACTTTCCAATCCAATTATCTTGCATTATTTTTACTCTTTCTGGCCAGTTATCTAATTTTTCTAAATCTTTCAATAACTCATCCGCATAATTAGTAATTCTTAAAAACCATTGCTTTAATAATTTTTTTTCAACTACTGCCCCAGATCTCCATGATTTACCCTCTGAGTCAACTTGTTCATTCGCTAGGACTGTATTATCTATAGGATCCCAATTAACTTCTGATTCCTTTTGATATACAAGACCTGACTTGTATAACTCTAAAAATAGATATTGGGTCCAAATATAATAATTTTCATCACATGTTGCAAATTCCCTATCCCAATCAACTGATAGTCCCAAAAGCTTTAATTGTGACTTCATATGTGAAATATTTTTTTTAGTCCAGACACTTGGACTAATTCCTCTTTCAATCGCTGCATTCTCAGCAGGCAAACCAAAAGCGTCCCAACCCATTGGATGTAAAACAGATTTGCCCTTAAACCTTTGGAATCGTGCTATTAAGTCTGTAATAACATAATTCCTAACATGTCCCATATGAAGATTTCCTGAAGGGTAGGGAAACATTGATAGAGCATAAAATTTATCGCTATTCTCGGTTAATTCATCGGTTTTATATAAATTGTTTTCTGTCCATATTGACTGCCATTTTTTTTCTATTTCAGATGGATTGTATAAATTGGTATCAGCCTCATATTGTTTATCGGGAGAAATCACTTAATTTTTATTTGTTAAATTATTATTTTAATATCCATTGTATAAAATAGAAATAGATTGTTAAAAGGAATAATTTATAATTAAAATTTAAAATATATTATCTACAAATGAAAAATATAACTTTTGAAAAATATCAAGGTAACGGAAATGATTTCGTAATAATTGATTCTAGAGGAAATGAAGCATATAAAAATTATAAGACAAATAAAATATTAGATATAAAAAAAATTTGCAACAGGCAATTTGGTATTGGAGCAGATGGTGTGATTTTTATAGAAGAAGCTAATGAAGATAATTATGCAAAAATGATAATTTTTAATTCTGATGGTTCTGAAGCGCAAATGTGTGGAAACGGAATTAGGTGTTTAGTTGAGTATCTCCACGTAAATGATTCATTGAATAATAAAAATATAGAATATAAAATTGAGACTAAAGCAGGTTTAAAAATTGCAAAATATATAAATGATGAAATTACAGTAAAAATGGGAGTTCCAATTTTAGAATGTCAAAATATTCCAACAAAAATTGAAAAAAAAATAAATTCAATTCCTTCACACGAATTTATTGAGAAAGATTTTTATAATATTGGTTACGCCGTAGGGATGGGAAATCCTCATTTAATATTCTTTGTAAAAGACATAGAGTCAATTGTTCTTTCCAGATTTGGTCCTATATTTGAAAAAAATGAACTATTTCCTGAAAAAACTAATGTGCATTTTTGTCAAATTTTAAATAGAGATAATATCAAAGTAAAAGTATGGGAAAGGGGTGCAGGACCAACCTTAGCTTGTGGAACAGGTGCCTGTGCTATCCATGTAGCAGCTTATAAATTAGGCCTTTGTAATTCACAAACCATAGTAACCTTACCAGGAGGTAATCTTAAAATTGATTGGTCAAAAGACGATTGTGAAGTCATGATGACCGGTAATGCTAAAAAAGTTTTCTCAGGATCAATGTTAGTAAATTAATGGAAAATAATTTTATCTATTTAGATAATGCATCCACTACTCCATTATCTGAGAATGTTTTAAATATAATTAATTCAACTTACAGGAATTATTGGCATAACCCCTCATCTACATATGAGTTAGGGATAAAATGCTCTACATATCTTGAAAAAATTAGATCTAAAATTGCTTATATATTTGAAGCAGATTCAGAGGATATAATTTTCACATCTGGTTCTTCGGAATCAACTAATATTGTATTTAATAATATTTATGAGAACTTTAAAAATGGTAGGGTTGTTATTTCAAATATTGAACATCAAGCAACAACTATTTGTGCTAATAAACTAAGAAAACAAAATTGGGATATTTTCGAATGGACGGTAAATAATGATGGGATTTTAAATATTTCTAATATCGAAAACACTTTAAACAATGATACTAAGCTTGTATCAATTATTTGGGGACAAAGTGAAATTGGGACAATACAACCTGTCCAATTTATTGGTTCTAAATGTGAAGAATTAAATATAATGTTTCATTTAGATGGAACTCAAATATTAAGTAATGGAATATTCAGTTGGAAAGATCTTAAATGTGATTTTTTAAGTTTATCCGCTCATAAATTTGGAGGTCCAAAAGGGATCGGTATTCTTTTAACAAAAGAAAAGTCTAGACAAATTTTAAAAAATAAAGACATATCACTTACTCAGGAATTTTCTATTAGACAAGGTACACAAGCTTTGCCATTAATTGCTGGAATGTATGAATCACTAAAGAATATTGAAGGAAAAATAAAATTATATGATTATATAACTGAATTTCCTTCTAATAATATTAATAAACTTAAAAATTATTTTTTTCAAAAAATTAAAGATAATAATCATATAAAGATTACGGGTAGTATTAACCATAGACTTCCCAGTCATATTTCTTTTCTACTATTAAATAAACTATTTAAGCCTATAAGGGCCTATAAGATTGTTAATTTCATGTCAGAAAATAAAATAGCCATAAGTAGTGGAAGTGCTTGTTCAAGCTCATCTGGGAAACCTAGCTCAACACTTAAAAATATTGGTTTAAAAGATGATGAACTATATTCAAATATTCGTGTTACTTTGGGATCAATAAACAATAAGTCAGAAATAGATAAATTTTTAGAACTTATTCAAATATGTATTGACAAATTTTAATGGAATCCAATTACAGACTACCTAAAGATTTAAATGAATCTCTTAAGAATATGGAGGATGCAATTATTCCAACTTTATTAGATTCAAATAAAAGATTTACTATAGAATTTAATTTTGAAGGATTGAAATTTAACAGAATTGGAATAACTATCTACAAGATATTGTCTAAAAATAATAATGTATTCATAACATTTGCTGATCAAGGTGCTGTGGCTTTGGCTCAAAGAGACTATCCAGATATCAAAGATAAAATCTTTACTTTTAAATCATTTAATGAATCAAATAATATAAATAATATTGATAGTGCAATGATATCGATACTACCTCAGCCATATGATTTCGATTCATTTGAACCAATGTCTGATAATTATCAAGGTACGCATTATTCATTAAATCCAAAATTTGAAGATGCCAATATTGGTATAGGAAGTGTAATTAGAGAGCGACGTAAAAACTTTGTCAAAACATGGAAAAATATTTATTTTCTGCAGCCTTTAAATAAAGCTGCTCTTATGCATATTTATCCAAATAACTGGTTGCTTTTCAAAGAAGAAAATAAAAGATATTTTTTTAAAAAAGAATTTGAAATTAAACCCGACAATGAATCTATTTTTGTAAATTTATAAATTGAATGTGATAAAAAAAATATATTCATTTTTCTTTATTGTTCTTGTATTAGTAACATCTCCTTTCTTAATAAGATATTTACTAGCAAATCAGAAAATAACTATTTTAAATAGTATTTATTTTAATTTCTCGAGAATAATTACTAAAAACAAAATATGTCCAACTTATGATGCTTTATTGAATCAAACGCTTGATGATTCTTTTAGTGTATCAATTATTAATAATAAAGGGGAAATAATAAGTTCCTACAATGAGGATGTTCCAAGGTTGCCAGCATCTAACCAAAAATTATTCTCATCAGCTTATGTTTTAAGTAAATATAAATTAAATAATAATTTAAAAACTTCCTTATTTAAAAATAAAAACGATTATTATTTACACGGTCAAGGTGATCCAGATCTTAGTTATGAAAATATAATCGAACTAATTTCAAATGTTAAAGAAAATAAAATTATTAACTTTAATATTGTAGAAATTGATTCAAAATTATATTGGCCTAATGGTTGGACAAATACTGATAAAATTTACGAATATGGATCTCCAATTACATCTCTTGCAATAGAAAGTAATCACAATAAATATGATGATATTTATGCATTAAAAAATTTTATTAAAAATTATTTAAAAAATAAATTTCCAAATTCAAAAATATATATAAATTTTTTTGATTCAGAAAAAACTCTTTATTTAAAAAATTTTAAAGAGATAAATAAAGTATATTCAACTCCAATTCTTTCATTATTAACTCTAACAAATTCTGAAAGCCATAATTTTACGGCTGAATCTCTTTTTAAAAATGCCTCAAATACATGGAATGATAATAACTATATAAAATTGAAAATATGGCTTGAAAATAAAGGCCTTCCAGTAACTAATGCATACTTTGCAGATGCTAGTGGATTGTCTCGAAAAAATAAAATTACAACAAAGTTAGTTGTATTGTTTTTAGATAAAATGAGATATTTTAATGATTTTAAAGCTTATCAATCTACACTTTCAATTACGGGAGTGAGAGGAACATTAGCTAAAAGATTTGTAAATAGTGAATTGTCCGGAAAGTTTTTTGGCAAAACTGGGACTCTTTCAAATGTCTTTGCATTATCTGGCTTTTTATATAAAAATGAAAAGCCAATAATTATAAGCATTATCCAAAATTCTAATAAAATTGATAAAGAAAAAGCTTTTAAATTATTACGTGATCTTTATTACTTGAAATCTTGTTAACAAAAATATTATTTAAAATATTCTTTTAAATCCCTCTCAACAGAGGGGGGTACCATGTGATTAATTGCACCACCAAATTTTGCAACTTCTTTTACTAAAGAACTACTAAGAAAACTATAATTTGTATTTGTCGATAAAAATATAGTTTCAATATCATTATTAAGAGATTTATTTGTATGAGCAATCTGAAGTTCATACTCAAAATCACTCATTGCTCTTAAGCCTCTAAGAATAAGATTGGCTTTTAGATCATTTGCACAATCAACAGTTAGACCAGAATAAGAAATAACTTCAATATTAGGTAAATGAGAAAGAGAATTTTTTATTTGTATTATTCTTCTTTCAAGATTAAATGTTGGTGTTTTAGAGGTATTTTCTAAAACAGCGACTACTAAATTGCCAAATATTTTTTCAGCCCTTTCTATTAAATCAAGATGCCCATTTGTTAAAGGATCAAATGTACCTGGATAAAGAATTTTCATGAATTAATTATGATCGAATAAGAAATTTAGTTAAAATAAGATTATTAGTTAAATCAATTATGACATTAAATCTAGAAGCAAAAAAAATCTTATTAAGAAAAATACCCCACGGATTATTTATTTGTGGCGTTAGAGACGAGGATAAAAATGAAGTAAATGGATTTACTGCAAGTTGGGTGACTCAAGGTTCATTCACCCCACCATTAGTTGTAATGGCCGTTAGAGCAGAGGGTTCTAGCCATGAAATAATAAAGTCAACCAATAAGTTCTCATTAAATGTGCTCAAAAGTGATCAAAAGGATCTAGCAGCTGTTTTCTTTAAACCTCAAAAAGCATTAGGAGGTAGATTTGAATCTGTTGAATTTAATTTAGGTGAGCTTGGATTGCCTATTTTAGTTGATAGTGTTGGTGGTGTTGAATGTAATGTTGTTGGAAGTGTCATGCATGGAGACCATACCGTTTTTGTAGGAGAGGTTCAATCTGCTTATCTAAATAATGATGTTGACTCATTAAATTTATCTTCAACTGGCTGGAATTATGGAGGTTAATCACTATAAATGAGTAATTCCTCTATCGAAAAAATAAATAACAAATATAATTTTAAAATAGAATATAAATTAATTAATAATAAGGAGTTATTAAAATCAAGATTATCCGAAATTCCAAAGTCATCTGGTTGTTATCTTTTTAAAGATATTGATAATAACTTACTTTATATCGGTAAATCTAAAAAACTACGCAATAGAGTTAGTAGTTATTTCAATAATTATTCAGATTTAACTCCCCGGTTAAGTTTGATGGTTCGTCAAATAACTGAAATAGAAATAATAGTCACAGATAGCGAATATGAAGCATTAAATTTAGAGTCAAATTTAATTAAAACAAACAAACCATATTTTAATATTCTTTTAAAGGATGATAAGAAATATCCATATCTTTGTATAACTTGGAGTGAAAAATATCCTCGAATATTTATTACAAGAAGAAGAAGAAATAGAAATAATTTAGATAGATATTATGGACCTTATGTAGATGTCGGATTATTAAGGAGAACATTATTTACGATAAAAAAAATATTTCCACTTAGACAAAGACCAAGGCCAGTCTATAAAGATAGAACTTGTTTGAATTATTCAATAGGAAGATGTCCAGGTGTTTGCCAAGAAGTTATATCATCTGACGATTATAAAAAAATAATGAAACAAGTATCTATGATATTTCAGGGAAGAAATGATGACTTAGAAATATTTTTACAAAAAAAAATGCTTCAATTTTCAAATGATTTAGATTATGAGAATGCAGCAAAAATAAGGGACCAAATTTCAGGTTTAAAATTATTAACTGAATCACAAAAAATATCAATACCAGATTCTTCGATTAATAGAGATATCTTTGGAATAGTTTCAGAAAAAAATGTAGCTAGTATACAAATTTTCCAAATGAGATCTGGTAAGCTCATTGGGAGAATTGGTTATAGTCAAAAATTAAATAATGAAGATGAAAATCTTATTTTACAAAAGATATTAGAAGAACATTATATGAATGTTGAAGCTGTAGAAATACCATCAGAAATTCTTATCCAATATAACCTTCCAAAACAAGCAACCATAGAGGATTGGTTAACGGAGCTAAGAAAAAAGAAAGTAAAAATGTTAATCCCAAAAAGAAATAAAAAACATGAAACTGTAGAAATGGTTTTAAAAAATGCGAAATTGGAATTAGAAAGAATATTAAATGGAATACAAGATAATGAATCATCAATTGAGGATCTTGCCCAAATACTTGAATTAAGCGAACAACCTAAAAGAATTGAAGGTTATGATATAAGCCATATTCAAGGTAGTGACCCTGTAGCATCACAAGTCGTTTTTATTGATGGGATTCCCTCTAAACAGGATTATAGGAAATATAAAATTAAAGATCAAAACGTTTTTGTAGGACATAGTGATGATTTTGCTTCGATATATGAAGTAATACATAGAAGGTTTAAAAAATGGTCAAGATTTAAAAAAAACGGAGGGGATTTTTCAATATTAAATGATAAAACAAATAGTAAATTAGACAATGAACTTCTATCAGATTGGCCTGATTTAATAATGATTGATGGAGGAAAAGGACAGTTAAATGCAGCTATTAAAGCATTAAAAGAATTAAATCTTGAGGAAGAAGTAACTATATGTTCATTGGCAAAAAAAAATGAAGAAATATTTATTCCAGGATTTACTAAGTCTCTTGATACGGATGAAAATCAAAAAGGAGTTCTTCTATTAAGAAGGGTAAGAGATGAAGCACATAGATTTGCATTATCTTTTCATAGAGACAAAAGATCTAAAAGAATGAAAAGATCTCAATTGTCCCAAATCAGTGGATTAGGACCATCAAGAATAAGAGAATTGCTTGAGCATTTTAAATCAATAGACGCGATAAGAATAGCTAGTAAAGAGGATTTATCAAAAGTTAAAGGACTTGGAAAAAATTCAGTAAATGATATATATGAATATTTTCACGAGTTATAAATATTAATTAATTTTTGAAAAATAGATTTCTTGAAATTGTTAAATATAACTATATTAAAAATATATATATTAAATTAATCTAGTAATTTGGCAGCTGAAGCATATCTCTGGTTTAAATCACTTCACATTATTGGTGTAATCGTTTGGTTTGCGGGACTTTTTTATTTAGTAAGACTTTTTATATATCATGAAGAGTCTAAAAATTTGGATAATGAATTAAAAATTGCCTTTAATAAACAATACACCTTGATGGAAAAAAGGCTTGCGAATATAATCACAACGCCTGGGATGATATTAGCTTTAAGTATGGCTATTTGCATGGTTATTATGCAACCAAGTTGGTTAAGTGAGAAGTGGTTGCAAATTAAAATTTCTCTTGTTTTGGGATTAGTAATTTATCATTCTTATTGTTATAAAATAATGTATTCATTACATAATGGTACTTCAACTATTTCAGCAAAAAACCTTAGATTATTAAATGAATTGCCTACTTTATTATTATTTATAATTGTACTTTTAGTTATTTTTAAAAATAATTTTCCAACTAGTGTTGCTACATGGAGCGTAGTTGGACTAATTATTTTCATGTTGGCCTCAATACAATTATATGCAAAGATTAGAATGAAAAATGAGAATTCATTAAGTAATGAATAGGGAAGACTTAGTAAAATTAACTTCCAATATTAATAAAAATTGTTGTCCTAAAAATATTAATTTTCACTGTCATACAAAATTTAGTGATGGAAGTTTAGAACCATATGAACTTTTAGAACAAGCTTATAAAAATAATTTGAAATTTTTATCAATAACCGATCATCATACAATTAAAGCTCATGAATATATAAAAAAAAATAATATACTCAAAAAATATCCTAAAGATTCTTTTACATTAATTTCGGGAATAGAAATTAATTGTTTGATTTTAGGATGTTTAGTACATGTAATTGGATTGGGAATAGATATAAATAGTAAATACCTAAATCCCTACATCCTTGGAGAGTCTCCAATAGGTAATGATTTAAATATTAAATCAGTTATAAAAGCAATAAATTTAGCTGGTGGTTTATCATTTCTTGCACATCCAGCGAGATACAGGATTCCCTTTTATAAATTAATTCCAGAGGCCAAAATACAAGGTATTGATGGAATAGAGGTTTGGTACGATTATGAACTTAATGAAGTATGGAATCCTAGTTTATTTGTATGTTCAGAAATTGATAAATTAGCAGATAAATATTCAATGCTAAAAACATGCGGAACAGATAGTCATGGTTTTTCGCTATTAGGTAGATAATTCAGAATTCGTTTTTTTCAATTATTGAATCAGTATTAATAATTATGTTCTTTAAATTTTCAATGACATCTGATGAACAATTATTCCACATTTTTCTATTGACAATTTCAAGAAATCTTTGTGCAATATCTCTTAAAGCCCATGGATTATTCTCTAGAAAGAAATTCCTAAGATCCAGATCACATAACCATGATTTATAAACTTCCTCATAACACCAATCTGAGACTACCTCAGTAGAAGCATCAAAAGCATATAGGTAATCTAGTGTAGCTGAAAATTCAAACGCTCCTTTATAACCATTATCCTTCATACCATTTATCCATTTAGGGTTAAGTATTCTTGATATAACAACTTTATTAATTTCATCTTGTAATTTTGAAATTTTGGATAATCCAAATTTTGCTAAATCACCATGATACATTTCAGGAAATTTACCGCTCAATTTTTTTACTGCTGAAGATAATCCACCCTGAAACTGATAATAATCATCAGAATCTAAAATATCATGTTCCTTATTATCTTGGTTATGAACAACTAACTGCACATTTTTAAGGGCATTTTCTAATGATTTTTTATCCTCTATAGGTTCAAGATTATCACTGTAAATCCACTTACTCCAATTAAGAAAAGATTCTCCAAAATCATCAATATTTTCCCAATTAGAATTTGAAATTAGTTCTTGCAGACCAGCTCCATATGAACCTGGCGCTGAACCAAATATACGATTAATTGAATCACCATCCCTTGATGCCCCAGCGAGAGGGTTAAATTTATCATCCTCATTAAGATTAGAAACAAGATTTATTGCTTTAGAAGTTAATTTAACTAACTGTGGAAATGCATCTCTAAACATTCCCGAAATCCTTAAAGTAACATCAACCCTTGGTCTTTGGAGAACAGATAAAGGAATGATTTCTAGATCAACTACTCTTCTTGAAGGCCCATCCCAAATAGGCTGTACTCCTAATAAATATAGTATTTGACAAATGTCTTCACCACCATTTCTCATTGTGGATGTTGCCCATACAGATATAGCTATATTTTTTAAATCTTCTCCATTATCTTGTTTATATAAATCAAGTATTTGTGAAGCAGACTGACAACCAACACTCCATGCTGATTCAGTTGGCAGTCCTCTCGAATCAACTGAAAAGAAATTTTTACCAGTGGGTAAAGTTTCAGTTTTACCTCTCGTAGGAGCTCCAGATGGACCACTTTTTACATATTGTCCCTTTAATGAATTAATAAATGATAATTTCTCATTATATGAAGAATTAATGATTGGAATTAGAATCTCTTTTTTTAATAATAAAAAATACTTATTATGTTTTTTTTCATTAAAGAAATAGTCTATTATTTTCTGATTTTTATATTTTTCTAGATTTTTTATATTGATATTCTTTTTGTAAAAAAACAAATATATTAAATACTTTGCTTGTTGTTCCAAAAAATCAATAGCCATTCTAAAGTTTAAAATGTTTTTGTTGGAAAAAGTCAATAATATTTTTTTATCCTTTTCACTTAACATTTGATCATATTGATTTGTCCAAGGATTCAAATCTAGTTTTAAATGATTTGCTATATATTGAGTAACACCAATTCGGTTCGTATTTGGTACTCTAGCAATACACAAGAATAAATTTATTTCATTAATATCATTCTGCCTATTGCCAAAAATATGCAAACCTGTCCTAATTTGAGATTCTTTAATTTTGCAAAGAAAGGAATCAACTTCTTCTATTTGATTATTTTTATAATTTAAAGTAATTTCTCTAAAATCTTTTTTTATTAATTCAAAAATGGAATTTTCTATTATTTCAATCCGTTTAGAATTTAATAATTTTGCTTCAAAATATTCGTCTAAATAATTTTCTAATATTGAATATTTACCATATAATTCTGACCTATCCAAAGGAGGGGTTAAATGATCAATAATTGTTGCAGCAGTTCTTCTTTTAGCTTGGGATCCTTCTCCAGGATCATTTACGATAAAGGGATATATGTTTGGTATTGCTGGACAAATAATATTTGGAAAACATTTATTGCTGAGGCCTATAGATTTACCAGGTAACCATTCAACAGTGCCATGTTTACCAATATGGCACATAGCGTTTGCATTAAAAACTTTTTCAATCCAAAAATATTGTGCTAAATATCTATGGGGAGGTGGAAGATCGGGAGAATGAATATCTCTATCAGTGAAAGCGTCATAACCTCGTTGAGGTTGAATCAATAATGTTATTTTTCCAAATCTAATACCATTTATTGAGAAGCCTTTATTATCTAGATCGATCGCATCAGATGGTTTACCCCAACGACTAACAATAATATTTTGGGGATCAATTTCTAAATAATTCCAATATTTTAAATAATCACTAAGTGGTAAGTAATCTAATGGTTTATTATTTTGAGATTCAATATCATTAGTTCTAGTTTTTATAAGCATTGACATTAATTCCGAAGAATTTTGAGGATAATTACAAGATCCAAGGTCATAACCTTCTTCTTTTAACCAATTAAGAATATTTATTATTGAAGATGGTGTATTTAGACCAACGCCATTACCGATTCTTCCGTTCTTTACTGGATAATTACTTATTACTAAACAAATTCTTTTATCAAAATTATTAAGTTTCTGAAGTTTCACATAATTTGTTGCAAATTTTGAAATCCATTGAATACCTACTTGATCAGCTTTGTAACTAGTTATTTCACTATATAGTGTATTTTCCTTAGAAATTATTTCTTTAAATGCTGAAGGACAGGTTGTAATTCTTCCATCAAATTCAGGAATAATTATTTGCATTAATAAATCAGAAGAATTCATTCCAATAGTTGAATTTAACCACTTTTTTCTTGATCTATTAGAAGAAAGAAGCTGTAAAATTGGAATTTTAAGAGAAGTAAAAATATTTTTTGAATTTTCAATTAATTCATTATTTTTGATTTGAGATGAAGAAAATGAAGTTGTTGTAATTATTAGTTTAATATCTTCTTTTTTAAAAATTTTTATTAATTTCTTCTGAATAATATGATCTTTTAGTGTTGAAATAAAAAATGTTTTAGGAGATAATCCGCATTTTCTTAATTGCAAGTTAAGTTTTTCGTTTACTTCAATTTCATTAGCCAAAAAAAGTGATTTATAGGATATTATTGCTATCTTTTCGCCACTTTCATTTTTCCAATCATGCAAATAGGGATCTGCATAAAAAGTAATATTCAAAAAATCATCAGGAATTAATTTTTCATCTAGAACTAAATAATTTAAACAATTAAGAAACTTTCTATAATTATCCAGTCCTCCAGATCTTAGTAATCTAGAAATATTTAATGCAATATTTTTATCTATACTACTTATTTCACATAAGGAAATTTCCTGTTCAATGGTACCTGATAGGATCACTAACTTCCTTTTTTTATTAACTGCTTGCCAATTTAAAAGTTGTTCAATTCCATAGTTCCATGTACCTTTATCTCCAAATATTCTAAGTACTACTACTTTTGCATAATTTATTGTTTTTAATAAATAATTATCTATTTGAGCAGAGGAATTTAAATTAGAAATTTCTAAAGCTCTTATATTATTTTTTAATGAAGCAAATTCATTTTCTAACAATAAGTTTGATATAAGATTTAAATCAGCCTTGACACTTGTTATAAAAATAAAATCTGCAGCTGGTTGCTCAATTAAATCATCCTTATTCTTTTCATTTCCTGCTATATTTAATATCCTGTGCATTTTTATATATAAATAAGGTTTAGAATATGTAAGTAGGTTAAAACAAGTTTACCTTAATTAAATAAATTAAATATGCATGAATTTCTTCCATACGCCTGGTTCGAAGGTAAATGTATTCCATTTAAAGAAGCAAAAATATCAATAGCTACTCATGCACTACATTACGGTACTGCTGCATTTGGAGGAATGCGAGCGATACCTAACCCAACAAACAGAGAAGAATTCCTTTTGTTTAGAACTGATAAACATATAAAAAGATTATCTCAAAGTGCAAAATTACTCTTAACTGAAATTTCTGAAGAATATATTTTTAAAGCCTTAGAAGAAGTTATAAAAAGAAACAAGCCAGAAAAACCTATTTATATAAGACCATTTGTATACACAAGCGATTTAGGTATAGCGCCAAGGTTACACAATATTGAAACAAATTTCTTTATTTATTGTATTGAACTAGGAGATTACCTATCCCCAGATGGTGTTTCTTGTAGAATGAGTAGTTGGACAAGGCAGGAAGATAGATCTCTCCCCTTAAGAGGAAAAATAAGTGGAGCATATATTACTAGTTCATTAGCCAAAACAGAAGCTAGTTTATCGGGTTTTGATGAAGCCCTGCTATTAAATTCAAGTGGTAAGGTAAGCGAAGCAAGTGGCATGAATTTATTTATTGTAAGGAATGGAGACTTAATCACTCCTGGTGTTGATCAAGATATCCTTGAGGGTATTACAAGAGCTAGTGTAATTGAATTAGCAAAATCATTTAGAATAAATGTAATTGAGAGGCCTGTTGATAAAACAGAATTATTAATAGCAGATGAAGTTTTTCTAACTGGTACAGCAGCAAAAATTACACCAGTTAAAAAAATTGAATCAACTAAATTAAATGTTGAAAGACCAATAATGAATAAATTAAAAAGTAAGCTTATAGAAATAACAGAAGGTCGTTCTCAAGACTATGATGATTGGGTAACAAGAATTTCACTAAAATAAATTATTTTTACCTAGAATGGAATATTTCAGAACCTATTTAAATAGAGATGAAAAACCATTAATTATTTTTGACGGAGGTACTGGAACATCTTTTCAGAACTTAAATCTTACTGCAGATGACTTTGGAGGAAAAGAATTAGAGGGATGTAATGAAAATCTTGTTTTATCATCGCCAGAGGTAGTTGAGAAGGTTCATAATTCATTTTTAGAAGCAGGTTGTCATGTTATAGAAACTAATACATTTGGTGCCTCATCCATAGTTCTTGATGAATATGATATTGCAGATAAGGCTTATGAGATAAATAAAAATGCAGCATTTATAGCAAAAAAAGCTGCTGCCAAATATTCATCAGTTGATAAACCAAGGTTTGTAGCAGGTTCAATTGGGCCAACAACTAAATTACCCACCTTAGGACATATAGATTTTGATGAATTAAAGCAATCATATAAAGAACAAATTTATGGTCTTATAGATGGAGGAGTTGATCTTCTTTTGATTGAAACTTGTCAGGATGTTTTACAAATTAAATCTGCTTTATTAGCATCAAAAGAAATTTTAGAAAGTAAAAATATTGATATACCTTTAATGGTATCTATAACAATGGAAACAACAGGTACTATGCTTGTTGGATCTGATATTGCTTCTGCATTAACAATATTAGAGCCATTTAATATAGATATCCTTGGACTTAATTGTGCAACTGGTCCTGAGCAAATGAAGGATCATATTAAATATCTGTCTGAAAATTCTCCCTTCGCTATAAGCTGTATTCCCAATGCAGGTCTTCCTGAAAATATTGGTGGTGTAGCTCACTATAGATTAAGGCCAATAGAATTAAAGATGCAGTTAATGAATTTTATATATGACTTTAATGTTCAATTAATAGGTGGATGTTGTGGGACAACACCTGAACATATAAAATACCTGTCTTCAATAATCGATGAAATTATTGATATTGAAAGGACCCAGAACAATGGTAAGAAAAATTCAAGTGGTTTTATTCCATCTGCCTCATCAATATATAACTCTGTTCCATATAAACAAGACAATTCAATTTTGATAGTTGGAGAAAGATTAAATGCAAGTGGATCGAAAAAGGTAAGGGAGTTATTAAATAACGACGATTGGGATGGCTTAGTTGCAATTGCAAAGCAACAACAAAAAGAAAATGCTCACGTTCTTGATGTAAATGTTGATTATGTAGGCAGAGACGGAGTGAAAGATATGAAGGAAATAACTTCAAGACTAGTTACCAATATAAATTTACCATTAATGATTGACTCTACAGATGCAGATAAAATGGAAAGTGGATTAAAGTCAGCTGGTGGTAAATGTATTATAAATTCAACCAATTACGAAGATGGCAATGAAAGGTTTGATCAAGTTCTAAATTTAGCCTTAGGGTATGGTGCAGGTCTTGTTGTCGGAACAATTGATGAAGATGGAATGGCAAGGAATTCAGAAAAAAAATATAAGATTGTCAAACGAGCGATTAATAGAACAAGAGAATATGGTTTATCAGATTATGAGCTATTTTTTGATCCATTAGCTCTGCCAATATCTACAGGGATAGAAGAAGATAGATTAAATGCTAAAGAAACTATTAGTGCTATATTAAAAATTCGTGAAAATTTCCCAGATATTCATATCATACTTGGGATATCAAACATTAGTTTTGGTCTTTCACCATTATCAAGAATCAATCTAAATTCAATATTTTTAGATGAATGCATTAAAGCAGGATTAGATTCTGCTATCATCGCACCAAATAAAATTTTGCCATTATCAAAAATTTCTGAAGAAACTAAAAAGCTTTGCTTAGATTTGATTTATGATAATAGAAAATTTGAAGATGATATTTGTATTTATGATCCATTAGTAGAATTAACAAAGGCTTTTCAAAATTTATCTATTCAAGATTTCAAAAAAGCATCTTCAAAAAATAAAAAACTAACTCTTGAAGAAAGTCTGAAAAATCATATTATAGATGGAGAAAAAATAGGATTAGAGGACCAATTAAATAAAGCGTTAAAAAAATATAAACCTCTTGAAATAATTAATAGCTTTCTACTAGATGGGATGAAAGTTGTAGGAGATTTATTTGGCTCAGGTCAAATGCAATTGCCATTTGTACTCCAATCCGCTGAAACAATGAAATTTGCTGTTTCAATTTTAGAACCATACATGGAAACTGTAGATGAGAACATATCAAATGGAAAACTCTTAATTGCAACTGTCAAAGGCGATGTACATGATATTGGAAAAAACTTGGTAGATATAATACTTACAAATAATGGTTATGACGTAATAAATCTAGGAATAAAGCAAGATGTTTCAGCAATTATAGATGCACAAAAAAAATACAATGCAGATTGCATCGCTATGAGCGGATTACTTGTTAAATCAACTGCATTTATGAAAGATAATTTAGAGGCTTTTAACAATGAAAATATTAGTGTACCAGTAATATTAGGAGGCGCAGCCTTAACCCCAAAATTTGTAAATGAGGACTGCAGCAAAATATATAAAGGGAAAATATTGTACGGAAAGGATGCGTTCACTGATCTTAAATTTATGAATGAATATATGGATAATAAGAAAAAGGGTAATTGGTCAAATACAGAGGGTTTCATTAACAATGAAGGTATAAAAATTAATTTAGCCTCATCAAAGTCAAACTCTCAAGCTGCTAAAAAATCTATATCAATAAATACAGAGACTTCCAAATTAAATTTAAAAGAAAAATTTATAAGATCTAAATTTATAAATGAAGAAGATCCAATTCAAGCCCCTTTCTTGGGAACGAAAGTCTTGAACGATGTTGATATAGATTTAAATAAGTTAATATTTTATTTAGATACAAAAGCTTTATTTAGCGGGCAATGGCAAATAAAAAAAGGAAAAGACCAAAGCGTAGATGAATACAATAATTATTTGGATTCATATGCTAAACCATTGTTAGATAAATGGTTAGAGATAATTATAGAGAAAAAACTTATATCACCCAAAGCAGTTTATGGATATTTCAGATGCGGGAGAAAAGATAATAGTATTTTCTTATTTGATGAGAAAACATTAAATAAAATTTCCGAATTTAATTTTCCACGACAAAAATCTGGGAATAATTTATGCATAGCTGATTTTTATTGCGATTTAAAAAATGATAAACCGATAGATATATTTCCTATGCAGGCAGTAACCATGGGCGATATAGCTAGCGAATATTCTCAAAAATTATTTAAAGAAGATAAATATAGCGATTATTTGTTATTCCATGGACTTACAGTGCAATTAGCAGAAGCTCTAGCTGAGTATGTCCATGCATTAATTCGTATTGAATGTGGTTTTAGTTCTGAAGAACCAGACAAAAATAGAGAAATACTAGCTCAAAAATATAGAGGAGCTAGATATTCTTTTGGTTATCCTGCATGTCCAAAAGTATCTGATTCAAACATACAATTATCATTGTTGGATGCCAAAAGAATAAACTTGACCATGGATGAATCTGAACAACTTCATCCAGAACAAAGTACTACAGCTATCATTTCACTACACTCAAAAGCTAAATATTTCAGCGCTTAAGCTATATTTTTAGTTATTTTCTAAATATTCAATAATTTCTTCTTGTAGTTCTTCCATCGTTTCATTATCACCCAGATCAAGTCCCTCGCCCGCGGCATCCTGTGTTAACTCAAGATAATATGAAGCACCATCACTAGATAAAAATTCTAATGCGGAAGTTTCATCACTATCTTTAAAAGCTTCATATAGAGCTTTAAATGCAATGTTTTCAGTAAAGTCCCAATCCATAATGAAAAAAACCTTATTAGAATTATTACCTCTTTACCCCCCATACTCGTCAACCTTTTTTAAAGAAATGTTGGTGTTTTATTATTATAAAAAAACTATGACCATAAATAATCAAAATCAGTTAAATGTCCTTGGAGAAGAAATTGAGATTTGTAGTTGCGCACCTATGACAGGGTGGTTCAGGGATGGATATTGCAACTATGACAAAAATGATGGAGGGAATCATTCCATATGTTGTGTAATGGATGATAATTTCCTGAAATATAGTAAATCTCAAGGTAATGATTTAATAACTCCCATGCCTATTTATTCCTTCCCAGGACTAAAGGATGGTGATCATTGGTGTATTTGTCTTGATAGGTGGAAGCAAGCATTATTAGACGGTCTTGCACCAAAAGTTATATTAGAATCAACGAATATTGTAGTCTTAGAATCAGTACCTCTGGAAAAATTGAAAGAATATCAATTTAATAAAAAATAATTACAAGTTTATTTTTTTTTTTAAAATGATAATGATAAATTATTTTAAATGAGTTTAGAAATATATTGGAAAAAAGCACTAGAACAAACTCAATTATCAATTGATGATGAATCATTATATCCCCTCAAAACTGATATTATTACAAGAGATTTATATGAAAAAGACGACTTCATAATTAGGAAACTTGATACTTCAAAATTTAATAAAAAAAAAATTTATGGTCCTAAGCAAAATCCATTTTGTCCTTGGGAAAAGATACTAGAAATTGATAAAATTGGTGATAATCATCAATTAATATTAAATAAGTACCCTGTACAAAAAGGTCATATTTTACTTATTACAAATGAATGGAAACCTCAAAATGGATGGTTAGATATTAAAGATTGGAGAGCGATCCAACAAGTTAATAAAGATACTAGTGGATTATGGTTTTTCAATAGTTCTCCAATTGCGGGAGCGAGTCAACCTCACAGGCATTTTCAACTTCTGCGTAGATCTAATGGTGAGATATCATGCCCTAGAGAAAAGTGGTTTTTAGAGATGAACTCATATCAAGATATAGATAGTAAGCTTAAAAAAAATATTGTTGTATCCAAATTTAATTTTTTAGAAAATCCATCATGTCTTTTTGAATTTTACTTGGAATTATGCAAGAAATTAGGACTTGGGAACCCTATTAGTGATAAGAAACCGATATATCCTTACAATATTTTAATAACTAATAAATGGATCGCTATTATAAAAAGAAAAAATGATCATATCCATGGTTTCAGTATTAACGGTTTAGGATTTGCAGGATACTTATTAGTAACTGAAAATTCAAATATTAATTATTTAAAGAAATTAGGCCCTGAAAAACTTCTAGAAAATTTTGTTTGAATACTAGTTAGTTAGTTCAACTTCCTTATCCCTGCTTATTTGGCTTTCTAGAACTTCTATAGATGCTGTTACTGAGGCAATTTTACGTTCAAGTGAATCCTTAATATAATTGAGCATTTCTAATTTCTTATGTTGATAAAAACTCTTTTTTTCTTTAGATGACTTGAAATAACAATTAAACATTTTTTATTTTTATTATAAAAAGACACTTAATTGACTTGTGACATAAAAATAAATTGGTTTTAATTTAAAAACAATATTTTATGGACTTTCAATTTTTTTTTGAATAAAATTAAATAAATTCCATACTGTTCAAGAAAATATTATTGAATATTCCTGAAAATTCAAATACAAAAAGAATTTCAATTGATTTACCTGAGGAACTAATTTCCAGGTTTGATCAATTACGAAAAGAGTGGGGATTTAGAGCAAGAGGACCTGTAATAGAAAAGATACTTAAAGAACTTCTTCAAGAAGATGATTTACTACCTAAGAACCAACAGCAAGAAATAGACTTTAACGAGAATAATAATAAAGAAAATTTAAATATTGATGAAGATACTGCATTGGTATTAATTAAATCAGACGTAACAAAAGAAGTTAATGAGATATCATTTAATAAAAGATTTACAAATAACAATCAATCTAAAGAAAAAGCCAACTTAAACATAAGCCTTCCCAATTTTGTTGAAAAAAAAGTAAGGAATCTAAGAAGAAGTATTAATAGTGAAAAATTAAAGGAGAATATTAATGATATTCAAGTTAATACAATTAAAGAAACTGAATTAATAAAATGTCGAATTGAGTTAATTAGTCATTGGAAAACATTATATGGATCAGTTCCTAATGATCATGTAGTAGAAGCTTCGATGGATTGGTTTGAAAAGGATATATGGCCAAATCTTGATGGAACTGAAAATCTACCATTTACGTGGAGTGCAGCCAATAAATTAATGTCAGAATTATGCCCATTCTGGATAAAGAAAAATCCATCCCTTGAAATTGTTTTATTAATGATTGGCGTTTTAGAAGACCCTTTTGCTACATCAGATCTGATAAATAGAATACCAACACTTATGAGAAGGTTTATAAGTAGATTTAAGCGAAATAATAGATCAAATTCATTTGAAACTTTGGACTCAACAATGACAGTACATGGAGCACTTAAATTATTGAATTTATCAACATCCGCAGGATCCGCTCATACGTTTCGTAAAATTAGGGAGGCCTATAAATCAATAGCCTTAGAGACGCATCCAGATGCTGGAGGATCAACAGATCAAATGAGAAAATTAAATGAAGCGTATCAATTGCTAAAAAATCTATATAGAAAATAGTATACTATTTCTCAAATAAGACTAATTTTAAGTCTATTTAATAGTCTCATATAAGATAACCGCTAATTAGGAAATTACCAATTGCTGTGAATTATTATTCAAATACATGGAAACAATATTTATGTATAAATGAAATAAAAAAAAGAATATACTTTTGAAGAATAAAAATTAGTTGTATAGGACTTCTTATGTAAGACTTATTATAAGTCTATTATATAGTCTCAAAAAAGATATATAAGATAATTTAATTTATCAATTTGGATGATTCATACCCAAACTTTTATTACCTGGACAAAATTAAAAATTGAATAATAAATCAAGAAAATTATGTCCTTTTAATGTCCAAGAAATAATTAACGCTTAAAAAGACTTGATATCAAAGGTTTTCATGCTCTCCAGTACTGCCTTAAAGACAGTACTACTTAGATTGAAGCTTCTCAATGGCAGTTTGCCTATCAATACTAGGGACATCACTTAATCCATTAGCATCAAACCAAGGGGCGCTAGCCCAATCAAAACCTTCTCCAAAAGTATTATCTGGTGCAGTTATATACCAGTGACATGATGCATCTGGTATGTCAACAGCACATTTTGACCAATCATCTGACCACTGAGGGACTTGAACCCACAGCACTGAAGATAGAAGTAGAGATATTAGATTGATCATGAACTCTATCATACAACATTAATTACTTTTACAGGATTATTATTTATCTTATATAAGAATCATTAATAGACTAATTTATAGTCTTATATAAGATTAGTAATACAATTAATTCCTCAATTTAGTATTAAAACATTTTTCAACATTAGAAATGATATTTGAATGTATTGATGTAATGTCAGAGTCCAGTAATGTTTTATCTTTATCTCTATAAGATAATCTAAATGTATAACTTATATGATCATCTCCAAATTTAGTATCTTCAAAAACATCAAGTAAATTTACATCCTCTAAGAGATTTTTTCCTGTTTTTCTAATTTGTGATGTTATTTCGCTAATTAAAAATTTCTTACTGAAAACAAAATTTATATCTCTTTCCATTTTCGGAACAATTGGGTATTGCCTATATATTGGAATCCATTTATTTTTTCTTGTACTAGCTCCCAAGAGGTTAGAAACATTTATGTTAAATAAATAAACTTTTTTTAATGACTTCTTTTCTAATATTAGTTTGGGATGTATTTCACCAAAATAACCTGCATCTTTCCCTTCAATAAACAATTTTGCAGTTCTTCCTGGATGAAGAAAATCAATTGAATCAGTTTGTTTATCATCAATTTTTATGTTCAAAGATGATAAAGCCTCCTTTAACTTTCCTCTGGCTTGGAAATAATTAAGATCGTTATCTTTACCCGAATTTATCCATTTTCCAAATTGTT
>QCCB01000022.1 GCA_003278955.1 Prochlorococcus sp. AG-347-K10
CCCAGCACTAGATACTAAAGGAGTCATTGCCGCCATTGAAGTACCCCAAAGTGCAAAAGGGAGTATCATTAAAAACCAATTTAGGATTGAATTCATTAGGTCTGCTGATAGTCTTTTTAAAGTAGTTTTATGAATTTACCTTAAAAGAATGATTTGGCCTTTTAGACGAAAGTCAAAAAAAAGAATAGCTCGTATAGTGATTGATGAGCCTATTACAAGTTCAACAAGAGTTTCAGTCCTTAAAGCTCTTAAACAAATTGAGGATAGAGAATTTCCTGCTTTAATCGTGAGAATTGATTCTCCAGGGGGTACTGTTGGGGATAGCCAAGAAATATACTCTGCTATTAAAAGACTAAAAGATAAAGGTTGTAAAGTCATTGCTAGTTTTGGAAACATCTCTGCATCAGGAGGCGTTTACATTGGTGTTGCATCTGACAAAATAGTTGCTAATCCAGGCACAATTACAGGATCTATTGGTGTGATTATAAGAGGAAATAATTTATCTGAATTATTAGATAAAATTGGCATTAAGTTTGAAACTGTTAAAAGCGGTGTCTTTAAAGACATACTTTCTCCAGATAAACCTCTAAGTGAGGAAGGTAGAGGTCTACTCCAAGGGCTCATAGATGAAAGTTACAAACAATTCACTGAAGCTGTTGCTGAAGGAAGGAATTTACCTGTTGAAGAAGTAAGAAAATTTGCTGATGGAAGAATTTTCACTGGAACACAAGCACTCGAACTTGGTCTTGTTGATAAAGTTGGAGATGAATTTGTTGCAATAGAACTAGCCGCAGAAATGGTGAATATTGATCCTAAAATACAGCCCTTAACATTTGGGAAGAAGAAGAAAAAAATACTTGGACTAATTCCTGGAAGTAGAATGATTGAGAAAATTATCAATAATATATTTTTTGAGTTTAACTCATCTAATAAATTACTTTGGTTATACAAACCTTAAATCGATAATGATAAAAAAATGAAAGATTATTATAAAATTACATTTGTTCGTGGAGCTACAACTGCATCTGGAAATTCTGTGAAAGAAATAGAAGCTGCCGTAGTGGAATTAATTGATGAATTAATTTCACGAAACAATCTAATTAAGACGAACATACTATCCATTACATTCACAGCGACAAAAGATTTAAATGCATGTTTCCCAGCTTCAATTGCAAGGAAATTTAATGGACTTGATTCAGTTGCTTTTTTAGACTGCCAACAAATGCATGTATCCAATGATGTTGATTTTTGTATAAGAATAATGGCTCAAGTTTTATTGCCACCTAATAATCCAATAAAGCACCCTTATTTAAAAGGCGCTGCAAAATTAAGGACAGATAGATGTTAACCTTATTAAAATTATTTTTCTGCTTTAAATTTGAATAGCACGAATTCAACCCTTAAATTCCATTCTCTTAATGTTAAAAATCACAAAGAAACTTACTTTAAATCTTAAAATTTTAAGATTTTTTATTATCCCTACAATTTTAGTTTTAACTCCTTTTTATAACATCCAAGATGTTAAATCAGGGCTAGAATTTCAGTGGGACCAAGACTCTGCATACAGAAGATTAAAGTGGTTTCAAAAAGAAGATAAAAAGAAATTTAGAAATACAATTTATTTTTTCTATAGGCCAGCTGATAGAAGAAGTGATCTCTTGAAAATTAATCTAGCAATCCCTAAAACCTTTAAATCCACATTGAAAAACGAAAAAATTAGTTTTTGCAAGGTAAAAATAGGGGGTTTTGAGAATAGGACAAAATGTTTAGAAGATATTCCAGCTGATATAGAAATTACTACTGATGAATCAGGCTTACGTTCAGTAGATATTTACCCCTACAGCCCAATACCTTCAAATAAAGATAATTATGCAATTGTCTTAAAAGTCTTTAATCCTAAAAAATCAGGTTTATATCAATTTCATTCATATGGGCAATCCAAAGGGAAATCATTTTCAAATTATTTAGGAAGCTGGACTATAGTGATCGATTAAATGATAAATTAAGTAAGGATAATTAAACAAATGACTAAAAGAACTTTTGGCGGAACTTCAAGAAAAAGGAAACGTGTATCTGGTTTTAGAGTAAGAATGCGTTCTCATACAGGTAGAAGAGTTATTAAAAGTAGAAGACAAAAAGGTAGAGAAAGAGTAGCTGTATAACTTCAAATTTAAATGGCATTACCTAAGGAGATGCGTTTAAAAGGTCATAGGACTTTTAAATATATTTACAAAAATTCCACAACATATTATGGAAAATTAATGACATTTAAAGTTGCAAGATCAAATCCAGAAATTCTCTTAACGCATAAACTCACAAACACCTCAAACAAATTTAGGATTGCAATTGCTATTAGTAAAAAAGTCTCAAAAAAAGCTGTAGAAAGAAATAAATTAAGAAGAATCCTTCAAGAGTGGTTAATAAAAAATATTCAAAAAATTAATAACCACAAACCTTATTGGTTACTTGTTAACCTTAAATTTGGGGATTTCTACAATGATAAAAGTAGACTTTTGGAGGAATTTCAAAACTTAATGTTCAAATCTCGTCTAATCAAATGATTAACATGAATGAAGAAACCTTTTACGAAGGTGGTCCTGCTAAAAGTGATTTAATAATAAATCTTCTTGCAGGAATAACAATACTTGGTTTGCCATTTACCTTTGCCGCAATAGTTAGAGCCTTGTGGTTGAGATATAAAATTACAAACAAAAGAATTACAATAGATGGTGGATGGTTTGGTAAAAACAAAACACAAGTCTCATTAAGTAACATTGATGAAATTAGATCTATCCCAAGAGGATTCGGTTCTTATGGTGATATGGTTCTTATCCTTAATGATGGATCAAAGGTTGAAATGAAATCATTACCTTTATTCAGAGAAAAACAAAAATTTATTGAAGATAATATAAATAAAAGATCACAAATCCCAAATCTTAACGAGGTAGAAGGATTTGCTACTAAATCCTAAATAAGTTAATTACAAAAACCTTTTTTTCTTGTAAAATAAATGTCTATTAAAATTACACTCTCTTTAAAATCGTGATAGGGTTCATTTCTGAAAAACTACTTATCCCGATCCTAGATTTTTTCTACGGTTTAGTTCCGAGTTATGGTTTAGCGATTGTCGCATTGACAGTCGTAATTAGAATTGCACTTTTCCCTTTAAGCGCTGGTTCGATTAGAAGTGCAAGAAGGATGAAAATTGCCCAACCAGTAATGCAAAAAAGGCAAGCAGAAATAAAATCTAAGTTTTCAGGTGATCCAAAGAAACAGCAAGAAGAACTTGGAAAATTAATGAATGAGTTTGGCAGTCCCCTCGCAGGTTGCCTTCCCTTGATTGTACAAATGCCTGTGCTATTTGCATTGTTTGCAACACTTAGAGGATCTCCATTTGCTGATGTCCCCTACAACATAAATCTCAAGGTCGTTCCACAGGATCAAGTAGCAGCCATTGATCCAAAACCTTACAAATCCCCTAGACACTCTATATTCATTACAGAAAAATCACATTTTCCTGTAGTAGCAACAATCCCTAATGGAACGAAATTAGGAACAGAAGAATCCATAAAAATAAATTTACAAACAACAAATGGTAATAGCTATTCGGAAGTTTTATCTAAATACGACAACGGTTCAAAATTTCTCCCCACTTGGAAGGTTTCTAAAGGATCCGAAAATCTTAAAGTTTCTCAGGACGGTACAGTTACAGCGATTAAACCGGGAGATGCAACAATCGAGGCAAAAATCCCTGGTCTAGCGGCTAAAAGTGGTTTTTTATTTATTAAAGCTCTTGGTCAAGTTGGTTTTTATGTTGATGGAGCAATTAATTGGGATATAGCTGCATTAGTAGGTGCCTTTGGGTTAACCCTACTTCTCTCTCAAGTTTTATCTAGTCAGGGGATGCCTGCGAATCCACAGCAATCAACAGCAAACAAAATTACACCAGTAATGATAACTGGAATGTTTCTGTTTTTCCCACTACCTGCAGGAGTTTTGCTATACATGGTTGTTGCTAATATTTTCCAGGCAATTCAGACTTTTCTTCTTAATAAAGAAGCTCTTCCTGAGAATTTACAGAAAATTTTGGATCAACAACTGTTGGCCAAAAATGAAGTAATACCAACTTCTGCTTCCACTATCTCAGATAAAAGATTGCCTTTCGAACCTAATAGTAAAAAATAGTCTTAATTATAAATAATGAATTCTTGGTGTAGAAATTTAGAATTACTTATAAAATCAAGGACCTCATTAATTTGGATAAGGACTAAAGAAGAAGAAAGATTAGAAAAATTAGTAAATTTTTCTTGTGAAAGACTTAATATAAAAAGATTCGTTTCCTGGGATTGCGTTAGCGGCATAAAAGGATTAATAAATGAAGAAGGTAAATTTTCTAACAATCCGTTAGGAGTACTTAATTGGCTTAAAGAACTAAATTCTGAAGTTTCAACAGTTTTATTAGTTAAAGATTTTCATAAATTTTATGATGATCCATCTATTAATAGAACTATTAAAGAACTATCCTCAGCACTTAAAAAAACTAGTCATAATTTAATTATTAGTTCTCATTTATTTCCCTCATCAGAAGAGTTGGATGAATTAATGGCAATTGTAAATTTACCTTTACCTGATCAAAGAGAATTAAAAAATCTAATTAAACAAATTGCTATCAATACCAATTCAAATTTAGAGGAACAAGACTTAAACGAACTTTCTATAGCTTCAAGTGGACTTACCGAAATAAAAGTAAAACAAGTCACTGCAAAGGCCCTTGCTCAAAGAGGGAAAATAAGTAAAAAAGATATTAAAGATATTCTTGAAGAGAAAAAACAAGTAATCGCCAGAAGTGAAATTTTAGAATTTTTCGATGCCAAATCAAGTCAAGATGATATTGGGGGTTTAAATGTTTTAAAAGTTTGGCTTAATCAAAGATATAGGGCCTTTTCTAAAGAAGCTAGAGACTATGGATTACCTATTCCAAAGGGAGTCTTACTCGTTGGAGCTCAAGGAACAGGGAAATCGCTAACCGCAAAATCAATTTCTAAGAGTTGGTCGATGCCGCTGCTTAGGCTAGATGTTGGCAGACTATTTTCTAGCCTTGTTGGTTCAAGCGAAGCAAGAACAAGAGAAGCAATATTAAGAGCTGAGGCCATGTCTCCTTGTATCCTTTGGATCGATGAAATTGACAAGGGTTTTGGTGGCGATGCTAGAAGTGATGGAGGAACAAGTCAAAGGGTTTTAGCAAGTTTGCTAACTTGGATGGCTGAAAAAGAATCTGCCGTATTTGTCATAGCTACAGCTAATGCTATAGATAAGCTTCCTGCTGAATTATTAAGAAAAGGTAGATTTGATGAGATATTTTTTCTTGATTTACCGAATTCTGAAGAAAGATTAAGTATTCTGGATTTGCATTTAAAAAAAAGAAGACCAAGTTACAAGTTTCCTCTTTCCACTATCATAGACAGAACAAATGGATTTTCAGGTGCTGAACTTGAACAAGCAGTGATAGAGGGGATGCATATTTCATTCTCTGAAAATAGAGAACTTTTGGAGAAAGATTTAATAAAGGCAGTTTCTGAATTAGTTCCCTTATCTAGAACAGCTAAGGAGCAAATTAATTTACTAAAAGAATGGTCAACTTCAGGACGAGCTCGACCTGCCTCATAGCTAAAAATTTTATCTAAAAATACTCCGTAAGTTAGGAATCATTAATTTAGTTAATTTTTAGTCAAAAATCCCTAATAATGAATTTAGATTAACTATTTTAATTAAGGTATAAAAAAAAATAGTGTTAGATCAAAAATTAATAAGAGAACATCCAACTTCAGTTGAAGAAAGTTTATCTCTAAGAGGAAAAGTCTTTAATATTTCCCAAATACAAGAATTAACTCTTCAAAAAAAAGAAATTGATATAGAAATATCCAGTCTCCAATCTGAGAGTAAAAAGCTAAGTAAATTGATCGGTCAAGAAATCAGCAACTCTAAAAACATTGATTCTCCAGAAGTAAATAATTTAAAGAAAAAAGGGAATGAATACAGAGCCAGAATTTCAGAATTTGAAGAGAAAAAAAGAACCTTAGATAAACAAATTCATAATGAAATTTGTAATCTACCAAATTTACCTAGCAAAGATGCTCCTATTGGAAAAGATGAAAGTCATAATGTCCAATTAAAAACTTGGGGTGATCCATTAGTAACAAAAAATCTTAAATCTCACTGGGAAATAGGCGAAAGTCTTAATCTTTTTGACTCTGTCAAATCAACTAAAATATCAAAAAGTCGTTTTATTACACTTATGGGTAATGGGGCCAAATTAGAGAGAGCATTAATAAATTTCATGCTCGACATCCATACTAGCAATGGTTATTTAGAGTTAATGCCTCCAGCTTTAGTGAATTCAGAAAGTCTTACCGGATCTGGTCAATTACCTAAATTTTCAAATGAAAGTTTTAAGTGTTCTAACGACGACCTGTGGCTTTCTCCCACTGCTGAAGTTCCGCTAACTGCTTTTCATAGAAATGATATTATTGATTTCAAGCAATTGCCCCTTAAGTATGTTGCATATAGCCCATGTTTTAGGAGAGAAGCTGGAAGTTATGGAAGGGATACTAAAGGTTTAATAAGACTTCATCAATTTAATAAAGTTGAACTATATTGGTTTTGTGATCCAAGTAAATCTATTGAAGCTCATAAAAAGATCACTTTAGATGCAGAAAGTATTTTAAAAAAGCTCAATCTACCTTACAGATTAGTTGACATTTGCACTGGAGATTTAGGTTTTTCTTCAAGCAGAACTTTTGATCTTGAAGTCTGGCTACCAAGTAGTAAATGTTATAGAGAAATTTCAAGTTGTAGCAACTGTTTAGACTTTCAAGCCCGCAGATCATCAATAAGAGCAAAAATTGATAAAAAAAATACATATCTGCACACCTTAAATGGTAGTGGGCTTGCGATTGGAAGAACTATGGCTGCTATTCTTGAGAATGGCCAACAAGCAGATGGGAGCGTAAGAATTCCAGATGCTCTAGTTCCATATTTTGGATCAAATATTTTAAAAACTGCTTAATATACTTAAATGAACGTTTTAACCTCAATTACAGTTCTGGGATTTCTCATTTTTTTTCATGAGATGGGACATTTTCTTGCGGCAATTTTGCAAGGTATCTATGTTGATGGATTTTCAATTGGTTTTGGACCATCCATAATTCAGAAAAGATATAAAAACATAACCTATTCACTTAGAGCATTTCCATTAGGAGGCTTTGTTTCCTTCCCTGATGAAGAAATAAATAATATTGACCCTCAAGATCCAAATCTTTTAAAAAATAGGCCAGTTATTCAAAGAGTAATTGTTATATCCGCTGGAGTATTTGCTAACTTAATTCTTGCTTATACTATCTTAATTGTAAATGTAACTACTATTGGAATTCCATTTGATCCCGAGCCTGGGATTTTAGTTTTGGCTACTCAGTCCGAGAAGCCTGCTTCTCTTGCTGGTTTAAAAGCAGGGGATAAAATCTTAAAAATTGAAAGCAATACTTTAGGAGTTGGAGATCAAGCAGTTTCTTCTCTAGTAAAAGAGATTCAAAATGCATCAGAGAACCCAATTTCGATAACAATTGATAGAGATGGAGTTTTGAAAGATTTAACTTTGGTCCCAAAAAACATAGATGGGAAGGGTACAATAGGAGCTCAATTACAACCTAATATAAAAAAAGAAACTAAAAAGACAAACAACATATTCGAACTTTTTAAATACACCAATAATGAGTTTTCATCACTTTTGGTAAAAACAATACAAGGTTATAAAGGATTAATTACAAATTTCTCCTCAACAGCTCAACAATTAAGTGGTCCAGTCAAAATAGTTGAAATTGGTGCCCAACTATCACAACAAGGAGGAACTGGAATATTATTATTTGCCGCACTAATTTCTATAAATTTAGCAGTTCTCAATTCTTTACCCTTACCATTATTGGATGGGGGACAACTTGTTTTCACTTTGATTGAAGGTTTTAGAGGAAAACCAGTCCCAGTTAAGGTACAAATGGTGGTTACTCAATCAAGTTTCTTTCTTTTAGTTGGACTTAGTGTGCTACTTATAATAAGGGATACTAGTCAACTTTTAATAGTACAAAGATTATTAAACCAATAAATAAATTTTAAAAATTGTTATCCAAGCTGTTAAAATAGAAAACAGTTTAAGAATTTTTATTAGATGGCTAAAAAGTCCATGATTGCGAGAGAAGTCAAACGCAAAAAACTTGTACAGAAATATGCTGCAAAAAGAAAATCATTATTAGATGAATTCAATGCTGCAAAAGGGCCAATGGAAAGATTAGAAATACATAGAAAGATACAAGGTCTGCCTAGGAACTCTGCCCCAAACAGAGTTAGGAATAGATGTTGGGCAACTGGCAAACCAAGAGGGGTCTACAGAGACTTTGGTCTTTGCAGGAATCAGTTGAGACAAAGAGCTCATAATGGTGAACTTCCTGGAGTAGTTAAATCAAGTTGGTAATTAAAGAATTTTTTTTAGTTGTTTATTTCTAACCCTAAATATAATAATTAGATAATTTAAAATTCATTTTTTAAATAATTTTAAGAATTTTTATAGCTTATCTAAAAAATTTACTCAATATGTCCCTATAAAATGTAAGAATAAATTATGTATAGATTTATAATTTAAAAAGTGGAAGGACAAAATAAGTCGATCACGTTTGACGGACGAGAGATACGACTAACTACAGGACTTTATGCTCCTCAAGCCAATGGATCAGTAATGATAGAGTGCGGTGACACCTCTCTATTAGTTACAGCAACAAAAACTACAAAAAAAGATGCTTCAGACTTTCTACCTCTAATTTGTGACTATGAGGAGAAACTATATGCTGCTGGAAGAATTCCTGGTGGATTTATGAGAAGAGAAGGTCGCCCTCCAGAAAGAGCGACTTTAATTGCAAGATTAATTGATAGGCCAATGAGGCCACTTTTCCCAACATGGATGAGGGATGAAATACAAATTGTTGCATCTTGTCTTTCTCTAGATGAGAGAGTTCCAGCAGATGTTTTAGCTGTCACTGGAGCTTCAATAGCAACTTTACTTGGAGAGATTCCATTTTATGGGCCAATGGCTGCAGTTAGAGTTGGTCTCATAGGAGATGATTTCATCTTAAATCCAAGTTATAGAGAAATAGAGAGAGGAGATTTAGACATTGTTGTTGCAGGTTCTCCTGAAGGCATTGTCATGATTGAGGCAGGTGCTAATCAGTTATCGGAGCAAGATACTATCGAAGCTATAGATTTTGGTTATGAAGCAGTTACTGAACTTATTAAATCGCAAGAAGATTTATTAAAAGATTTAGGAATAAAACAGATTAAGCCTTCTGACCCAGAAGAAGATAAAACATTACCCTCTTATTTAGAGAAAAATTGCACAAAACCGATTGAGTTAGCTTTAAAGAAATTTGATCTTTCAAAAGAAGAGAGAGATCTGGAACTTGAAAAAATAAAAGTTGAGACGCAAGGCAAAATTGAATCTTTGAAAGAGGACAACGAATTAAAAGTTCTTCTTTCAGAGAATGATAAGTTATTAAGTTCCGAATTTAAAAAATTAACAAAAAAATTATTGAGATCGCAAATCATAAATGATGGGAAAAGAGTTGACGGAAGAGATCTCGACGAAGTTAGGAAAATATCAGCTTCTGCAGGCATTCTTCCCAAAAGAGTTCATGGTTCTGCATTATTTCAAAGAGGTTTGACCCAAGTTTTATCTACAACCACATTAGGTACGCCTAGTGATGCTCAAGAGATGGATGATCTGAATCCAAGCACCGAAAAAACTTATCTACATCACTATAATTTCCCTCCTTATTCAGTTGGAGAAACAAGACCTATGAGGACTCCAGGGAGAAGAGAAATTGGCCATGGAGCATTAGCAGAGAGAGCAATAATCCCTGTATTGCCTGGCAAAGAAACATTCCCTTATGTCCTAAGGGTAGTTAGTGAAGTTTTAAGTTCCAACGGATCAACTTCAATGGGTTCAGTATGTGGGAGCACGCTTTCATTACTAGATGCGGGTGTTCCTTTAAAAGCTCCTGTAAGTGGCACTGCTATGGGCTTAATCAAAGAAGGTAAAGAAGTGCGAATTCTTACAGATATTCAAGGCATTGAAGACTTTCTTGGAGACATGGACTTTAAAGTTGCAGGCACTGAAAAAGGTATTACTGCTTTACAAATGGATATGAAAATCACAGGTTTACCAGTCTCAATTATTTCTGATGCGATTAAAAAAGCTCGTCCTGCAAGATTACATATTTTAGAAAAAATGCAAGCAGCAATAGATAAACCTCAAGAATCCCTTTCTCCGCATGCTCCCCGACTATTAAGCTTTAGAATTGACCCTGAGCTTATAGGAACAGTTATTGGACCTGGTGGAAGGACTATTAAAGGAATCACTGAAAGAACGAACACAAAAATAGATATAGAAGATGGAGGGATTGTCACTATTGCTTCTCATGACGGAGCTGCTGCTGAAGAAGCCCAAAAGATAATAGAAGGATTAACGCGCAAGGTTCATGAAGGTGAGATCTTCTCTGGAGTTGTAACCAGAATAATACCTATTGGTGCTTTCGTAGAAATATTACCAGGCAAAGAAGGAATGGTTCATATTTCTCAGTTATCTGAGGCAAGAGTTGAAAGAGTAGAAGATGTAGTTAGACAAGGAGATGAAGTAACCGTAAGAGTTAGAGAAATAGATAGCAGAGGAAGAATTAATCTTACCTTAAGAGGATTAGGACAAAATAACGGCATGTCTTATCCAGAACCAACCCCTACTCCAGTTGCTCCACTTAATTAAAAACTAAAGAGGATAAATTCCCTTATCCTCAATAATTATTTTTTTATTTCGAGACAAATACTACCGTGGATATTCTTATTACTTGTTGGACCTATTACAACTCCTTGTTAGAAACTTGTTTTCCGATAAGTTAATTCTTGATTATGTAAATTTGTAGTATCTCCACCAGCTGCATTCAGAATGGATGATGGTACAGCAAAATCACAATCTATTAGTGAGCTTTTCCCAGATAAACTTAAACAAACATAATATTGGCACCTCCTCTAACCATAGAGGCAATCTTGTAGCCAATGCTTCCCATAATTTCGACTTTGCAAAAATCGACTTTTATCTAGAATTTAAACAAACCTAATAAAAGTTTATTTTTAAAGTTCAATGCCAAATGCATCGCATAGCAACCTGTCCCATTGATGAAATTTTTTGTTTCAACAAGAGGATCAAGAACATTTAATAAATAATTTTTAGTAAAAAAGGTTTTTGAGGTTTTAGCATCTTCTTGACTTAAAATATAATAGTAAGTATTTATGTATTTTTTATTTATTATTTTTATAAAATTTGATTAACTGTTTAATTAGCTAAAGCCACAAGACTATATTTATTAGTAGTTTTAATATAATTTTTTTTATAATTGGAATTTTAAAAATTTAGAGTAATAAAGAAAAATATCTGCTTCTTACCAGATGAAAATTCTTATATCATCGATAAGATTATTAATATCAACACCAGAAGATAATTATTCAATGAATAATATTTCAACATTATCTCAAAGGCAGGAAGAACCTGAAAATGGTATTTTATATATAGTTGGAACTCCAATTGGTAATTTAAATGATATTTCTCAAAGAGCATTAAATATTCTAAAAAAAGTTTCTTTAGTTGCTTGCGAAGATACAAGACAAACAAAAAAACTAATGAACAAGTTTAATATTTCAAATAAACTTATAAGTCTTAATAAGCATAATTCTTCAATAAAAATTCCATCAATTGTTAACGATCTTAAAGAAGGAAAATCAATAGCAATTGTTAGTGATGCTGGAATGCCTGGAATTTGTGATCCCGGAGAAGACGTAGTAAATGAAGTAAAGTCTCAAGGGATTGAAGTTATCTGTATACCTGGGGCATGTGCAGCCATAACTGCACTCGTTTCAAGTGGAATTCCATCTTCTAGATTTGTATTTGAAGGTTTTCTGCCTAAAAAGAAAATAAATAGAGAAAAAATTCTTTTTGAAATTAGTAAGAATGAAAAGACTACCATCGTATATGAATCACCACATCGATTAAAGAAATTATTGAAAGAATTATTTAATTTCTGCGGAGGTGATAGAGAGATTATAGTTGCCAGAGAATTAACTAAAAAGTTTGAAGAACATGTTGGTAATGATATTAGTAGCGCAATAGATTTTTTTAAAGACAAAGAAGTAATTGGCGAAATTACTATTGTTATTAAGGGCAAATGCAAAAGGATAAATACAGAAATTGATTATTCTGAAATAAAAATTGACTTACATGAATTAATGAATGCAGGATTAAGTTTATCAGCCGCCTCAAAGTATTTAGCCAAAAAATATGACATTAAAAAGAATATAATTTATAATCTAAGTTAAAAAATTATTCGGATTAAAAATGTACCTAATATTAAAAAAAACAATATTCACATTCATATTTAATTCTTGTTTATTCTTTTTATTATTTATTGGGATACAAAATAGTTCACAAAAAAATAAAGTTAATTTTCTAATCGATAAAACGGTAAAATTACCAATAAGCTTTATTATTGGATCAAGTTTTATTGGTGGTTCATTGGTAGGAAGTTTTCTTACAATGGATTTAGGAAATAAAAACTAATAGCTTCATATTAAAGAGCTATAAGCCTGTCTTTACTTATTATTCTTGTTATACCTCTTGAAATTAAAATAGGTGAAACAATTTTAAATACATTGGTATTGGGTACTTTAATAACTTTTTTATCCTTGTTACAAAATCTTTTAGCTGTTTTCAAATCTAAAAATATCTCTATTGTCTTTCTATTTAGGTCTTCATTGGGAAGGAATTCCCAGTCTGGATAATCTTTTAGAAATCTGATTTCTAATTCAATATTTTTATCTACAATCATGTAAACAATATTAGGGAGCTCAATTTGATCAATAGGAATAGAAGAAAATTCTTTTCTTGAAGAATTTTCCATTTCAAAGTCCACAAGAGGAGCAATTTCTATAAACTCTGTCGAGGAGGGTTGCTTTGATGACTTATCACTTTGATCTAAAGTGTAAGCCCCCTCAAAATCCTTATTTGAAGATACTATTCTTAAATCTGAATCAGAAGTATCTAAATTTATGCTAGGTTCCTCATTAATTTGATTTTGGATAATATTTTTGTTCTTATTAACTAAAAGTGTATAAATTTTTTCTCCTAAATCTTTTTTAAGATTTCTGATTATTGTAGAGTTAGTACATTTAAATTCCTTGGATAATTCTTCAATAGTAGAACCTTCCTTAAAATTATTAATTATTATTTTTTTCTGTTTTTCTGTAAGTCTCTTAGCCAAATTTGAATTAATGTCTTTTATTATTCTAAATAAAATCTAAGAGAAAGGAGTATTGATAAAAATACGTAATAAAGCATAAATAAATCCAAAGAATTACGTTGATAGTTAGTAACTTTTTTCTCGGAGATAATAAAAAAATTGTGTTCTTGGCTCAGCTGTATAGACTAACTGCGTTATCTGTAAAACAAAATTCTCTTAAAATCCAAATTTATACTAAGAAAATTTTATATATTGAAAATAATCTAATGATTAATACATAAAACATAACAAGCCGATAAGAGGATATAAATTTTAGCAAATAAACAAATTTGAGACCCGCTCTGCGAAAATAACGGGTTAAGCAACTTATAGGACTATCTTGTAAGATTATTGAATCAAATATGATTTTATTATTTCAAAATATTTGTTGATTAAATTATGCCTGTTTTTAGTAAAGGGAAAAAAAGCATATTATTTGTTCACATTCCAAAATGTGGAGGAAGCTCGATATCTAGAATCTTCCAAAAAAATAATTGGGAGGAATCTTTTTCTATAAGAGGTAAATCTATTAGTGAAATAGAATATTTAAAAACATCACCTCAGCATTACCATGAGGAAATTATTAAAAATATTTTCGATATTAGCAAATTCAATAAAATTTTTACTGTCGTCAGAAATCCATTCAATAGATTAAAATCTGAATTTTATTGGCAATTAAACCAAAAAATTTCTACAAATAAATCTCCTGAAGATTGGTTCGATAATGTTTTAGAAAAATATAATCAAAATAATTACATATATGACAACCACATTAGATCTCAAAATGAATTTATTTGGGAAAAAGTAGATATCTTTAAATTGGAGGAAGGACTAAAAAAAGTTTATGAATATTTATTCGAATCTCAATCAATTTATCATTCATTTTTTAATTTAAATATTTCACAAGAACCTAAATTAAAGAAGATGAAATATGACCAAAATATTGAGGAGCAATTTCTAAAAATCAAAAGCAAAATTGAAGATTTTTATGCAAAAGATTATGAATTACTTAAATATAAAATTTAAAAATAGTCATACAATTTATTGCCACTCTAAATCATTTGCTGTTATTAGTTAAACAAATTTTTAAAAAATAAATAATAACTTTTTTATTAGAGAAGTATACTTTTCGAAAAATATTAAAAATATATATAGTATTTCTTTTTAGTAATTTACTTGTTGAGTGTGCGAGCCTGTTTTAAAATAAAAAGGTTATTGAGGTTGTGCTTATCCAGAAAACAGTCAGAATAAGATGATAATTCATCTTTGTGATTTGATGATCTGCGAATACAATCTACTAATCCCTTGCTTCCTTAGCTCAGCTGGATAGAGCAACTGCCTTCTAAGCAGTGGGCCGCAGGTTCGAATCCTGCAGGAAGCGTTAAATGTTCATTAATTTACAACATAATTCTCTCCACCTTATATTTAAATACGCTCAAAGTTAATATAGAAATAATTAATTAATATTTCTTGTCAAAACCATTTCTAGAAAAATTAAATTTAAAAGAGAATTGTGGCAAATTATCTTTCTTGACTGGAATTTTCCTTTTGCCATCAGCACTTTCTTTGTCAATATTATTTTTTTTATTTGCTTTAATATCTAGTTTACTAACAAATAAAAGTAATTACTTTGCTGACAAGTATAACTTTTCTCTATTTCTAGGAGGAATATTTTTAATTTTTAGCGCAATTTTTCATTCTTTGGGTTTCAATATAAATCAGAACTATAGCTGGAATAGCAATTTATCTTGGATTGGTTTAGCAAATTGGATCCCTTTCTTTATATGTTTCTTCGGTTTTCAAATCTATTTAAGATCTTCACAAGAAAGGAAATCAGCTAGTTTAACTTTTTTATATGGAACCTTTCCAGTAATTATTTCAGGCTTGGGGCAATCATTTTTTAATTGGGATGGTCCGTTAAAAACTCTTGGAGGTTTAATAATTTGGTATCAAAGACCAATTGAGGATATTACGGAGTTAACTGGTTTATTTAACAATCCTAATTATGCTGGCCTATGGCTAAATCTAGTATGGCCATTTTGTCTTGCAAGCATAATAATAAATAAAAAGAAGATTTTAGCAAGAATTTGTAGTCTTATTTTCGCCTTTGGAATTGCTTCGACAACGGTTTTAACTAACTCTAGAGCTGCATGGTTTGGGCTTTGTATAGGTATTATTTTGATCTTTGGTAAAAAAATAATCTCCATAATACCAAAATTACTCCTGGGAATCTTTTTAATTTTTGTTTCTTCATTTGTACCATCATTGAATACTTTTTTTGGAGGTCTTTTTAAGATAATTATTCCCAATCAAAGTTGGATTTCAGTTGGTCAAAATCAAATAACAAGAATTGATATATGGTTAAGTGCATTAAAAAATATCATCACAAACCCGTTGTTCGGATCAGGATCAGGTTCATTCCCTGAATTTTTTACTAGTCAAACAGGTGTATTTAAAGGCCATCCTCACAATCTTTCTTTAGAACTCATATTTAGTTATGGAATTCCTGCCGCCATTTTTATTATTACTCCAATTGCACTAATTTCATTTTTATCTTTTAGGAAAATTATAATTGAATCAAAAAATCAAAAATTAAACTCGATTTTTGAAAAATCATGGATAATCTCATTAATGATATTACTTGCATCACAAATGGTTGATGTTCAATATTTTGATGGCAGGATCAGTATATTTTTTTGGATTTTACTCTCCGGATCAAGAAATATAATTAGAAAAGATCCAAAATAAATAATTAACAATAAAACTAATTGGGAACTGATATTAAATTTTTTTCTTATAAAGATTAATATATAATTAAACATGATAAATAAATTTTATGCTTATTAATTATTCATGGATAATAAGAAGGCGTAGAATTTTATTTTCAGCAGTCGTTGATTTTTTGTTAATAATTTACTTCTACAACCTTGTTCACATTAATAATTTTTATTCTTATCCAAATAAATTAGTAACTTTATGTTTAGCTGGTTTTTGGATAATTATAAGTTATATAATTGGTCGATATATGAGGGTAAAAAATCTCAATAGAAATGGATTAATAAAAAATTTAGTAAAAACATTATTCCTTTTTTTGTTATGTAATTTTATTTATCTAATATCAAATTATGGATTAATTTTCTTGTTTTACATATTTCAAGATAAAATCCTATTTCAAAATTTTGATAATTTATTATTTTACTCTTTTTTTGAATCTTTGATAAGCATAAGTTTAGTTAGTTATTTCTTTCAATGTATATTAAGCATAATCACTCATAAACTTTATAAGTACGATAAGGAATGGATTTTTATTGGTTCTCTATTAAATTATGAAAAAATAATCAAGGAAGTATCTTTTAAAAAAAATAATCTTAAATTAATTTTAAAAAAAGAAGAAGACAACTTTTGTGATATTCAGATCAATAATATAGAGGGTATAGTAATCAACAGTTTCTCAAATATCAAAGAAACCACACTTGAGTCAATTTCTAAACTAAACCTTAAAGGTATTAAAGTTGTTACTTCACTAACTTGGTTCGAGAAACAATTTAATAGAATTCCTACAGATTTAATTTATGACAAATACCAATTAATAGAAAAGATAAAATCCTCAGAATATAATTACCAACTAAGAATTAAAAGAATAGGCGATATAATCGTTAGCATTTTATTATTATTTTTACTATCACCAATATTTTTAATCATAATTACATTTATATTTCTAGAAGATAGGAATTCAATTTTTTATACTCAAATAAGAACGGGTTTGAATGGAAAAACATTTAAAATAATCAAATTTAGAAGTATGAAAGTTAATGCTGAAAAAGATGGAGTTCAGTGGTCCAACAAAAATGATAATAGAATTACCAAAGTAGGTAAGTTGATTAGGGCTACAAGAATAGATGAATTACCTCAACTGTTTTGTGTAATCAAGGGAGACATGAGTCTAATAGGTCCAAGACCCGAAAGGCCTGAGATTGAAATGGAGTTACTTAAAGGCATACCATATTACGATTATAGAAATATAATTAAACCAGGATTAAGCGGCTGGGCACAAGTTAATTATCCCTATGGAGCCAGCGTATTTGACTCATCCAAAAAGCTCAGTTATGACTTATATTACATAACTAATTTTTCATTTTTCTTGGATTTATTAATTTTATTTCAAACGATAAAAATAATTTTTAACTTAAAAGGATATAAGCCAAATTGATTTAAATTTTTTTTAAAATATTATGAAGATTCTAAAATGCTTATAATGAATAAATTATATGAATAGATTTTTCATGAAATTTATTATGTTAAAATCGCAAGGTTTAATTTAAGTTATTAATATATGATTAACAAATATGCGAATAAGAAAATTGCCATAGTACTAGGATTTTATAACGGTAATAAATTTATAGATGCTCAGATTAATAGTATTTTAGAACAAAGCTTTAAAAATATTGATATTTTTATTTTTGATGATAATTCGAATATGAAAATCGAATTAAGAAAAATAAAATCAAAGAATGATGAAAGTAAAATAAAAATCACAAAAAGGGAAAAAAATATTGGATATGCTAAAAATTTCCTTCTAGGTTTAAAAGAAGTTGGCAACGATTATGATTTTTACGCTTTTTCTGATCAAGATGATATCTGGGAAAAAGACAAAATCATCAGGAGTATTAATGCACTAGATTCAAAAAATTCGAATACCCCAAAACTTTATTGCTCAAGAACCACTTACTATAATTCAGAATGTAAAAAAGAAATTGGAGCTTCAAAAAACTATTCTAAAAAACCCTCATTTGCAAATTCACTTTTACAAAACATTGCAGGTGGAAATACAATAATGATGAATAATATAGCTAGAGATTTAGTAATAAAAACTGTCCAGTCAAAAGAATATATATCTCACGATTGGTGGTGCTATCAAATAATTTCTGGCGCTGGCGGTGAAATCATTTTTGATAAAAATAAAACTGTTAAATACAGACAACATAATAATAATTTGATTGGCAAAAATAATGGATTCCATGATGTCAAAACGAGAATTCTAGAATTTGCATCAGGAAAAGTAAAACAATGGTCCGATGTAAATCTAAAAAATCTTATAAATTTTAGATATCTTCTAACGGAGGATAATAATGAAATTCTTGAAAATTTCCGAAAAGCTCGAATAGCCAAAAACATTTTTGAAAAACTAAGTTACTATTTCAAATCTGGAGTTTTTAGGCAATCAAAGAAAGAAAGTATAATATTTACTATTGGATTAATTCTAAATATGATTTGAAATCATATTCTGATATTTTATCGATTTTTTTTAAATGAAAATTCAAAATGAAAGCAATAGAAAAGGGATAATACTTGCGGGAGGAACTGGGAGTAGGTTGTTCCCTTTAACCAATGGTTTATGTAAGCAATTATTGCCAATCTACAATAAACCGATGATTTACTATCCTTTATCATCGCTAATGCTCGCAGGTATAAAAGAAATACTGATAATAACAACTCCTCATGATGTTGATAGATTCAAGACATTATTGGGGGACGGCAGCCAATTTGGAATTAATCTCAATTATATTTTTCAACCAAAACCCGAAGGAATTGCTCAAGCATTCATTCTTGCAGAAGACTTTCTCAAAGGTTCAAAAGTAGCATTAATTCTTGGTGATAATTTATTTTACGGTAAAGATTTTATTAACTTAATGCACTCCGCCAATCAAAGAGATGAAGCTACAATTTTTGCCTATCCTGTTAGTGATCCAGAAAGATATGGTGTAGTTGAGTTTAATGAGTATAAAAAAGTAATAAATATAAAAGAAAAGCCATCAAATCCAAAAAGTAAATATGCAATAACAGGAATTTATTTTTATGATGAATCTGTTGTTGAAAAAGCCAAAATTATCAAACCATCTGCAAGAGGTGAATTAGAGGTAACTGATTTGAATTTAATTTACTTAAAAGAAGGTAGATTAAATGTAGAGCTTTTTGGAAGGGGTATGGCATGGTTAGATACAGGAACTTTTGAATCTTTACATGATGCATCTTCATTTATCAAAAGTATAGAAAACAGACAAGGATTACAAGTTTGTTGTCCTGAAGAAGTGGCTTGGAGAAATGGGTGGATTGATGATTCAAATCTTTTAAAATTAGCGGAACCTTTATTAAAAAGTGGTTATGGAAATTATCTTATCTCTTTAATCAATTAATACAATGCAGATCATAGGCGAGAAATGTTTCACAAAGGAAAGGATAGAAATAGATGGTCCTTTGATAATTAAACCAACAGTTTATGAAGATAAAAGAGGATTCTTTTTCGAAAGCTGGAATAAAAAAAAATTAGATTTAATTTTTATTGAAAAGAACGAAATTCCTCCAACATTTGTTCAGGATAATCACTCTAAATCAGACAAAGGTATCTTGAGAGGTCTACATATTCAAAAAAAGCCATATTCTCAAGGAAAACTTATCCGTTGCATTGCAGGGAAAATATTTGATGTTGCAATTGATATGAGAATTAATTCAAAAACATTTTGCAAATGGACATCAGTTTTTTTGACTGAAGAAAATAAATCGATTTTTTGGATACCTGAAGGTTTTGCTCATGGCTTTCTATCACTAGAAGAAAATACCGAGGTATTATATAAAGCCACTAATTATTGGGATAAAGAAAGCGAATTGACATTAAGGTGGGATGATCCACTTTTGTCAATAGAATGGCCTTTCCAATTTTTATCAAACGATATTATTTTGAGTGAAAAAGATAAAGATGGCTTATTAGTTTCTAATTTAGATTTTAAAACATTATCCCTATGAAAATTCTAATTACAGGGAAAGAAGGACAATTAGCCAAAGCACTTTTCACTAAAGCCAAATCAAGTCATACAAGTTATAAATTAATTGGATTTAATAAAAAAGAACTTAATATTGAGAATTCCCAATTATTAAGAGATACAGTTTTATTTCATAAACCCGACTGGATTATTAATACCGCTGCATTTACAGATGTAGAAAAGGCTGAAAATGAGAAAAATTCAGCATTTTCAATAAATGCATATGCAGTTGGAGAGATCGCAAAGATTGTAAATTCTTATGGTGGAAGGTTATTACAAATAAGTACAGATTTCGTATTCAAAGGAGATAAAAGGAACCCTTATTCTATTAATGATTTATGTTCACCAATTAATGAATATGGCAGATCTAAATTGGAAGGAGAAACTCTTGCATTAATATATTCAGGAAATATAGTACTCAGGACAAGCTGGCTCTATAGTAATTATGGTGATAACTTTATGATAAAAATCCTAAACCTACATGAAAAATTTTCGAAGGATAATAAATATCTGAATGTTGTGCATGACCAAATAGGAAGTCCTACAAATGCCAATG
>QCCB01000023.1 GCA_003278955.1 Prochlorococcus sp. AG-347-K10
TGGATTATCACTTGATTTGATTTGATATTCAATATTTCTCAGATTATTATGCCAATTAATTATTGTTGATTTATTTATTGTTTTTGAGATTGTATCTAACTCATCTCGAAATTCATCTGACGTATAATAAAGATCTGAATATTTATTATTAGTAGTGTGTAATAGTAGATCTCTTGTTAAATTCAATAATCCGATAATTATTTGAAGAGGTTCGTTTCCGGCATCATATAATTTGTTGCAGGTTTCAATTAATGCCTCTGGATTATTCTCAACCAATGATTTAATCAGATTTGTTAATTCACTTTCTGATACTTCTCCTAGGAGGTTTTGAATATTATTAATTGTTATCCCTTCTGGTAAAAGATTCAATTGGTCAAGGAGGCTTTGTGCATCTCTCATACCTCCATTAGACCTTTTTGCAATCATTTTTAACGCCTGGACTTCGTACTTAATGGATTCTTTTTCGGCGATTTCTGATAAATGTTGAAAAATATCACTAGGACTTATTCTTCTAAAATCAAACTTTTGGCATCTACTTTTTATTGTATTTAATACTCTCTCAGGATTTGTCGTCGCAAGTATAAATACAACTCTTGAAGGCGGTTCTTCAATAGTTTTTAGTAAAGCATTTGAAGCTGCCGTTGAAAGCATATGACATTCATCAATTACATAGACTTTCCATCTCGCTTGAGTAGGTGCAAATCTCGCTCTCTCTATAATTTCTCTTATATTTTCTACTCCTGTATTTGATGCTGCATCAATCTCGATAATATCTAGAGCGCTTCCATCTGTAATTTGTCTACATAAGTCACATTTACAACAAGGAGTTATCGTAGGTTGGTCGAATGCCTGGCAATTGAGAGATTTTGCAAATATTCTCGCACTTGATGTTTTTCCAGTGCCTCTTGGACCATTAAAAAGATATGCGGGAGCAATTTTTTTTGTTAATAGAGCTTGCTTGAGTGTAATGGATATAAATTTTTGCCCAACCAGTTCGTCTAAGTTGTTTGGTCTATATTTTTGATGAAAAGGCTTATATATATTTGGCATTTATTTTTCATTTATTAGAAAAATTAGGGATTTAATTAAAAAATTAAACTCTAATTTTATGCAGACTCTTTAATGATTCTTTTTGATCCTGAAGGTAGTTTAACAATTTTAGATGAGAACAAAGTATCTACCATTTTTTTCGTAATTGTGAATTCTTTTACATTTTCTTCAGAAGGCAAAGTGTACATTATGTCTAGCATAAGCTCTTCAATTATTGATCTTAATGCTCTTGCACCTGTTTTTCTTTTGTATGCTTCATTTGCTATCGCTTCAACAGAATCAGGCTCAAATGATAATTCAACATTATCCATACTTAGCAAAGTTTTGAATTGCTTTACTAATGCATCTCTTGGTTGAGTCAAAATAGATTCTAAAGTTTCTTTAGTAAGACGATCTAATACAGCACAAACTGGAATTCTTCCAATAAATTCTGGAATTAGGCCATATTTCACTAAGTCATCTAATTCTAAATTTTTCAGGGAATCTCTTGGGTCTACTATTTTTTTTGTATCAACTTTGTTTTGATCTGAATTGGTGGTAAAGCCTATAGAGTGTTTACCCATACGCTTTTGAACAATATCCTCTAAACCTATAAAAGCTCCCCCACAAATAAATAGTATTTGACTCGTATCAATTTGGATGCAGTCATGATAAGGATGTTTTCTTCCGCCTTGAGGTGGCACGTTAGCAATTGTTCCTTCAAGCATTTTTAATAATGCTTGCTGTACCCCTTCACCGGAGACATCTCTAGTAATTGAAGGATTCTCGCTTTTTCTTGCAATTTTATCTATTTCATCAATATAAATAATTCCTTTTTGAGCTAGTTCTACATTCATTTCTGATTTCTGTAGAAGTCTTAAAAGTATGTTTTCAACATCCTCCCCAACATATCCAGCTTCTGTCAAAGTCGTTGCATCAGCTACTGCAAAAGGAACATCTAAAAACTCTGCTAAAGTTTGCGCCAATAACGTTTTTCCACTTCCAGTAGGGCCAATGAGTAATATATTTGATTTTTGTAATTTAGTGGCTTGTGAATCAGTTGCATTGCTATTTTTACTGTCTTCTTTAACTTTCCAAGCTAATCGCTTGTAGTGATTGTATACGGCTACTGATAATATTTTTTTTGCAGATTCTTGTCCAACAACTTGATTATCTAGAAAACTTTTTATTTCTAATGGCTTAGGAATTGAGGAAAATTCTAAAGGAACATATTTTTTTGGATTATCAGTTGGTAATTTCTTTTTTACTTGTGGAGAGTTGTTTGTGTTCGCTTGATTATCAAGTAGTTCTTCATCGAGAATCTCATTACAAAGGTCTATGCACTCATCACAGATATAAACCCCAGGACCAGCTATAAGCTTTCTAACTTGGTCTTGTGACTTCCCGCAAAATGAACATTTAAGATGGGCGTCGAATTTAGCCATCGATTATAAGTTTTTAAAGTGAAAGGTGTTAAATATTCCCTATTCACTAGGATTGCTCATAAATATCGATTCGTCATCATATTCTTAAAAAATCAGAACCCCTTGTCACTTTTTGATAACTTTATCAATTAATCCATATTCGACTGCTTCTGAGGGGGATAAAAAGTAATCTCTTTCTGTATCTTCATTAATTTTTTCTAAAGGTTGCCCAGTATGTTCAGCTAAAAGTGAATTTAATGTTTTCTTGAGAAAAAGTATTTCTTTAGCTTGTATTTCAATCTCTACAGCTTGACCTTGTGCACCTCCCAGAGGTTGATGAATCATAATCCTAGAATTAGGTAAAGCCAATCTTTTCCCCTTTGCTCCTCCAGAAAGTAGAAATGCCCCCATACTTGCAGCTACTCCAAAACATATTGTCACAACATCAGGCGATATTTGTTGCATGGTATCGTAAATGGCCATTCCTGCAGTTACTGAGCCTCCAGGAGAATTGATATAAATTTGTATGTCTTTTTCGGGATCTTCAGCTTCAAGAAATAATAATTGAGCAACAAGGGAGTCAGATACTTGATCATTAATTCCAGTACCTAAAAAAATTATTCTTTCCCTCAATAATCTTGAATATATATCAAAAGCTCTTTCTCCTCTACCTGATTGTTCTATAACGGTGGGAACAGCGGCAATAGCCTTATGATTACTTTCGTAAGAACTTATTGAGCTTTGGATTAAATGTTTTTTTTCTGAGTTCACAAAATAGTTTTCGTCTTATAAATAATTTAGGGGGTTTTTGTTTAATTAGTAGGAAATTTCATAAATTATTGTTTTTCTTTTTTATTTTGAGTTTTTGTAGTTCCTGTAGTTTTTGTAGTTTTAGTCCCAGTTTTTGCGGCTTTTGATGTTTTGGAGGTTTTTGTAGCTTTAGAAGTTTTTGTAGTTTTTTCTTTTACTTCAGAATTTTCTTCAAGCCAAATTATTAATTTTTCTTTGAGTAGATCGTCACTTACTACTTCTGTTAATCTCTTAATATCTACTTGTTTTGAAGATTGAGAGATTGCATCTTCATAATCTTTCATCTTTAAATCAATTTCATCTTTCTCGACTTTTATGTTTTCTGTTTCAGCTAATGCTTTTAAAGCTAAATTTCTTTGAACATTTTTTTCAGCTTGAGGCCTTGTGGACTCTGCTAATGACTTAACTAATTCTGGAGTGAAAGTAGATTTTACATCTAGACCTTGTTGAGCAAATCTTTGAGCGGTTTGTTCAATATTATTCCTCACTTCTATATCAATCATAGATTTTGGAATTTCAGCAACCAATTCGTTTGTTAAGGCATCTAATAAAGCTTCAATTTTGATATCTTTTTGAGTTTTTTCAAAATTGTCTTTAAGTTGCATTTCAATATCTTTCTTTAACTCTTTTAATGATTCTTTGTTGCCAGACTGTTTTGCAAAATCGTCATTAAGTTCAGGCAATTCTTTTTCCTTAAGATCCTTAAGATTTACTTCAAAAATTGCTTCTTTTCCTCTTGAATCCTCATGAGAATAATCATCAGGAAATTTAAGGTTAAGTGTTTTAGTATCACCAATTTTCATCTTTACGATTCCCTCAACGAAACCGGGAATCATTTTGTTCTTTTCTAACTCAAGATCCATTGATTCACTTGTACCACCATCAATATCTTTACCAGAATCTTTATATTTTCCTTTGAAACTAACTACAGCAATATCTCCTAATTTTGCTGCTCTATTGGTAACTGGAATAATGTTTGCAAACTGATTTCTAGATTTTTCTAGTGCTTCATCTATTGACTTAGGATCAAACTTTGTCTTTGATATTTCAACACTTATTCCTTTGGATTTTTTTAGTTTTAATTCTGGCGCAACATCAGTTTGAAGAGTAACCTTAAGTGATTTTTCAGGACTAAACTTTGCAAGTAAAGATTCAAATCCATCTACCAATTCTGGCTCACTTAGTGGCTCTATAGATTTTATTTTTAACGCTTCTTGCCATGATTTATCAATAATTTTTTCCAGAGCAGAAGCATGTAATTGTGTGATGCCAATTCTCTGGATTAAGACTTGTTTAGGAATCTTACCAAGTCTAAATCCCGGAATTTTAGCCGAACGACTGATAGAACTGATTGTTTCATTTACACACGTTTTGCATGTCTCAGATGGTATTTCTAATTCGAATGAAATTCTACTTTGAGGCAGAGGAGTTGTTTTGACTATTAGTGCATCTTTAGCCATGTTTTTCTAAGTTATTACTATGAGCCGAATCTTAATTATTTCACATTATGTGATTTCCTTGAAAGTTAATTTTTTGATAAAGTAAAAAAAATAGTCAATCTATTTATAAAAATCATTTTAAAGTGTGAGACAATCTCCGTATTTGCCTAATAGGCCATTAAAAGTTGCTGTTTTAGGTTCTTCAGGTGCTGTGGGATCTGAATTGCTAAAAATTCTTGAACAACGTGATTTCCCAATATCAGAATTGGTTTTGCTTTCATCAGAGCGGTCAGCAGGAAAAAAAATTATTTGGAAAGATGAAGAATTAGTTACAAAAAAAACAACTAAAGAAGAATTTAAGAATCTTGATTTAGTTTTGGCTTCAGCTGGCGGAAGTATTTCAAAAAAATGGTTATCTACCATTCTGGAACAAAATGCTTTACTGATAGATAATTCAAGTGCTTTCAGATTAGATAAGAACGTTCCTCTTATAGTCCCTGAAGTTAATGCTAGTGACGTACTTAATCATGATGGGGTAATAGCGAATCCAAACTGCACTACCATTTTGCTGACATTAGTTTTAGCTCCATTAAATAAACTTTCGACTATTCAAAGAGTTATTATCTCAACATATCAATCTGTCAGTGGTGCAGGCCAACTGGCGATGGAGGAACTAAAACTTTTAACTGAACAATATCTTCAAGGAAATCCTCAAAAAAGTGAAGTTTTGCCATACTCCCTTGCTTTTAATTTGTTTTTACATAATTCCCCTATGCTTTCAAATAATTACTGCGAAGAAGAGATGAAAATGGTTAATGAGACAAGGAAAATATTAAATATTGCTGATTTAAAGCTCTCTGCTACATGTGTTCGAGTACCAGTACTGAGAGCACATTCTGAATCGATCAATATTGAATTTGCTGGTGTAGTTGAGCCTAAAGATGCTCTTGAAGAATTAAAAAAATCTCCTGGAATTGAAGTTATTGAGGATTACAAAAATAATAGATTTCCTATGCCAAATGACGTTATGGGAAGGGATAATGTTGCTATTGGCAGGCTAAGAACTGATATAAGTCAGCCTCATGGATTAGAATTATGGTTATGTGGAGATCAGATAAGAAAAGGAGCAGCTCTGAATGCTGTTCAAATAGCTGAGTTATTAATTCCAAAAAAATGATTACAGACAAAACTGAGTGTAATAATCCACTATTTGGGAGAATATTGACTGCAATGGTTACTCCATTCACTGAGAATGGAGATGTAGATTATGAACTAGCTATAAAACTTTCAAATTATCTTTTTGAGAACGGTTCCGATGGAATTGTGTTGTGCGGTACTACTGGAGAATCTCCGACTCTTTCATGGGCGGAACAGCATGATTTATTTATTGCGGTAAAAGGATCTTTGGATGCAAGCTGTAAAGTAATAGTTGGCACTGGTAGCAATTGTACAAGCGAAGCTGTGGAAGCTACAAAAAAAGCTTACGACTCTGGTGCCGACGGTGCTTTGGTCGTTGTTCCTTATTACAATAAGCCGCCTCAAGAAGGTCTTTATAGACATTTCAGTTCTATTGCTAAATCTGCAAAGGATTTGCCTCTTATGCTCTACAACATTCCTGGCAGGACTGGATGCAATTTATTACCTGATACTGTGAAGAAACTTATGGATTTCTCAAATATTCTCAGTATTAAAGCTGCAAGCGGTAGAATAGAAGAAGTAACAGAACTAAGAGCTATTTGTGGCTCCGCTCTCTCTGTATATAGTGGCGACGATTCATTGTTGCTTCCAATGTTATCTGTAGGTGCTGTAGGAGTAGTAAGTGTTGCAAGCCATTTAGTTGGATTGCAATTGAAAGATATGATTCATTCTTTTCAAAGCGGAAAGGTTTCTAATGCTCTTGCTATTCATGAAAAACTTCAGCCTCTTTTCAAAGCACTCTTTATGACTACTAATCCAATCCCAATTAAGGCTGCTTTGGAGCTATCGGGATGGGATGTAGGTAATCCTAGAAGTCCTTTGTCACCTTTAACCAATGATATGAAAAAGCAACTATCTTTTATCCTGAATTCCCTATAATAGGGATTATATTTAACTTGATAATTAAATTTAAATAAACCTTATTTGATTACAAGCAGGCCTTCATAAATTTCAAAATTATGCAATCAATTACAAATTCAACTGTAAATAGATCTACTCATGATTCATCTAGATCTACAAGTAATACCCCAGCTCTTCGAGTAATCCCTCTTGGAGGACTACATGAAATAGGAAAAAACACTTGCGTTTTTGAATATGGTGATGAATTAATGCTTGTTGATGCTGGCCTAGCTTTCCCATCTGATGGTATGCATGGCGTAAACGTTGTTATGCCTGATACAACTTTTTTAAAAGAAAATCAAAGAAGAATAAAAGGAATGATTGTCACTCACGGGCATGAAGATCATATTGGAGGTATTTCTCATCATCTAAAGCATTTCAATATTCCCATTATTTATGGCCCAAGACTGGCAATGTCAATGCTTAGAGGAAAAATGGAGGAAGCAGGGGTATCTGATAGAACAACTATACAGACAGTAAATCCAAGAGATGTTGTGAAAGTAGGACAACATTTTTCTGTTGAATTTATTCGAAATACCCATTCTATTTGCGATAGCTTTTCTTTAGCAGTTACAACACCTGTTGGCACAATTATTTTCACGGGAGATTTTAAGTTTGATCATATGCCAGTAGATGGAGAGCAATTTGATATTGAAAGAATGGTGCATTACGGAGAGAAGGGTGTTTTATGCATGTTTAGTGATTCTACTAATGCCGAAGTTCCAGGTTTTTGTCCTTCTGAGAAGACTATCTATCCCTCTTTAGAAAAACATATTGCAGAGGCAAAAGAACGAGTTATCCTTACCACTTTTGCTAGTTCTGTGCATAGAGTGACAATGATCTTAGAATTGGCCATGAAACATGGAAGAAAGGTCGGTTTGTTAGGTAGATCAATGATAAATGTTATTGCTAAGGCGAGAGATATTGGTTATATGAAATGCCCAGATGATTTGTTTGTTCCTATTAAGCAAATTAGAGATTTGCCAGATAGGGAGACCTTGTTATTAATGACGGGTAGTCAAGGAGAACCCCTAGCAGCGTTAAGCAGAATCTCTCGTGGTGAACATCAGCATGTTCGTCTTAAGACAACTGATACTGTAATATTTTCAGCCAGTCCAATTCCTGGTAATACTATTTCTGTTGTTAATACAATAGATAGATTAATGAAACTCGGAGCAAAGGTTGTTTATGGAAAGGGTGAGAATATTCATGTTTCTGGTCATGGTTTTCAAGAAGATCAAAAGTTAATGTTGGCACTCGCAAAACCTAAGTTTTTTGTTCCTGTTCATGGAGAACATAGAATGCTTGTTTGTCATGGGAAGAGTGCACAAACTATGGGGGTTCCAAAGGACAATATCTTAATTATTGAAAATGGAGATGTAGTTGAGTTAACACCTAATTCTATTCAAAAGGGTGATCCTGTAAAAGCTGGTGTTGAACTGCTTGATAACTCACGAAATGGGATAGTAGATGCTCGAGTATTAAAGGAAAGGCAGCAATTAGCTGGGGATGGTGTAGTAACTGTTTTAGCTCCTATTAGTACAGATGGGAAGATGGTTGCGCCTCCTAGAGTTAATTTAAGAGGAGTTGTTACTACTGCAGAGCCAAGAAAAATGTCTATGTGGACAGAACGAGAAATAAGCTGGGTCTTAGAAAATAGATGGAAACAATTATCCAGACAAACTGGGCCGAATAATTTTGAGGTAGATTGGATTGGTGTGCAAAGAGAAATTGAAAATGGTTTATCGAGAAGAATGAGAAGAGAATTACAAGTTGAACCACTTATTTTATGTTTAGTTCAACCTGCTCCAAGTGGAACTCGTGCTTATATTCCAAAGATTACCGAAGAGCACAATTTCTCTAATAGAAATAGAAATAATAATAATTTCAATAAGAAATCAAACAATAATCGTCCTAATAGTTCAAATAACCCACAAAATACTCAAAAAAGTCCAAAAGTTTCACAGAATCCATCAGCTGAGACTGCTACAGAAGATTCATTTGAAGGTAGAACAAGAAGAAGAAGATCTGCTGTAACATCTTAACTTTTTTCAAAATTTATATAGTTTTTATCCCAAACAATTTTTAAAAACTCTTGCAGATTAATTTGACCTTTATTTTTTTCATAAATTGAAATTGCTAAATTTGTCAGATTTTTAGAACTACATTGCTTTGCAGATATTTCTTTTAAAAATCTATTTAAAATTGTGCACCTCGCTTCAATACACATACCATTTAGTAGATTCCTATCGATACCTTTAACATCTTTACAATATAAATACGCTAGTTCACTAAGATCATTACGTTCATTATTGAATTTGCTCATTTTTTGGGAAAAATTATTTATCCTTTCAGAACAACCAGGATAGATGACTTCTAAGGTAGGAATAATTTTTTTTCTTACTAAATTTCTTTTTAATTTAAGATCTGAATTTGTAGGATCTTCCCAGACTGGGATCTTCCTATCATTGCAAAATTGTTTTGTATCATCCCTACTGAAAATTAATATTGGCCTTATTAAATAAATTTGATTTTCTATTAATCTTTTACTCTCAATATTACTCAGACCTGCAAAATTGCTTCCTCTAGATAAATTGAGGATAAATGTTTCTGCATTATCACTACTCGTGTGACCAGTTAACAAATAAATATTATGTTTTTGCTGGTTTTTATTTAATAAAGTTTTGGCTCTTTCACATAATTTTTTATATCTCCATTCTCGTGCTTTTTCTTCTGAAGTAATACTTTCTTTATTTGCTTGATCAAAGGCGAATGAAATATTTTTATCCTCGCAATAATCTTTTAATTCAAGAGCATATAATGATGATTTTTCGTGCCACTGATGATCACCATGCCAAACACTAATAGACCAATTATGTAGTTTTTTTAGGTCATTAATTAGGGTTAATAAGGCCATTGAGTCTTGACCCCCCGAAACACTTATTAAAATATTGGATCCTTTGGGAATTAATATTTTTTTGGTAAGAATCTCCTTATGAAGCTGATGATGCCATGATGACCAATTTTTCTGACTTAATTTTTTATCAGTCATTTTGTGTTGCTCAGATAATATTTTTTAAAAAATGCACTGTTTTACTAAAACAATGTCACAATCGGGTAATAAATTCATTAAGTACATGAGTCTGATTAATCTTTTGCCACAAAAAATCAAAGAAGAGTTAAGAAGCAAATCCTTACTCAAAGTTATTTCTGGATTGAATAATTTCGATGTTCAGTCTGTGAAAATAATTGTTGAGGCTGCTTCATTAGGAGGTGCAGATCTTGTTGATATTGCTTGTAAACCTGAACTAGTTGATTTGGTACTTAAGAATTCAATACTACCTGTTTGTGTTAGTTCAGTAGTGCCTCGATCTTTTCAAGATTGTGTAAAAGCAGGAGCATCATTAATTGAGATAGGAAATTACGATACTTTTTATGAAAAAGGCATTCATTTTTCAGATAAAAAAGTTTTAAACATTACAAAAGAGACGAGGGATTTATTGCCTAATTTTCCTTTATCAGTAACAGTTCCTCATACTATGCCTATTGATAAACAAGTTGATCTTGCTGTAAAACTAGTGGAAGAAGGCGCTGATATTATTCAAACAGAAGGTGGTACCAGTTCTACTCCTTACTCTCCAGGAATTCAAGGTTTTTTTGAAAAATCAGTACCAACTCTTGCAGCTACCTATGCTATTCATCAAGAATTTAAGAAACAATCTCTGAATATACCAATCATGAGTGCCTCTGGATTAAGCCAAGTAACTTGTCCACTAGCGATATCCTCTGGAGCTTCAGCAGTTGGCGTTGGATCTGTGGTTAATAAATTAGATGATTTAATATCAATGATTGCGGCTGTTAGAGGCTTAAAAGAATCTTTGAAAAATTCAATAATTGGAGAAAAAATTTCTTAGTATAACAACATCCTTTAGCTACTAGCTTGATGAACAACTATAAGCTTCAAGCTCCTTACGAACCAAATGGAGACCAACCAGAAGCTATTAAAAAATTAGTTAAAGGCGTAAATAATGGTAAACAGTTTCAGACGCTTTTAGGAGCTACTGGAACTGGTAAAACTTTTACCATTGCCAATGTAATTCAACAAACAGGAAGACCAGCACTTGTTTTAGCCCATAACAAAACGTTGGCTGCACAACTATGTAATGAATTAAGGGAATTTTTTCCAAAAAATGCTGTTGAGTACTTCATTTCTTACTACGATTATTATCAACCTGAAGCTTATGTACCTGTAAGTGATACTTACATAGCCAAAACTGCTTCAATTAATGAAGAAATAGATATGCTTAGGCATTCTGCTACACGCTCATTATTTGAAAGAAAAGATGTAATTGTTGTAGCCTCAATAAGTTGTATTTATGGTCTTGGTATACCGAGTGAGTATTTAAAAGCTGCAGTTAAATTTGAAGTGGGAAAATCAATCAATCTACGTTCTTCTTTGAGGTCTCTCGTTGAAAATCAATATACTAGAAATGATATTGAAATTACAAGAGGTAGATTCAGAATTAAAGGTGATGTTTTAGAAATCGGTCCAGCTTATGAAGATAGATTAATAAGAATTGAGTTATTTGGTGATGAAGTCGAGGCTATTAGATATGTTGACCCTACTACAGGAGAAATACTTGAAAGTTTGGAACAAGTTAGCGTTTACCCAGCGAAGCATTTTGTGACTCCAAAAGAAAGACTTGAGAGTGCAATAAGTGCAATTAGAAGTGAATTAAAAACTCAACTCGATAAATTTACATACGAAGGAAAATTATTAGAGGCTCAACGTCTAGAACAACGTACAAAATATGATTTAGAAATGCTTAAAGAGGTAGGTTATTGTAATGGAGTTGAGAATTATGCTCGTCATTTATCAGGTAGGGAGGAAGGTTCACCGCCAGAATGCTTAATAGATTATTTTCCTAAAGATTGGTTGTTGGTAGTTGATGAGAGTCATGTAACATGTCCTCAACTTCATGCGATGTACAACGGTGATCAATCTAGAAAAAAAGTTTTAATAGATCATGGTTTTAGATTGCCAAGTGCTGCAGATAATAGACCTTTAAAATGTGAAGAGTTTTGGGAAAAATCAAAACAGACATTATTTATAAGTGCAACCCCCGGTCAATGGGAATTAGATCAATGCGATGGTGAATTTATTGAGCAAGTGATAAGACCTACAGGGGTATTAGACCCGGTAATTGATGTAAGACCTAGTGAAGGCCAAATAGAAGATCTGTTATCTGAAATAAGAATTCGAGCTGAAAAGAATCAAAGAGTGCTTGTGACAACACTTACTAAGAGAATGGCTGAAGATCTAACTGATTTTTTATCTGAAAATAAAGTAAGAGTTAGATATTTGCATTCCGAAATCCATTCAATTGAAAGAATTGAAATTATTCAAGACCTTAGAATTGGCGAATATGATGTTTTGGTAGGAGTTAATTTATTAAGAGAGGGACTTGATCTTCCAGAAGTATCCTTAGTCGCCATTTTAGATGCTGATAAAGAAGGTTTTCTGAGGGCAGAAAGGTCATTGATTCAAACAATAGGAAGAGCTGCCAGGCATGTTGAAGGTGTTGCCTTGCTTTATGCAGATAACTTCACAGATTCAATGAAAAGAGCAATATCTGAAACTGAAAGAAGAAGAACTATTCAAAAAAAATATAACCAAGTCAATGGTATTACCCCAAAACCTGCAGGCAAAAAAATAGAAAATTCAATATTATCTTTTCTAGAACTTTCAAGAAAACTAGATAATGGTGGTTTATCTAAAGATTTAATAAATATAGTTAATAATAAAACTGACGCAATTCTCAGCTCCAGTGATAATCAATGTTTGCTCGAAGAATTGCCTGACTTAATAGAAAAGTTAGAAATTAAAATGAAAGACGCTGCAAAAGAGTTAAATTTTGAAGAAGCAGCAAATTTGAGGGATAGAATCAAAAAATTAAGACAAAAATTGGCAAGAAATAATTAAAACGAACTTATTTTTCTAATTCGAAATGATTATGAATCGCATTAACTGCCTTGTCACAATCTTTTTCTAAGACAATACATGAAGTCCTAATTTCGCTCGTGGCAATCATTTCAATATTGATATTTTGGTCAGCCAATGCTCTAAATATTTTTCCAGCCGTCCCAACCTTAAATGCCATTCCCGCTCCTACAGTACTTACTTTTGCTATAGCAGGGCCATCTTCAATGTATGATCCGGGTAATTTTTTTGTTAAGACCTCAAAAACTAAGTTAGCCTTTGCTCTATCTTGTTTATTCATTGTAAGACTAATATCCTTAGTTTTTAAAGAGGAAATTCTTTCAGACTGAACAATAGTATCGATAAGTAAATTATTTTCAGCTAATGCTAAACATATCGATGCTGCTACACCTGGACGATCAGGCAGTTTTCGAAAGCTTACCTGAACTTGGTTTTTATCTAATGCAATTCCTCTTACTTCAGGTTGGTCTTGTTTTTCATTGATTGGATTAACAAATATTTGTGTGTCGGATAACTTAAATTTCTCAGCAACAAATCTAATAGCTTTTGGTATATTATTAATTTCAATTACACAGCTGACTTTAATTTCACTTGTAGCTATTAACCTTACATTTATATTCGCTTGAGATAAAGTATCAAATAAATCAGCTGAAACACTAGGTCTGCCCATAATGCCTGCTCCTTGAATACTTAATTTAGTCATGTTGGTTTTTAAGTTAAATTCACCCCCTAATTGACTAGTTATAAGTTCACATTGTTCTGCAGTTTTTTTTACTTCTAATTCACCAACAGTAAATGTAATATCGTTTTTATTTCCATCATTTGTCGCTTGTATTATTAAATCTACGTTAATACTTGCTTCTGAAAGTTTTTCAAATATTTGCGCAGCAATCCCAGGCCTATCAGGAATATTTGAGAGACTGAATACTGCTTGGTTTTCTAATACTTCAAGACTATTGACTGTTTTTGTTAATTCTAAGCTTCCTCTTTTTAGCGGGAGAGGTTGGATTTGACTTTCTAGGAGAGTCCCACTGGAGTCACTTTGGCTTGATTTGACACACAATTTAATTCCATAATTGCGAGCAATTTCTACTGCTCTTGGATGCAGAACTGAAGCACCGACGCTTGCAAGTTCAAGCATTTCCTCGCAGCTAATTTCATCTAAGAGTTTTGCATTAGGAACAATCCTTGGATCAGTAGTAAGAACCCCTGGAACGTCTGTATAAATTTCGCAAGTCTCAGCTCCTAAAGCTGTTGATAAAGCTACCGCGGAAGTATCTGAACCACCTCTACCCAAAGTTGTAATTTCCATTGAACCCGTATGGCTTAATGTTGTTCCTTGAAAGCCAGCCACGACAACTACAAAACCCTGATTTAAATAATTTTGGATCCTTTCTGTTTTAATATCCAAAATTCTCGCTTTCCCATGAATTGATTCAGTAATAATTCCAACCTGGCTACCAGTCATTGAAATTGCAGGTATTCCGTATTCGTTTAATGCCATTGAAAGAAGAGCTATGGTTACTTGCTCTCCAGTTGAGAGAAGCATATCCAATTCTCTGCGATTAGGATTTTTACTAATTGATTCCGCTAAACAATTTAAATCATCTGTAGTTTGACCCATCGCAGATACAACTACGACAATTTCATTCCCTGCTTCTTTACTTTGACAAATGCTACTGGCAATATTTTTAATTTTTTTAATATCACCGACAGAAGTACCGCCAAATTTTTTTATTAGTAAAGCCATATTTAAATCATAATGTAAATTCTTAAACTTATAATTTGGTTAACTTAAATTGATTAATTTCTCCGTAAAAACATTTATAGGATTATTACCTTGTTTAAGTAATGATTCAATATCTAGTAAGTTACTCATTAAATTAATTAAATATTGTTGAGATACATTTTTGACTTTTTTTCGAATAACAAAAATTCTTTTTGGATTAGAAATGCCTGCAAGATTACAAATCTTTTCTGCATTATCGTTACCTGAATTAACTGCTAATTTTATAATGGTATGAATTCTTATTTGACTAATTAAACCTGCATTTAGTCTTAAAGCAGGTTCTCCTTTCTGTAAAGAATAATTTATTTCAATGAGGCTTTCATTAATATTTTTTTGTAAGAGAAGATCAATGATTTTGAAAATATTGGATTGATGATCACTAAATATTTTTTTTACATCAATACTTTTAAGAAAAAGTTGTGAATTCGAATCACTTGATACTGCAGAGAGGTATGTTTTTGCTTTGGCTAATTCATTTATTAGTTTAAAGCTGTCATTACCAACTGAATCAATAATTATTTCAGCTGCATTTTTATCAATTTTGATATTCATTTCATTTGCTGTATCTTCTAAAAATCTTTTTTGTCCCTCATAGTCCCAGATTTCTGGTAAAGAAAATGATTTTTCTTTGGCTAAATTATTTTTGATAAGTTTTTGTAAAAATTTAGTACTCTTTAGTCTTGAGTCTGGTTTTTTTGTATTTTGTAAAATGAAATAAGTACTTTGAGGTATATTTTCATGAATTTTTTCAAATTTAGTTCTTAGATCTTCATTTTTGGTAGTAAAAATGGGATTATTTTTCAATATAACTATTCTGTGTCCATCACCAAAAGGAGGTGTAAGTGCTTCATCAAAAGCTTTATTGACTTGCTCATCATCATCTCCATTTAAATTAGTTACGTTTATTTCTTTCCATTCTTTGGATACTTCCTTATCAATTAATTTTTGAATAAATGTATTTTGAGCATTTAGATCATTACCCCATAATATTTGTACTGGCATAATCGCTCAATAAAAACCATATATTAACTATGATTACTTCTAACACAAATTAAATTTAATGGTAATAGATCATCCAATTTTTTTGGAAAGCATCAGATTCATAAGATCTCGTTTAGTAGCAAATGATTTAAATTATTTGGAAAAAAAAGTTTTAGAGAGATTAGTCCATACTTCAGGAGATTTTACAGTTCAAAATCTTGTAAATTTTAGTGAAGGTGCTTGTGAAAAGGGTCTTCAGGCACTTAAAAATGGTGCTCCTATTTTAACTGATACCGATATGGCAGCAGCAGCAATAAAATCCATGGCAGAAAATACCACTAAGAACAAAGTATTCACCGCTAGAATGTGGTTTGAAAAAAATAATCATACAAACTTAACTAAAACTGCATATGGCTTAAGTGAAGGTTGGAAGGAGTTATCCGCTATAAATTCTGGAAGAAAATCTCCTATTGTAGTTATTGGCAGTTCGCCTACAGCGTTAACTTATTTAATTGATATTTTAGAAAATGCAAAAGATTTACCTAGTTTAATTATCGGAATGCCTGTTGGATTTATTGGAGTAGAGAAAAGCAAAAACAAACTGATTTCCACGGATCTTCCTAAAATTGTTTTGAATTCAACTAGAGGAGGTGCTGCTATGGCAGCTGCTGCGGTTAACGCCTTATTGAGGGAAACAATTTAAAAAGTAGTTATAATATAAAAATGTCAAAAATCTACTTAATATCATAATTTAATTTGTTATTTTCCTCTAAAGAATTTAAAACTGATTTTGCTTTTTCTATAACTTCTTTTGGAACTCCTGCTAATTTAGCTGCTTCTATTCCATAGCTTTTGTTTGAGCCCCCTTTAACAATCCTGTGGCTAAAGATTAGCTGATCGTTATTTTGTTCTACTAAAACTTGAAAATTTTGTATATTCTTATTTGAATTTTTTAAATAATTCAGCTCATGATAGTGTGTAGCAAAAATAGTATTACATTGAATTTTTTTTGCAAGATATTCACTTACTGACCAAGCTATTGAAAGTCCATCAAAAGTAGATGTCCCTCTGCCTATCTCATCAAGTAAAACTAGTGAGTTAGAAGTTGCCTGATTTAGAATTGATGCAGTTTCAGACATTTCTACCATAAATGTTGATTGTCCAGATGATTGATCATCAACAGCCCCAATTCTTGTGAAAATCCTATCTGCAATCTTGATTTCAGCATTATTAGCAGGAACAAAGCTACCAATTTGTGTGAGAATTTGTATTAAACCAAGTTGTCTTATAAAGCAACTTTTTCCGCTTGCATTGGGACCGGTTAATATAATTAATTTTTGATTATCCTCAAAAGAGATATCGTTTGCTACAAAATTTTTATCACTTAACAATTGCTCTACAATTGGATTTCTTCCTGCGATAATTTTTGTACTATTTTTTGTCATTGAATCATTTATTGGTATTAATGAAGGTTTTGTAAAATTGTTTTCTACTGCAGTAATTGATAAACCAAGTAGTGCATCAAGAGATGCTATGGATTTTGCGATTGATCTTATTTGTTTTGTTTTTTCAGCAACTATATTTCTTAATTCGCAGAAAATTTCATATTCTTTTGATGAGGCTCTACTTTTTATTTGAAAAATCTTATTTTCTTTATTTTTAATTTCTGAAGTGATATACCTTTCTTCATTAGTAAGTGTTTGCCTTTTGATCCAATGTTGTGGAGCTAAATTAACTTTTGACTTATTTATAGAAATGTAATAACCAAAGTTTTTATGAAATTGAATTTTTAGGTTTGAAATTTTGCTAATTTTCCTTTCTTTTAATTCCTCTTTATTTAGCCACTCAGAGTAATCATCCATTAAATTTCGTAAACCATCTAATATATTGTCAACACCATCGTGGATCATGCCTCCTTCACTAATATTTAGAGGAGGATTTTCTATTAGTTTAAAACTTATAGTATCGGCTAATTCTAAGAGTCCTTCATCAATATTTTTTAATTGATCAGTCCAATCTGGGAGATCATATTTAAATAATTCAATTATTGATTTTAGTCTTGGCAATTTTTTTAAACCTTCAGCTATTGCAATTAAGTCTCTGGGACTTGCATGACCTGCACAAGCTCTACCTGCAAGTCTTTCTAAATCCCCCATTGCTCTAAGTAAATTTTGTGTATCTGTACGTAATTGTTTAGATTCAATAAAGTTTGTAATTATATTTTGTCTTTTATAAATTTCATTAATGTTTAATAGTGGTGAATCTATCCACCTTCTTAAACACCTCGCACCCATGCAAGTATAAGTTCTATCAATACTCCATAGTAGCGAACCTACATAATTGTTTTCACGTTGTGTATTTTTGATTTCTAAGTTTTTTTGAGTTTGATAATCAATAATTAATTTGTTGTGACCATATTGGATTTGTGGAAAGTCTAATGAGATTTTTAAAGAAGAATCTTTATCTAAATTTGAAGGATTAATTTTTTCTAAATAATTTAATAAACCTCCCAGTGATCGAGTTGCATTGTTTAAATTTTTAAGTCCTATTCCCTCTAGGTTTGCAATTTGGAAATAATTTTTTATTAGATAATTTGCTTCATTAATTCCAAAATTAGTCTCTTGAGAAACGGTATATGTAATTTGACTATTTCCTTTAATTAATAAATTTCTTATTGCATTGCTT
>QCCB01000024.1 GCA_003278955.1 Prochlorococcus sp. AG-347-K10
TTGCTAGTAATGCCAGCGTTGTGGAGACCTAATGTTAAAGCTGCTAAAGATACAGAAGGATTATTAAAAGTTAATAGAGTTAGAAGTATTACAGGTGTAGGTATTAAACGTAATAAAAATGAAAAAATTTTTATAAAAATTTTAGAAGGATTGTTGTTAAAAATTCCTATTACAAATGGAGGTAAACTAATTGCGATTCCTGTTGATAAAAGACTTAAAATTATTGTTTCTAATATAAGTTTTAAGACATCAAATAATCCTAAATCTGAGCTTGATTTAAAAAGAGAACTAACGGAATTAAAATTTTCAAAATTATTATTAAAAATAAAATAAAGAAAATATGAAAAAGAAAATAAAATTGTTATGAAAAAAACTGCAATAAAAAAAATAGATAGGATTTTATTTGTAGTATTAAATTTTATTTTTTTGAATATTAATCCAGAAAGAATTATCAAAATTGCTAAGGACCATAAATAAGTCCATAACTCTCTAAAATTCAAAGTTTGGAAAGATAAAAAAATACTGGTACCTATTCCTCCAATCCCAAAAAGTCCTAAAATCACAGTACTTCTTATTGAACACTCTAATCGATATAAACCAAAGTTTTTAAATGTATTTATTATTGGATTCCATATTAAAGTTAGTAAAGAAGAAAATTTAGGTGCATTTATTTGATTTATAGATTCAAAACTTTTGTAGTCAATAGTTTCTAATTGTTCAGCATAAACTTTTGAATTTACAGCAATATAAGGTATACATATAGCTATTATTCCTATCGAAAAATTTATTCCATATATTTGCATTAATATTATTCCCCAAACCACTTCGTGTATAGATCTAATTATTGTTAGAAAAAACTTTATTATGCGGTAGAAAAAATTTGGAATATTAAAGATTTTATAAAAAATATTTGAGGAAATTATTCCAAAAATTGCTCCAAAAATAATACTTACTAACCAACTAAAAAAACCAATTAAAATAGTTTCATTTAATCGCTTAATTACGGTAATAATAATTTCATTATCGATCTTGGGATTAAATGCAGAAATTAAGAATTCTTGGAATAATTTAAATCCTCCAAAATGAATATTGTTTATTAATTGATACCCTAGAGGTATGCATACCAAAATTGGAAGAAAAGATAATGAGGTATAGTTTAATTTTAATTTGTTCAACTAATTAATATATTTTCTCTAAATGAATCTTCTTTAAGTTATTTCTTTTGATATTGAAAAAAATTTTACCATCCCTTATTCCAATAACTTTATCGAAATCGTTCAGCAAATCTAATCTATGTAATGCAACTAATGCCGTCTTTGGGGATTTTTTTGTTTCATTTTTATCTACATTTTCTAACAGAAGGTTTTTAATTGTTGTTATCAATTTGGGATCTAGATTATTAAAAGGCTCATCTGCAAGTAATATATTTGATTCTTGAATTAATGATCTAGCTATAGCCACCCTTTGTTTTTGCCCCCCAGATAGTTTTCTGATTTTTTTGTCGTAAATAGAGTTATGAAGTCTACATAATTTCATATATTTATGCGCCTTCTTAAAAGAACTTATATTTAGTAAATTTTTAAAAGCGAAATAAAAATTGTTTTCCGCTAGTAGTCCACAATTAACATTTTGTTCTGCAGAGAGATCTTCTATTAATCTTAAATCTTGCCATATAGTTGTTATTTTACTTTTCTGCTTTCTATCTAATTCCTCGAAACTTTCATTGAATAATTTAACCTCACCTTGAGTTGGCTTTATAGTGCCATTAAGTACTGATATAAGTGTAGTTTTTCCTGAACCGCTTTTACCTAAAAGTGCAATTTTTTCCCCAGAATTTATTTTTAAATTTATTTTATTTAGGATCAGATCATTTTTGTATTTATAAGATATATTTTCTAATTCTAAGACAGTATTATTCATCTAATTTTATTTAATTTCCTCCCGATTTCCTCTATATTTTTATATTGTTTTGATTCTGCCTTTATAAATCTTTTTGCATTGAACATATCTAATATCTGTTTGTGTGATTTTTGCTTTATATCTAAATTTAGAATTACTGATTTAAGTACTTTTGTAAACCCTTCCCCGAATCTATTTTCAAGATCACCTTGAGCTACCCAATGATAGTCAACATATTCTGGTGTGATCCAGAATAATTCTAAATTACTTGTTCTTTTGGGATTATTTTTATGATTGTTTTCCCAAACCTGTTTATTTAAAGCTCCAGCATCAAATGCCCCACTATTAACTAAAGCTATAGTGGCATCATGACTCCCACTAAAACCTGCTTTTTTTCCTTTAAAATGTTTAATTTCTACCCCTGCTTGATTTAAAAAATATTCTGGCATTAATCTTCCAGAAGTTGAGTTTTCAGAGCCAAAAGTAAATCTTAAATTCTTTAGTTTTTTAAGTCCTTTAATGTTTGAAATTGAGTTAAGTTCTAAATTTTTGTTTACTATAAAAACACTTTTAAATTCCTTATCAATATCTCTTTGAGCTATGACAATTGAATTAGGTGTTTGTAATCTAGCTTGAACTCCTGATAAACCGCCAAACCAAACTAAATCTAAATCTTTAGTTCTAAATCCAGTTACTGCTGCAACATAATTAATAACAGGAATGTATTTAACTTCTACATCAAGTTGTTTGGATAATTCTTTTGAAAATAAATTAAATCTTTTATCCAAAACATCTTGGTTTTGATCAGGTATTGCTCCAACTTTTAAAACTTTGGGATTTGAAAATACAGGTGATGAAAAAACAGAAAATAATAGAGATGAACTTAATAGGAAATTCTTTAGATTAAACATTACTTAGTTAAATTGTTAATAGTATTCGGAGATTGCTTTTTCAAGCCTCTGTAGTCCATCTTTTATTTTAATTTCTGAAGCTGCACAAGATATTCTTATACATTGATCAGCTCCAAAAGCTTTTCCAGGTACAACAACTAATCCATAATCTTGAAGAGCTTTATTGCAGAAATCAACAGAAGTAATTGAGGAGTTGGGTAATTTTGGAAATGCGTAAAATGCTCCGTTAGGTTCTTCAATATAAATCCCATTTATATTATTAAGGCCCTCATTGAGAAGTCTTCTTCTTTGATCATAATGGCTATTTATCATTGAGAAAAACTCATTATTAATTTTTAAAGCCTCTAAAGCACCTTTTTGAACAAAAGAGCAAACATTACTTGTACTTTGACTTTGTAATGCTGAGGATGCTTTGATTACATCTTTGGGACCTACTAAATAACCTATCCTCCAGCCAGTCATAGCCCATCCTTTCGCAAACCCATTAATTATAAAAATTCTATCTTTTAAGTCATTTGCTAATGAAGATAAACTGTAGTGTTTAAATTCTTTTTTTAGGATTAGTTCGTAAATCTCATCAGAAAGAATATTGATGTTTGGATTTTCTCTAGCTAAATCGGCAATTTGTAATAATTCTTCCTTTGACATAACTCTTCCAGTTGGGTTATTAGGAGAATTGATAATTATAAATTTAGTTTTTGAAGTGATTTTAGACTTCAAATCTTCTATATTTATTTTGAATCCATCTTCTGCAGAAGAATTTGTAAAAATTGGCTTCCCACCCGCCAATCTAACCATCTGGGGATAACTTAACCAATATGGAGAAGGAATAATAACTTCGTCTCCAGTATTTAACAATACTTGGAAAAGATTATATATTGCTTGCTTAGCACCATTTGTGACCATTACATTTTCAAATTCATAATTTAAATCGTTTTGAATTTGAAGTTTATTTGCAATTGCTTTTCGGAGATCTAAATTCCCCGCTGCGGGCCCGTACTTTGTAAATCCATCAAATATAGCTTTACTTGTAGCCTCTATAACTTCTTTTGGGGCATCAAAATCAGGTTCACCTGCACTTAAATTGCAAATATCTACTCCTTCTGCAGATAATTGATTTGCTTTAGCACTTATCTGCAATGTAAGAGAAGGCTCAATTGAAAGTGCCCGATCAGATAAATTAACTTGACTCATTGACTTATGACTTTTCAAATATGACTTTTAATAATGACAAATGCATAAATTAAGAATAAATAAAACTATCACACTATGGTTTAATTTAGTTCATTTTCTTAATCTATTTTATTTTCATGTTTTGAGTTCTTAAGATAAAAATATTTAAAGTTTTATTTTCGGTGAAAAGGTTAGTAATTGGGAGAGGAAGTGTATTCGCAAATTTGTTAGTAATTGGTGAGGCACCTGGAGCCCAGGAAGATTTAGAAGGAAAACCTTATGTAGGTAAATCTGGTAAGTTATTAAACGAATTATTAATACAAGCTGGAATTGATTATAAGAAGGATGTTTATTTTTGTAATGTAATTAAATGTCGTCCACCAAATAATAGAAAACCCACTGCTAGAGAAATTAATATTCATAAACCTTGGTTATTACAGCAAATAAAGTTAGTCGATCCAAAATTTATATTACTTACTGGTTCTACTGCTATGAGAGCTGTTTTAGAAGTTAAAGATCCTATAAGTAATTTAAGAGGTCAATGGATTAAAAAAGATGGGAGAGAAATTATGGTAATTTTTCATCCATCTTATTTGTTGAGATTTCCTTCAAAAGAAATCAATAAACCTTACCATCTAACTTTGAAAGACCTAGAGAATGTAAGTGGTAAACTATATGCCGTATAATTTAGTGAAATCCTTTTTGAATATCAAGAATTTTAATGTCATTAACTCAATCTAAAGAGGTTAATAGTCTCTCCAAAAGATATTCAACTCATATTGAGAGAAGGATAACTAGAACAGTAATGGTTGGTGATATAGCTATTGGAAGTGATTATCCAGTAAGAGTTCAATCGATGATAAATGAAGATACTATGGATGTCGAAAATGCTTACTTAGCTATCAAAAGACTTCATGATGTGGGTTGTGAAATAGTAAGGTTAACTGTCCCTTCCTTAGCACATGCCAAAGCAGTAGGAGATATAAAGGCAAAATTACTAGAAAATAATATCAATACCCCCTTGGTGGCTGATGTTCACCATAATGGTATGAAAATTGCAATGGAAGTTGCAAAACATGTTGATAAAGTAAGAATTAATCCTGGATTGTTTGTTTTTGAAAAATCAGACCCTACAAGAACTGAATATACAGATGAGGAATTTGAGACTATTAAGCAAACAATACTTAAAAGATTTACCCCTTTAGTTGAAGTTTTAAAGGCTGAAAACAAAGCTCTAAGAATTGGAGTTAATCATGGGTCTCTATCCGAGAGGATGCTTTTTACTTATGGAGATACGCCATTAGGAATGACAGAATCTGCGATGGAGTTCGTCAAAATTTGTGATGAGCTTGATTTTCATAACATAATTATTTCTATGAAAGCTTCTAGGGCTCCGGTCATGATGGCAGCTTACAGAATGATTGCAGATAGGCTTGACTCAGAAGGATATAACTATCCCTTACATTTAGGAGTGACCGAAGCTGGTGATGGTGATTATGGAAGGATTAAAAGTACTGCTGGAATTGGAACGCTTTTAGCAGAGGGATTAGGAGATACCATCAGGGTTTCCTTAACAGAAGCTCCAGAAAAGGAAATACCAGTGTGCTATTCAATTTTGCAATCTTTAGGATTAAGAAAAACAATGGTTGAATACATCAGTTGCCCCAGTTGTGGTAGAACACTTTTTAATCTAGAAGAAGTTGTAGATAAAGTTAGGAACGCGACCTCACATTTGACGGGTCTAGATATAGCAATAATGGGATGTATTGTTAATGGGCCAGGAGAAATGGCAGATGCTGATTATGGTTATGTTGGAAAAGGTAAAGGAACTATTGCCTTATATAGAAGAAAAGAAGAGATAAAAAGAGTACCTGAAGATGATGGTGTTAATGCTTTAATCCAACTTATTAAGGATGATGGGAAGTGGATTGATCCTTAAGGATTTGTCAAATTTTTGAATTATAAATAAATTCTTTTTATAATAAAAAATATCAAATTATTTGAAGATAAGAAAATTGCTTAAAAAAAAATATATATTTCTTTTTGCGACATCCTTTTCTGGGTTATTTTTAAATAATTTTGCAGAGGCAACAGTTTTAAATAATAGTTATAAAGAAGTAATTGATCATGTTTGGCAAATTGTATATAGAGATTTTCTTGATTCAAACGGCAAATTTCAAAAGTCCAATTGGATTAATCTAAGAAAAGATGTTTTATCAAAAACATATTCAGACAGCAATGAAGCATATGATGCGATTAGAGATATGCTTTCTAATTTAGATGATTCTTATACAAGATTTTTAGAACCTAAGGAATTTAATCAAATGAGAATTGATACCTCTGGCGAATTAACTGGAGTTGGTATCCAAATAGTTAAAGATAAAGAATCTGATGATTTAATAATTATTTCTCCTATAGAGGGCACCCCTGCATTTGATGCTGGAATTAAAGCTAGAGATAAAATATTATCCATAGATGATATTTCTACTGAAGGTATGAACATTGAGGATGCCGTGAAATTAATAAGAGGACAAAGAGGTACTAAAGTAAAGCTTGAAATTCTTAGAGGTTCTCAATCCTTTTTTAAGACTTTATCAAGAGAAAAAATTGAAATAAAATCTGTATCAAGTAAAGTCAATCAAACCAAAAATGGCTTATCAATTGGCTATGTAAGAATTAAACAATTTAATGCAAATGCATCCAAAGAAACTAGAGATGCTATTAAGGATTTAGAAACAAAAAAAGTCGCAGGATATGTACTTGACTTGAGAAGTAATCCTGGAGGTTTATTAGAATCAAGCATTGATATCTCAAGGCACTTCATTAACAAAGGAGTAATAGTAAGTACAGTAAGTAAAGATGGTTTAAAAGAAACAAAAAAAGGAAACGGTCAAGCTCTAACAAAAAAGCCCTTAGTTGTCTTAGTTAATGAGGGTTCTGCTAGTGCTAGTGAAATAGTTTCTGGTGCAATAAAAGATAACAAAAGAGGAAAATTAGTTGGGAAGAAAACATTTGGTAAAGGTCTAGTTCAATCCATGAGAACTTTAGTTGATGGTTCAGGTCTAACTGTTACAGTCGCTAAGTATTTAACTCCGAACGGCACTGATATAAACAAATCTGGAATTATTCCAGACATAGAAGTAAGAATGAATATAAACCCTATACTTCAAAGAGAGATAGGAACTAGAAAAGATAAACAATATAGAGCTGGTGAAAAAGAGCTAATAAATATAATTAATAGAAAGAATCAGATAAGCGAATTTAATCCCGACACCACAAACCTTAATGCATTCCTAAAAATTAATAAGGAAGATAAAGTATTTTCATTAAATTAATTACTCATATCCAGCATTCTCTTTATTGGCACATAGGCTCTTTTTATTATTTCTGGGTCTAGTTCAATGGACGGGGAATTATTTTTCAAACAATCAAGAATTTTTTCTAAAGTATTTAATTTCATATATGGACACTCGTTACATTTACAACCTTCTACATCGGGAACTTCAATAAAAATTTTTTTGGGTTCTTTCTTTTTCATTTGATGAATTATTCCTGGTTCAGTTAGTACCATGTAAGTTTTAGATGGATCTTTACTTACGAAATCAAGCAGCTTACTTGTCGATCCAATAAAGTCTGAGAGAATTAGTAAATTTTGACTACATTCAGGATGAGCAATTACTTTTGATCCTGGATTTTGATATTTTAATTTTAGAAGTGCTTCTTCACTAAATGATTCATGAACAATGCAGCTGCCAGGCCATAATTTAAGATCTCTTCCTGAATTTTTCTGTACCCATCTCCCAAGGTTCTGATCTGGCGCAAATATTATCTTTTTATTTTCAGGTATCTTTTTAATTAATGAGACGGCATTACTGCTTGTACATATCAGATCACTTTGAGCTTTTACTTCTGCAGTGCAATTTATATAACTTACGACATAGTGATCTGGATTTTCTTCCCTGAACTTTTGAAATTTATCTGAAGGACAATCGTCTGCTAATGAGCATCCTGCGTCAATATCTGGTAATAGGACTGTTTTATTAGGGCTAAGTATTTTTGCGGTTTCGGCCATAAAGTGCACACCGCAAAAAATTATTATATCTGCGTCATTATTTGCAGCTTTCCTAGATAGATCTAATGAATCGCCAATAAAATCTGCAATTTCCTGAATCTCTGGAGCTTGATAATAGTGCGCAAGAATAATTGCATTGGCTTTTCCGCAACGCTCCTTTATTTCAGAAATCAAATCCTCTTCGTTTTGAACTGATTTCTGTTTTGCAGTAGAAGTTATACTGGTCAGGATTTAGAATATCTCTAAATAGATTATATGCCTTTAAATAGAAAAAATTCTGACAAATTTAAAAATTGCTATTGTTGGTGACTGTCATGGTCAATGGTCTGAATTAGACTTGAAAGTTTTATCGATTATCAAACCAAATATTGTTTTATTTGTTGGTGATATTTCTGATGGAAGTGTCAAAATAATTAAAAAAATCAATGAGATCAAAATTCCTACTTTTGTGATTTTAGGAAATCATGATAGAGGGAAAGATTCTACAGGCGAAACTCTCTCAAAGCAAATTCGTGTTCTTGGTGAAAAATATTGTGCATGGGATTTGAAAGTTTTTAATAATCAAATAAATTTATTATCTGCAAGACCATGCAGTTCTGGCGGCGGCTATTATCTTTCAAAAGAAGTTAAAGGCGTTTATGGACCCATTACCGAACAAGATTCAATAAATAAAATCATCAAATGTTCAGAAGAGAGTGTCGAAGATATACCTTTAATAATTATGTCTCATGCTGGCCCTTCGGGTTTAGGCTCAGAACCTAAAAGCATTTGTGGGAAAGACTGGAAATCACCCTCTTTAGATTGGGGAGATAGAGATTTGTCTGTGGCTATTTCTCAAATACAAAAGAGAAGAAAAGTTGATCTTGTTATTTTTGGTCATATGCACAATCGGCTTAAAAGAAATCTTGGTTTAAGAGAGATGTTTAAAATTGATAGCAAAGGGACAATTTATTTCAACACTGCTGTAGTGCCAAGATATAAAACTGATGAAGATGGGAAATTAATAATTAACTTTTCATGGATTGAGTTTGAAAATAAGGAATTAAGACATGTTTCTCACCGATGGTATTCAGAGTCTGGTGAAATTTGTGAAGAAGATAAATTTTTTTAGGAATAGATATTTTTGCTCATATTTTAAGTATTTTTAGGCTTTTCATATCTTGAAAATAATGTTTGAGACAAGATATAACCCGCAATTCCTGCGGCTGTAAAAGCTAAACCATTTTTAAATAAAGGTAATAAATCATTTGTTCTGGATATTATCGGTGCCAAACCAAAAATTCCAAATAACATTCCCCATAGAGGAGAAAGAAGAGCTAAAAATCCAATTGATATGACTTGACCTTCTTTTCTTGGAGCAGATGCGAAACCTGCTACTAAACCTCCAAGAATAGATGTACATAAAGTCCATATATATTGCTCTTTGGGTAGGCCAGGGACAACTTGACATCCTCCTTTTTCGAGGCAAATCTTTACTGAATCAATGGCATCTAATACTGCCCCATCCTCACCGTGATCTTTAACATAGTATTGGTTGCCAAATCTTGTTTGAAGTTCAACCCAAAATAACCTTGGCATAAAATTAAAATAAGCCTCTCCGACGTTAAAGTTCAGCAAATTTCCCCCTCTAGGATCCGCAACTATCAATAAACTTGTCTCATCTAAATCCCAATAGTCCTTTATTGCGCTACCAGGAGAACTTTCAAACTGAGATAAATATTTAATTTTCCACCCACTTTCAATTTCTAGATTATTAAGCTTTTCCTCTAAAGATTTTTTCTGATTAGGGCTTAATGTTTTAGCTAAATCAATTACTGGTGTTTTTTCTTCTGGTAAGAGATTTGGATTATTTATAGCGAAAACGGGTTTATGTGAAATTAAAACTAATATAGATAGAAATATTCCTAATAAATAGTTAATCTTTGAAGGCATAAATAAGTTCTGTCTCTTTATATTTTCGCCGATGAATAGCTTACCCGCGAATAATCCAGATTGGTTAGTAAAAAAAATAATAAAAATGGGTGGGACTATAAGTTTTTATGACTTTATGAATTTCGCATTAAATGATCCTATTAATGGTTATTACGGCAGCGGTAAAGCTGAGTTAGGCGTTCGAGGAGATTTTGTCACATCACCCTCTTTATCTGATGATTTTGCTTTTTTGGTTGGTAAACAAATAGAAGATTGGTTGATTCAGTTCAAAAATAGTTTTTTATCTAATCAGAAATTAGCTGTAATTGAATTTGGAGCTGGAGATGGAAGCTTTATGAATGGATTAATTAATTATTTTTTAGAAAACAATAAGATTTTTTTAGAAGGAGTTTCTTTTGTAATTATTGAACCTAATGAAGGGATGGTAGAAAAACAAAAAAATAAATTGGAGGAATTTTTGAACTTAGGTATTGATATTTTATGGAAAGGTTTGGATGAAGTAGAGGAAAATAATATAAATGGAATAGTTCTAGCAAATGAGGTTTTGGATGCTTTGCCAGTAGAAAGAATAACCTTCTCAAAGGGAAAATTAATTCGACAAGCAGTTTCTATAGACAAAAAATCTCATAAATTATTTTTTGATAAAATGCCAATTACACATGAATTGAAAAAAAGTTTTGAACTTGCTAAAAGTGAGTTGGGAATAACTATTCCGCCTGAAAATGCTCTTGAAGGATGGACGACAGAATGGCATGTAGATAACTCAAAATGGTTAGAAGCTATTTATGGCAAAATCAATAATGGTATTTTATTGATAATTGATTACGCTAAAGAAGCTAAAAAATACTATAACTCTAAGAATTCTGATGGGACGATAGTTTCATATGAAAATCAAAAAATGAAGAATAATGTCCTAGATTCTCCTGGAAATTGCGATTTAACATCTCATGTGTGCATAGAAACTTTAATTAATGATGCTGAGACTCTTGGATTTAATACTGATGGAATAACTAAACAAGGAGAGGCTTTGTTGGCGCTTGGATTGGCAGAGAGACTTTATGGGATTCAGAGAGAATTTAAGGAGAATTTATCAAATGCTCTTTTAAGAAGAGAGGCATTACTTAGACTCGTAGATCCTGTTTGTTTGGGTGATTTTAAGTGGTTTGTTTTTAAAAAGTTTAATGAGAAGAAAATGAATATAAATTCAACCTGTTTGCGTTAAGAAAAAAACTTTAAAAATAATGAATCTTCTACGTCATCATATATATCAACAGCACCAATTTTTTTCGGTAATATAAATCTCATTTTACCATCACGAACTTTTTTATCACCCATAAGTATTGTTAGAACCTCTTCTTTATTTATTTTGGGGATCTCGGTAGGAAGATCATAACTCTCTAAGAGAATTCGCTGTCTCTCTAATTCTTCTTTAGACCATAACCCTTTTTCAATTGCTATTTTCCCCGCAATATTCATACCAATTGATATTGCCTCACCATGCAGAAATTTGCCGTATCCACATAAATTTTCAATAACGTGACCAAAAGAATGACCATAATTCAATATTGCTCTAACACCATTTTCATGTTCGTCTTGAGAAACAACATGAGACTTTGTTTTAATTGAACTATTAATTATTTTAATTAGATATTCATTTTTGAGATTTATAAGTTCATTTTTGTTTTTTTCAATTTCTAAGTATTCGAAAAGTTCTTTATCTCTTATTACTCCGTATTTTATTACTTCAGCCATGCCTGCACTAAATTCTCTTTTGGGCAAACTTTTTAAAGTTTCTGGATCAATAAAAACTGCTTTAGGTTGATTGAAAGCTCCAATTAAATTTTTACCTTTTGGATGATTTACTCCTGTTTTTCCTCCTACAGATGAATCAACCATTGATAATAATGTTGTTGGTATCTGAATATATTTGATACCTCTTAGCCAAGTCGCAGCAGCAAAACCACTTACATCTCCAACAATTCCTCCTCCAAGGGCAATAATTATTGAATTTCTATCTAAGCCAAATTCAAATGCTACATCAAATATTTCACTTAAGGTTTTTAAGTTTTTATATGATTCTCCAGCCTTGATAAGGAACATTTTGGCCTGAAATTTATTATCTTTTAAATTATTTAAGAATTTTTCACCATACAAATTTGATATTTCTTCATTTGAAATCACAAGTATTTTGCTTTTCTTTGTTATTCCAATTTTTAAGAGTTCTTCGCTGATATTATTCAGTATCCCTGCTTCTAGAGTTACTTCGTATGACTTATCACCTAATGGGACTAATATTTTTCTCTTATTCACAATTGATTACCTAGTTAAAATTTATAAATATTTGGTATTAAATACTTTATATATTAGCAAAATCTAAGCTCTAGATCCTTAAAAATTAAGTTGTTAAGAATTAGAAATGGTAATAAAATCATGCTATGAGTTTTAAAAAAAATATAAACGATATTAAGAAAAATTATTCCCTAGGAATAATTGGAGGTGGTCAACTGGCTTTGATGTTAACTGAGGCAGCAAAAAAAAGAGATTTAGAAGTATGTGTGCAAACAAAATCTTGTGATGATCCTGCTGGTTTAAAAGCAGATCATGTCATAGAAGCTGATCCTTTAAAGATAAGAGGTAATAAATCATTAATTAATAAGTGTGAAACAATAATTTTTGAAAATGAATGGATAAAAATTGATAAATTAAATTTAATTGGCAATAAAGATATTTTTGTTCCAAGCCTTAATGCAATTAAGCCATTAGTAGATAGGTTTTCTCAAAAAAAATTAATAGATAGAATGAATATTCCCTGTCCAAAATGGATAAGTATTGAAGATTTTAAAAATCTATCGGATGAGGAAATCATTAATTGGACTTTTCCTCTAATGGCAAAATCAAATAAAGGTGGATATGACGGCAAAGGGAACAGAAAAATAAAGACAAAAGTAGATTTAGATTGTTTTTTAACAGAGAATAATTCTGATGAATGGTTAATAGAAGAATGGGTAGAGTATGAAAAAGAACTGGCGCTTGTTGGTTCGAGAGATAGAACCGGTAAGATAAGATTTTTCCCAATCGTTGAGACATTCCAATCAAATCATGTTTGCGATTGGGTTCTTGCACCTGCGACAACTGAATATGATTTGAACTTATTTGCAATAAATATTTTCTCTTCAATAGTCAATGAACTTAATTACGTTGGTGTTTTAGCTATTGAATTCTTCTATGGGGATAATGGTCTTTTAATTAATGAAATAGCTCCTAGAACACATAACTCAGCTCATTTCTCCATTGAAGCTTGTACTTCAAGTCAGTTTGATCAATATGTTTGCATTTCTTCTGGGATAATGCCACCTGAAATCAAAATGAACTGTGAAGGGGCAATTATGATAAATCTACTGGGATTAAGAAAGAATTTCCCAATCTCAATGGAAACCAGAATTAAAATGTTATCTGAATTTGAGGGTTCTAATATTCATTGTTATGGAAAATCTCGGGAAATCCTAGGAAGAAAAATGGCTCACATCACATTTACATTAAATGGTAAAACGCATTCAGAAAGATATGATGAAGCTCAAGTTTTATTAAATATGGTAAGAGACATTTGGCCATCTCCAAATGCATAAAAAAATAAGTTAGAGTTAGATCACTGGATCTTTGGTTAAGTTCTTCTTTATGTGCTCTGATCTGACTCTCTTTCGACATGAGGAGACTGTCGTGATGCGGTAGTAAACCGATCTTGTAATCGGAAACGAAAGCCCACTTTGAATCCTCTTCTGGCATTTCCAGGTCGATGCAGCAGAGAACTGACGGGGATCCGGTGTTACCTATCAAACTGCTTGTTGTAACAGGCTTTTGATAGGTCTTTTTTTTGATTTTTGGTGTGCAGGACCAAGGTTCAGGACCAAATTGCAGTCCCAAATACAGGACCATATTAGCGATTGCTAACATAATTATGTTATAGCTGAAGAAACAGATCGCTAATAACAGAAATTTTAAATAATAAAATGATTAATGTTTCTATTTAAGGGCTTTTCCTCTAAAGTACAATCGTAACTGCAGAATCTTTCGCAATATATTTTTCTCCTAAATCAGTCTTTACAATTATGTCACTTGAACAACCAGATATAGTCAATATTAGTGGTGCAAGTAGTAAGAGTTTCATTTTATTCAACCGGAGTTAGTGAATAACAAATGTCTTTATAACCATTTTCTTTATCCCACTCTTTCATCTCTGGAGTACTTGTAGCAGCAGCAAACCCTTCTAAATCTTTTACTTTAAGTATTAAGTGACTTTTATGGCCATTTACCTTGATGAGTTCATATTCCTCGACATATTTATGTCCCTCCTTTTCATGGAAATCTGCTACGAATTTATCGAAATCTTCAAAAGAACAATCAAAAGTAGAAACTATTAAGGTGTTCATAAAAAAAGGAGTTAATTGCTCCCTAGTTTAGATCGACTATCAATTAAAAGTAGCTGGAAATAACAGTTGAATCATAAATATGACCTGCACTCTCAATTAATGGTTTAACTTCTGGATCTTTAAACATAGCTATTGCTTTACCTTCTTCACCTTGCTCAATGACAATTACACTGGTTGGATCATCTTTATTTACACCTTTGTATAAGCAAGTCATTCCAGTTTCCTTCATCATTTTTATATTTTCTTCACTGTCATAAACAGCAGCCCATTCTTCATAAGGGACACTGATTTTGAATGTAAAAACAGTAGTTTCAAGAGACATAAAAAAAGGAGCTAATTAGCCTTTATTTTAGATCGACTGTCAATCGTATTTAATAGTTATTTTTAAGCAGCATCATATTCTTCATCTTCAAGTTCTCTCATAAATCTTTTATCTAATAAGTAATCGTCTAAAAGCTCTGCTGCCATAAGCATCTCAGGAGCAGGTTCTTGTAAATTTTTATCTAATAAGTAATTGTCTACAAGGTCTAGATTGTTATTTTCTTTAATTTCTTTATCGCTGTCTAATAGCTCTCTTATGTAGGTATATACAAGCTTTTTATCGTACCCACTTTCTCTAATTTCTTTCAACATTTCGATTGGAATTTTCATAATCATCAACCCCTATGTGAAAGCCTATATACGCATATTTACGAAGATATAAGAAAAAAGCAAGAAAGAGGAAGGATGGAATAAGACTTCTATATTTAAATCTTATTTTTAATAATTAATTAATTTTCTCTTTCCATCTCTATTTTCTACTTTATTTATTCTTAACCCAATAAACAAAGCCCATATAAGTGCAAAGACAATTGGTAAGAAAATGATCGCAAGTTTCATCATCTTTTTTTAATCCTGTTATTTGCAAAAATAATAACTTTTAAATCAATAAGAAAATATAGGTACTTTATCTAAAAAAGTAGAGTCGAGGTTAGATCGACTGTCAATCAAAAACAGGCTACATCATCTCGTGGCTATCGAATTTACTTCTGATGAGTCTGAAAGAATTTACTTTGCAATTACTTTCATAGCTTCAATAAGATCCTCGGAGGTGGTTTTTATATAAATTAAGTTAACAGGGAGTGTAAACTTCGAAATTGATTATATTGTAGATATATTAAAGATTAGGATTGTTGATGCTGGAAGATAATTTATTCTTTGTAAATCTAGAAAATTCTCAAGATCCTTTTCAAATAAATAATCATCATAATCACTTATTAAGTTTTGCTGATTATTTATATGGAGGTAATGGCAGAGATGAGTTGTTTGGACGTAAGGGGGATGATTATTTATATGGCGGTAATGGTAGAGATAGGTTATTTGGAGGTAAGGGGGATGATTATTTATATGGAGGGAATGGCAGAGATGAGTTATTTGGAGGTAAGGGGGATGATTATTTATATGGAGGTAATGGCAAAGATGAGTTGTTTGGAGGTAAAGGGGATGATCATTTGTTTGGAGGGAGCAGTGATGACAAAATATTTGGGGGGAAAGGAATAGATACAGCCTATTTTGGAGGAAGTGATAATTTGATAGATCTTTCAAATAAAAAAAGACAAGATACGGGAGAAGGTTGGGATCTTGTAAGAGGAATTGAAAATATTAAAGCAGGGGAAGGAAACGATATAATTAAAGGCAACAAAAATAATAACTTTTTATATGGTGAAGATGGAGATGATACATTTTATGCAACTTTAGGAAGTGATACTTATTCCTTTGGTAATGGATATGATGTTATCGACTACACAAACTTCAATGAATCAATAACTCTTAATAGTGGTGGAACTGTCACGAAAGGTCTCAATTCCACAGATACGTATTTAGATTTTTATAGCGCTATTTATGCAACTTCATCGGATTCAGATTGGATAAATGGTCTCTCAGGTGAAGACTCAAATACAACATTAGATATAAACCTTTTTTCTAATAATTTACGAATTAATGGTATACCTAGCTTTGAATTGATTGATCTAGAAATTTTTAATTTCGAGAATGTTGAAGGAACTAATAACAGCGATTCAATAATCGGAGATGCAAGTATTAATCAATTAATAGGAAACGATGGAGACGATTTTTTAGATGGACTGTCTGGTAACGACATTCTTTATGGTGGCGAAGGTTATGATACTTTCGTAATTCATCAAAATTTTGGGGTAACTACTATTCAGGATTTTAATCTTGAGGAGGACTCTCTTGATTTAGACTTTTTATCCTACGAAAACTTTCTAATTGAGCAAGAAAATAACAATTCCTTAATTAAAAAAGATGGAATTAACTATGCAACTCTAGTAAATATAAAAGCTAGTGATTTGATAAGGGAGGGAAATAAAATAATTGGAAAATCAGATGACTACACGGGAGATATAAATACTGAAGGAATATTGAATAGTGGAGAAACTATAGATGGAGAGCTGGAAAAGTCAGGAGATAGAGACTGGTTCCTCATAAGTTTGGATGAAAGTAAAACATATCAATTTGATCTTATAGGTAATTCACTATCAGATCCTTATCTTTATCTGCGTAATAATGAGGGCGATTTATTGAGTTCGAATGATGATGGCATTTCTGGTCTAAATTCTCAGATTATTTTTGATACGAATTATTCAGGAAGTTATTTTTTAGATGTTGGTTCCTATGGTGATAATCTCATTGGCACTTACAATTTGTCTGCTTTAGATATTACAAAATCAGATGACTATACGG
>QCCB01000025.1 GCA_003278955.1 Prochlorococcus sp. AG-347-K10
TTAAAAAGGGACTATTAGAACTACTCCACCTAAGCTCCCAAACACCCTGCAAATCATTTCCATCTTTGGTATAGGAAAAATTATGATCAATTTCAAGTTGTTCGGCAATAATACGTATACTCTCTGAATTTGGAGATTTAAGAAGTAAATTTAATAAATCATTTTCGGTTTCCATTCAATAAACGCTGGAGTATATAGCTAAGGATAAATACTCACCTCCATGTGCTATATTCTACCCAGAATATGTTGATTTGATGACAAAGAGCTATTGGCTAAAGAAAATTTCAATTCCAAATGCTGATTTATTTCTGGAATATATAAGGACAGTATTGCCTTGGATTAAATCTGTGGGAGGAGTAATAGTAAAAAGAGATTTAATACAAGAATCAACCTCAAATGAATGGGATGGAGGGCAGCTTGGATTAGTAATTGAATTCGAATCAAAATTTGCTGCTAAAAAAGCATTTTATTCTGAAGTATTTCAAAAATATCTACAGTCCAGAGATTTAATGGAACTAGTTACTATAAGTACACTTTAAAAAAATCAACTAATATCGACCTCACACAAACGGCTTATAAGTATTTATTACTATTAAATTATTTATGTAATATTTATAACTTCACTAGAGATAGCATATTTTGCAAAATTTAATTGTAAAAGTAATCCGTTAATCAAATGAACTATTCAACAGAAAAAGATGATTATTTGATGACAACTCCATATACAAAGAAAATTCAGCAAAAATTTGAAAAGGTTAAATCTTTTTTAGAGCAAAATGGATTTAATCCTTCATCAGAGAGCTTAATGCAAGATATAGTTAGCTCAGAAGAATATATTACTAAAAATGGCTTATAAAATATCAGAATATATTCAGAGTCCTCAAATAATAAAAACCGCCTATTAGAAAAGGTAATAATATTCCAATAAATAAAAATATGGATTTCTTTGATTCGCCTTCTGATATGGGGTTAATTTCTGGTTCAATTGCAAAACCATTTTGTCTACCACCACTTTCGGTTGTATAACCTTTTTTATTCATAAGAAAAATAATCTATGCAGATTATCTCATGTAAAAACTTATTTAAAAAAATTTTTTACATTTAGAATTAAACTTATTTTAAGATCTAATAATTGATTTCAATTTGAGATTTCAATTTGGCAGCTTTTTTTAAAAGACCTACAACTTCCTTACGGCCAGTAGCAAACTCAGCCTTGTTAAGTAACTCGCTATATTTTTTTGTGATTTCTCTATGGTTCATTTTGGGTTTTATCTCCCATACATTATAAATTTACTAAAAAAAGTTTTTGTATTAAAGATATCAAAAAAGAGTTTATGTACCTTTATCTATTTAAACCAACCTTTTTTCTTTGGTTTAATCTCCTCTTTAATAACTTCTTTTTTTCTCCCAAATAATCCCTTTTTTGGGACTGTTAAATTCTCTTCAACAGGTTTAGATTTTCTGTTAAATAAGCCTTTTTTAGGTTCTTTTTTAATTGATTCTTTTTTATCGGAAATCTTTGCTTTTTTAGGATTTGATTTTGAATTTTTGGGTTTGCTATCTGCAAATAAAGTTTGATATACAAAAAAACCAAAAACAGCAAAGAAGCCTAATGCTTGTACTAGAGCAGTTCCAAGATTATCAAACATTTAGGCCTCAACTTTGTATAGTGATTCTTTTTCTTTCACTTCTATACATTTTTTATCATCAGACAAGCATTCAATTTCTGCCTTCTTCTCAGTATGAGAACTGCAGCCACCTGCATTTGCATTAGATGTTGAAAACAAAGTTAGTACCCCTAAAATTAAGGCGCATGAGGTGTTAATCGGTTTCATGAGTTTTATTTTTATTATGTAAAAATAATTTCGCAATTGCGAAGATAATCTTCTCTTCTGCTAAAAGTATCCCCTTTTTATATATCTATTTGTAGTAATTAACTAAATCGATAATTAATATTGCTAATAATGAAAAACCTAAAATGAAAGGTAAATAAGGATATTTATTTAAAATTTTGTTTAGTTGAATATTCGATGTTTGTTTTTCCTTTTTCTTTTCTCTAGGTGGTAAGCCTAACTCTTCCCTTCTCTTAGCTTCTCCCATAATTTTTAAACTATTTAAGTTTATTTTATACACTTAGAAAAAGTAGTGTATTGTTCTTGATTTAAATTATTAACGGTTAATTTAATTTAAATTTTGGATATATTAAAAATATATAAAAAAAATTACATGATAGAAGTAGTTTGGTCAGTAAATATAATGATTGCAATTCTTATTATTGGTGTTGCCTGGGTTCTTTATTACATATTTACTTATGATCAAAAATTTACTTCCTAGATAAATGTCAGATAAAGATCTAAGTAATTTTCTAAAAAAAATAGAGCAACTTAATCAAATTGCTGAGCTAATAAAAAATAATCCTAGTAAAAAGTTATCCCTTTCAAAATGCAAGAATCATGATGAAGTAATTAGATTAACCACTGAATGGGGTTTTGATATTGGTAAAAGGTGGGGAGAATATTAATTGATTTTATTACCAGCATTATTAAAATTGCCATCAACCTCAAATTAAATTCCTAAGATTAATTAGTATTTCTTGTATTGGAGTTATGAAAGAAATTGGAGAGATAAAGTCAAATATATATAAAATAGCTGCTGTTACAGATAGAGGGCAAAGATTAAATAAATTAATTTCTCCTATGTATGAGGAAAAAGCTAATGAAATGGATAAATTGATTGATGCTCTTAAGGACTTTAGTTTTGAAATATCAGAAGAATTATTATCTGGAGAGTGGGAATTGATTTTTTCTAATGTTGAATTATTTCGAAGTTCTCCTTTCTTCCTTGCTATTGAAAAGGCATTAAATGATGAATTTAAAAGTAATCTTTTTTTTAAATTACATCAATTGCAAGTAGGATCCTTTGGCATATCAACTATTGGGAGAATTGCTCAAAAGATTGATTTTGAAAAAAAAGAATTTATATCTACTTTTGACACTACAATATTTGGGCTCACAACAATTCCTATCTTGGGTTGGTTCAAACTATTGCCTACTTTTGGTGGAAGAGTAATAACCCTAGCAAGTGATTTAGTTTTAAGAAATAATTTACTTGATATGAACTTACAAAAGACAAAAGTTTCCAAAGTTGATGGACTTAATAAGATTCCATTATTTAGTGAATTACTTATGGATAAATGGTATCCAGTTAAAGAGGTATGGAATAAGTTACCTTGGAATAAAGACTCGCCAAATTGCCAGGTTTCAATTGTATATTTAGACGATGAAATGAGAATTATGCAGGATATGTATGGGTCTATTTTTATTTATATAAGGCCTTCAATTTCCTTGTTGAATTCAAATAAAATCTCTAATAATTAAATAAAACACTGAATAATAATTTTGTAATTTATAGAAAAAACCATCAAAAATTTATTTTAAAGATTAATTAATAAAAACATCTCACATCTTAAATAAAATAGGTTATGTTCATAATGAACATTTTTTTATTATGCTTAGAAATCAAGAAAAAAATTCAATTGTTAGAGGAATATTCCTAATAGGAGGTTGGGGCTTAGGTCTAGACAGATTTTACGAAGGAGATAAAAAAGGTGGCTTTTTATCAATCATTGGTTGGAGTATCACATTTTTTAGCTTTATATTTCTTAAATGTTCAGGTTATGAATATGTTGAGGGTGTGAAAAATTATTCAAATTATTCCCCTAACCCTTTAATAGTATTACCTTTACTGGCAGGAGCATATGGTGGCTTTCTAATAATTAAGAAGGCATTTAGATTAGCAAAACAATTCGAGAATGCTGAATAATATTACCAGCAGTTAAATTCAAGATAATAATCCTGATCCTTTCAAATAAAATTTAAATAAAAGAATTACTAAAAGGTTTACTATTGCTAAGGCTACTAAACCATTTCTGTCTTTTACATCTAATTTTTTGACTAAATTAGAAAGATAAACTACTGGATTTTCTGGCTCTTTATTATCCAAATTTTTTTTAAATATTAATTTGACAAGAAAATATCACAGTTTCATTTGAAGAATCAAAATTGTAAAGATGAATATCCAAAAAGAAATAAATAATTTTTAACCCATAATTCCTGCATTTCTTAAAAACGCTTTACCCATATTGCCAATTACAAAAAATAGAGACAGATTAATTAAAAGGACTATTAATAATGCCAACATTTTATAGTTTGGATTAGTTGAAATGCCATCAAATCCATTATTAAGAAATCTTTTAAAAAGTGATTTGTCAATTTTTAGTTTTTGTTGCTCAGAATCAAGTTTTATTTTTTCTTCTGAAGAATCTTGATTACTTGCTTTCTCTAGAAATTCTGTAAATGCCTTAACATTTTCTTCTTTTTTATTCCCCTCATTAAGATCTTTATTGTCTTCATTCAAATTGGGGGACGATTCGATTGAATTATTTTCCTCAGGATTAAGTTTTGAATCTTCCAAATTAATAGTAAATGCTAGAAGTATATTACACCATAAAAAAAACCCACTCGATCAATTGAAGAGAGGGTTAGCTAAGGTTAAAGTTCTTAATCTTATAATAATTTATTTTAATTAAATTTGCGCTTGTAGAATAATGAAGTTTTAAATTAGATTATATTCAAGGTGATATTTTCGTACATATGTTAGATGCAAATACTAAAAAAGCATGTAAAGATGATCCCACAATAAGAGATATTAAAATTAGAAATATAGAACATGCTATTGAACAAGCAGAATTGATGATAAAAGAATCAAAAATGAGCCAAGAAGAATTAATCTTTTTAAAAAGAAAAATATCGGACTCAAGACAAGATTTAGAGATACTTTATTTAATGAAAATTCAATGAATATAAATTTGTTAATCTTTAAAAGGATTGAATTTATACAAAGAAAATAAATTTGTATATTTGAAGACTTATTAAGTTTAAAGGGAATGTAATTATTTGTATAAAGGTTCTAGTTATGCCTAAAAATAATCTATATATACCTTTAAAGGTTGTTCCATACATCTTCATTTCAATTACTGCCATAGCAATAACAGCTGCTACATATGTAATTACTTAGTTCTATAAGCTATGTAAAGTTTTTAGATATTAAGTAAATTAAAATATTTGTAATAACTAATTGTATGAATAAATTTAAAATAGCAATTTTTACAATATCAATTATCATATTTTCCCTAATTGGGATTAAAAAATTAATTTATATAAATCAAGTTAAAGATATAAAAAATAAAGAAGAATCATTCTTAAATGAATCTATACGTGTTTTAAATGAATGTTTCGATCTAGAAAATAAAAATAAAAGAACTCTTAATAAATCAATTGAATTAATTGAGTATTGCTTAGAGGAATATGGATATAAAAACTGATTTCAAAACTTGAATAATGAATTTCCTTAATACTCCACTAATATGCAAAAAAATTTTCTCATCAATAATCTTGTTATGTTCCATAATTTTTTATTAATAATATTTTCCTAATTTAATTTTTTTAAAATGACTAAAGTTAAATGTTCTTATTTAGGAAATTTAAACTGTGAGGCTATTCATCTACAATCTGGAAGTCTTATTAGAACTGATGCACCCTTAGATCACTGTGGTAAAGGTGAAAGTTTTTCCCCAACTGATTTATTAGCAACATCTCTAGGTACTTGCCTGCTAACCATCATGGCAATCAAAGCCAAATCGAAAGGATTTGATTTAAAAGGTATATATTTAAATATTGAAAAAGTAATGACACAAAATAGCGAAAGGAAGATAAAAGAACTAATAATAGATATTTTCATACCAGAGAGCACTTCTAATGAAACTATTGATTTTTTGAAAAAAGCTTCCAAAGAATGTCCAGTTACAAGAAATTTATCTCAAGAAATAGATATTAAAATTAGTTGGCATCATGAATAAATCTCTAACATAATAATTACATAAAAAATAATGAAATACTTTATTGGAATAATCATTCTTTTATTTGGAATATATGTAATGACAGACTTGGCATTAAAGACTAGGTATACAAGAAAAAGACTTTCAAAAGGGAAAAAATAAATCCTATAAATTTTAATATTGGAGATTAAGGAAATAGATTTATTTTTGTACTAAGAATTAAGGCATATTTTAGTTTTATTTTTTTACTATTTTCTGGTCAATCAAACTAATCAAAGGGATCATGAAATTTACATTTATTCCAACAGTGCACCATGCATAAATAATAAGAAAAAATATTTTTATAAATAAATTAGGGGGTAAGGTGAAAAATATTTTGAAAAACCCTCCAATGAATAATACCAATATTCCAATTTGAAAAAGACCTTTGATTATCCATTTAACTCCATTTTTTTTAATATTTCTATAAAACCAGAAAAAAACAACACTAGATAACAATAAATATATAAAATTTATGATCATCTTTTCAGAGAAAATCTAATAAATTTGCCATTATCAAGGCATGATGACAATTATCACTTTTTTATCTGCTAATTTTTTTTAAAAATGGAAAAGTTATACAAAAAACAATAAAAATAATTTATTTTTTTTACTCTTTATCTTAAAACATTTTAGATTTTAGTAAATCAACTCTTTTTTGATTCACTCCCAAATCACTTTCTCCAACTCTTGATTCTGATCTTATTGATAAGATGTTTGATTCAGTTAGAAAGGATACTTCTAAGTCGTCTACATACTTCATCCATTTACTGGTTGCCTCAGCATGAAGATAATCGCCATCTATTTCTACAATCTCAGTTCTTGGAGTGTTTTCGATAAATGTTTTAATCTCTTCAAAAGGTTTCTCAATATTATTAACCTCCCATTCTTCTCGTACACAATGAGCAATCTCTACACAAGGTTTTAGTTCTATATGTGAGGCAAATGATGAAGAAGGGAATAAAAAGCTTGAACAAATTAAAATTGTTAAAAAAAGTATTTGCATTAACAGAAGAATTTAACGACTTATAATCTAACCAATTAAATTACTAATTCGTAATGACGACCTAATTATTTTGTAAGAAAGCATTTTTGTTTTTATATTCAGAATTTAATATTTATTTCTAATAATCCCAAAAAAAAAGACCCCTCAAAGAGAGATCTTTTAAAATTGATTTACATCAAGTGTTTCCTTGTTTCCACTGAAATAAATCAATTCCTCCTACACACAAATTTAATATCACACTTAAATTCAAAATATGTAATGCTTAATAGACCTCTATTTTAACTGTCACATCTCAAAAAATATAAAAAGTACTCAAACTTTGCGGCCGAGTACTTTTAAATTTATCAGAAAAAAGTGTGTGAGGAGTTTCTGATGAATTTAATTTACTCCTTAGGTAGTTTAAAGGGCTACAGTATAAATTACTAATTATTTAAATCTTTCAGAAAAATTGGACGTTGATGGAAAAAATAATCAAAAACATAAAAAATTCATGAAAATCATTTACAAAAAAATCATTTTTATTATTTTAGCAATTGCTCTTTTTTCAGTAATAGTCGGTGTTGTCAAATATTCGCTTACTTATATTGAAAATAATCCCGAAAAATACTTACCTACACAAAAGTAAGACAAAAATTAAGTATAAATTCACTTCAAAAAATCTATAAAGTGTCTTAAATATGATCTACATTGACAACTTGAGTCATGAAAATCAAAAACGCTTCAGTTCTTAATCAGAAGAATATTCATTTAAGTCAATTTAAAAATAAGCATAAATATCAAATACTTGAAAATTATTGGAAGAAAAGAAAGAAAGAATGTGAAAAAAATCTTTCAAAATTTTGCTAACCGATAATTATGAATATTATTTTTTCTTTTTTATTAGCATCCGTAATGTGGGTACAAGTTCCACAATGGGAAGCTGACTGGTCAAAATGTGCTGTAGATGTTCCCGATTCGTCATGTCACTGGTATGTAGCTGCTCCCGATAATACTTTTGGGGAAGGATTTAATTGGGAAAACGCTCCTTGGTTTGATGCTAATGGATTACAGGATGTAGCTAAGATTGAGAAAGAATCTGTAGTAGAAAAACTTCAGAATAACTAAAGTTTCTATTTTATCAATTAACTTTTAAAAGTATTTAAATCTAGTTGCTTAGTGGTTAACTTTTGATTAATTAAATAATTTTTATGCGTTTCAAAGTAAGGCTCAAAAAAAATGGAAAGGAATTTGATGAAGTTGTTATAGCTAATAATAAAAAAGAAGCTATGGAAGTAGCTTTAAAAAACAATCCAGAAGCTCAAGCATTAAATTCTGATTGGACATTTAAGATTTAATTATTTGCGAAGCTTAGGAATCAAAAGAGATGCGACACAAATAACACTAATTGCAGGCCCAGGCGAAAGATTAAAGACTATAGAGAGAATAAATCCAAGAAGAGAGATGCATAATCCAAAAAATGAAGACCTCATCATTGCAATTCTTAAACTATGAGCCTTATTTAGCCCTAACAAAGTTGGCGTAGAAAGAAGAGCAATAACAAGAATTACTCCCACTGCTGACATTGAACTAACAATTACTAATGCCGTTGTAAAACTCAAAGCAAGATTTAATAAAGAAACGTTTATACCACTCGCGGATGCACCTTCTGGATCTAATCCAACATAAACAACCTTTTCATATCCAAAAGTCATTAAAAGTATAAATACTAAAAAAGCAATTATTGTTCTAAGTAAATCTCCAAAATTTGCTGTCAATAAATCGCCAAATAATACTGCCTCCAAATCAATCCTTATTCCGAGTAGAGGGATTATAAGGACTCCAAACCCAAGCATTCCGGCTAATATTGTATTCATTATTGCTTCATAGTTTTCACTCTTTTTATTAGTTAAACTTTCTGCAATTACAGAACCTAAAAGACCACTGATAACCCCACCAATTGAAGGATGAATTCCAAGCGCCAATGCTAAAGCAAGCCCTGGCAAAACGCAGTGAGAGATTAAATTTACTTGAAGTAATCTCCTATGCGTTATTAATACAGTTCCCATAGCTGGACATAGAATTCCTGAAAAAATAGTTATTATTAAAGGAACAAACCACCAACTGCTATTAATAAAAGACATTAATCTAAGGATTCGGTATGATCAAAAATACGGGACAAAAAAAGATTTCGGAAACAATGGTAACTAAGCCTGACATTACCAAAAGACAAGAACAACTTCTTGAAGAACTTAATAAATGTGATGATGAACTGAGCGGTCAAGAGTTGCATAGACAATTGATTGAAAGCGGAAAAGCTATGGGACTGACAACTGTTTACAGGAATCTTCAAGTTCTTATAAAGCATGGTTTAATACGTTCTAGACATCTCCCAACAGGAGAGGTTCTTTACACTCCCGTAGACAGAGACATTCATCATTTGACTTGTGTTCAATGTGGTGAGACATCAAAAATGGAAGGGTGCCCTGTAAAAGATATTCATACACCCAAAACAAATCCAAAGAAATTCCAATTGTTGTTTCATACTCTGGAGTATTTTGGACTTTGCCAGAACTGCTATCAAGCACAAAGTTAAAACTAAATATTTTTTTAATCACAACAACTATTATCCTCAATTGAGCTGATATTTATATCCTCTAATTTATCTTTTATAGAATCAGGGCTTCCAGAGGCCAATACAGCTTTATCCAAAACAATAACTTGATCATAACTATTTAACGAAGTGCCCCAATCATGACTGCTTACCATTAAAGAAAGACCAGCATCAGCAAGTTGACGAACAATTTTTAGAAAATCCTCCTTTGCAGGTGGATCTAAAGCTGCACAAGGTTCATCAAGAAGGTAAATTTTTGCTGGAGACATTAATGTTTTGGCTAATAAAGCTCTTTGTTGTTGTCCCCCAGATAAAGAATCAAGCCTTCTGTTAGCAATATTTGCAATGCCGACTCTTTGCATTGTGGCCTCTAATTCACAGCATTTATTAATCCATGCATTAGGGTTGGCAAGAAGAGCTTTTATTTGAAAAGGACTACTACTTTTTGATTTTGAGTATTTTATTTGTCCTAATGAAACTAGTTTTTCTACAGTTATTGGAAATTTCCAATTCATAGAGCTTCTTTGTGGCATAAGTGAGACTTGAGATCTTTGTCTAATTAACTTCTCCCCATCAATTGTTATCTGGCCATTATCCGGAATACATTGTCCCTGCAATATTCTTAAAAGAGTAGATTTGCCAGCTCCGTTTGGACCAACTAGCGCTGTTAGAGTACCAGGTTTAATCTCAACCGATACCTTACTTAAAACTGGCTTACTTTTTTTTGTGTATGAGTAGGTTAAATTTTCAGCGACTAAAGTAGCCATTAATTAATCTTTAAAAAAGTCACTTTATAAGCTTACCAATAATACAAGTTTCATATTATTTTCATAACATTTGATACTCTTACTTGCTTTGAATAATGAAAATGATTATCATTTTTAAGTATTTAATAATTTTTTATGTCAATTTTGGAAAGACTTTTAACAAACAAAACAAGTTCGAGTAATTCAATAATCAAAAATTCCGTAATAGCAGGAACAATAATATTTTCTGGTTTTGGGCAGGATGTTTTGGCTAAGGGAAAGTCATACGTAGCAGTAGAACCACTAGTTTGTGATTTAGTTAAATCAATTGCATTACCTTCTGACGAAGTTACATGCTTAGTAGATAGAAAGCAGGATGTTCATGACTTTAAGATCAATCCAAGACAAGCTCAATTACTTAATAACGCCGATAAAGTATTCACTCTTGGTAAAGAAATGACTCCAAGTATGAGAAATTGGGAAAACAAAAAGCAAACAGTTGTTATAGGCGTTAGCGCAATAAATGTAGATGACCACTCTGATCATGCGGGACATGATGATCATGCTGAACATTCAGCTAAGGTAGATGACCACTCTGATCATGGAGGTCATGACGATCACTCTGATCATGGAGGTCACGATGATCACTCAGATCATGGTGGACATGATGACCACGCTGAAGGAGCTTTCGAATGGGCAGGTAAATTCCAGTTATCTAAAGGATCCTACAAATGGTCATTCGCAAAAGTTGATGGCGAATATGCAGATCCTGCAATGAAAATGGTAATTCTAAAATCTAATGACATAGAGGGGGCGGAAGATTTAGCTAAAGAACTATTAGGATCTAGATTCTCAACAAGGAGAAATGATAATGGGACTCTTACAGCAAGTAATAAAGCTTTTGTGCTTAACTTTGATCAACGAAAAGAAAGCACAGTTTTCAACGTTGAAATTAAAGAAGATGGTCAGTACACATTTTTTACTGAACACATGCCTTTTGAGTTTGAGGCAAATGAGCACTTTTTTAAAGACGCATTGAATAGTGATGTAGAGCCGATATCACAAGTACCAGATGAAGGAGAAGGTCATCATCATCATGACCATGGAGGACTAGATCCTCATGTCTGGCATGATCCTCATAACATTATAAAAATGGGAAATGTTATAAACGAAAGTTTAAAGAAGGATGCTTCCAAGAGAAGCATAAGAAAGCAAATTAATGAAAGATTTGAAAAGGTTGATTCTATCTTGGAAGACTTGGATAGTTGGATCGTCGAACAAGTAGGTTCCATTCCTGAGGAAAACAGAGTAATTGTGTCTAAACACAAGGCGATGGAATACTACGGTGATGCTTTTGGTTTTGAAACCATTAGTTTACTTGACTTTTTGGGAGACTCCTCAAGCTTAAGACCGGAAAATATAAAGTCTGTACTTAAAGAACTTAAAGAAGATAATGTTTTGGCTCTTTTCCCAGAGCAAAAACCTGCTTCCAAACTGTTAAGAAATCTAAGCAGACAAAGTTCTATTCCTATTTCTCCTGATCAAATATTTGTTGATGGATTGATGATGGATGGTAATACTGTTTCAGTAGCTGTACACAACACTTGTACAATTGTTGATTCATTAGGTGGAAGCTGCGATAAAGAATCTGGCTCCAATCTTGAGTCTGGATGGTACAAACTTTCAGATTAAATTTTTCTAATAAAAACGGTTTTCATTTCTAATTATTACTATTATTAAACTATTGTTTATTTAGTAAAAATCAGTAAATGAGCATCCAAGATAAAGTTCCCGTTACTATTCTCACTGGATTTTTAGGTTCAGGGAAGACTACTTTGCTTAATAGAATACTAAGTGAAGAGCACGGGAAAAAAATAGCCGTAATTGAAAATGAATACGGTGAAGTAGGTATAGATCAAGGGCTCGTAATTAATGCCGATGAAGAAGTGTTTGAGATGTCAAACGGGTGCATTTGTTGTACTGTTCGCGGTGATTTAATAAGAGTCCTTGGCAACCTTATGAAAAGAAGAGATAAGTTTGACTATGTTTTAGTAGAAACGACAGGATTAGCAGATCCAGGCCCAGTTGCTCAGACATTTTTCATGGATGAAGAGATTAGTTCTGAATTCACTCTTGATGGAATTGTGACTTTAGTTGATGCTGCCCACATTGATCAACAGCTAGGCAGGAGTGATGAAAGTTCAGAACAAGTGGCATTTGCAGATGTTCTTGTTCTTAATAAAACTGATTTAGTCTCTGGTGATGCACTAAATACTCTTGAATCGAGATTGAGAGATATGAACCGAATGACCCGAATTATTAGAGCCGAGAATGCCAAAGTACCAATTGAAACAGTCTTAAATCTAAGTGCATTTGATCTTGATCAGATCCTTAAACGCAGGCCAACATTCCTTGAACCAGAATATCCATTTGAATGGACAGGTGTATACGATCTTGATGCAGGTAAATATGAATTAATGCTAGAAGAAGGACCTGATCCAGAAATGTCCTTAGTAGCCCTCGCTAACCAAGGAGAGAGTGAAGAGGAACTTAAAGATGGTGCTGAATCCTCAGTGAGACTTTATGCAGAAAAAGCTAATAGTTTAGATCCTGGAAATACCGTCCCATATGGAGAACATATAAATCTCAAATTGGAGGATAAAGGAAATAAATCCTTCATCCTGAACATAGAAAAACCAACAAAAATAGGTTTGTTTACACAGCACACTGCTGAAGAATTCAATATGAAAGTCATTAAAAGTGACGAAAATAAAGAGATTTTATTTAATACTGAAAGATTCTGGCAAGCAGAGCACGAACATGATGATGAAGTAGGCTCAATTGCTATAGAGCGTTTTGGAGATGTTGACCCAGAAAAACTAAATACTTGGATGGGAAGACTTCTATCAGAAAAAGGAGTGGATATATTCAGAACTAAAGGTTTCATAAGTTACTCAGGTAACCCAAGGAGAATAGTTTTCCAGGGAGTTCACATGTTATTTACTGCACAACCTGATAAAGAATGGGGTAACGAACCTCGTAGAAATCAACTTGTTTTTATCGGTAGAAATTTAAATGAGAAAGAGATGCAAGAAGGCTTTGATAAATGCCTGATATAGAGCCATTTAGCCCAAGAGGCATGTTCCATGAAGGATGGACTGCTGAAGTTAACGATTACGCCATAGCATGTGGCTGGGCTCTTAAAGGGAAACAATTTATTGTTGGCGACGTAGCAGGAGGTCTTTTTTCGTTCGAAGGAGATACTGGAAAAATTATTTGGAAAAAAGAAAATATACACTCCGGTGGTCTATTAGCAATGGCCATTCATCCAGAGGGTGAGATTTTTGCAACATCAGGTCAGGATGGAAATGTTCAAATTTGTAATTGCCACGAAGGTAAATTAATTAAAACACTTAATCTTGGTAAGGGTTGGGTAGAACACCTCAAGTGGTCTAATGACGGTTTATTTCTAGCGATAGCTTCCTCAAAAAAAGTATATGTTTTTAATGAAATTGGAGAAGAGAAATGGATCTCAGAAGACCATCCAAGCACAGTAAGTGCAATGACATGGTCAAATAAAAATGAGCTCGCAACTGCATGCTACGGCAGAGTGACATTCTTTGACATTGTTAATAATAAAACGAATCAAAAACTGGAGTGGCAAGGATCATTGGTCTCTATGGAATTAAGCCCTGATGGAGATATAGTCGCCTGTGGGAGTCAAGACAATTCAGTTCATTTTTGGAGAAGATCAACAGGAATGGATGCTGAAATGACTGGATACCCTGGGAAACCAAGTCATCTTTCTTTTGATGACAGCGGAAAATTATTAGCAACTAGTGGCAGTGAAAGAATTACAGTTTGGAGCTTTATAGGAAATGGTCCAGAAGGGACTATGCCAGGAGAGCTATGTCACCATACAGAACCCATTTCGAGCCTAGCCTTTTCAAATAAAGGTATGCTTGTAGCCTCAGGATCTAGGGATGGTTCTGTTGTCGCAAGTTTTCTCAAAAATGACGGTAATGGTGATCCCGTTGGGGCTGCATTCGCAGGAGATTTAGTAGGGGCAATATCTTGGAGACCTGATGATTGTGCACTTGCAGCAGTCAATGCAAAAGGTGTTGTAAATGTATGGAAATTTAAAGTTCGTACTAACCTTTTTTCAAAGGGATTTAAGTAAAAAGTACAAATTTATTAATTACCAATAGTTAGCTTTTAAATGTCTTTCCATACAAATAAC
>QCCB01000026.1 GCA_003278955.1 Prochlorococcus sp. AG-347-K10
CATACTCTTTAGATCTACAAGATTACAATTTAATGCCTCTTCGTAATCCTGAACTGAAATAAAATTATTTAAAAAACCTGAATATTTTGCATCTCCTCCTATGGTGCTTGAAAGTATATATTTTGGATTGAATTTGTTAATCAATTTAGGGATTACGTCAGCACCTTTTACGAAAGAACCAACTAGGGGTAATTCTAAATTTTTTGTAGGAGTAATTACTGCATCAAGACTTTGCTTTTTTAAATTTTCATCAAGATAACCATGGGGTTCTATATAAAAACCATTATTTTGATCGTCTTTAACAATATATCCATTTTCTATTTGTGGCACTGGAGCCCCAGCAGTTGCTTCAAAACTTAAATTAAAAAGATTTGTCTTTTCAGTTGGCTTAAGCATCTTAATTGAACTAAAACCAATTTTTTTTAATGTTTCAACAGCACTTTTAGGGCAAATTATAGGAATATCCTTTCTGAACATTTCTAATGTTGGAACATGGCAATGGTCAGGTAATCCTTGGGTTAACAAAACAATATCTATTTTTTTATCTATTGAAATTTCTTCTTCTAATGATCCTTTAAAAAACCACTCGCCTGGAGGAAATATTAAATCTCCTTTGAGCCAAGGATCAATAATTAAATTGGATTTTTTAAATTTTATAAGCCAACCATTTGAACCAAGGTAGGTCGCTTCAAAAGTCATTATAGATTAATTGTTTTATTAGACTATAAGGTAATTTTGTCTTTTTCGAGAAATTACAAATTTAGATTAGTTTGCTTCATTTAAGATTTGAAATGACTTTCTTTTTAGATTAAATATTAAAACTTGATTATCTTTATAACTAATTTCAAAGTTTTCTTTTTCTAGAATTTGTATTGGTATTAAAGCTAATCCCCCTGTTCCTGAAAATATGATTGGCATGGTGCTATTTTTAGTCCCATTCATTTTTTGTAAGTCAATAGCTTGAGAAACTATTTTTCTGGCTTTATCAAATCCGTAGTCTTCTATTAATTCAGGCCATAAAAAGTTAACTAATTCATATTTTGAAAACTCAATTTGTACTGTTTTCATTAAAAAAATAATAGATATATATTGATTGATTAATTAAGATATTTACTTAATTACTATTTTTAAACCTATCCATGACTAGTTGCAACATATCTACTACATCACCATCAGTTAAATTTAAATCCTTCTTTAAATCATTGCAAGTTAAATTCATTTCAAGTGCCGCTTCAGCCATGTGATTAACTTTTTGGTTATCACCGCCCAACGAAATAAAGGGATTGAAGTTTTCTATCATTTAATACTTGTTGTTACCACCTAGTTCTAGCTAAGAAATAATTAATTATCATTTATTGATACATAAGCTTATAAATATGTTATTTAATATTTAGAAAGTTTTTATTTTTAAACTAGCGATATTGATATACCTTTTGATATCAATGCGAATCTTCTGGCTCTGACTAGTAAAGGAAATATCAAATTTGTTCGTTTATTTGATTTAAACACTCTAGAAAGTAACAAAAGTAAACTACTTGAGGGATTATTTATCTGTTTGCAAATAGTATTAATTGCATCTGCTCCATGAAAGATATCTTCATCTTTCAAGAGAATAGCTCCTTTATCTAGGTCATAACCTTTATCTAGGAGGGATTTAATCAGAGTTAAATTTTTACGACCATCAAGAATTTTTATATTATTTAACTTGCTTTTGATCTCAAGGAGCTCAGCAAAATGATTGCAGAATGGGCATTCTCCATCATAAATAAAGGTATAATTTGAAGTCATTAGAAAAAAACAGTTTTAATGGTCTTAAAGTGAGCCAATAAAATATTAATGCCTCGATAATAAAACAAATAATAAAAATTTTGTGGATTTTTTATAAATGGATAGTTAAACGATTCTAATAATTACGAAGAAATGTCTCAATATAGGTATATTTTTCATAAAAATCTGTATGCTAACTCGAAGATATTATGTTTTACAATCATGAATTTATTAGCTTCTTTTGCTTTAGGTGGTTTCAATCCATGGGCAGCAGGCTTTGGAATTGGTTCTTTAGTCCTTTTTGGTCTTGTTGGTCTTGTGGCGGGTCCAAACCTAAAGAATTTTGACCCTGATGCATAAATCATCATATTTAATATAGATTTTAAAAGACTCATTTGAGTCTTTTTTTATGCGGTTTTTTAAATTTATTTTTAGAATGAATCGAAATTATATTCCGTCAAAGAAATGTTGTTAAATCCTTTTTATCCATTTACTTTTTTGAAAATTTCTTCTCTTAAAGCTACTATCGTTTTTTTATCAATACTTTTAATAAAATCAAATTTGCTTAGATTAAAAGGGGGACTAATAGGAGGTCTTTTTGCCTTGATACTTATATCGGGGATTCTTGCATCTAGTACCATAGCTTTAGGATCGTTAGTCTATGCCTATCGATTAAAGATGAAATCTAATTCTGATGATAATCAAATGCAGGATTTAGAAACTGTTGATGTTTAAGAAATTTTGTGAATCAAATCTAGTTGGATAACCTAAAATGGAGTTCCAGGTACAAAATGTAAGACTAAAAATCCAAAACCGGCAGCAAAAACTATTGATACTGCGATGATTAGAAGGCCTGATGCCATCCCCCCTTCGTTAAACGCCATTTAGTTAGTTATTTTAAATTAATAATAGAACATATTTGATCCCAAGTAATAGTTCTAATTACTCATAAATCATCCAAATTTATTATTAATGGTGAATAAAAGTAAAAAGATGGAAGTCAATGAGATGATAAAACCAAATATTATTAATGGTTTAGATTTGACGTTGTCTTGTATATCAAGCTTATTCTTTGAAGAAGGAAAATTTCTATCTTTTTTTTTATAAATAAGATTGGAAAAAGGTTTAATCACGATAAATTTTAGATTTAAGCTAATTACCCTAAAGTTTTGAACAAATCTTTATGGTAATCAACAACATTTTGACAACTTATTACAGGTGTAAATTCCATATGAATACCAAATTGGGCTCTCCATGGAGCAAAATGCTCGAAAATTTCTTTATCACTCTCTGCCCTACATAAACAAACTACTCTACCCTCCCCTGGAGCATGAACTCTAAATAGCATCTCAAATTTATCTGTTTTATCTGATTTTGCAATTTCACCGTTTTCCCATGCTTCTACAAATAATTGATAAGCTTTCACTTGATTCTCAATATCTGGGAATTGGCAGTCAGCAAGAAATAATTGCATTGGAGTATTCTTAAGGCTTTACTCATTATCCCTCAAATAATTATTTATTAATGGGACTGTTTGAATTTGAAGATCAGAAAAAGAATATTTTCTAAATAAAGTGAGAAGAGAGAGTCTCAAGGAATTTTCCAATATCTTTTTTATATAAACTATCTGTTATTTTTAAAGAGAATAATTCATAATCATTTATATCTTTTTTTTTATCAAAATTAATATTTCCCTTTAATGAAATATTTTTCATCATTTTATTGATAACTATTTTAAATTTAAACAAATAGCAGTAAAAAACAAATTTCTTTACATTAAGTTTTTTATGAGAGAAATATCTAAGGCTAATAAATAATAATTAATTTACTTAAAAGTTAATTAATTTTCCTAGGATATATAAGAAAGAATTAGTTAATGAAAAAATCACAGTTAATAGAGATGCAATAACGGGTAATAAATTGTACCATAATTGCGAAGTTGTCATATTTGAATCAATAGGCAGAAAATTGGTTCTTTTTTTAATTCTTATTTGTAACCAAAAAATAGATAATGGATAAATAATTCTTGAGAAAGTAATTACCAATGCAGGCAAAATACCTTGGTTTGAATAAAGTATAAATCCTGAAAAAAAGTATAGCGCCCAAATTAGAACCCTTTGAATCAGAATTAATCCCTTGCTTTTGCCAGACATTATTAATTAATTAATTTTTATAATTTTAGTCATTTTATATCTTTCAAAAAAAATATTATTTATAATAACTTTTTCTTTACGTATAATTTTCCATTCATTTTTAAGAAATAATTCATAACTTATTAAGCTCGCTTCAGTACAAAGAGAATCCAAACCTTCTCTTTTTGCTTCATCTTCTAATTTATGAAGTAACTTAATGCCGTAGCCTTTTCTTTGGAATTTACCTTTACAGTAGAATAGTGCAATTCTATCGGTGGGATATCTTGTGGCAAAGGCGATAATAATTCCTTCTTTACTTATAAGCCATCCTTTTCCTTTAATTATTGACTTATCAAAATTTGGGTTATTCCAAGCTTGGCTTGACCAGGCTCTTTTTTGTTCTTTATTATAAATTTTTTCATCTAAAGATTGAATTGAATCAAAATAAACCTTCTTTAATTCCATTTGATCTTTAATGGTGATTTGTCTTAAATTCATATACAAATTATTTATTTAATATGCCTAGTAAAAATATAGTCGCAATTGGTGGCGGAGGGTTTGGCCGTTCATTAGGCTCTCTCGAAATTGAAAAATATATAGTTTCTTTAAGTAATAAAAAAAGACCTAAAATTTGCTTTATTCCAACAGCCTCTGGCGATAGTAGTTTGTACAAATTAAATTTTTATAGAGCATTTTCAAAGCTTGATTGTATAACAAGCCATATTGATTTATTCTCTAGAACAGAAAACTTAGAAGAGAAGGTTTTAACTCAAAACATCATTTATGTTGGCGGAGGAAATACAAAAAGTATGTTAGCTGTTTGGAAAGAATGGAATTTACATAAAATTTTGCGAAATGCATATGAAAAAGGAATTGTAATGAGTGGTGTTAGTGCTGGTGCTATTTGTTGGTTTGATAAAGGTATAACTGATTCTTATGCTAAAGAATTAGCCATAATTGATTGCTTAGGCATAGTTGAAGGTATTGCTTGCCCGCATTTCGATGAAGAGAAAGAGAGGGAACCTTTCGTTAATGATGTTATTCAGAGAAAAATTATTGAATCTTGTATATGTATTGAGGGCAATTGTGCCTTGCATATTGAAAATGATTTTGACTATTCCTCAATTGATTTTGGTAATGGTAGAAACTGCTTTAGAGTTGCAAGGGAAAATAATATTATAAAGAAAGAAATTCTTTGAAAAGAAAATATTTTTAATATCTTTTAGATCTCATCATTCTTCGAGATAGAAGTAAATTCAATCCCTTTGTATTTTACGAAAGATGCAGTCCATACTTCTTTTGAGAGATTGCCAAGGTATTTTAGAAACTGTTGTGTATCTCCATCTCTTATCCATTCAGATTTAATGAATGGAAGTTCTTTCTGCATTCTTTTAGGATGCATATGAACAAGTAGCAAACCTTTTTCTTCAGAAGTCCTTTTTAAAGCACCTTCATCACTTCTCTGAAACACTCTCATTAGAAGATTTAAAATTACCTCTTCTCCAAGTTTCTTGAAATTTTCTGAATCCTCTAAATTATCTTTAATTTCTTTACCTCCAAGAGGCATTGCTCTAACTAAGTTTTGCTCTATTAAAGCTATTGCAATTAGATAATCTTGGCTAGCCATATTCTAAAATAATAATTTTTTTGTTATTCTAACCTCTCGAGTTCATGAAAATCTTTCATGGATAAATATCTGCGATAAGAAGATAGGAAATAATTTATTAATTATTTTCTAATACAATTGAACAATTTTTTATTTAACTTAAAAATTAAAAAATTTTATTTGTTATTAGGTTTTTTTAATTTTTCGGTATTTTTATAGGTCATTATTTCTCATGCCCCGGTTTAGTCATACCAGAATATTGGAAATGTTTTAATTAAATTATTAAAAATCTGCAGAAGATAAATTTCTTTAAAAGCTGCATTGGAGATTTCCCCCAGTTATTTTCTAAAAGCTAAGAATAAAAAGACGACTTCCAAAATGATAATCGTAGCAGATGCGTGTTTTCGTTAATATGTTTAGTGATTAAATATGACTACTAAATAATGAACAATAATATAAGATTTGAATTATCATTTAAAAATATTTCTCAGTTAGACGATAAACTTAATTTCTGCAAATTAAATAATATCAAAAATATCAATATTCCATGTAAAGGACTTATAAAAAAAGATTTATTTAATTCAACTATTAAATATATATCTAAAAACTGTAATGATTTTAATGTGACCTATCACTATAGTCTTTATCATCAATATTCAAAAAATAAAGAAAAATCGTATCAGGATTTTTTAGATTTTGTTAAAAGTTCTCAGACTAATAAAAATTATGAAATTCTGCTTGTTTCGGGATCAAATAAGAAAAAAAACTTTGACTCAGTTGATGTATTAGCTTATTTAAAAAAAGAAAAAAGTTTAAAAGTTAAATTAGGTATAGCTTACAATCCATATTTGAAAAAATATTATAATAATTCTTCAGAAAGAGAAAGGTTCGAAAGAAAAATTTCGACTGGATTAATAAATTCAATTTGGTTTCAATATGGTACAGATATTAAAGTTCTTCAGAATGAGATGAATTATCTTAAAAACGTATCAAAAGAAAAAAAATTAAAATTATTTGGAAGTTTATTTATTCCTTCCAAACAATTTATAGCACGGTTTAAATTTCGTCCTTGGAAAGAGGTATATATATCTGAAAAATGTTTATATGCCTTGGAGAATTTTTTTGACTTCACAAACGATTTAGTTAGTTTTTATAAAAAAAATAATATTACACCTGTAATAGAATCTGATTTTTCATCATCAGAGAAACTTGATTCTGTTTATAGTTTTTTAGAAAATGAAAGATAATTTCTGTCAATATTAAACCTATGAAAAGTGCTGCTACATATGACTTATTAATAATAGGTGGAGGTATATCTGCTTGTGTTTTCGCTTCGAGGTATCTGAAAAATAATATTAAAAAAAAAGTTGGATTAATTGAAATTGGTCGTGGACTTGGAGGGAGATCAAGTACAAGAATAAGCAAAAAATATGAAGGATGGAAACTAAACCATGGTTCTCCAAATTTTAATATAACTAACAGTAAAAATAATCTTCTATTAAAAAGATATATTAATGAATTACTGGAAAATAAATATATAAGAATTGACGACTCAGAAATATTTTTTTTAAATGAAGATTCTAATTTAGAAACCATAAAAAAATCCAAATTTTCTTACGGGGTTAATTATCTATCTTTAGATTCCATGAGTGAATTATCCAAAAAGATAATTGATTCAAATAATTTAAGAGAGAAAATTGATTTTTTCTTTGAAACTTTAATAGTTGATATGAAGTTTAATGATAAGCAATGGATACTAACATCAAAAAATGGCGACAAATTCAAGTCTAAATATCTAATTTGTTCAACTAATTTGTTGTTACATAAGAGGTCTTTAAAAATATTAAACGTAAATCAAATTCCATTAAGAAAAGCAATTCCTATTAATAATGATAAAAAAATAGATTTACTATTAAATTTCTTAGAAGAACAAACATTTATTCCTAGGTTAACTTTTTTAATTTATACAAATGAAAATTATAGTTATAAAGATTATTATTCAAAAAAACAAAGGTATTTTTATTTAAAAAATAATTTAGAAAAAAAATATAGATTTGAAAGAATTATCTTTCAGCTGCAAGATAATAATAAATTAGGAATTGTAGTACATACAAAAAACGCAGAGTTAATTAATTCTTATATAAGTGCAAAAGATGAAGAAGTTTTTAAACAAAAAATAATAACAAACTTCAATAAACTGTTTGAAGAGAATTCTGTAGTACATAAATTAACTTTTGATGAAAAAATATCTATTATGAAATGGAGAGCTTCACAGCCTTCTGGCCTTGCTATACCTCTATCTTTACAATTTAGTAGAAAATATAATATTGGATTTTGCGGAGACTGGTTTGAAGGAGATGGTTTTGGCAGAATTGAAGGCTCAATTTTAAGTGCTTTAATATTAGAGAAAAAAATTAAAGACTTAATTAAATAATTTTTTCAGAATGTAATCTATATCAGTGTTTTTTTTAATAATGAATTTATTTGTATTATTTTTTATGCTATTAGGTTTGAATTTGTCGTAATAAATGCTCCATGATTTTAAGAAATCATTCTCAGCTTGTTTTTTATCCTTCCCCCTTTCTTTTATATCTCTTTGGACAACTCTTTTCATGCACTCATTTTTTTTAGTTTTTATTTCTAAAAAAATATAATCCTTATTATTTAAAGTGTTTGAGAATTCTTTTGCAAATATACCCTCAACAATTAAAAAACTAATATTATTTGTTTCGTTTAAGATATTTTGAATTGTTTTCTTTTCGAAATTATAATAACGATCACAAATTGAAATTCCATTCTTATAGATAAAATCAAAGTCTTTTTTGAATAGTTCGTTATTAAAACTAATACTTCTATCAAAAAAACCTTCTACAAACTTTGATATTAATTTACTTATTAACCCTGTCTTATAGTAATTGTCGGTACTTAACACAATACCATTTTTATTTTTTTTTATTATTTGATTTGATAAAGTTGTTTTCCCGCTTCCGGAAGGTCCACTTATAAAAATGAGCTTCATTTTTATGATCTGTTCTTTAATAAGATTTTAACTTTACTATTTAAAATACCTTTAAATTCTGAATATACATTTTATCTTTTTTTGGTTCTTTAAAATAATTTATAATACCTTGCAATGGCTCGTAAGGTTGCATAAATATTAAATGTGTGTCTTTATATAATTGTAAATAAATTATTTCTATTCAATTAGTTATTGTCTTGTTATTAATTCCTCTGGAATTTGATAATATTAAAATGAAGACCTAATTTTATTACTTATATATTGCAATGATTTCTAAATTTCTCAGCAAACTAAAATCAATTTTATTTAAAAGTGCAGTAACTCCTGAAACTCCCTTAAAGAAAGAAAAAAAAGCAGCAAAGTCTGCAAAAACAAAAACAAAAACAAAAACAAAAACAAAAACCAAAGCGGTAAATTCTAAGAAAAATATTGAAACTTTGACTACACTTCCAGGTGTCGGAGCAAAAAGCGCAAAAGCTTTGTATGAGGCTGGATTTAAAACAACAAAGGCAGTTATAGCTGCTGATGAAAAAGATCTTCTTGCTGTCTCAGGGGTTGGAATAAATCTTGTTAAGAAGCTTAAAAAGCTAAAATAGTTAAATTTTTTTAAACATCTATAAATATTTATAAAATTAAAAATTTACAAAAACTTATAAGTTATAGGAGATCATCTTCTTCTTGCTTTTCTTCTCTGTTGCAATTTTCTTTTGTATTTTTCAATAGGTGTTTCATGATGCCTAAGTCTTTTTAAATCTGCAAAGATTCCAGATTTAGATACCTGTCTCTTAAATCTTCTAAGGGCAGATTCAATTCCCTCATTCTCTCCTACTGTAACTTGTGTCAAAATTTTCTAAATAAAACATATTCTATCACTTTAACAGATATATTTAAATTTAAAACTTTTTCTTGTGGGTTGACGGTTTATTTGGCTAATTTTCAGCCCACTCCACAAATCTTTTTTTATTACTTTTTATATCTTGTAATGATTCAAAATAATATTTTTCCCAATTATCTTTAGGCAGTCCAAGAAATAACATTAGGTTTAATGGGTATTGATGGCTATCAGCACAATTTCTAAAATCATCCCTGAATAAAAAGATTTCCTTTTTTAAAGCAATTGCGATACCTAATTCAATCATTACCCCTTCATCTGGTGGATTTCCATTAACAATTGCAAAAATACAATCACATTCTTTTAAATCAAGGAAATTACTTCTTGCAACCTCATATGCCCACTTGCTCTCTTGTTGTGTTAATCGTTTTGCTCTCTCAAAAGGTTCAAATACATCTACATTTAAATCATTGAAAATATCAATAAATTCATCTAAGAGGGTTTTTGTTTGTTTAGAGAATCCATATGGATTAGCCAAATATAATTTCTTTCTCAACTAAAACCTCTTTTTTTGATGTACTCTTTGCGGTCACTTTTAGAATATAAAGTATTTTCCCAAGGGAAAACAATCCATTGACTTTTTTTTGTTACATGTACTGTATTCCACCATGTAGGTTGGATTTTACTAAATAATACAAAAAACATTGCTCCTTCAATATTCTTGAAGTTCGTCAATGTAATTCCTGTTTCATAAACATCATCTACTATTAGTGAATTCTTTATTGGTTCTGAAATTAATTCAATTCTTAATTTATGACTTAGTGCTACAGCAAGACATAATCCGCCACGAGGTACTCCATATATTCCAGAAAATTCCTTAAACCTGCATTTATTAGCTATTTTTTCTACGCTCTTATCAAATTCGCTCCAAGTAAAATAACTTATCATCTTAATTTTCGTTTTTTTCTGATGTAGCGTAATTTGAAGCAATTACACTTAAAAGTGCTACTACTTGCTCATTTGGACAATTAGTATTTTTTTTTAAATTTTCACATTCATTTATTATCTTGGTGTATATATCCTCAACTATCCCGTTCATTTGATCGATACTAAAAGAATATGGTTTGTTCATTTTAAATTTATTAGTTATTTTATTTTTACTTAAATATCCAACTAAGTAAATATTTTTAGTATTTAAAGATAAAATTATTCCCACATGGGGTCATTTGATTTTTCATTTTTAAGTGAACAAGGAACATAATTATGTAAAGTTTCAATTTTTATAGCCCATTTTTTAGAGTTTCCCTTTAAACTTTGGCTTTCAATTAGGTTTGTTAGGGGGATCCTTTTTCTAACTTTAAGAAGTCCTAAACAAGCTTCCCAGGCTTCATGATTTTTATAAGTATCTAACCAAAAATCAAAAATATTTTCTAAGATTTCTAAAGGGATATCAAATGGAATCCCCATTGAAGGTCTTGCAATTAAATAATTTTTGTTTATTAGTTCATTTAATAAATTATTTACGTTTAAATTAATAGCTAAAAGAATATCTTTTGCTGATTCATTACCTATTAATTCTTTTCTATGGCAATCTAAAAGATTTTCATCCTCAAGGATATTTTCATCGCAATTTTTTATTCCCACGATCCAAAACCCTTCTCCATTATTTACTCCACTAGCAAGAAACAGATACTGAGGTGAATTCTCCAAGATTTAAAATTATTTTTTCCATTTTTAACATTTTTTGCTTGATATGAAAATAATTTAGCTTTGCAATTAATAATATGAAGTCCTCGTAAATAAAATTTTGTTGTTATAGTTAAATTTTTGAGAATGTTTGATTTAAGAGAACTAGAACTTATGTTTTTAGATCCTACAGATTTATTAATTAATAATATAAATAAATATCTTTACAGTAATAAAGCAATTAAAATTATTTTTTCTTAGGAAATAATTTTCCTATTTTCTCCTTTTGCAAGTACTCCTTTTTAGTTCTAATTTTTTTGTCTTCTAAGGATTCTTTATTAGTACTAACAGCATAAATAATATAGAAAATCATGCTAGTAAATATTAATCCTACAAAAATTATGAATATTCCTATAGGTTCACTGGGGCTAAATATTTTAAGATCTAAAGCAGTATTTAGGGAAATTATCATCAATAAATTAATGCCTTAAATAAATTTTATGGAAATCTAATTGATTTCCTCGTATCCAAAAAATGTTACATTATCTGAATTTTTATACCCAGAAGCGGCTTCCTGTGGGTTTTGACTGTCAATTTTTCTTGCTTTAGCATGAATCATGTTGAATGGGAAAATCACGGCTCCTACAAAAAAATGAAGAATTAAGAAATCTGAAGGTAATCCATTTGTCCAATCAGGAAAAAATAGCAATGTCATCAATGATTCGTACATATTTGTATTCAAATAAACCTCTGACTATTATTACTGAACTTATCGCAATACTTTTAATTATTAATAAATTGAAATTTAATTTGCTTTTAATAATTATCAGATTTAATTGAAAAGACAATTTTTTAATACTATTATATTACTTATAAACTATTGATTAATAGCTGTTGTTAAAATTATTTTTTGTCTTACTTTTATTTATAATATTTCAATTAAAACCTGCAATAGGTTTAGCTTTTGATACGTCCGATCCTAGTGTTAGTTTGCTACAAAATAGGATATCTAATAATTTCTCTAAGAAATATTGCAATGCTATCCAAAATGGTCTTTCTAAAGATGAAGCAATGAAATCAGCTATTGTAAAAACTGAAAACATTATATCTTTCTCTTATAATCCTCAGAAAAAATGGATTGAGAAAAGTGACTTGGCAAATCAAATTTCATTTCAAGTAGTAAATGATTGTGGATGGTCGTTTGGATTAATTGGAAAGGAGGGAGTTGATTATTTTAAATCATATTTTCTAGAAATTTACGAAAAAACTACTCCTGACAAAAATTTCTCAAGATAGATTAGGTTAATGAATAATATTTCAGACAAATTAGTATTGACTATAATTTTGACTACTATTCTTTTTGTATTTGGATTGATTTTTTCGGTAAAATCACCAGAGAGAAAGGTTATAGATTCACCAATAATGTGGAAAGATGATTTTTCTAATATCTCGATTTTCAAGAGCAATAATATAAATTCAGAAAGAATAAAAATAATTTAATAGAAACATTTCTTACTAAAATAAAGGATCATATTCAAAGATATACAAAAATATTTTTACAATCTCAATCAATTTATCATTCATTTTTTAATTTAAGTATTTCAAAAGAACTGACGCTAGTTTTAAATCGTCATTAAA
>QCCB01000027.1 GCA_003278955.1 Prochlorococcus sp. AG-347-K10
ATGATAAAAGGTTTTTGTTGTCTCAAAAAGATTGGCTAATTGAATGTCATTAATTAGTTGCTGTTGAGAAAACTGTTTGGACATTGCCAAGATTGTTTTTGTCTCAGCTAGTGCCTCAGTAGTTTTTACAGATACCGCCTCCAACTGTTGCAAGTTCAGAAAACTCAATTCAGGTTTTAGGGCCTCTTGTACATTGTCGTAAACAACATTGAACAATTTATTAAGCCTTGGAATAGATACTTTTGGAATATGCTTTTTGATTAGTGGCTTGGCATTGCCGATTGGTTTATCAGGAATAAAAATCCAATGATTTCCACTAAATCCCGCATTTTTTTTAACTAATGCCCAATCTCTAGTTGACCCATAATCGACATGGAAAACTTCTCCAAGTTTCATACCTCTCGGTGGGTAGTTAGAAACGCCGTTATAGCAATGGATTACTTCACTATTCCAAGCGCATTTATCGTCCTTAGTGCGGTCACAAATAGGGCAGGGGTTCTTCCTACTCGATCGGATAAAACGACCTCTGGACTCTAATTTTCGCTCTAATGAGTGGCTTTTGGGAATGTATTTCCCAGTATTTGCAGGCTTTTTGTCGCTAAAAAAGTCTCCCTCATTCAGGGACAGGTTACAGGCTTTGGACATTTATTCCTCTCCCTGCAACACTTGTTTAACCATCTCTCGACCGAGTCGAATAGTTTTCCCACGATCGTGAAAAACTTTCATAATCTCCTCGACATTCCAATAAATCGGGGAGTTTACACTTCCACCAAATCTATAATGAACCTCCTCCTCAAGAAATCCTCCATGAGTGTCTCGGTTCTTTTTTAGATATTGATCTGAGCAGCCCAATATAACCTTGGCTTCAGGTGTTTTGAACCATCTTTGGTTCTTCATTTTTTAGGTCTCCTAAAACGGGAGTTAAAAGACCATCAAAAAGTTATTTTGTATTTTTTAAATAAGCCTGCCTTAATCGGTTTTGGTAAATGAGGTAATTTTTCTCTCCAATATTCAAAGTCCGCAGGGCTACAACTCTTCAAAATAGGGCCAAGAAAATCAACATTCGCAGAAACACGTTCTGGAGTTAATCTACTTTTTTTCTTTAATTTCAGAGCCATAAAAAATTCAAAATATTCTCGATAATCCCCGTTTTTTGTGCCTAATCTCTAAAACTGGTTTTGCCTTGAATGAGGACTAGGGTGTAAAACTTTAAGCCTTTTACTGACTTTGGTTATTACTGTTATAGCAGCTAATTAGGCTTTGGCTACTAATTGGATATATCTAGCTTTTTAATACCAATCATATTCGCCATTTAAGTAAGCTCTAGCTTTTGGAGTATCTTTAAAAAATCTACTATCGCAAGTATTACAGCCGAACTTTTCTTGCTCAGGAAATGGGGTAGGTAAGCAACCAATATTGAAAATCTTATCGTTATACCAATCCTCCTCTAGTGGATAACCAAGAACAGCTTTGGCGATAGTTTTTTTACCGCAATTTGGACATTTTGAGGGTTTGCGATCTATCAAGTACCACTTGTGATCTTCATAATCTTTTATCTCTTCGCAATATGCCATTACTAAACCTCTATCCTATTTTCAGCGTGTCTTTCAAATGCTTTTTCTATAGCAAGATCAGTTGTATAACTTCCGTAGTTACTCATGTGAGTACCAACTGTATGACCCATAGCAGCCGCAGCATCTTTAATACTTATTGGATTATTTGAACCTTTATGGCATTGATGAGCAAATCTATGACGTAAGGAATATGGAGTAATATCTTTATTCTTTTTCTCAATTTCTTTCCAAACTTTATTCTTTAATAATTGATCTCGAAAGGCTTGGCCAACATCTCCAAATCTGTTCTTCTTTTGGACTAAATTTATTTGAGTCAAAATTGTTGCAGGTAATTTAATTAATTGAGACTTATATAAATGAATTAATTTTTTCCCTAAATTTGGTTTTTCAACTAAATCCATAGCAAATACTCTTCTATCTTTTCTTTTTTGATTGGTGGTATTTTTGTTGTTTTTAACTTGGCCTACATATAAATTTCCCTCTCTAACTTTTAGAACAGCTAACTCGGCAAGTCTTAATCCAAAAATAGAAACTAAACCAGTTGCCAAAAACATCTCAGGGTCACTTGATTCAAGATCATCTAATAATTTGAATAAATCATTCTCCTCTATATAAGGAGTTAATGCCTCTTCTCTTGTTCTTGTTGATGAGCCTTTTAATTCTTTCCTAATACTTTCACTTGGTGGAATCCATCTCTTAGGCATTGAATGTCTTTCGATTCCATAATTTAAAATTTCGCACCAACCATCTATATATCTTTTCTTTTGATCGGGGGTTATATCTCCTAAATCTCTAGCTAAATCCTTAACTAATTCTTCTCCCGTTTTTGGTGCATTTCTTTTACTAATTAATTCTAAAAATGGCCTAATTCTTGAATACCAATCTTTCTCCGTTTTACTGGTTAGACCTTGTTTAGTTTGCATAAACTGATCGACAGTTGAGGCTTTTAATTCAGCCTTATATTCCTTAGTAGCCTTATCTAATTCTTTTTTGTTATAGGTATGTTTTGGTGGAATTATTAGAAAATCTTTCCATGCTTTGTTAGGGGTTTTTGTATCTCCTACGAATTGAGCCTGCCATCTTCGAGAGGCTTCCTTAAGAGTAAGATTCTGATTTTGGACTAATGGCTTAATAAATTCTATGGCTTTTAGAATCTCTAATCCGTTAGTTTCTTTCCACTCTATTGAGAGGGTCTTGGCTGCCTTTCTACCATCGAATGGATATTCGTAGGTTAATTTAGTCCGACCAGAATTTTCGCCGATTACATACCAACCTTGGCCATAATTAGAGTGGATTTGTTTTCTTAATAACTTTTCCCATGAATCCCTGCTACTGTTTGCCATTTGAAATAATATCTATTTCCTCTATTAGAGCAGAAATTAGAGTGGATTGCATATATTAGGGATATATCTGGATATATCTGGCATTTATCAAATTATCTCTGATTCTCTTAAACTCTAGTGGTAGTAAGGCTTTTGGGTATGCCCTCGTCGGGACTTGAACCCGAGACCTCTCCCTTACCAAGGGAGTGCTCTACCGCTGAGCTACAAGGGCAATTTTAAAGTGGGCCGGGTTGGATTTGAACCAACGTAGGCAGAGCCAGCGGATTTACAGTCCGCCCCCTTTAACCACTCGGGCACCGACCCCCACTAATTGAACTTATCAGTTAATGGACACTTTGTGTGAAATTGTTTTGGTTTTTTTGTTTCTTTCTAGATAGCATTTGTAAAGAAAAGACTTTATTGATGATGAATATTTTATTGATAAATGGACCAAATCTAAATCTTTTGGGCACTAGAGAACCTGAAATATATGGTAAAAAAACACTGAGTGATATAGAAAAAGATTTAACTAAAGTTGCTAAAGAAAAAAGTATTAATCTTGAATGTTTTCAAAGTAATCATGAAGGAGAAATAGTAGATAAAATTCAGGAATCTGTAAAAAATATCCAAGGTATTCTTATAAATGCTGGCGCTTTTACTCATACCTCGATTTCTATTCGTGATGCTTTAATTGGATCAAAAATTCCATTTGTAGAGTTACATATTTCAAATATTTTCAGTAGAGAAGATTTTCGTAAAGAATCTTTTCTTACAGATAAAGCTATAGGAATTATTAGTGGATTCGGCATATCAAGTTATTCCTTAGCTCTTGAAGGAATCATTGGATATTTGAGTATTAAAGATTAAATGCTAGTCGATTTTAAAAGGCCCACTTCTCATATTAAATATTTATCGTCATTTACCTCAGATGAGTGGATCAAACTCGCATTATCTAATCCAATAGATATTCTTATTGACCATGCTCATTGTGAAAGAAAAGCAGCAGGAGTAGCGATTCAATTGATGTTTAGATATCCATCAGAACCAAATCTGGCAGAAGTTTTAAGTCCAATAGCCAGAGAGGAATTAGAGCATTTTGAAAAAATACTTTATTTTTTAAAGGATCTTGGACATTCTCTTGAGTCCTTAAAACCGCCTCCATATGGAGCTGAGTTGTCCAAGAATATAAGAAAGGAAGAGCCCAATAGAATGCTTGATAGTTTCTTAATAGCAGGACTTATTGAAGCAAGAAGTCATGAAAGATTAAGCTTGCTTGCGCTGAATTATGAAGATAAATCGTTTAAATCCCTTTATGAGTCTCTGCTAGAGAGTGAGGCAAGGCATTTTGGAGTTTACTGGAAACTAGCGCAAACTAAATTCTCTAAAGAGCAAACTTTTAAAAGGTTAGAGGAATTGTCTGAAATTGAGTCAGCAATACTGGCTGAAACTTTTATATTGCCAAGGGTACATAGCTAAAGTTAATAAAATAAAATGATAATAAAAAAGTTGTTAAGTTTACTTAATCCATATAAAACTGATTTACCAACATTCACCATCGTTGGTGTAGGACCTGGAGATCCATCGCTTTTAACAATTGCTGCTGTGGATGCAATAAAAAAAGCGAGAGTTATATTTTTCCCAATATCAGATGATAATAAAAAGAGTTTTGCAGCGGAAATAGTCAAGAAATACACCAAATTTAAAAAAAATATCCCTATCATCTTTCCAATGGCTAGGAAGGATTTTGATCCAGATGAAATATGGTCTAATTCTGCAGAAAAAATTGTGAAATCTATACAAAATGGCGAATCAGTTGTTTTACTTTGTCTTGGAGATACTTCACTATTTGCAAGTTCTTCTAATATCTTGAGGTTAATAAAAAATAATCATGCTGAAATTATCACCAAAACAATACCTGGTATTTCCTCTATTTCAGCAGCAGCAGCTTTGAATGATTTTGATTTGGTAAAAAAAGGCGAGACATTAATCATCAAAGAATGCCCTTCTTCAGAATCTGAACTAACAACCCTAATTAGGGAAAGTAAGGCAAATAAAACGGTATTGGCCATTATGAAAGTTGGCAAAAGATGGAATTTAGTTAGGGAAATTTTAAAAAAAGAGGATATCATCAATACAACATTAATAGCTTTGAGTGTTGGGATGCCTGATCAAATTATTCAATATGCATCACAATATAATAAGGAATTTATGCCTTATTTTTCTTTGATTTTGATAAGGTTCGATTAATGTATAAAAAAGAAAAATTAGTTGAAAATAAATTTACATGGCCAATATGTAAGGATCTATTATTTCTTGTTCTCGAAGATAGGGTTAGTGATGTTTTTGTTTGTGAATTGGTTTGGGAAAGACTTTTTTATACTAAAGAACTATCTATAAATGATTGGGCCTTTAGCACTTTAACTCCTTCTTATTGGTCAGAAAAATTTGAAAAAGCTCCTCAAATCATTTCAGAGCGACCAGCCTCAATACATTTGACTCGATCAATTCCAAAAGAATATAAACAGGGATTGAAAAATTTTCTCAATTTTAAAGGTTATAAGATTAATGAACTCTATCCAAGAAGAACTAGAAGAGCGACGGCAGTAAATTGGTTGATTTATTGGGCGATTGAAAATGATTGTTTTTCAAAAGATAGTGGATTAATGCCAAGTCCTACTAGTTCACCCCCTGTTAATCCAGTTAAAGGACATTTTGGCGATCCAGAAATTAAATAAGTTTTTTTGAAAAAGGTAAATGATATTATTAAAGGTATAGTTGTAATGGATACTACTTTCTTTGGAGAGAAGAATTGATTCTTCCTACAATAGCAATTATCGGAAGACCTAATGTTGGGAAATCTACCTTAGTTAATCGTCTTTGCCAAAGTAATGATGCAATAGTATTTGATAAGCCAGGTGTTACAAGAGATAGAACTTATCAAAATGCTTCATGGGGAGGTAAGGAATTTCAAATAGTTGATACTGGAGGTTTAGTTTTTGATGATGATAGTGAATTTCTCCCAGAGATAAGGACACAAGTTTTCTTAGCTCTAGAAGAGGCTTCACTCGCGTTACTGGTGGTAGATGGGAATCAAGGCGTTACTGATGGTGATTTATCAATAGCAAAATGGTTAAGAAACTCAAGCTGTAAAACAATTGTTGCTGTTAATAAATGTGAATCGACTACTTTAGGAATATCCTTAGCTTCAGAGTTCTGGAAATTAGGATTGGGCGAACCTAACCCTGTTTCAGCTATTCATGGTTCAGGTACTGGAGATCTTTTAGATCTCGTTATTGGCGAACTTCCTGAAAATAATATCCAGGATGATGAAGAAAAGATAATGATGTCTATTATTGGTAGGCCTAATGTTGGTAAATCTAGTTTGTTAAATTCAATCTGTGGTGAAAAAAGAGCAATAGTTAGTGATATTAGTGGTACGACAACTGATTCAATAGATACGCTCATTAAAAAAGATGATAATCATTGGAAAATTATTGATACTGCAGGGATTAGAAGAAAGAAAAATGTTAAATATGGCACTGAATTTTTTGGTATTAATAGGGCTTTTAAATCTATAGATAGAAGTGATGTTTGTGTTTTAGTTATAGATGCTATTGATGGAGTAACTGATCAAGACCAGAAGCTGGCTGGGCGCATAGAAGAACAAGGCAGAGCTTGCATAATTGTTGTTAATAAATGGGATCTTGTAGAAAAAAATAGTTCAACAATTTATCAAGTAGAAAAAGAACTTAGATCTAAACTTTATTTTTTACACTGGTCAAAAATGATTTTTATATCTGCCCTAACTGGTCAAAGGGTTGATAATATTTTTGAGCATGCTCTTAATGCTGTAAATCAACATAGAAGAAGAGTTACAACATCTGTAGTTAATGAAGTACTTAAAGAATCAATCAGTTGGAAAAGTCCTCCAACGAAGAGAAGCGGAAAGCAAGGTAGACTTTATTACGGTACTCAAGTAAAGAACAAACCTCCCACTTTTACTCTTTTTGTAAATGACCCTAAATTATTCGGAATAACTTATAGAAGATATATTGAAAAACAAATTAGAGTAAATTTAGGCTTTGAAGGCACACCCCTTATTTTACTTTGGAGAGGGAAACAGCAAAGAGCTTTAAATAAAGAAGTCGAAAGAGAAAATATTGAGTTAATTCAAAAAGATTAATGAATTTGCTAACCAAATTTTCTATTGGTCAATACGTTCATGGTAATAGAAGTTGGCTAAGAATTATAGATAGTAGATTAAAAATAATTATAGTAATGATATTCTTAATCACTCCAATCTGGGCAGGTCCAATATGGAGATTGAGTTTAGTTGGTTTTTTACTATTAATTACTTTTTTAAGTTTATTGCCATCTAGAGTATGGTGGCGATCATTATTTTTTCTCTCATGCTTGTCACTTTTAATTGGATGTATATCAATTCTTGCCTCTTCTGATATTCAATCTCTTGATGGCTACTTGAGAAATCCCAATGAATTGCAAGTAGTACTGGAAAGCCAAAAAGAATGGAATATTTTGCAAATTCCTTCTCAGAAGATATGGTTTATTAATTTTGGTCCCTATAACTTATCAAGAAAAGCCTTTGAACTAGGAATAAAAACCTCTACTTTGATATTTACCGTTATTCATAGTGTGAATTTGATGCTTTTAACCACATTGCAGGAAGACATTGTATGGGGATTAAGTTGGTTTATGTATCCATTAAGAAAGATTGGATTGCCAACTAGTAAGTGGCTGTTTCAGTTGTTAATTGCATTACGTTTTATTCCTCTAGTGCAGGAAGAACTTCAAAATATCATTAAATCAGTGTCAGTTAGATCAATAAATTTTCGAAATTTAGGATTAAAGAAATCTTTTAATGTTTTGTTAATCTTAGTGGAGAGGTTATTTCAAAATATTTTTCTGAGAATTGATCATGGAGCAGAATCATTACTTTCAAAAAAAAATATTATTATTAAAACCAACAGATTTAGAACTCTTTATCCTTCAAAATCACTCAATGTAATTGTTAATACATTATCGATTTGTTTTATTTGCATAGCAATTTTTCTTAGAAAACTGTATGGTGCATTATAAATAACACAATATTTAGGTTTGAGTTCTGAGCGTTATTTAAACCATCCAACATTTGGTATGTTGTACCAAGTCTCTCCTGGAAATGATGGGAGAGATATTTATGCGACTTTATATGCTCAAAAAATGTTTTTTTTGGTAGAAGTTAGACAGAGAGAAGTTTTTTTTGAAGTTATACCTTACTTAGATGCTCGTAATCAGGCGGAATTAAACCTTCAAAAAGCTAAAAGAAAAGGATCTGAAGAACTATCTAAATGGGAGAATTTATTTACGCAAACTTTCTTATAAATTGTGAAGCTTGCAAATTATTTAGAAATAAAAAATAAAATTCCTTCAAATGTAAATATTCTTGCTGTAAGTAAAGGATTTAAAAGTCAAGAAATCAAGACTATTCAAAATATAGGTCAGAACGATTTTGGGGAAAGTAAGGTTCAAGAGGCGCTTGAAAAACAATTAACCTTAAAAGATCATAAACAAATAAATTGGCACTTTATTGGAAGAATACAAAGTAATAAAATAAGAAAAATAGTTCAAAATTTTAAATACATTCATTCAGTAGATTCATTTGAAAAGTTGCAAAAGATTTCTAATATTTCACGTGAAGAGAATAAAAATCCATTAATAATGTTGCAGGTTAAGTTGAGTGATGACCCTACTAAAGGAGGCTTTAATCCTGAATTTTTAATAATGAAATGGAGGGAAATTCAAGAGTTGAAAAATATTTCATTAACCGGTTTGATGACTATCAATCCTAAAGGACTTAGCTCTAAAGAAAATTTAGGGTTGTTCAAAAAATGTCGTGCTCTCGCTGATTCACTGCAACTACCAGATTGTTCAATGGGGATGTCTGGTGATTGGGAGGAAGCTATTGACGCTGGATCTACTTGGTTAAGATTAGGATCATTGATTTTTGGAGGAAGATCCTAATTAGTTATTTTTTTATAAAAATCTTATCTATAAACTTGCAGTTAAGTTCAACTAACGTTATTTAAGTATAGGTAGTTTATTCATTTAAAAAATGAATTTATTACTTAAGGTTATTAAACCTTAGTAATCAATTTCAAGAGGATTTAAAAGGTGTCACTTATTTCTAGATTAAAGGCAGTAGTTGCAGGGGATGAGTATCTCGATGATGATTTTGATGAGTTGGATTATGCTTCAGAGGATGAATTAAATGATATTAATAATTTCAAACAAAATCCAAAGAATGCAAATGCCCTTGCAAATTCCAATCCATTCGATTTTATGAATAACAACAGATCATCAAAAGTAGTTGGTATGCCTGGAATCTCAAATTCATCCTCAGAAGTAAGCTTAATGGAACCAAGAAGTTTTGATGAGATGCCTCAAGCGATACAAGCATTAAGAGAAAGAAAAACTGTAATACTCAATTTAACTATGATGGATCCTGATCAAGCTCAAAGAGCGGTTGATTTTATTGCTGGGGGCACATATGCAATTGATGGACATCAAGAGAGAGTCGGTGAAAGTATTTTCCTTTTTGCTCCAAGTTGTGTAAATGTAACTAGTTCTTCCCCAGAAGAAGCTTCTCCTTCTTCTGTATCTACAGAAAAAACACCACAATATAGTTTGGGCAAAAATACTACTCCTGAACCAGCATGGGGTAATTCTAAATTAAGTGCTTATTCATGATTAATCTGTGACAGACAAAATTGCGGTAATTGGTTTTGGAAATATTGCAAGTGCTATAGTTACACCTCTATTAGATAACAAATTAATTCAGCCAGAGAATGTTTTTTGTGTTGTAAATACAGAAAAAAGTTTAGAAAAAATAAAAAATAATTATAAACATAATATAAACGTTTATAAATCAGGTTCTAAGGAGTCAAAAATAATTTGGGATTGTCAATATAAACTTCTTTCGATAAAACCCCAACAATTAAAAGACATAAGTGAGGCCCATCATATAAAAAATAAGGACAATTTAATAGTTTCTATTCTTGCCGGAGTTTCAATAAATAGGCTTGCTCAAAAGTTTCCTAATCATAAATGTGTAAGAGTGGTTACAAATATTCCAATAACTATTGGAAAAGGTTTAACAGGGATTTCTTGGGGAGAAGATATTACAGAAGATCAGAAACAATTAACAAAAAAATTATTTGAAAATACTAGTAAAATTTATGAATTTACTGAAGATTACCTTGATATATTTTTAGCTTTAACTTCATCAGGTCCTGCAATTATTGCTTTAATTATAGAAGCATTAAGTGATGGAGGATTAAGCGGGGGATTACCAAAAATAATTTCAGAGGAACTTGTTATGGAAATGATACTAGGGACTATTTTTCTAATAAAGGAAAATAAACTTACTACTTCTGAGCTTAAAAATTTAGTTACCTCTCCAGGTGGAACAACTATTTCTGCTTTAAGGGTTTTAGAAAAAAAGAGTGTAAGGTCAGCATTAATTGAATCAATAGTTTCAGCTAGTAATAGAAGTAAGGAGTTTCGTTAGGTTTTTGAATTATCTTTTAAGTTCATATAAACTTTTTCAAGTGAATTTATATTTTTAGTAATTGTGTATCTCTGAAGTATACGTTCTCTAGCTTTCTCTCCAAGATCTTTTGTAAATGAAGGGTGTTCTACAAGAATTGGGATTATAGTTTTTAATTGTGCAGCC
>QCCB01000028.1 GCA_003278955.1 Prochlorococcus sp. AG-347-K10
ATTATCTTCCAAAGATTCCCATGGTGTTTTTCTTGAATCTGTTGAAGGTGGGGAGAATTTGGGTAGGTGGAGTATTGTTGCTACAAAACCTCTTTGGGAAGCCGTTTGTTATGGAGAAGAAATTATTAAAACTTGGAATAATGGCAAAACCGAAAAAATTAAAGGTGATCCTTTTGATATTTTGAGAAGTTGGACAAACGAATACAAGTCAACCATGCTTGATAACTTGCCATCAATTGGACAGTTATATGGCTCTTGGGGTTATGAATTAATCAATCGAATAGAACCAAGCGTTCCAATAAATGAAATACCAGAAAACAATATCCCTTATGGTTCCTGGATGTTTTTTGATCAGTTAGTTGTTTTTGATCAAATAAAAAGATGTATTACTGCAGTGGTTTATGCAGATACAACTTCTTCAAAAGAGTGCTCAATTGAAGAATTGTATCTAAACTCAATTTCTAAGATTCAGAAAACTAGAAATTTAATGAGAGTTCCTCTAAAAGAAAATGAGTTTTTAGATTGGAATGAAAAAGAGAATTTGAATTTAGATCTAGAAAGTAATTGGGAGAAAAAAGATTTTGAGGATGCAGTTCTCTCCGCAAAAGAATATATAAGAAAGGGAGATATCTTCCAAATAGTTTTAAGTCAGAGATTCCAAACTCAAGTCAATAATGATCCCTTTAATTTATATAGAAGTTTGAGGATGGTTAATCCATCTCCATACATGTCATTTTTTGATTTTGGCTCATGGTATCTGATAGGTTCAAGTCCTGAAGTAATGGTTAAAGCAGAAAAAAATAAAAACCGTCAGATTGTTGCAAGCTTAAGACCAATAGCTGGTACTAGACCTAGAGGTATTGATAATCAACAAGATTTAGAATTAGAAAAAGAATTATTGAAAGATCCAAAAGAGATAGCTGAGCATGTAATGCTAATTGATCTTGGGAGAAATGATCTTGGTAGAGTTTGTGAAATTGGGACTATCAAGGTCAAGGATTTAATGGTTATTGAGAAATATTCACATGTTATGCATATAGTCAGTCAAGTTGAGGGAATCTTAAAAAATAATGCTGATGTATGGGATTTGCTCAAAGCATCCTTTCCAGCTGGGACAGTAACTGGCGCCCCAAAAATAAGAGCTATGCAATTGATTAAGCACTTTGAAAAAGATGCTAGAGGACCTTATGCGGGTGTATACGGATCTATTGATATTAACGGCGCATTAAATACAGCAATTACAATAAGAACTATGGTAGTTAAACCCTCAATAGATGGGAAATATAATGTTTCAGTGCAAGCAGGAGCTGGAATAGTTGCAGATTCTTCTCCTGAAAATGAATATAAAGAGACAATTAATAAAGCTAAGGGGATACTAAAAGCCTTAGCCTGTTTGGATAAATAAATGAGTCAACATAATCTTTATAAGGGTTTTGAGGTGGAACTTTTTACAGGATCTTTAGATTCTCATATTGGAGTTTCAGCTGATATAGAGAAAGAGTTTTCTGATTTTGTAAAAGAGCCAGATAATAGAAATGTGGAATACATAACAACACCTGAAAAAGACTACGGTTCTTTATATGAGAAATTAATAATTCCAAGAAAAAAGTTAAGAAAGTGGCTAAATACTAAAAATTTAACAATTATTCCTTCATCCACTCTTTGTTTTAAACACGATATACAATTTCAAAGATCTGATATTGATAATGTTTATCATCAATTTATTCAAGATAATTATGGAATATCTATTGCAACTTCAAGTGTTCATATAAACATAGGAATAGATGATTTAGATAAACTTTTTACAGCTATAAGACTTATAAGATCTGAGGCTGCTCTGTATCTATCATTAAGTGCTAGTTCACCTTTTTTAAATAATAAAATTACTAATAATCACTCTCAGAGATGGATCCAGTTTCCTAAAACGCCAAGCAGAATCCCTTTTTTTATCAATCATAATTCTTATATCGATTGGATAAAAGAAAATATGTCTAATAAAAAAATGCAAAATATTAGACATTTTTGGTCTTCAATTCGACCAAATGGCCCTCAAAGACCTTTTATTCTTGATCGTTTGGAATTAAGAATTTGTGATTTTGTTCAAGATATTAATCTACTTTTAGGAATAACGGCCATGATAGAACTAAGAATTTTAAATCTTTTCGAAAATATAAATTCCTTAGATCCTTTGAAAACCAGCATTTTTTCTATGGATGCATTATCAGAAATATGTGATCAAAATGAAATAAATGCTGCTAAAGATAGTTTGAATTCAGAGTTAATTCACTGGCAAGATGGCAAAAAAGTTATATGTAGAGAGTGGATTCAAAATTTATTATCAGATTTGTCATCCACTGCAGAAAATTTTGGTATGAAACATCTTTTGAATCCTATCTATAAAGTGCTTGAAGAAGGTAATCAATCTATGAAATGGATAAATCAATATGAAAAAGGTCTTTCTATTGAGAAGATAATAAAAATTTCTATCGAAGATATGATTAGGAGCGAAGGCGAGAATGTTTAATTATTTAAATAAACATTTGATCTGAACATTTTCAATTGTGACATAATGATTATATGGAATCTTTTCGACAGATAAAAAATAATAACGTGGATCTGATAAGTAACAATGATCCACTTGATAAAAATCGTCTTTTAATAGAAGATCTATGGGAATCTGTGCTAAGAGAAGAATGCCCAGATGATCAAGCAGAGAGATTAATACAGCTTAAAGAATTAAGTTATTCAAAACAAATTGATGGTGATAGTTCAAAAACTCTTAAAAATGAAATAGTTGATATTGTAAATTCTATGGATTTAGCAGAATCTATTGCAGCAGCGAGGGCGTTTTCATTGTATTTTCAACTTGTGAATATTTTGGAACAAAGAGTTGAGGAAGATAGATATATTCAAAGTTTTACCAATAAGGATGTTCAAAAATCGCCCGATAATCTTGACCCTTTTGCTCCAGCATTGGCTAGGCAAAATGCTCCAGTAACTTTTAGAGAATTATTTTACAGGCTGAGGAAATTAAACGTACCACCTGGGAAATTAGAAGAGTTATTGCAGGAAATGGATATCCGTTTAGTTTTTACTGCACATCCCACGGAGATAGTAAGACATACGATTAGACATAAGCAAACAAGAGTAGCAAATTTGTTAAAAAAAATACAGAATGAGCAATTTCTAACAAAAGAAGAAAAAAATTCTCTAAAAATCCAGTTAAAAGAGGAAGTAAGACTTTGGTGGAGAACAGATGAATTACATCAATTTAAACCTTCAGTTTTAGATGAAGTAGATTATGCCTTACATTATTTTCAGCAAGTTTTATTTAATGCGATGCCTCAACTGAGGGGTAGGATTGCAGAAGCACTCACCGAAAATTATCCAGATGTTCAGATGCCCTCTGAATCTTTTTGTAACTTCGGTTCTTGGGTAGGCTCTGATAGGGATGGCAATCCATCGGTCACTCCAGAGATAACTTGGAGAACTGCATGCTATCAAAGACAGTTGATGTTGGAAAGATATATTATTGCGACATCTAATCTTAGAGATCAATTAAGTGTCTCGATGCAATGGAGTCAAGTCAGTTCTTCTCTATTAGAGTCACTCGAAACTGACAGGGTTAAATTCCCAGAAATCTATGAAGCTAGGGCTACAAGATATAGATCAGAACCTTACAGATTGAAATTGAGTTATATTTTGGAGAAATTAAGATTAACACAAGAAAGAAATAATTTATTAGCTGATAATGGGTGGAAATTTGACTTAGAAGGAGAAATTGATCACAAAAATCTAGAGAAAGTTGAAAACTTATATTACAAGTCAGTCAACGAATTTACTTATGATCTTGAATTAATTAAAAATAGCTTGATTAGCACCGATTTAACTTGTGAGTCAGTAAACACCTTACTTACTCAGGTTCATATTTTTGGTTTTTCTTTGGCAAGTTTAGATATTCGTCAAGAGAGTACAAGGCATAGTGATGCCATACAAGAGCTTACAAATTTTCTTGATTTATCTGTTCAATATGACCAAATGTCTGAGGAAGACAAAATTAAATGGCTTATAGACGAATTAAATACAAAAAGGCCTTTAATTCCATCTGACGTTAATTGGACAAAACCTACTGAAGAAACTTTTTCAGTTTTTAAAATGGTTAAGAGATTACAGCAAGAGTTTGGAAGTCGCATTTGTCATTCTTATGTAATTTCAATGAGTCATAGTGCATCTGATTTGCTTGAAGTCCTCTTACTGGCAAAAGAAATGGGACTTCTTGATCAAAATTCACAAAAGTCAAAATTATTAGTTGTTCCTCTTTTTGAAACTGTTGAAGACCTTAAAAGAGCTCCAGAAGTAATGGAAAAGTTGTTTAAATTAGATTTTTATAGATCTTTATTACCAAAAGTAGGAGAATCTTTTAAACCTCTGCAAGAATTAATGCTTGGCTATTCTGATAGTAATAAAGATTCGGGGTTTGTTTCTAGTAATTGGGAAATACATAGAGCCCAAATAGCTCTTCAAAATCTTGCAAGTAGAAATAATATATTGTTAAGACTTTTTCATGGAAGAGGTGGTTCTGTAGGTAGAGGAGGAGGACCAGCCTATCAGGCAATATTGGCGCAACCAAGCGGCACTTTAAAAGGACGAATAAAAATAACAGAACAAGGTGAAGTTTTAGCTTCTAAATATAGTCTTCCCGAACTGGCTTTGTACAATCTTGAGACTGTAACTACAGCGGTAATTCAAAATAGTTTGGTAAATAACAGACTTGACGCTACTCCAGAATGGAATCAATTAATGTCTAGGTTGGCAGAAACATCAAGGTCTCATTACAGAAAATTGGTGCATGAGAATCCTGATTTGTTAAATTTTTTTCAAGAGGTCACTCCAATAGAAGAAATAAGTAAATTGCAGATATCTAGTAGGCCTGCTAGAAGAAAAAAAGGCGCAAAAGATTTATCAAGTTTAAGAGCTATTCCATGGGTATTTGGTTGGACACAAAGTAGATTTCTTTTGCCAAGTTGGTTTGGAGTAGGCACTGCATTATCATCTGAATTAAATTCAGATCCACAACAAATTGAATTATTAAGAGTTCTGCATCAAAGATGGCCATTTTTTAGGATGCTTATATCTAAGGTAGAAATGACATTATCTAAGGTGGATTTGGAAGTTGCTAGATATTATGTTGATACTCTTGGCAGTAAAGAAAATAAAGATTCTTTTGATGATATTTTTGAAGTAATATCTAAAGAATATAATCTAACAAAATCTCTAATTCTTGAAATTACTGGTAAAAAAAAGCTCCTCGAATCTGATAGAGACTTGAAATCATCAGTAGGCTTGAGAAATAAGACAATCATCCCATTGGGGTTTTTGCAAGTTTCACTGCTAAGAAGACTAAGAGACCAAACAAGGCAACCTCCAATAAGTGAATATATATTAGATAAAGATGAATCTAGAAGAGCTTACAGTAGAAGTGAATTATTGAGAGGGGCACTTTTAACTATTAATGGTATAGCAGCTGGCATGAGAAATACAGGTTGATAATTGCAATATTTTTCTAAAAAAAAACTTGTTCTTCCACAAGGTTATTTTGTTAACTCTTCTCAAATTCCATTAGCTAAAGAAGTTAACAAACTTTTAGCGAATTGTGGTAGTGATACATTTCCCATAAAGCCTCTTTCAGAGGCTATTCAGAAAAGTAATTTCTTTTTTACCATACAGAGTGAATTAAAAAATAAATTATATGGCTTTGTAAGGGTTACTTCCGACAGGGGATTAAATGCTAACTTGTGGAACTTAAGTGCATTGCCAGGTAATAATCAGCAACTTTATTATTCAATATTAATTCAAGTAACTCTTGAGAAAATAAATAGAGAAATGCCTGGATGCAGTATTTCAGTACAGGCTCCAGTCTCTTCTTTTATGAGTTTAGAGGAAAATGGTTTCATACTAGATCCGAATGGAATAAGAGTAATGGGGTATAAAATTTAAAAATCATTTTACGAGCATGGAGGGATTCGAACCCCCGACTCTCAGAACCGGAATCTGATGCTCTATCCAACTGAGCTACATGCCCTTTAATTTTTCAATTTCTTTAAAGAAAATCTAAATATTTTAAACTTAGCTAACTTAATTAATGAATGCACAAAAAAATTTTTTTAAATAAATTAAAAATTAAAAATTTTCGGAACCATAAAAGTTTTGAAATTGATTTAAAAGAGCAAAGAGCGATTGTTCTTGGCTGTAATGGTATTGGTAAGTCAAATTTACTAGAATCGGTTGAATTTTTAAGTCAATTAAAATCAAATCGAGCACTAAGCGATAAAGATTTAATAGAGAACGATAGTGATATGGCTGTAGTTATAGGACAGATAAATTTTAAAGACGACTTAAAGTTAAATTTATTCCGAAAAGGCCCTAAAAGAATTTATGTCAATGAATCAATCTTGAAAAAACAGAGTGAAATAAAGAATTATATTCGGAGTGTATGTTTCTGTTCTAATGATATAGATATTGTTAGAAGTGAACCCAGTTATCGAAGAACATGGATTGATAAAGTCGTATCTCAGCTTGAACCAGTATATTTAGACCTGATGAGTAGATTTAATAGGCTTTTAAAACAAAGAAGTCATTTTTGGCGTTCGGAAAGTTTTTTAAAAACCCAATCCACAGATATCGTTGAAAGCTTTGATATACAAATGTCAATAATAAGTACAAGAATTTTTAGGCGAAGAAGAAGAGCTTTATTAAAAATAAAACCATATGTTGAATATTGGCATAATTATTTAAGTAAATCTAAAGAGCAAATAAGCATAAATTATCTTTCGGGGATACAGAATATAAGTCCAGAAGAAGAAGAAGAAGAAGAAGAAGTTATTAGTAAAAAAATAGCAGAACAACTGTTAAATCAGCGTTCAATAGAAGCATTGACTGGTAAATGTAATTTTGGCCCTCATCGTGATGATGTTGAGTTTCTTATTAATAATGTTTCAGTTAGAAAATATGGTTCATCAGGACAGCAAAGGACTTTTATCTTGGCTTTGAAGATGGCTGAACTAGATTTATTAACTAAAACATTAAATGTACCTCCAATACTTATATTGGATGATGTCTTGGCCGAATTAGATTTAACTAGGCAAAATTTGTTATTAAATTCTGTTGGTAAAGATAGTCAATGTTTCATAAGTGCGACGCATTTAGATAAATTTAATCAGTCTTTCTTGGGCTCTTCACAAATGATTCACTTATAATTTAAAAAGGTATTGTTTTTTTAGCTAATCTTATATTCATATAAATTTTTTGAATGGAAATCTACAAAAAAAATCAAATTTTAAGTTCGTTTCATAATGATCATAAATTAAGCCATCAAAGTAAACACCTTTTGTTGGAACTTTATAGTTGCGATTGTGAAAAATTAAATGACGAATCCTTTTTGCGCTGTACTTTAAACAGAGCTGCTAAATTGGCAAATGCATCAGTTCTCAATTTGATAAGTAATAAATTTGAGCCTCAAGGAGTTACGGCAATTGCATTACTGGCTGAATCTCATATTTCAATACATACTTGGCCTGAGTCTAATTATTCTGCAGTCGATATTTTTACATGTGGTAAAAATATGATGCCTGAACTAGCTAGTCAATATTTAATTAAATCTCTAATGGCTAAAGAACATTCTTTGCGTGTTATTGAGCGAAATCCACCTTCAACAGTCCCTAAACAGATCAGAACAGTTGTTTGATAATATTTATCTATTTAATTTTCCGCTTACTAGTCCTTCAAGATCTAAACTTGTGCAATTAAATCCTAAATTAGAAAAATATTGAACTAACTCATTAAAATTATATTGGTTAAAAAAATGGTTTAATTCATTTTTGGGAATTTCTATTCTTGCAGTTAAGCCTTGACATCTAACTCTAACCTCCGATAATCCACATTCTTTAAGATACTCTTCTGCTTTCTCAACCATTTTTAGCCTCTCACACGTTATTTCATGGCCATAAGGAAATCTTGATGATAAGCAAGGTTGAGCAGGTTTATCCCACCAAGGAAAACCCAATGCTCTTGATATATCCCTAATGTCTTGTTTTGAGACTTTAAATTTTGCAAGAGGAGAGATAACTCCTGCTTGTTTTGAGGCTAGTATACCAGGTCTGTAATCTTTAAGATCATCCAGATTGACTCCATCTAAAACAATCTTGTAATTAAGTTTTTTTGAGAGGTAGGTTGTATGTTTGTGAAGTTCTTTTTTGCATGCAAAGCACCTATCCTTAGGATTTTCACTATAACTTGATTGGTCTAATTCTGATGTTTTAATTTCTAAATGCTTTACTCCAATCCATTTTGCTTGCCTTCTTGCTTCTTCACGAAGTGTATTGGCTAATGCAGGAGAAACACCAGTTATAGCTATAGCTTTGCTACCTAATTGCTCAAATGCTAATGATGCTACTAATGTACTGTCAACTCCTCCGGAATAAGCAATACAAACACTATCAAGATTCTTAATGTATCTTCTTATTGTATAAAGCTTTTCACTTTGTTCATCAGAGAGAATTTCTAGTTGATGGAACATGCTAATTACTTTAAAATTCAGATTACCTATGAATAGGTTGAATTTATTATTAAATCTTTAATAATATTCTTATCTATATCTTAGAATAAATCTATTAATTTTGTTCAATTGACAAATACGAGTAGAAATAGAGGAATTGGAATTGTCACAGCAAATGGCAGCCAAGAGAGATCAAAAGGTCAATTACATATTTATGATGGAGAGGGTAAGGGGAAAAGTCAGGCTGCATTGGGAGTAGTTCTTAGGACAATAGGATTAGGAATATGCGAAAAAAGACAGTCAAGAGTTTTACTTCTAAGATTTTTAAAAGGCCCTGAGAGGCCATATGACGAGGATTCAGCTATAGAGGCTTTACAAAGAGGATTCCCACATTTAATTGACCATGTAAGGACAGGAAGATCTGAATTCTTTACTGCTGACCAAGTGACGAAGTTTGATGTTGGTGAGGCTGAAAGAGGTTGGAATATTGCTAAAGGAGCAATTGCTAGTTCTCTTTATTCTGTAGTTGTACTCGATGAGTTAAATCCAGTTCTTGATTTAGGAATGCTTGATATCAATGAAGTAGTTAATTCTCTTCAAAATCGTCCAGATGGATTAGAAATAATTATTACTGGAAGAGCGGCCCCGCTCTCTTTGGTAAGAATATCTCAACTCCATTCAGAAATGAGACCACGTTTGATAGGAGATTTATCAGGACTAACCAGACAAAGTAGTTCTAATGGCGGAATTGAGATTTATACAGGTGAAGGAAAGGGTAAATCTACAAGTGCACTCGGTAAGGCTCTTCAAGCTATCGGTAAAGGAATATCTCAAGATAAAAGTCATAGAGTTTTAATATTACAGTGGTTAAAAGGTGGAAATGGTTATACCGAAGATGCTGCCATAGAAGCTTTGAGAGAGAGTTACCCTCATTTAGTAGATCATTTGCGTTCGGGCAGAGATGCGATCGTATGGAGAGGGCAGCAACAACCAATTGATTATGTTGAGGCTGAAAGAGCATGGGAAATTGCTAAAGCTGCTATTTTGTCTGGCTTGTATAAAACAATAATTTTAGATGAATTGAATCCAACTGTTGATTTAGAATTGCTACCTGTGGAATCAATACATCAAACGCTCATAAAAAAACCAGCAGATACAGAAGTTGTAATTACTGGGAGGTGTAAAAATGAACCTTCATACTTTGAACTAGCTGATGTTTACTCTGAAATGGTTTGCCATAAGCATTATGCAAATGTGGGAGTTGATTTGAAAAGAGGGGTCGATTACTAACTATTTTAAAAACATTAATTGCACAATATTTTTTTTACTTTTTCTATTCCGCCTTCAATAGATCTTGACTGAATTTTGAATCTAGACAAGATTATTGCAGCTTTTTCAGAACGTTTCCCCGATTTACATATAGTGAAAACCTCTTTATTTAAACTTTCTTTTTGAATAAATTTTAAGTCAGATTCTTGGTTTAAATTACTTAAAGGAATTGAAATAGATCCCTCTATTGATGATGTAGAAAATTCTTCATGTTCTCTAACATCAATTAAAAGGATTTTGTTGGGTTTTGCTTTGTATAAGCTATTAAAGTCATGAGCATTAATACTGTTAATTTCATCGCTTTTCTCACAATATTCATCGCTTTTATAAAAGCTCTCAAACTGAGACAGATTTTTTATTCGTTTATTTAACTGATCACTTTTTAGATGTAATTTTTTCATATTCATTTTCAATAGATCAAAAATTAAAATCTTCCCATCTAAAATTT
>QCCB01000029.1 GCA_003278955.1 Prochlorococcus sp. AG-347-K10
CCATCTATCCAATTTAAAGTACCTTTGCCAGTTTTGTTGCCATCAACCCAATCTCCGACATATTTATCTCCATTTGCCCAAATATAAATCCCTTTGCCATTTGACTTACCATCAACATACTCTCCAACATATTTATCTCCATTTACTTTAACTACAATCCCTTTGCCATTTGCTAAGTCGTTAAGAAAATCCCCTTCATATTTTTCTCCATCTGACCAGATAAAAGTACCTTTGCCATTAAACTTACCATCAAGAAAATCTCCGACATATTTATCTCCATTGGCAAAAGTTAGAGTACCTTTGCCAGTTCTTTTACCATCAACTAAATCTCCCACATATTCACTACCAATATTTCTCATATTGAAATTATCATTTGCATTAATACTTTCTCCAACTCCTAAAGAAAATAATGATATGGAAGTAAAAAGTAAGGCTATTTTTCTCCTTAATTTCATCAAATTAAAAAGTGCTATTTATTTAAAAAAAATAATATCAAAATTTAAACAGAATAATGAAATAAATGCGACAAAGTTGAAAAACACAAAAAGGGGGTAATTAATAAAAGATTTTTGTCTTATTAATACCTATAAAGTAGCTCTATTAAAAAAGTAGAAATCAGAAAAAACTTGATTTAATAAAAACATTAAAAGACCTTTAGTAATAGGGGTCTTTTTTAATACTTAATCACTTCATGTTAATAATGACCAATAGGCAATCTGTGTAGGTATAATTAACGGATTAAAAGATTTTCCAGAACATAGAATGTTTAGGTCGGCAGTTGAAAGTCAGTTGAAAACCTTTTTCACCCCATTGGTGGACAAAAAGGACACTATTCACTATTAAAAAATAAGTCTTTAAATGTCAAATATTAATATAGGTTTACTTCCAGAAAATCAAAACTTATCAGAATTTGAAATTACCGAAAATTTTTGTTGTGTAAGATTCTTAGACCAAAATAAAGAAAGATTTGAACTTGAATTTAACCTTGAAAAAGGAACCTCTTTTAACACTTTTTTCATTAGAAGTCATAAAGAACTTTTTATTATTCATCCACCTGAGAAACAATATTTAAATTCATTTAATAAAGTAATTTCCAGGTTTCGCGATCAATTTAAATTAGATAAATTCAACTTCATTTCTGGTCATATTAATCCTCAAATTATTGAAACTATAAAAAATATAAGTACCCAATTTCAAAACACAACTATTACCTGCTCTAATCCAGGGTATAAACTTATTAGCGAACTTTGGAATCAAAGAAATCCTACCTTAGAAAACTTTATTGAAATTCAGTTACCTGAAATTAACATAATCAAAAAAGAACTTAATTTAGAATTAGATAACATTTCATTAGAGTTAATCCCTATTCCAACAGCACGTTGGCCTGGTGGCCTGATAATTTATGAACGTAATCATGAAATACTTCTTAGTGAAAAAATTTTCTCTGCACATATTGCATCTAATTATTGGTCTGAAACAAATCGAGTTAGTACAGAAATTGATAGGAAACATTTTTATGATTGCTTGATGGCACCAATGTCTAATCAAGTAGTATCAATAACCGAAAAAATTGCAGATTATGACCTTAAAACTATTGCACCATTACATGGTCCCGCGATCGAATATAGCTTAAAAAGCTTTTTAAATGACTATATTAGATGGGGTGAGAATCTCTCAACAAATAATCCTAAGATCGCTCTGATATATGCAAGTGCATATGGAAATACAGCCTCAATAGGGGATGCATTGGCTAAAGGGATAAATAGAACCTCTGTAGAAGTTGAAAGTATTAATTGTGAATTTACACCTAATGATGTACTTGTAAAATCTATACAAAATGCTGATGGATATTTAATAGGCTCACCCACATTAGGTGGTCACGCCCCAACTCCAATAGTTAGTGCACTTGGAACATTGTTAGCAGAAGGTAATAGAGATAAGCCAGTGGGAATTTTTGGCAGTTTTGGATGGAGCGGCGAAGCTATAGATTTACTTGAAACAAAATTAAAAGACGGTGGTTTTAAGTTTAGTTTTGACCCTATAAGAATTAAATTCAGTCCAAATAAACCAAAGATCAAAGAGTTAGAAGAAATAGGAACTCACTTTGGAAGAAAAATTATAAAAAAAGCAAAGAAAAAACCCAGAAAATCAGATACCGGAATGATTACAAGCAAAACGGATCCAAAGCTACAAGCTCTTGGAAGAGTAATTGGTTCACTTTGTGTCCTAACAGCCTCTAAAGGCAAAGATGAGAATAGTATTAAAGGAGCTATGCTTGCATCTTGGGTTAGTCAAGCAAGTTTTTCTCCGCCCGGATTAAGTATTGCAGTAGCAAAAGATAGATCCGTAGAGTCTCTTCTGCAAATAGGAGATTCATTCGCATTAAATATTCTTAGTGAAAAAGATTTTAAAGAACCTTTGAAAAGATTCACAAAGCCCTTTGCACCTGGAGAAGATAGATTTGAAGGAATAAATATTGCATTAACTCCAAATGAACAGATAATCATTCCTGAATCACTAGCGTGGTTAGATGCTTCTGTAAAAGAAAGAATGGAATGTGGAGATCATTGGGTAATTTACGCCGAAGTCCTAAACGGTAATGTACTAAAATCCAATAGTTTAACGGCTGTTCATCACCGCAAAACAGGTGCTAACTATTAAAATTATTTATCTAATTTATGACTGACACAAAAGATCTAATAATCATTACGGCTAGTTGTGGTAAAAATCTGGAACTTTCTGAAAAATTTCTTGAAAAAAGTAATGAACTTAAAATAAATTCTGAAATTTTAGATCTAACCACTCTAGATATTCCATTATTTAATCCAAGAATTCACAGCAAAGAAAATATTCCAAATGAAATAAAAGAATTAAAAAAAAAGCTTTTCAAGATTGAAAAGTGGGTGATTTGTGCGCCTGAATATAATGGATCTATCCCTCCCATTCTCTCCAACTTCATAGCATGGCTCTCTATTTCGGGAGATGATTTCAGGAATTTGTTTAATGGTCAACCAATTGCAATCGCAACATTCTCTGGCGGCATAGGATTAGAACTACTTACCTCATTACGGATTCAATTAGTACATTTAGGGAGTCAAGTGTTAGGAAGACAACTTTTGTCCTCATATAGTAAACCGATAGATACTAAAACTATTGAAGATATTATTCAAAGACTTTTACAAATGAAAAAATTAAAAACATAAATTTTTAAAATAAATTAAAATCATTTATTTTGATTCCAAACTTTTAAAATTTCTCTTGCCATAGGGAGTGCATGTACTGAGCCTCCCCCCGGAGTATTTTGTGCAAAGGCAACTACAAGCAACTCACTATTTTCCGAAGGAGTAAAGCAAACGAACCAAGCATGATCTGATCCGCCTTCACCATCTTCAGCAGTTCCTGTTTTACCTGAAACTGGAGGTAAATTTGTAACTCCATAATTAATTGATACCCCCGTTCCAGACTCAACTACTTTCCTAAGGCCACTTTTTATCAATTGAATATTTTTTGGATCAACGTCAATTGGAATACGTTTTTTATCTAAAAGACTTTGTCCATCTTTTTTAGTTAAATAAGGGGTAACTAAAAAACCTCCATTAGCAATAGCTGCGTATGCTCTAGCTATTTGAATTGGAGTTACTTGAACGACAAATTGTCCAATAGACATACTCGCAATATCTTCAGGGACCCAGGGAGTTCTTCCTGGTTCACCCCATCCTCTACCATCCTTAGCCCATTGACTATTCGCTACCAAGCCCATATTTTCTTGCTCAGAAATTTCAATTCCAGATAGAGAATTAAAACCTAACTTTCTTGAAATGTCATAAATTTGATCAACACCTACACCATATCCGACTTGATAAAAAAAAGTATTACTTGAAACTCTTAAAGCATCTTCATAACCTATTACCCCGAAGCCTAAATCATTATGCTCTCTAAAACATTGACTACCGTAGGTAATACATGGTTTTGTTTCTAGCATAGTATCAATGGGAAATTTTCCACTTTCTAAACCAGCCAAAGCGGTTACAATTTTCCAAACACTTCCAGGATCATAAGCATTTAATGCTCTATTAAAAAGGGGTTTTTCAGAAGAATTAAAAAGCTTATTATACTCATCCTCAGGTTTAAAATCCTTTGAGAAAAAATTCAAATCAAAGGTAGGTTTACTTGCCATTGCTCTTATTGCACCATCTCTTGGATCCATCACTATTATCGCTCCAGCTTTTTTTCCCAGGAGTACTTTCTCTGCGACTAATTGTAAGTTCATATCAATAGTTAACTCAATATCATTACCTTGCGTTGAAGGTTTAATTCCCAATGATCTTTGAAATTTGCCTAAAGAATTTACCTCAACCATTTCTCCACCCCATTCACCTCTTATAAAATCTTCATAAACATATTCAATTCCAGTTCTCCCTATTAAGTCATTTAATTTATAACCTTTCTTTGATAAAAATTTATATTCTTTTTCAGTGATTGGCTGAGTATACCCAATTACATGCGCAGCAAGAGATTTGTAAGGATAATTTCTAATTAATTTCGTCGCTATTTCAAAACTAAACAATTTATCTTCATTTTCCTTAAATTTTATTAATTGATCAACGTTTAAATTATCAAGAATAGTTACTGAAAGTTTTTGATTTTTTTTACCATCAAAGTATTCTTTTTGAATTTCATTGCTATCAAGATTTAACAAATCAGAAATACTTGATTTATGTTTTTCCCAATAAGTTTCTTTTACAGATTGAGGCTTTAATATCAGAGAATATTTAACTCTGCTATCTGCTAAAACATAACCATTTTTATCGAGTATTCTTCCGCGTATTGGTTGAGAAGAAATAAGTCTAATTCTGTTCTCATCAGACATTTTTTTAAAAGATTCATAATTTAAGAGTTGTAAAAAAATTAACCTTAATAAAATCAATAAAAAAGCTACAGAAGAAAAAATCAATAAGACTAATGGTTGTCTTTTTAATGAATAAAATTTTTTGTGAGAACTATTTTTTATCAAAAATATTAAATTTCTTTAAATATCATTTTTTTCAATAAAACAATAGTTTTACTAATATCCTGAAGTCTCATGATTAAATTTTTATAATCAATATCTTCATTATGATGATTAAGATCATCATTTTCAAATTTATTTGAAGACGATTGTTCTACCATAAAAGTTATACTTTCAAGATTGATTAATCCAAGTAATATAATTTTAAATAAAAAATTTATTTTTTCAAAATAATATTAAGCTGGATACTCGAAAAATATCATGAAAAATTAATTTATTTGATCTATATTTTGTTCAAAATAAGGATTACAACTATTTTTGGATATTCCTAAAGACCAGCCAATGAATGATGAAACAATTATCGTAACGATTAATGGCATAATAGCTTGCTGAGTATTTTCAAGACTAAACCATTCTCTCCAGCTACTCAAAAACCGTTCTCTTTGAAATTTTCTTTTTTCATTTTCTAGTAATCTCGCTTTTTTGGCAAAAGATTTTGTAACCCACTTTTCAAAAGGTATCTTTTTTATAATCGCCATTTTTCTTTCAACTTCTAAAAGCTGTCCAGAATTAAGATAAGGGTGAAATGTACTTATCAATTCAAGAGTTTTTAAAAACATCTCAACAGTCGCATCTTTAATAAGTTTTTGCTCATTACTTAAATCAGCCCACTCTAATTCTGGATAAAAACGATTCCTATTGGGTTGAATCTGATCCTCTGACATTTGACCAGGTTCTCGAAGCCATCTATTGGTATTTTCGTCAAACCTCCGCCAATACAAAAAAGGGTTAATAAAAATTGTTTTGCCAGATATTTTTACTACATCTTGTTGAAGATGATTAGTTATCTTTCTTTCAGAGTTTTTTAATTTTATCAAAAGTAAAAATTTATAACTTAATTTAAGATTATCTTCTATTTATTATTTTTCCAGAAATATCAAACAAATTTCTCTCATTAATACTGAGTCATTGCTATTAATATTAATTGATTGATAACCGCCAACGCTTTTTTAAATAATTACAGTATTCACAAGTTAACGAAGGTTTGGGGAAAACGTCTGAGCGTAATAAATTGACAGTATCAATTATCTTATTTTCTACCCATGAAGTAGAACAATCCAATTTAATCAGATGTACATCAAAATTTAATTGGTTATTGAATAACTCTTCATTTTTCTTTCCATTAAAATACAGTAAATATGCTTCTTTAGCTACTTGAAAACCGTTTTTTTTAAATAACCATTGATACATTTCTAATTGTCTCTTATAGGCTTTTGCATATTCATATTTATTGAAAGTCTCAGCCCAATCAAAATTATTTCTCGATGTTGCTTTTACATCAATAATGATAAGGTCACCATTTTTTTTCTGCCAAATATCATCCACAGCTCCACCAAAATCATAATTATGTTCGATTGACTTATATCTTATCCCTTGAAAATTATTCCTCCAACGTTCTAAATCTTTGTGTTTGAAAGGAACAGCATCAATACTATGTTCAATAAATAAAGGATGCGGCTCCTGAATCTTTCTGTAGTAATCAAATTCATTTTTACATAAATTGTCTATTGCTATGTTTAAAGTAAATGGTAATGATGGTGGTTTTATTTGATATTTTTTATCAAGTACACAACATCTTGGACAACTAAAATATTTCTCAACAGTAGTTCGACTTAATTTAATAATCTCGCTCATTACGATTACCCAATATCCCCTATTATAAAGGGGATTACAGGAAAAAATTAATCCCTAAAAACTACTCTCACTCAATAGTTCTAGCCATTTTTAATGCTTCAAAGTCGATGGTATCATTGACTTCTTCAAAAGAGTAATTCTCGTGCCAAACCGGTGACAAACCAATTACTTCCTTTCTTTATATTTTGCGTTGTAATTATATGAATTAATTGTAGAGAATTCGTAAGTAATGACAAGCGATATACTTACTGAATATATTTTAAACTAACAAAACATATATAATTTTTTAAAACTCTTATGGCAGGTTTTGGAGATCACAAAAAATCTCAAAAGGGGAAAAAAAATTTAAAAAACAATTTCTTTAAAGAGCAAATAATTCATAATGCTTTTAAGTTTCATGCAGAGGGAAATATTCCAGAAGCAATCAAATATTATAAAGCTTTTATAAATACAGGATTC
>QCCB01000030.1 GCA_003278955.1 Prochlorococcus sp. AG-347-K10
TCCATAGTAGAAAATATATCTGAGTTAAAGCCAGGAGCATTTATAAATATTAATTGGAACAAAAAAAAAATTATGCTTCCATACTCTCTAAGAAAAGATTATATTTCCTTTACAGATAAGAAGTGGGATTGGAGGTACCAATTCAATAAAGACGGATCTCCTGATATTAATAATCCTTCTTTATTCGAACTACTTCCTTCTGGAGAAATTAAAGCACATTTTTGTCAATCAGAAGAAAAAAAATCCTAACTTATAATTTCAGAATAAGTATTCTAGATTATTTAACTTCTGAACTTCTTTATAAAGATGAACAAACCAAAAAACCAAAAAGGTATTTCAAGATATGTAAAACTTGAAGATTACAAAGTTTTTGATTATGAAATTCCAGAAATTTTTTTGGACTTCGTAATAAAGAAAAATACTGTTAATGTTACGACGAAATTAAAATTGGTAAAAAAAAATAAGAATACCAAAAATCTTATCCTAGATGGTACGGATATATTAATAAAAAAAATATTTATAGATGACTCACTACTGGGAAAGGAATACTACAAACAGCAAAAAAATAACTTAAAAATAGAAAATATAAACAAAGAAAATTTTTTATTAAAAATAGAAGGAATAATTAAACCGAAGGAAAATATATCCCTTTTAGGTATGTATGAGAGCAATGGAATTATAACTACTCAATGTGAGGCAGAGGGATTTAGAAGAATAAGTTTTCATTCTGATAGGCCTGATATTCTAAGCAAATACACCGTGAGAATTGAAGCAGACAAGAATGATTATCCTGTCTTACTCTCAAATGGTAATGTCGTAAAAGAAAATAATCTTGCAAATAATCGACATGAAATAATTTGGGAAGACCCATATCCGAAACCCTCATATCTATTTGCATTGGTAGCAGGGAAACTTAATTGTGTAAAAGACAATTACATAACAAAATCGAATAAAAAAGTAAAAATAAATATTTATGTTGAGTATGGCGATGAAAAATATGTTCAACATGCAATAAGTTCCTTACAGAAATCTATGAAGTGGGACGAGGATAAATATAACCTTGAATACGATTTGTCATTGTTCAATATTGTTGCAGTCAGACACTTTAATATGGGAGCAATGGAAAATAAAAGTCTCAATATTTTCAACTCAAAACTAATACTCGCTAATTCTGAAACATCAACTGATGAAGAATTAGAAAGAATAGAGGGCGTGATCGCTCATGAATACTTCCATAATTGGACTGGGAATAGAGTGACTTGTAGGGATTGGTTTCAACTATCTCTAAAAGAGGGTTTAACAGTATTCAGAGATCAACAATTCACTGCAGACGTTCATAATCGTGAAATCAAGAGACTTGATGATGCGAAATTTCTTAGAAGAAATCAATTTAGAGAGGATTCTGGTCCAACATCACATCCTGTAATGCCTGAAAAATATCAAGAAATAGACAATTTCTATACGACCACGATTTACGAGAAAGGAGCAGAAATAATTAGAATGCTTAATAAGCTTGTAAAAGATGAAAATTTCTATAAAGGATTTAGTAATTTCATCTCAACATATGATGGAAAAGCAGCAACAATAGACCAATTTGTCGATAAAATTTTAGAACATAACAAGGAAATCGATCCTGAAAAGTTTAAAATCTGGTACAAGCAAAATGGGACCCCAAAAATTAATTTTAAGAGAATCTGGGATCAAAAAGGCGAAAAACTCACAATTGAAGCCTCTCAATGTAATCAAATAAAGAAGAACCCATATAATGATTTACCTCTAATAATTCCTATAAATCTGGCTATATTTTGCAGTGAGAATAAAATGATAGAAAAAACGGTTGTTTTAAAAACAAAAAAACAAGAATTTATTTTTAGGAATATAAGATCTCACCTCCAAATTCCCTTAGTAACTTATCTTCGCGAATTCTCTTCACCTGTTGAGTGGGAATCAGACACTACCCTGGATGAAAAATTTTTAATCTTAAAATATGAAAAAGATTTTTTTACACTATCTAATACTGTAAAAGTATTTTATAAAAAAATTATTTTATGCAGATTAGATGAAAAACCAGATCATAAAATTGAAAATAAATTAATAAGAACCTTAATATCATTTATAAAAAATAAAGATATTAATTTATCTCTTTTATCAGAATTACTAAGTATTCCGACATTTGGTGAAATTGAATCGGAAATGGAAAATATAGATCCTCTACAGATATATAAAACTATTGACGAATTAAATCATTTATTCGGTACCAAATTAAAAAGAGAATTATATTTTAAGCTCGAAGAAATAGAGAAAAATCTAGATAAAGTGTGGCCAGAAGGTAAAAATGAAAGAAAACTAATCGAAACTATTTGGAAACTACTCTTGCACAGTAATGATGAGGAAATTAAATGCAAAATAATTAATTATGTCGATAGTAATTCGATGACGCTAGCAAAAGCTGCATTGAATTGTTTCACTAGGATTAATTGTCCTGAAAGAAAAATTATTTCAAATATATTCTTCAATAAATGGAAAAATAATAGTGTCGTTTTGGATAGTTGGTTCTCATTCAATGCATCTATAGAAATTGATGAAAAAATAAACAGCATTGAAAAATTATTTGAAAATAAGTATTTTGATTCAAAATCACCAAACACTTTAAGAGCTATATTAAATACTTTCGTAACAAGAAATAGTACTTTTCATGCAATTGATGGTTCTGGTTATAAATATATTGCAAAAATGATAATTGACTTTGATAAATTAAATCCAATCGTAATTTCCCGTTTTGTGAAAGTATTTAGTAGGTACAATTATTATGCAGAACCTTACAAAAGTAATATGGTAGAAACAATAAAGCAGATTAAAAAAAATAAACTATCAACAAATACTAAAGAAGTATTAGATGCAATAATAGATTGATTAATTGATGTTATTTAACTAAATATGATAATAACAATTATAAATATAAAAAATAAAATAAATACAAGATACTTATTAATAAAAATATAATCAAATACATTTTTATTATTATTTTTATCCCACTTTTTATTTACGTATTCCTTAGTTATAAATTTATTAGGTCTGCCACAATATAAACATGTTGGGGAAGTTTTTAAAATTAAATTTTTACATTGGGGGCACTTTTTTTTTTCCATAAATTAATCTTACTGAATATATTTGAAATCAGAAACAATAAATAAAATAGGTAATTTAAATTTTATTTATTATATTTTGAATAATTAAATATCATTGCAAAAAAAAATTTAATTCTAACTATTTAAAAAAATTCAATAGAATGAAAAATTAGTATTTGATTTGAAATGTTTGCTATTGCACTTGGAATGTCCCCTGTCGAAAAAATCACTGTTGCAATATCTGCTTCAATTTTTATAATCGCCTTTACATGGGTCTCGATTAAGGGAGACTTAAGAAAACTTGCTAATGAACTAATTGAAGATAATGAAAATAATGAGGATAATTAAAAAGACACTTTAATCTACTTTGCATGCAAACTTGGATAATCAATAATATGCCTAATTTCTTTTAGGGAAGAACCATAGATTTTTTTCCCATTTAAGTGTACACCAATCCATTTTTCCTTTTGATTAAAAAAATAACTTTTAGTAGTATCCCTCTCGAGATAATCTTTATTATCCCAATTTAAAGTTATATCCCAACCTTTATAATTTTCTATCATTGAAAAATAGAGAGTCTACTCAAATAATACCCAGAGAGGCATAGAACAAAAACAAAGGAAATAAGTATTTTTTTCGTTATTTTTATTTAATATTTATATAGTACTGACTTTTATTTTACTAGCAGCTTCATCTGCATTTTTTCTAGCCAAATTAATGTCAGAATTTGATGAAAGAACAACACCCATTCTTCTGCCTTTTCTGGAAACTGGTTTGCCAAATATGAGTACTTTAGTCTTTTTAAATTCTAATGCTTCATTAAGACCCTCATAAATAGGATTTAGATACTCATGATTAGAGAGTATAACTCTTGTTGCCGAGGGTTCTATTAAATCTATATGAGGTATTGGTAAATTTAAAAAAGCCCTTAAATGTAATTCAAATTCATTAATATTTTGACTAACTAATGTAACCATACCAGTATCGTGTGGTCTTGGAGATAATTCTGAAAATATAACCTCACTTCCTTTTATAAAAAACTCTACTCCGTATAATCCAGCTCCATTAAGGTTATTTAATATTCTACTTGTCATTCTCTTCGCTTCAATAATTAAGGACTCCTTGATCTCTATAGGTTGCCAACTACATTGATAGTCTCCATTAGATTGAAGATGTCCAATTGGTAAACAAAAAATATTTTCACCATTTCCTTTTCTTACAGTTAGAAGAGTAAACTCAAAATCAAAATTAATAAATTCTTCAATAATTACACCTTTAACCCTTCCTCTTGAATTTGCTTGTGCCTGTTTCCAAGCATTTTGTAAATCATTTTTTGTTTCAACCAAACTCTGTCCCTTTCCTGAAGAGCTCATTAAAGGCTTAAGTAAAAGTGGGAATCCAATTTCATCTGCTTTTTTTTCTAAATGATCAAATTCAAAAATATAATCAAACTTTGCAGTTTTAATTTTTAAATCTCTAGAAGCTAAGTCTCTAATTTTATCTCTATTCATTGTGATTTCTACAGTTCTGGCGTTGGGAACAATATTAAATCCTTCATCCTCTAGTTCTTTTAAGGCTTCAATTGAAAGTGCCTCTATTTCTGGAACAACATAGTCAGGCTTAAGTTCTTTTATAACATTTTTTAAAATATTTTTATCACCCATATCAATTACTCTTGAATAATCAGCAACTTGCATTGCAGGTGCTTTTTCATATCGATCAATTGCAATAACTTCTAATCCTAATCTTTTGGATTCAATTACTAATTCTTTTCCAAGCTCGCCACTACCAAGCAATAAAATTCTCTTTTTAGAAAAAATTGATTCTTTCATATATATAAAAATTATTCGTCATCACCAGAAGGTTGTGTAGATGTATCATCTGTAATTTTTTTATCTTTAGAATAACTAAATAAAAAATTTCTACTAAACCAATTTTGACTTCGCATGCTATTAGTTATTGATCTTAAAATTGCTCCTAAAAGAAAGACTCCAATCATTGCCCAAATAATTCTTTCTAAAGCAATTGAAGGTGAAAAACCTTGACCGGAATTAATAATTTCAGTAAGTGGGTCTAAAGGGTCCAAATTTAAACTGATTAATAATATTAATTATAAAGGGTTAAATAAATGAAAAATTAAAACTTATAAAAGAAATAACCAAAACCACCATATAAATTAAACACAATAAAGTCTATACAATGCTATCTTCAAAGGGTGATTTTTTTTAGACATGCAAGTTGACGTACAAAATACTACTGTTCTTTCCGCAGACGGATCCTCCATAAAACTAGGTGAATATTCAGGGGAAGTAATTTTAGTTGTTAATGTAGCTAGTTATTGTGGAAATACTGCTCAGTATAAGGATCTTCAAAAGCTACATGATTTATATTCAAGTAAAGGCCTAAGAATACTTGCATTCCCTTGTAATGATTTCGGAAAACAAGAACCCGACTCTCTTTCAGAAATAAAAGATTTTTGCACAACAAAATATGGAGTTAAGTTTCAAATCTATGAAAA
>QCCB01000031.1 GCA_003278955.1 Prochlorococcus sp. AG-347-K10
TTAATATTTTTATGGCTAAAAGAGTACAAGTCGCATTAACTGAATCAGTCGCATCACTGGGTAAAGAAGGAGATCTAGTTGAAGTAGCACCTGGATACGCAAGAAATTTTCTATTACCTTATGGCAAGGCAATGAATGTAACACCAGCTGTCCTTAAACAAATTGAAAGGAAGAAAGAAAAAGAAAAAATCGCTGCTGATAAATTAAAGCAAGAAGCTTTAGATTTTCAAACTGCATTATCTACAATAGGTAGGTTCACTATCAAAAAACAGGTTGGAGAAGATGGTGTCCTTTTTGGAACAGTTACCAATGGTGATGTTGCCGAAGCGATAGAAGCGGCTACTAAAAAAGAAATTGATAGAAGAAACATTACTGTTCCTGATATTCATAATTTAGGTTCCTTTACTGCAAAAATAAAATTACATCCAGAAGTAAATGCAGAAGTAAATATTGAAGTAACAAGTTAATCAATTTGTTGCATTATTTTGAAAAGTAGCCAGAGTATATATCTAAGCAATTAAAGATATGGTTTCCGTACCCTTTCCAAATAATGGGCAAAATAAAAATTTTAAAAAGGATTTTAATAGTGAAAATGCTGGATTAGTTCCTCCTCAAAACGTTCAAGCAGAGGAAGCTGTTCTTGGTGGCATACTTCTTGATCCAGACGCGATCGGAAGAATTGCAGATTTAATTAAACCTGAAGCTTTTTATATAAATGCCCATAAAGAGATTTATAGAACAGCATTAATGTTGCATACCCAGGGAAAACCAACTGATTTAACATCAATGAGTGCTTGGTTAGCAGATAATGGATCACTAGAAAAAATTGGAGGGAATAGCAAACTTGTAGAGCTAGTTGAAAATGTTTCCTCTACAGCTTCTATTGAACAAGTTGCTAATTTAATTAACGACAAATTCATGAGAAGGCAACTTATTAGATCTGGAAATGAAGTGGTTCAACTAGGTTTTGATCAAACTCAAGATACTGATGAAGTTCTAGATAAAGCAGAGCAAAAAATATTTGAAATCAGTCAAGAAAAACCTTCAAAAGGTCTAACTCAAGCCGCTGAAATCCTTACAAGTACTTTCAATGAAATAGAGTCAAGATCATTAGGTACTTCAGTAGCTGGAATTCCTGTAAATTTCTATGATCTTGATGCAATGACTCAAGGTTTTCAAAGAAGTGATTTAATAATTGTTGCTGGAAGACCTTCAATGGGAAAAACTTCAATAGTTCTTAATCTGGCTAAAAATGTTGCACAATCTCAAGATTTACCTGTATGTGTATTTAGCCTTGAAATGAGTAAAGAACAGTTGACATATAGACTACTCTCTATGGAAGTGGGAATCGAAAGTGGAAGGCTAAGAACAGGAAGATTACAGCAAGATGAATGGCCATTACTCGGAGAAGGTATCAATTCATTAGGTCAATTACCAATATTTATAGATGACAAGCCTAACTTAAGTGTTCTAGAGATGAGATCTCTGTGCAGAAGATTAATAGCTGAACAAAAAAAAGAACTTGGATTAATTGTGATTGATTACCTGCAGTTGATGGAAGGATCAACCCCTGATAATAGAGTGCAAGAACTTTCACGAATAACAAGAGGTCTTAAAAGCATGGCCAGAGAATTAAAAGTACCAGTAGTAGCTTTATCTCAGCTTAGTAGAGGGGTTGAGTCTAGAACAAATAAAAGACCAATGTTAAGTGATCTAAGAGAATCAGGATCTATTGAACAAGACGCAGATTTAGTATTAATGATTTATAGAGATGAATACTATAATCCTGAGACTGAAGATAGAGGAATTACAGAAATCATTGTCACTAAACATAGAAATGGACCCGTAGGAACTGTTAAATTATTATTTGAACCTCAATTTACGAGATTTAGGAATTTAGCTAATTAAATCGTTCCTACAATGCATGATAATCACTCAACAAATGAATCTTTTGACGTCATCGTTATTGGAGGAGGACATGCAGGATGCGAAGCAGCTATAACAACAGCAAAATTAGGATTTTCTACAGCCTTATTTACAATCAATTTAGATAGGATTGCCTGGCAACCTTGCAACCCTGCAGTTGGCGGGCCGGCAAAAAGTCAGTTGGTACATGAAGTTGATGCATTAGGTGGAATTATTGGTAAATTAGCTGACGAAACAGCTATACAAAAAAGAATATTAAATGCAAGTAGAGGCCCAGCTGTATGGGCATTAAGAGCTCAAACAGATAAAAGAGAATACTCAAAAAAGATGATTGAAATACTACTAAATACAGATAATTTATCTTTAAAAGAAGCAATGATTACTGAACTAGATATTGCAAAAACTGAAGAAATTGGATTGAACTCAAAAAAAATCTTAAAAAAAAGAATTAAGGGTGTAAGGACTTTCTTTGGTAGTTATTACTCAGCTAGATCAGTAATCATCACAGCTGGCACGTTCTTAGAAGGAAGAATATGGATAGGAAATAAATCAATGTCAGCTGGTAGGTCGGGCGAACAAGCAGCAAAAGGACTTACTCAAAATTTACACGAAATTGGTATCAAAACAGAACGTTTAAAAACAGGAACTCCAGCAAGAGTTGATAAAAGAAGTATCATTTTTGATGAATTAGATATACAACCAAGTACTGCAGCAGATAAATATTTTTCTTTTGACCCAGATATAAAAAATAATATGCCCCAAGTTAGTTGTCACATCACAAGAACAACTACCGAAACACATCAACTAATTCGAGACAATTTACATTTAACTCCCATTTACGGCGGTTTTATTGATAGTAAGGGGCCAAGATATTGTCCTTCTATTGAAGATAAAATCGTTAAATTTGCTGATAAAGAATCACATCAAATTTTCTTAGAACCAGAAGGAATTAATACTCCTGAAATATATGTGCAAGGATTTTCTACAGGTTTACCCGAAAATATTCAATTAGAACTTTTAAGAACCTTACCTGGATTAAGTGAATGTAAAATGTTGCGTCCAGCATATGCTGTAGAGTATGACTACATACCTGCAACACAGCTCCAAACATCACTCGAAACGAAAGAAATTGAATATTTATTTAGCGCCGGACAAATTAATGGGACTACTGGTTATGAAGAAGCAGCAGCACAAGGGTTAGTTGCAGGAGTCAATGCTACAAGAAAACTAAACAAAAAAGACTCAATAATCTTCACCAGAGAAAGCAGTTATATAGGAACAATGATTAATGATTTAATTACCAAAGATCTCAAAGAACCATACAGAGTTCTCACTAGCAGGAGTGAATATAGGTTGACCCTTAGAGGAGATAATGCAGATAGGCGATTAACCCCATTAGGTTATGAAATAGGGTTAATTGATGAGAAAAGATGGTCGGTCTATAAGGAAAAAATGAAACTCCTTGAAGAAGAGAAATTAAGATTACAAAACACTCGATTAAAAAACACGGATGAAATATCAAAAAAACTAGAATTAGCCACGGGATCGAAAATCAAAGGCTCAATAACTTTGAAAGAACTCTTAAAAAGACCAAACTTTCATTATTCAGATTTAATTAAATATAATTTGACTGAAAAAAATATAGCTTCTTCAATACAAGAAGGTGTTGAAATAGATATTAAATACGAAGGTTATCTTAAAAGACAAAAAAACAACATTGAACAAATAAATCGTCAAAGCTGTAAATCTCTGCCTCTAGAAATAAATTATGAAAAGATAGATACATTATCTTTAGAAGCTAGAGAAAATTTGAATAAGATAAAGCCAAAAAATTTTGGTGATGCTTCAAAAATTCCTGGGGTTAGCAAAGCTGATTTAACTGCTTTACTTGTTTGGCTAAAAATAAAAGAGATAAAAAAAGATAAGGCAAATATTTTTGCTAAAAAAAAGTTATCATCTTAAAAGCACTCCGTCAGAGCACTGAATAATAAACTTTTTAACTCTCCAAAAATTTTATGGGAAGAAAAAGCCTCTAATTTTTTAGTGAAGAATTCACTACCAAAAATATCTGGCCCATGGAAATTAATGCTGCTTGGGGATGGAAGTCCAACTAGACATCTTCAGCTTTTAACTAATCAAGAGACGAAAATTAAATTAATTTCAATGCAATTAGATCCTCTATCCACTAAAGAAGGCCCTAAAGAATTGAATCAGTTAAATGGACCTTTAATTAGAAGACAGGTATGGATCAAAAGCAATAATAAAAACCTAGCATGGGCAGAAAGTTGGTGGAATGCAAATCAAGTGAATGAAAATTTAAAAGCCAAAGAAGAGCCAATTTGGAAGAATTTGACGCAAGACAGATCAGAATTATTTAGAGAAGTTGATCGTATTTCACTTGTCAATGCAAAATGGTTAGAAGATCAATTTTGCTTTAAAGGTCCATTCTGGTCAAGAAATTACAGATTTTTTCGAGACAAAAAACCCTTAACAATTATAAGGGAGGTTTTCAATCCAAATTTAGAAACTTTACTGGGTTATTCAGGAATTAAAGAATTTACCAAACTATACTCTTCTTCTTCTTGATCTGGGAAGATTTCTTGATTTTGATTGAACTTGTTGGATTGATTGATCTCTCGAAGTATTATTCTCATTTTCTGAAGCTCTTTGCCATCTTTCAACTTTGAAATCCATTTCATCTGGCCAATCTTCATCCTTACTCTCTTTCACATAGGGTAATTTTTTTTGTTCAGTTGTCTGTAAATTTTTTGGTTGCCTTAAAGATATTGCTTCTAAAGGTTTTTTTGAATACTTTGTAGTAGATTCATAAGAATTTGATTCTCTGGAAAATGTCTTAATATCGCTTTGATCATCATAAAAATTCTCATCATTCCAATCATCATTTTCTTCATCAAAAAATAAATCCACTTTTTTAGATACCCATTTTCCTACTTTTTTAACACTTTTACTTGTTATTCCTTGAAAATCTGAGTTCCTTCTTTTACCTGGCCTAGCACCAGATACTCCATCA
>QCCB01000032.1 GCA_003278955.1 Prochlorococcus sp. AG-347-K10
AAATTTATTATCGATCTTTGTGTTTGAGCACCCCACAAAGCTTTAATGGGAACCTCTATTGTTCCCATACTATCTTTCTCAATTCTAAAGTTTTTTGTCATTATACCTCTGAAAACACTGGTTTAACTTAGATAAGGTTTTCAGTAATCCTAGATATCTAACTTCTCCCATATTACACTTAAATTATTGAGATGAATTGAAGGATTAAAACATTCTTCTAAGTCACTTTGATTAATAAAATCCATTATTTCATTATCTCTCTCAATATTTTGTTTGAAATTCCCATTCTGAGTATTCCAAGCCTGATGCGCATTTTTTTGTACTAAGCTGTAAGCATTTTCTCTAGACATGCCTTTCTCTACAAGCAAAAGTAAAACTTTCTGGCTAAAGATTACACCACCATATATATTTAAATTTTTGAGCATATTTTTTGGATAAACTTCCAAATTGCTCACTATATCTTTCATTTCCCTGAGCATAAAATGCAAACAAATTGATACGTCAGGTAACATAATACGTTCATTTGAACTATGGCTTATATCTCTTTCGTGCCATAGTGGAACATTTTCCAGTGCTGTTAAGACGTAACTCCTCAAAATTCTTGCTAAACCACTCACTCTTTCACTTCGAATAGGATTTCTTTTATGAGGCATGGCAGAACTTCCTTTTTGCCCTTTTGTAAAGCCCTCCTCAACTTCTAAAACATCAGTTCTTTGTAAATTTCTTATTTCAGTTGCAAATCTATCTAAAGACGCTCCAACTAGTGCAATGGTTTGCACATATTCTGCATGTCTGTCTCTCGATATAACCTGCGTACTTGCTGTATCTGGTTTTAAGCCAAGTAAATCACAAGTTATTTGTTCTACTTTGGGATTCGTATTAGCGTAAGTTCCCATTGCACCACTTATTTGTCCAATTGCTACAGATTCTCTCAGATTAAACAATCTTTTTTTGTTCCTTATTATTTCTGCTAACCATCCAGCAAGTTTAAAACCGAAGGAAATTGGCTCCCCATGAATTGCATGAGATCTTCCAATCATTAATGTATTTTTATGCTTCCTTGCTAATGATCTGACTTCATTTTCTAGGTTCTCAATTTCTTCTAATAACAATTCGCAAGAATCTTTTAACTGAAGAGATAACCCAGTATCAAGTACATCACTACTAGTCATGCCAACATGTATATATCTTCCAGAATCTCCTACAAATTCATTAACGCTTGTAAGAAATGCTATGACATCATGTTTAACTTCCTTCTCAATTTCTGTAATTCTAGATTCATCAAACTTTGCATTTGAACGTATCTCGTTGATGGCATTCTCAGGAATTTTTCCGAGGGAAAAATTTGCTTCACATGCAGCTATTTCAACTTTAAGCCAACTCTGGAATTTTGCGCTTTCAGTCCAGATTCCCCCCATTTCGGGTAATGTGTAACGCTCGATCACAATTTTTATTAATTATCAATTTAAACTTTATAACCAAAATCGAATTATTGCTCTATACCTTCAAGATGTACTTGCCATTGAACATATTTGTCTGTTTATTATTTTCTTATGTAACAGTTTTCTAGCTAATAAAGATAGCTTAAATATAAAAATGTTTGCATTTATTTCTTTGGTTAATAATGGGTAATTTTTTAGTTCTTATTTAAAATTGGAAGGTATTAAAGAATTTGGATCTTAATCTTGTAGAAGTTCATTATTCAGTCTTTTTTTATTGATTAATAGATGATTAAAAAAAGTAGATTAGACCTTTATCTTCTTAATAAAGGTTTATGTGAAACTCGTCAAAAGGCCCAAGGTTTAATTCTTGCAGGCAAGGTTAGAGATATCAATGGAAAAGTATTGGATAAACCAGGACAACAAGTATTAATGGGATCTAAATTTTTTATTGATTCCGAACCTATGTTTGTATCAAGGGGCGGCGAAAAATTATTGGAGGCATTTAAAAAACTTGAAATTAAAGTAAAAGACAAAATATGTATTGACGCAGGAATCTCTACTGGGGGATTTACTGATTGCTTATTGCAACAAGGCGCAAAGTTAGTTTATGGGATAGATGTTGGTTATGGACAAACTGCATGGAAGATTAGAAATAACCCAAAAGTTATACTTTTTGAACGAACTAATATTCGAAATTTAAAACCTAATGATCTTTTATCTAGAAGTAATGAATTACCAAATTTTGTTGTTGCTGATCTATCTTTTATTTCATTAAAGTTAGTTTTTAAATCTATTGGTAATTTATTAGAAGGTGATTGTATTGAGGGGATATTTTTAATTAAACCCCAATTTGAGGTAGGTAAAGATAAAGTCAGTAAAGGAGGAGTTGTTCGCAATCCTAAATTCCATACTGAGGCTATAGAGTCTGTTATCTATGTTGCTAAGAATTTCCAATGGAATATAAAGAATTTGATAGCTTCTCCGCTTGTAGGTCCTGCTGGGAATCATGAATATCTAGCTTGGATGACCTTAGGAAGTCAATCAAATAAAAGCATTAATAGTGAATATATACAAAATTTAGTGAAAGAAACTCTTTGAATTAAAGAGCTTCTTCGTCTTTGTCGCCAGTTCTAATTCTTACAACTGAATCAATTGATGTGATGAATATTTTTCCGTCACCTATCTCTCCAGTTTTTGCTGCTTCAGCAATCGCATCTATGACTGAATTAACCTTTTCATCTTCAACGACAACTTCTACTTTCAGTTTTTGAAGGAATTCAACAGTAAATTCGGAACCTCTATATCTTTCAACTTGTCCTTTTTGCCTTCCAAAACCTCTAACTTCACTAACTGTCATTCCAACAATACCGGAATTTACTAATGCAATTTTTACATCCTCTAGCTTAAATGGACGTATGATTGCTTCAATTTTCTTCATGATTAAAGATTGAACATTCCTATTTTAATTGTTTTTTGGGAAAACATCCAACATTGAAATATCAGAAAAACATTCAACATTAAGACCTGCATTCTTGGCGTCTTCAATTAATAGTTGGGAATTTTCTTCAGAAATTATTACTGTACTATTTGACAACGCTTCCCACTGATCATTCTCAAAGTGTGTTTGAAGCCATAACATTCCAATTGCAGTTTTTGGTTGAAGGGATTTATTTAAGTTGTTATCGATAGTTATCAAACAAATATCCATTAATTTTTATTGAACTAATCACATATAAACCTTTCGGCGGACATTATGAATGTCACTATTGATACAAAAAT
>QCCB01000033.1 GCA_003278955.1 Prochlorococcus sp. AG-347-K10
ACCAAACCAATTTCTATACTGCCAGGAGGATTAGCAGGAAAAAGTCTTAAGAAGGTTTCTCGACTAGTTATCAAATTACCATCTGCTCCAAAAGATGGTCCCAACTCCACAAGACCCTCAACAATTACTCTTTTCCCAGCAACCTCAGTCTCAACTTTTTTTTCAGATAAGAACCACTTTTCAATCGGTCCAAATTCAGGTCTTGATAATCTATCAAAAAGAACTCTTGATGGATTTCTCAATTTATAAGCTTTATTTGAGAATCCCTCATCTAAAAGAAGAGAATCGGAGGGATTAAAACCTAATGCAAGTATTGATCTAGTTTTAAGATTTTCGGGATTTCTCCAAAGTAAATAATTTAGATTAACGGGAGCCGTTTTTTCAACATCTTCTACTGCAAGAGTTTGGATTAACCTTCTTTTTGGAAATCCACTCATGCTTATAGAACTTTTTGATCTAGGACTTATCAAAACAAGATCGGCATCCAGAAGTTTATGAATAGTTACACTCGTATCAAATAAACCATCTCTAAAACCTAATTGCATAAACATCAAAATCCCTGCAAAACTGATCCCAGCTATTGCAACTACTAGCCTTAATGGTTGCCTAGTTAATAACAACCAAGCTAATGGTATTTTTCTAAATTTTAAAAAAGAAAAACTCATTAGGGAATAAATTTTGCAATCACTTTCATTCCTGCATAGTTTTGAACGATATCTATTGAATCTTGATCAAGTTTTACTAGTACTTCGATAATTCTTGAATCAGCATCCCCTGTTGGATCAGTCGATAAAACTTTTCTTTGTTTTACCTGAGGACTAATCCTAATCACCTTTCCTTTAAGAATTTTTTGGAAACCTCCATTCTCACTTCTCAATTCGACATTCTGAGAGATAAAGACTCTATCGATATCAGATTCATAAACCTCTATCAAAGCTTCCATTTTTTGACTAGAACCAATATCCAAAATCCCTTCATTTTGAGGTCTCTCTCCAACTCTCGTATTTATTCCAAGAATAAAACCATCAATTGGACTCCTTAGTTTTGAATTAAATAGATCTATCTTGATATTTTTTTGATCTCCCATAAGGTTTATTTTATTTTTTTGTAATTTTAATAATTCATCTTTTCTCTGCGAAAACTCTACAAAGGAATATACATCTTTGCTCAAAGCTAACTCATACCTTTGAATTTGATCTTTCTTTAGGTTAATTTCTTCGTTAATAGTATTAATTAGATTTTTATTTCTTTCAAGATCAGCAATTAATTTTTCTCCATTTTCAAAGATTGCTAGGATATCACCTTTTTTTACGAAATCTCCTTCATTTACTAAAATTTCGACAATACGAGGAGAAGCCCCAAACTGACTTATTGGAGCTGCCAGTTGCCTTATCTCTCCCGAAGGAGAAAGTTGACCTAGTGCGGCAACAGCTGTAACAGGAGGTATGGAATCTGAAGTTATTTCCTCTTTAATTTTTGAACTAGATTTATTATTTCCAGAACATGAAATAACCCCAAGAGATATTGGTGTAAATAATAAAAAATAAATAAATAAATTTTTTAATATTTTTAATTTCATTTAAAATCGAAGAGTACTGTTTTTATATAATTATTAACCCATTTTTCATCAAAATATTTTAGAAGCACCATACTAGTTTTTTCATTTTTCATTTGTTGAACACAATAATTTTTTTGAAAATCTATTCTCTCTTGGATAATTTCCTCATTAAATTCAGGTTTGGCTTTCTTAGTTAATTTGATCAAAATAGTGAGGTATTGATCTACAATTCTACAAAAACCATTTGTTTCAGATTTATTTTTTAAGGAAGCAAAAAATACATTATTAGAAAAAATCTCCCCCCATTTAGGAATCTCTCTCAAAGAGGTAAAAGAACTTTTATCAACTTCAGAAAGTAATTTTTCGTATTTAATACCTTGGTTTTGTGATGCCGGCGATAAATCAACAATGGCAGCAGAAACAATATCATTTATTTTTACCAAATCCATCCCAAAAATTGGGATATCAAATTTTGGATCTGGAAAAAAAACGCAGTGTAAAATTCTAAGATTTTTTGAAAATTCTGCCACTTCAATATGCAACTTTCTAAATCCTTTTGCTTTATGAAATTCATTTTCAATATAGAGTTCTCTGCCTATTTCTTTAGATATTATGTTAGTTAGTTTTGGATCAATTTTTATATTCTTAAGATCCTCAAGCATGGATCTATGCTCTCTAATATTTTGCAATAACTCCAAAATAAGAGGGTCAGTTAATTTTGTTTTAGTTAAAGATTCAGACAACAAGGCTAAAAAGTACCAAAATAGAGTTTAAAGAGAGATCCGAAATGAACGTAGGAGATGTTAACTACTACACCCATTCAAGCAAAACTAGATGTGTGTTTGTGGATAATAAAGAATTGCCGCTTATAAGCATTGATATTTGGTGCAAAGCAGGTTCTTCATTTGAGGATGTTGATAAAAACGGCACTGCTCATTTTCTAGAGCATATGATTTTTAAAGGATCTAACAAAATAATGCCAGGTGAGTTTGACCATAAAATTGAATCACTAGGCGGATTAAGTAACGCTTCAACTGGTTATGATGATGTACATTACCATGTCTTAGTTCCACCAAGTAACTTTAAAGAATCACTTGCTCTTTTGACAAATATTATCGTTGCTC
>QCCB01000034.1 GCA_003278955.1 Prochlorococcus sp. AG-347-K10
TAATCAGTAAGTTTATTAAGTGACTCTCTCCAATTTTTATTACTTATCTTGGGACAAAACTGATCAAGGTAAATTGCATCTTGTCTATGCATAAAATTCTTGATAATTTTTCTGATAATAACAGTTTTTTTAAAAGTATGATTGAAAAAGATAAGATAAGACTTCTTAAAGCAAATGTTTCTTATGAAAAGAATATTTTTCACTAATTAATGCAAGGGGCAATTTATAGTTAATGCTTTATTTATTAACAATATTATTAGGAAATTTTGATCATTCTTCCTTTAAAAGTATTTATATCTTTTTGATATCGTTTTTTTCTAATACGTTTTCAGCGATTTCTGGAGGAGGAGCAGGATTATTACAATTACCAGCATTGATTCTATCTGGAGTTCCTTATTATCAGGCTTTGGCTAGTCATAAATTAGCAACAGTAGCACTAGGAATAGGGGGTTCCTTAAGAAATTACAAATCTTTAGGTAATGATATAAGTATTGCTTGGCAAATTTTAATTTTTGGATTACCAGGAGTAATTTTGGGGGCTTCTATAGTTGAATATATATCAGAAAAGTATTTGTACTTAATTTTAGGAATAATATCCATATTATTAGCTTTTTACTCATCCCTTAAACCAGATTTAGGTTTATCGTCTGGTAATAAAAAGCTTAATTTTGTTAATAAAATTAGATTTTTAATTTTTATTTTTCTTATAGGTATATTAAACGGTTCTATTTCTTCAGGAACTGGATTGCTTGTAACAATACTATTAATAAAAACTTTTGAAATGGATTTTCTTCGAGCCATAAGTATGACATTTTTTACTGTTGGGATTTTTTGGAATTATGTCGGAGCAGTATTTTTGGCAAGAATAGGATCGGTTCCACTTAATTTGTTGATAGTTTTAATAATTGGTTCCTTTACAGGAGGATTTTTAGGAGCTCACCTGTCAAAATTAAATGGGAATATAATTATTAAGAAAACTTTTATAACAGTTTGTATTTTGGTTGGCACTAGCTTATTGATTAAATCCATAAAAAGTTTTTTATAAAATTATTTGAGGATAGCAGTACATTTTGAAAAAAAATTCTAAAGCAGGATTATTAATTAAAAAATAAATTAATTATTATCATTATCCGGTATCAAAGGGTTAATGAATTACTCGTTTTGTTTAATAATATTTTAAACCTTATTTAAAAACAAAAAAAAGGCCTCACATAGGTGGGGCCGGGTGATGGGGAACCTTATTTTTAAACCAATTTCTTTAAAAATGCAACCCCCTATCGGTAGTGCAATCATGATGAACTTAATACACTACAGATAGTGTTTTAATGATTTTCTTACATGTAAAGTTAAAATTCTAAAAAAATTTGTATTTTTTAAGTTTATGAGCAAAAATACTATTTTATGATTTCAAATGTTTTTGGATAATTTTACTTGTTAAAAATGTACTGCACAGTATCATTCGTAAGAACTTTGCTAGTAAAAAGCTTTAATGATTGAATTAACTTTACTAACACTTTTAAATTATGTTGGGGATAATTTCTGTGAATATAGAAATCTAGGTCATGATAACTATAAATCTTTACTTCTTTCCTACAGTGATGCAAGTAATAAATTTGGACCATTAGAGGTTAAAAAGGTTATTGAGAATTCAGAAAATTTTAAAGTTACAGCTGTTGCTATTGCTGCAATTAAATGCCCTCAGCATATAGTTAAGTAATGAAGTTTGAATTAAAAACTGAAAATGAAAATTATTCAAAATCATATTCACAATTTTTCGGGATAGTTTTTTTTCTTGCTTTAATAATTATCCTTTGTAATGTTGCACTCAAATTAGGAATCATATCTAGAAATCATAAAATTGAATACAACTGTAGGCTTTTATCTGTTGAAAAATCTAAACCTCATTTTAAGAAATTATCTAGGCTTTCCAATCTGAAAAGCAAACAACAAATTTGGGAATTTTGCAGGGAGTTTAGTAAATAATAGTTAGCTAGATGCTGATGAATAGAATCTTAATGCAAATAACCAGAACTTTCTTGAAGTTATAAGAAATACTGTTGCAACAATAACTTCAAGCAATATTTTCCACAATTGAGAAAGTCCTAGGAAAACTTCAGAAGGTATTGAAGTTATAAAAGCAATAGGAATGAAAACACTAAAAAATATTCTTAAAGAAAATGAAAATGAATTTAGAGGAAATCTTCCAATATAAAGAAATGATCTTAATACTTCTATTGCGTTCCAAGTCTTAACAAACCAAATAGTAGTAGTAGATATAAAAAACCATAAGCTATATAAAATACAAATCGAGCAGCTTAATGTAATCAAGGATAGGGTCAGAAAACTTAAACTTAAATTTATTTGATTTATTCTTATGCAGAAGAACAACAAGAAAAATCCAAGCACAATTTCTAAAAATCCAGATGGGTTAATTTTTTTTAATGA